>JAXHLH010000004.1:0-66562 GCA_034522415.1 Woeseiaceae bacterium
TCAAGAAGGCTTGACCAGACTTTTAGGAATAGCGCATCTGATACCCTGGGTCCTGCTTTTGGCGTATATCGGTCTTCGGCTTTCTGGCGATTATTCCGGGAGTCGGATCACGTATCAGGAAGATGCGAGCCTGATTTCACCTGATGCGATCTTGCTGTTTGGTTTTGTTGCTGTTTGCCTGGCATTCGATGTCTATGATTTTGCGCGATGGATGCGTGGGGACAGAACCCGGATCGGCTCTGGTAGACTCGGAACTGGCATCCCGTCAACGCCACGAGGCAACTGATGCGCGACGGCCATAGTGCGCGGCGTAAGCTGCTGAACGCAGGATTTGATTGACGATATTTGACGTCCGTATTCCGAACAGGCCACCAGTCGCAGGTCGCCGCGAACCTGAGGTAGTCAATTCAATAACGGCTGTTCGCCCTCGAAAACGAGTTCGCGTTCATTCTGGCTACTCCCTGAGTCGCTTCGGCATCGACTTCCTGATTTGCCCGCGCACCGGCCTATCTGGAGGCTCGTTTGCCGTCCACCCGCCATGAGAGAAAGCGCCCGTCGTCTCCAGCAAACATAGAGGCAGATTTCGTTGCCGGACAGGGTCCGTCACTCGCGGCTGTCCCGCCAGCCCCAACTCTGATCTGTCGGTGCGGATTCAAATTGGAAGCCTTGAGCACTCAGCTGCTCGAATGCGGTGATCCAGCTTTTCGGCGGATCGTGGTCAAAATAAGTAACTGTTCCGCCGGGAAGGATATTATCGACTGCATGTAGAGACAATGTGGCACCGGCGCCGTCCACAGGTTCAACGCGGGCGTAGCGGGGCGGAGCGTCAACGATTCGGATAAGGCCAAGCCGTTTGTAGAACTCAACGGAGGCGGCGTAATCGGTACATGCAATGGTGATCTGGTTCAGAATCATCCTGAAATTTCCTGCAATTAAAGGTCTGCGCATCAATCAAGCCGAAAGACCTGCCGGGCGGTCTCCGATTTGAAGGCCTGCAGCTCAGCGTCGTCCAGGCCAAGTGCTTCGATGCCGGAAAGGCAGCGTTCGGGCGACAGCATAGGCCAGTTTGTTCCGAACATGACGCGCCCACGCCCGGGTCCTTTCATAAAGTCCACAAAGGAAGGCGGGAAGCGCTTGGCGACATCGCCGGTACATTTCGGCGAACGAGAGAGTGGTAATCAGGCGTTGGTTCGGACAGGGTGAGGTCTGCTACTCGTTCGCAAAACGATGGCAGAACAAATCAGGCGCCGCCGGCAAATGCCGCCCCGCTTTCTGCCTG
The DNA here is from genome assembly GCA_034522415.1 of Woeseiaceae bacterium. Lineage (GTDB taxonomy): Bacteria > Pseudomonadota > Gammaproteobacteria > Steroidobacterales > Woeseiaceae > Woeseia. The sequence continues at coordinate 1,280 of JAXHLH010000004.1, forward strand.
AAAGCGCCAGTGCTGCGGCGACGCTTCCTGCCAGTCCGTGGTGAGCGAACACGGCGACAAGTCGCCGGACAGCAGCGCGCCGGGCTCGAGAAATTGGTAGATCTCCGCCAGGCTGCGCACATTGAGATCGTCGACCCGCCGATAGACGTGATGTGGTCGGATCTCGTCGGGATGCCTCAGGCCCATGGCCGCGATCATTTCCAGGAACGCATGGATTGTGGCTTTGTGGAAGCGGTGAACACGCTCGGCCTTTGCCGGCACGTGTAATCCTTTCACCAACGCCGGCTCCTGGGTGGTAATGCCCGTCGGGCAGCTGTTGGAGTTGCACCGTGCAACGCCTGGATGCAGCCCAGTGCGAACATCATGCCACGCGCCGAGTTGCAGGTATCCGCGCCGAGCGCAATCGCACGGATCATGTGAAAGGCAGAAAATACCTTACCCGAATAAATTACTCTCACCTTGTCGCGCAAGCCTGCGCCGGTCAACGCATTGGCGACGAACACCAGGCCATCGCGTCCGGGCATGCCGACCGAGTTCGAAAACTCCAGCGGAGCCGCGCCAGTTCCGCCCTCTCCGGTATTGTGGGCGAAGCTGCCGAACTTTGCGCCCTCATTCAGTGCCAGCACCGCACGGTTCGACAGCGCACCAAAGCTCATCGCCGAAATGTTCAGATGCGACGCGGAGTACGGCATGCTGCAGTCCGGTCCGCCGAACACAACTCGTGGTTCCTGATCAAGCTGTTCGACCGGCGCCAGCGAATGGCTGGCCCACTCGTAGCCGACCCTGTAGACATCGCGCTGAGTGCCAAACGGCCTGGTTTCAAGCTGGCCCTTGGCCCGTTGATAGACCAGCGCGCGAACTCGCGCTCGACTGGGGTATGCGTCGAGGTTGGATTCGATCAGGTATTGCTGCAGCTCCGGTCGCACGCTTTCAATCAGGTAACGGCCATGACCGATGATCGGAAAATTGCGTAATACGGTATGCTTTATTTGCAGCGCATCGCGCAGGCCGATCAGAAAAGAGGTACGAGTACTACCAGGCTCCATGCAATGGGAGGCCAGAAGAACCCGGTGACGCCGACAAGCGCGAACAGTGCCGCGGACAGACCGTAGAACCAGTTTCTAACCATGATTGAGCGTCGCTTTCAGTAGGTGACTTTCATGTGTGGGTGCGCCCGCTCAATCGCTTCGGGATTCGTCGCTTTTAAGGTGCGTCGTCGTGTGAAAGCTGTACCAGGCGAACCAGAACATCCGGTGTGTGACCAGTGCTTCGCCGGAATCCAGCCTCTCGGCGACCACCTTTCCATCCGGCAGCATCTTCCAACGAACACCGGGTTCGCCCTGTTGCTCGACTTCGCCGTGCGTTTTCAGCATGGTCTCAGTGATCGCGTAGGAGGCGTCACCGGCCTCTACGCCGTGCACCACTGTCTTCGGGTGCAATCGCCGGTCGTAGGCCACCGGGAAGAGCAATCGCTCACTCTGGTCGTAGTCGCCGTACGGCGTCTTGTTGGCATAGGAACGCTCGAATCCCGTGTCGGTGGACAGGACTCGCGTATCCGGATGTCTGTCCCGCCAGTCCATCCAGCGAGTGATGGAGACCGGCAGAGGTCTGAGTTCCTCCCCGCGCATCGGCCCGGCGAAAGCACGGCCGGTGATCTGCTGCCAGAGTGAGTCCGTGGCCCGGTCGTAGAGATGAGGTCATTCTTTGCGCAAGAGTCCCGACACGCCGAATTCGACGACCCGGTCACCGAGAGCGGCGCCCGAACACGAGCCCGGAACCGCAGAGTGGGCAGTAAGTGATGACGACCGGGCGACCGCCGACTACGTCGTTAACGATTTCGTGGAAGTTGAGGATTGAAATCGGGTAGGCACGCGCGTCGCCATTCAACTCGATTCCCATCACGATGTCCGCCGTGTCCAGGAAATCGGCATCCTCGGCCGCGACGAAGCTGGGATCATCGATCGACGGAATGCAATCCCGGGCACCGCAGCCTTGCTCCACTTCGTCCCACGGTACGTCGGCCGGCGTTCCGGCGCCGTAGCCAAAGGTCTCGCGGAGGATATCCGTCTCCCAGTCCTGAGCGATCGCCCCGGCCGCGAAGAGGCTGAGTGGGAGCAGTCCGGCCAGCGCTGCCCGGAAGGATGTGAGCAGACTGACTCGATGCTGTCCGGACTGTCCCGTGCGGCTTTCCATGACCCGGCCTCAGGCCGCGTTGCGCGCGCCGTCCCAGGCCTGGTCGGCGAAAGCGTCATCCAGCGGAGTGCCGACAATATGATTGGTGTAATTGCTGAGCGTCTTCATCGCGAGGATCGTGATAACGTCGAGCACGTGGCGCTGCTCGTAGCCTGCTTCGGCAAAGGCGGCAAGCTCCTCATCGGGCACCCAGCCCTGGTGTTCGCGCAGCGCCGCCGCAAATCGGGCCAGCGCCCGCAGCTTCGGATCCGGGATCTCGTCGCCGTTTCGCAGCGCCTCCAGTACCTCATCGGACATCGATGTGCCCTTCGCGAGCGTGCTGTGTGCCGCAACACAATAGTCGCAGCCGTTCCTGACGCTGACGGTCAAAAAGACTACCTGTTGCTCGACCGGGTCGAGGGCCGCCTTCTCCAGCGCCTTGCCGATCGAGGTGTAAGCCTCCGCCGCTGCCGGCGAATGGGACAACACACTGACAAGATTCGGCAGAAAGCCGTACTTTTCCGCGACGGCGTCCATGATCGGACGGGACTCTGCGGGTGCGGTCTCTCTGTCGAGTACCTTGAATTTCATTTCGTTTCTCCTTAGTCGAAAATATGAATGCGTGACGGGCATGCGGCCGTCCCCGGAAACCGGGTACGGCATCAGGTCAGGGAAGCCAGCGCCAGATGCGCGAGATCGTTCAGTTCTTTGCGGCGGGCGCCTGCCTTGGCGAGAGTGCGCAGCCCGCTCATGGTGCAAACGATGTAGCGCGCCATGAGTACCGGGTCGCGCTCGGGCGGCACATCCCCCTCTTGCTGGGCCCTGCTGATCGCATCGGCGAATACACGGGTGAAGGCGTCGATGCTTGCCGCAACCCGTCCCGCCACGTCGGGATTCTTCTGCCCGAATTCGGCAGCCGAGTTGAATACGAGACAGCCTCTTGGCCCGTCCGCGCCGCCCGCATCCGCGGCGACCGATTTGAGCGTGTCCTCGATAAAGGCGATGCCCGAGTCCGCCACTGCCAGCGACTGGCGCAGCGCATCGACCAGGCAGTCGCGGTAGCGCTCGACCGCCAGCAGAAATACTTCCTGCTTGCTGCCGAAAGACTGATAGAAGCTGCTGCGTGCGATACCCATGCTCCCGAGCAGGTCCTGCAGCGACGTCGCTTCGTAGCCGCGGCTCCAGAACAGCTGCATCGCCGCTTCCAGGGCGGTATCCCGGTCGAATTCGAGGGGTCGTCCTCTGCTCATGACGCTAATTTAGTACCAATCAGTCTATATTGCAAACCTGTCGCCGGCAGCCGGCGCAGGCGGCATCGCAACCGAAACCCGCTGCATGCAGACGCCCTGGCAGGCGGAGGGCGGGGCGGCCGATTGAGCTTTTCGTCAGCGACGTGGTAATTTAGTATCGATCAGTTCAGAATATAAACGTCGACGCAAAAGGTGATCAGTGAGCTGGCTCGACGTACACACCGAGGTCGGCGCCAAAGGCGCTGTCGCCGGCCACTAAAGTCTGAAAGGAGGCCGCCACATGACCACAATCACCAACCGCCTGCCCGTCTCGTTACTGACGTTGCGCATCGGCATCGCCATCGTCATGCTCGTGTGGTCCGTCGACAAACTGCTGCGACCGGAGCACGCCGCCGGGGTTTTCGGCACATTCTATGCCATGCCCGGATTGGGCGAGACCGTGTTCTATGCACTTGGCGCGCTGCAACTCGCGATCGTGCTCGCGTTCCTCGCAGGCGCCTGGCGGACCTGGACCTACGGTGCGGTGCTGGCCATGCACACCGTCTCGACGCTGTCCTCTTTCCGTCAGTATCTCGCGCCTTTCGAGGGCCCGAACATACTGTTCTTCGCCGCGTGGCCCATGCTGGCGGCCTGCATCGCCCTTTTCCTGCTGCGCGATGAAGATACGCTACTGAGCACGGGGGCAGGCAACCCTTCCCGGTAAGCGCCATGCATCGTCTCGTCGCCCTGGCGGCGATCGTTGTACTGACCGGCTGTGCGTCGCCGGCACCGGATCTGCAGCGGCTTTATTCGATGCAGACCAACCCGGACATCCAGCCCCCGGTCGTGGTCATACCGGGGGCGTTCGGATCGCGGCTCGCCGATGCCAAAACGGGGCGGGAAGTCTGGCCGGGGCCCGCCTGGAAGCTGATGTTCGCCGATTATGCGGAACTGGCGCTCGAGATCGACCCCGAGACGCTGGAACCGCGGCCCGACGAGCTGGTTGTCTCGGGCCTTACCGACAAAGCGGCGGGCAGGGACTTCTATTCGGAGATACTGCGCGTTCTCGAGCGCTACGGCGGTTACCGCCGCGCCGTGGCGGGCACACCGCGAGGGCCCGGACCCAAGCACTATTACGTCTTCACCTATGACTGGCGCCAGGACAATGTGGCGACCGTGCACAAGCTGGACGCGTTCCTCGAGCAGATCCGCCGCGACTACGGCGAGCCCGGACTCAAAGTGGACGTCATCGCTCACAGCATGGGCGGCCTTATCGCCCGCTACTATGGCCGCTATGGAACGCAGGATGTATTGGACGACAACGACTTTCCGGTCAGTAACCGGGGCGCGGAACGCCTGCGGCGGGTGATACTGCTGGGAACCCCGAATCTCGGCACCGTGAAAGCATTCCGCACACTCATGTCAGGCTCCCGGGTGGGCCTGAACCGGATCCCGCCGGAAGTCGTGGCAACCTTCCCGAGCACTTACCAGCTGCTGCCACACCCGCTCAACACGTGGCTGGTCACCAGCGACGGCGAGCCACTCGAACGGGATGTTTTCTCCACGGAATTCTGGCGTCGCATCGGCATGTCGGTCTTCAATGATGCGGTCCGCGAGCGGATCCGCGCAGACATCGGGAGTCCGGAGCAGGCCGACCGGCTATTGCGCGTATACGAAGCCTACTTCGAGAAGCGCATAGAGCGGGCGCGGCGCTTCGTCTGGTCACTCACCGTGCCGGAACCGGAACCGACGGTACGCTTCATTACCTTTGGCGGTGACTGCACGCTCACGCCAGCGCGCATACTGGTCGAAGAATGGAATGGCGACTCCGTTCTGCGGTTTGCACCATCGGAGATCCGGAACCCCGTCGACGGCGTGGACTATGAGCACCTCCTGCTGGAGCCCGGGGACGGCGTCGTGACGAAACCCTCGCTCATCGCCCGTCAGGCGCTGGACCCGACCGTCTCCCGACATCGCTACATCTACTTTCCGCTGGACTATTCGTTCTTCCTTTGCGAAGACCATGACCGGCTGACCGGCAATATCCACTTCCAGGACAATCTCCTGCATGTGTTGCTCTCCGCCGACGCCATCGCGGCCGGTCCCGGGGTCGATTCCGGCGGCAACGACACATCGCCGTGAGTGCACAGTGGACATCCGTCCGGACGTGGTTCAAAGCAGAGTGCGCCCGGTCATCGACCGGCGCATCCCGCCCGCTGAGGCCACGGCGGCACACGGTTATATGGAATCCGGCCGGTACTTGGGTAAGATCGTCCTCGAAACCTGAGAACAGCGGAAGAAGCCCTTGAACAGCATTGCCGTCGTCATGGTCCTGGTCCTCGCGGGCATAGCTGCGGCGCTGTGGATCTTCATCCGCCGGAACCTCCGCGGCAAGCCAACACCGCTCGAGCTCGAGCCCGGGGATCCGCTGGCCCGAATTTTCGGCCGAGGACGAGGCCGGCCGGCCGGTTAGCTCGAACGACCTCCGCGGACGGCCGTCGGTGGTCCTGTTCGTACGCGGCAACTGGTGCCCGTTCTGCAGCCGGCAGGTGGCCGACCTGACCTCGCACTACAAGGAGATCAACGCGCTGGGCGCCAAGCTCGTGATCGTGACACCCAAGCCGCTTGGAACGACGCGGCGCGTCGCCGAGATCTTCGACGTGCAGTTCGATTTTTGGCTCGACCGCGATCTTGCTGTGGTGAAACAGCTAGGCCTGCTGCACGAGACCGGCGTCCCGGGCATGTACCGCGATCAGTACGGCCCCGACACGGTCTGGCCCACGGCGCTGGTCTGCGACGAGGACAACGTCATTACCTACGTGGAGCAGTCGAAGCGAATCATCGACCGGCCGGACCCCGAGATCCTGGTTGCGGAACTGCGCAAGCTCGTCTGACGCGGCCTGTTCTCGGTAACCTTCTCTTGGCTTGACCCGCTTCAATGGACGGATCACTGTCATACTGGGAGGAGTCGTCGTTAGGGGTGATTGCTGTCAGAGTGCGAGGTACCGTGCGATGAGGTTCTTCTGTATTTCAATCGTCCCGCCCGCATAGAGACTCAGCAGCGCCTCGCGCTGGTATCTCACCATCGGTGTCGCTGCTAGGAATCCCTCGCCACCGAGGATGCGCAGCCCGTCCAGCGCCAGTCTGTTGACGGTCTCGGCCACGAAAGTCTTCGCGATGCTGATTTCCTTGCCTGCATCCTCGCCGCGATCGGCTTTCCGTGCCGCTGCATAGGTCAGCCACTGCAGCGACTCGACGGAGACGGCCATACCCGCCAGACGGTGTTGTATCGCCTGGAACTGACCAATGGGCCGGCCAAATTGTTTGCGCGTGTGTGCATGATCAAGTGCATCCTCCAGCACGGCCCGACTCAGGCCCAGCGAGCTCGCCGCCACGCATAGCCGCTCCATGCCACCGGTGAGTCGCAAGGCCGACCAGGCCCGGTTCAGGCCCAGCTCGCCGCCGAGGAGCGCACCCTCATCGAGCCGCACCGATTCCAGCTGCAAGTCGCATGATGCGTAGGCATTGTCAGTGATCTTGTCCATAGCGGTAATGGTGAGGCCTTCGACTCCGCGGGGAACGAGGAAAACGCTTATCGCTTGGGAGTGTTTCGCCTCGAGATCGGTACGTGCCACGACCAGGATGTAATCGGCATCTCGGGCGCCCGTCGTGTAGCGTTTCTCACCGTCCAGAAGCCATTGGCCGGCCCGGCGCCGTGCCGTCGTCCGGATAGCGGCCGCATCCGAACCGGCGTCAGGCTCAGTCAGCGCGAACGCGAGTCGGCACTCTCCCGCCGCCAGGGCAGGCAGAATCTGGGTACATCTGTTCGTCGCTGCCGGCAATCGCGACAAGGCCACCCGCGAAGATCGCATTAACCAGGTACATATTGACGAGGGCGCTGCTAGCCCGGGCGAGTTCCTCACTGACCAGTGCTGCACCGGTGAGTCCAGCCTCATCCCCCCGATGGCCTTCGGCAAGGCGAACTTCAGTATGCCCGCTGCGCGCCATCGCTTCGTACAGATCGTCTGGGAAAGTGTCGCTTCCGGCGAATGCGTGCTTTCGACCGGCGTCACAGTAGGTTTGGCGAAACTCACGGACGCGCTCCCGGATCACCGACTGTTCATCATTCAACTCGAAATTCATAAATGCTCCTTCATCTCAGCATTGGGCTCTTAGTGGGTAGGGACCCGGATCTTTGACAGATTATTTCTGCAGCCGCAGATCCGTCCGGCTCTCTCCGGCACGCTCATCAGGACGGTGACGTATATTCATTTCGCGATCACAGTGCGCGTCCTGGGGCACCGCTCGACGCTGGTCTGCGGCCTTGTTGCATGACTCCATTTTAGGCCGGAGTCTGGTGGCGGGTATTTCTTTTTAGGAGACGCAGTGCCCATCGGGCATTCCGAGCTTCGTCATCGTGTTCAGAATTGAACAAGCAATGCGGACCTCAGTGACCTGTGATCGCATAGTGCGGCTTCCAAGGGTACCGCCGAATTCATTCTTGAAGCGCGACACAGCGGTCTCGACGAGACTTCGCCGCGTGTAGCCGGATTCTCTCTGCCAACAGCGTCGACCGACACGATCGATATGTCGGATGTTCTCATCTCGCTGGTCGCTCTCGACGCCTGCATCGTCGCTGGTTTTCGCATTCGTCCGGGCGGGATGAGGATTCTGGTCGAGCAGGTCGTCTGACCGTGGTCTCAATGGCACAATAGACGGAAGCTCGGTCGTAAGCGCCGTCCGCTCGCACCGAGGCGAGTCTACGATTTATCGGTGCCAGTAGATCCCGGACCGGTGTTGAATCGCGCGTGCCGTGCGTCGTGATCTTCGATGTGAGGATCTCGGCGGTTGTCACGTCAACGACCAGATGTAACTTCCGCCAGGTTCGGCGATTGCGCCTGTCGGCCGGAGCAGTCGAGCCGCGGTGAGCTTTCAAGCCTGTGCTATCAATGAGGATGTGTACGGGGCCATCAGCGTTGCCCGTATTCCGCACGTGCGCCTTCAGGGTTGAGGAGCGGCGAGACAGAGTGGAGTGGTCTGGAATCTCAATGTCGAGCTGCAGGAGCCTGGCGACGGATCGAAGGAAACCTTCGGTTTGCCGCAAGGCCAGACCGTAGACCGCACGGACGGTCAACGCCGTCTCAATGGCCGTGTCTGAGTAGCGGCGTTGCCCACCGGGTTTTGCGCCCACCGGCGGATGCCAGTCGCGAAGTGCATCTTCTGAAAACCAGATCGTCAGGTCACCGCGTTTGCAGAGCCCGGCCTCGTATTCCCTCCAGTTCCGGACACGATACTGTTTCTTCGTATACTTCAGCTGGTTACGCTGTGGATATATCTGTGGCACTGCGTTCTCCGTGGGCGGGAGAGTTGTACCATCGTAGCTCGGGAGGCGGAGCAATGCACCAAAGTCAGATTGTGCCGCCAACCGGCCTTGAAGATCTGCCCGGATTGCAGCGTCGCCCAGAACAATTCCAGGCTTGCTGCACCTTCCCGGAAGTTGTCCGCATGACTGGCCATCACGGCCGCATTGATGGCACCTGCGGATGTCCCGGCGATAATCGGAAACGGGGACTCGGCGCCCGGCAGGTAATCCATCAGCGCCTTGATCACGCCAACCTGATAGGCGCCGCGAGCACCGGCGCCGGGCAGCATGAGGGCCGGCTTGCCGCGGACGGTGCTCACGCAGAGCCCTCGTGCGGCTCGTCATCGTTCTCGCTCTGTGGAACGCCGGCGCGGCGGATGAGCCATGGCATGGTCGGTGCCTGCACGAACAGGGTAAACAGCACTACCCCGAACGCCATGGATTGAATCGTCCACCAGTAGTCCAGACTGGTGGGCAATGCCAGAGCCAGGGCCAGGGTGACGGCTCCACGCAGGCCGCCCCAGGCAATGACAGCCTGATACCCGATTGGCAGGGGCTCGTACGCGGTGGCGTTGAGCAGCGGCGATGCTCCGAAGACCATGATCAGGCGGGCCAGCAGTACGGCCCCGATGGCAATCAGCATCGCCAACCACCGCTCAGTGAACATGGCGCCGGTAATCGTCATGCCGACCAGCAGGAATACACTGCCGTTGGCGGCGTAGGCCAGCAGATCTAACGTGAATCCTACTTCGTCGCCGATTTGCGGGCCATCTTGACGCTGCACGGCGCGAGCCAGCAGCAATCCGGCAAGCAAAGTGGCCATGATGCCGGACACTTCCAGCAGGGTCTCCGCCAGCAGGAAAGTGCCGTAGGCCATGGCCAGCGACACCAGCGCGTGACTCACTCCGGGACGCAGCAGGCGAAGAACGGCGCTGCCGAGCAGACCGCCAGCTGCACCGACAGCCGCGCCGCCGAAGAACACCATCATGAAGTGCAGGGCTGCGTCCGTATAAGCGAACGTGTTATCGCCGGAGGTGGCCATAGCCAGGAGAATGCCGAACAGCACGATGACCGTTGCATCGTTGAACAGACTTTCCCCTTCCAGCAGGGTGGCAAGCCGTTGCGGAGCACCGAGCTCCTTGAGTTGTGCCACCACGGCTACGGGATCAGTGGCGGCAAGTAACGTGCCGGTGATGAGCGCCGCGATCCAGGGGAAGCCGCTGGGATGGCCGATTCCCCAGAAGACCAGCCCGGCGCAAAGGACGGCGGTCGCCAGCATGCCGCCGACGGCAAGAAACAGAATGATGCCCAGGTTGGCAGTAAGCTGACGGGCAGGCAGGTGATAAGCGGCAGTGAATACCAGTACCGGCAGAAAGACGTAAAACACCAGATCATAAAAGTTGGCCGCCCGCAGGCCTGTATCCATGCCCAACACGTCGGTAACAACGAATGCGCCGATCGCACCGAACACGACGAGGAGCAATGTCTGCGGCAGACGCATCCATCGCGCCAGTGGCTCGGTGAAGAACTGACAGGGCGAACAACGCAACCGCAAAACCGACCAAGTACTGTATGGACACAGGAGCACCGTTTGTTGAAATCCGCAGTGATTGTAACGAACTGAACGACCTTGCGTTGCCAATCGTGGGATGTTTTCAGGACCCTGTAACATCGGCTGGCTGGCCGCGTCTAATGGATATTCGTTTTTCCGCGACAAGGAGGGGCTTATTTATGCGCGCCCGGAGAGACTCGAACTCCCGATCACCTGGTTCGAAGTTCGACAATTAAACTGTATAAGATGGTTTTGAAAAGATGAGTTGCAGTGGGCATCCGTTGCACAGATTGACCAATAATGCACAACGACGCACAGCTGAATTACGCAAAACTTCCGCAAGCTTTACCTACTGGGACTCGCTGTAAAATCGACAATACAATGTTATGCCAAATAGGATGCAAACGCCCGCCAAGAGACGGATGGAGCGGAACTGAACGTAGAACGTTCCCCGGGATCGGACAGATGGCGGCCTTGTTCAGCGGTGAGAACGCGAGGCGTGTATCAGCGATAATCTGGGTTAGGATGGTCGAAACGGCAGCCGGCGGTCCATGCCTTGCGGTCGTTACCGTGCGCGGGAATGCCGCCAGCATCCTTGAGTAGTCGCGCCATGTGCATCAGGTTCCAGGTCATGAACGTGGTGTTGCGCTGGGTAAAGTCGTTTTCCGGCCCCCCGGACTCCTCGTCACCGTAAGACGGGCCCGGACCGGCCTCACCAATCCAACCGGCGTCCGCCTGCGGCGGGATGGTGTAACCAAGATGTTGCAGCGCGTACAGGATGGACATCGAACAGTGTTTGACGCCGTCTTCATTGCCCGTAATGACGCAGCCACCTGTACGACCGTAATAGATTGACTGATTGCTGTCGTTGAGCTTGCCGGATTCGGCATACAGTCGTTCGATGATGCGCCGGCAGACCGACGACTCTTCGCCCAGCCAGATCGGCGTACCGACGACAAGGATGTTGGAGGCCATGACCTTTTCACACAGCGACGGCCAGTCGTCGTGCTCGAAACCCTGTTCGCGCATATCGGGATACACGCCGGGCGGCAGCGTCAGATCCACCGCCCGGACCGTTTCCGTGGACACGCTGTTGGCCGCCATGATCTCTTCCGAGAGCTTTCATCAACGCCTCGGTGTGGGAAAATGCCGGCGATGGCTTCAACGTACAATTGATGTAAAGCGCCTTCAGGTCGGAAAAGTCGAAGCCGTGATTCTCACACAGGGCTCTCTGTTTCTCATTCAGGGTCATAATCGAATTCCTTTGTGGGATTGCACAATATCGGTTCGTTCACGCGCCGAAGGCTTCGCGGATCTTTGCCATACCGAATTGTATTGCCTGAGATCGTATAGTGCGGCTTGCAAGGGTATCGCCGACGTCATTCTTGAAGCGCGACACGGCGGTCTCAACGAGACTACGCCGCGCACAGCCGGATTCTCTCCGTGGGCGGGAGGGTCGTACCATCGTAGGTCGGGAGGCGGAGCCATGCACCGAGGTCTCAGGATTGTTGTAACGACGCGATCAATGGGCAGCGGACTTCACCCGATGCGGCGCGGCACTGTGTGACCAGCTTGGCAAGTACCGCCTCGATCCGCTGCAGAGCGGCGAGCTTGGTACGCACGTCGGCCAGTTTCCTTTCGGCCTGTTCCCGCGCCTCGTCGCAGTGTGCCCCATCGTCGAGTTCGCGCAGCTCCGCGATGTTATCCAGAGAAAAGCCCAGCCGCTGCGCCGACTTCACGAAACGCACTCGTTTCACGTCCGCCTCTCCGTACCGGCGAATACCACCAGGGGGTTTATCCGGCTCGGGCAACAGGCCCTTGCGTTGATAGAAGCGGATGGTTTCCACATTGACGCCCCCGGCGCGGGCGAACGCGCCGATTGTGAGCTTCGGTTCAGGTTTCGCCACGCTGCTTGACTCCGTACTCAAGTACGGGAGTAAGGTTACCGCAACCGTTGCAGACTCGAAAGGAGCACCGATATTGAATCCAATCGATATTGTTACGCGCGTTGGCGACAAGGCCGGCTCGCTGGGTGCGCTCGTATCGGCAATGGGCTGCGCGATGTGCTTTCCCGCCATCGCCAGTCTCGGCGCCGCCATCGGACTGGGCTTCCTCGCCCAATGGGAAGGCCTGTTCATCAACACGTTGCTGCCACTGTTCGCCTGGGTGGCGCTGGTGATCAACGCCCTCGGCTGGTTCCGGCATCGCCAATGGCATCGCAGTCTGCTCGGGATGCTGGGGCCGACGATCCTGCTGTTGTCTCTGTACCCATGGTTCCGGTATGGCTGGAGCAGCTACGCCACCTATACCGGCATCGGCATCATGCTGGCGGTGTCCATCTGGGATCTGGTGTCGCCGGCAACTCCTCGTTGCGAGCCGGACGGCTGCGAGCTACCGGCCAGGCGCGGCTGATGCCCCTGGGCCAGAACGAATGCATACAAATGAAGGGGACCGATGAGATGACACAGTTGCAGATCACCGGCATGACCAGTGATTCGTGTGCCGCACACGTCAAGGGGAAGTACGACCACGACGGCAGTGGGCTGCATATCGCCATCATCGGCAGCGGCAGCGGCGCGTTCGCGGCCGCCATCCGCGCCGTCGAGGCGGGCGCCCGGGTGACGATGATCGAGCGCGGCACGCTTGGCGGCACCTGCGTCAATGTCGGCTGCGTGCCGTCGAAAATCATGATCCAGGCGGCCTGTGTCGCGCACGTGCGGTCCGGCAGCCCGTTCGATGACGGCATCTCGGTCCAGCTACCGGAAATCGACCGGAAAAAACTCTTTGCCCAGCAGCAGGCCCGCGTGGACGAACTGCGCCAGTCCAAGTACCAGTCCATCCTCGAATCCCGTGAAGCGATCACGTTTGTCCGTGGCCAGGCGCACTTTGTCGACAAACGCACGTTGGCTATTGAAACCGAAGCCAGCGCCCGGCAGGACCTGGCGTTCGACCGCTGCCTGATCGCGACCGGCGCCCACCCCGTGATTCCGCCCATCCCGGGCCTGGCGGACACGCCCTACTGGACCTCCACCGAGGCGCTGGACAGCGAGAGCATTCCTGAGCGCCTGGCCGTGATCGGCTCTTCGGTGGTCGCCGTCGAACTGGCGCAGGCCTTTGCCCGCCTGGGCAGCCGGGTCACGATCCTGGCGCGCAGCACGCTGTTCCTTCGCGAAGACCCTGCTATCGGCGCGGCTGTGGCAGACGTCTTCCGGGAGCGAAGGCATCGAGGTGCTGGAGCACACCGAAGCCAGCCGGGTGGACTACGCCGACAAGGTGTTCCGCCTGGCGACCCGAGCATGGCGAGCTCAGGGCCGATCGGCTGCTGGTGGCCACCGGTCGCGCGCCGAACACGCGCGCGCCTGAACCTCGAGACGGTTGGCGTCGAGACCGAAGACGAACGGTGCCGTCGTCGTCGACGAGCACATGCGCACCAGCGCGCGCCGACATCTATGCCGCCGGCGACTGCAGCAACCAGCCGCAGCTCGTTTATGTCGCCGCAGCCGCCGGCACCCGCGCCGCGATCAACATGACCGGCGGCGAGGCCGCGCTCGATCTGCGCGCCATGCCGGCGGTGGTGTTCACCGACCCGCAGGTGGCCACGGTCGGCCTGTCCGAGGTCGCGGCGCAATCTGCGCAGGGCATCGAGGTCGACATCCGCGTTGCTCGACGCTGGATAACGTACCGCGCGCACTGGCCAACTTCGACACCCGCGGCTTCATCAAGCTGGTTGCCGAGGCCGACACCGATCGGCTGATCGGCGTCCAGGCGGTGGCCGCCAACGCCGGCGAGCTGATCCAGAGTGCCGTGCTGGCGATCCACAACCGGATGACCGTCGACGAACTGGCGAATCTGCTGTTCCCCTACCTGACCATGGTCGAAGGCCTGAAACTCGCGTCGCAGACCTTTACCAAGGACGTCAAGGAGCTTTCCTGCTGTGCCGGGTGATCCGGCGCATGCGTGATGCGGAGAAGAATATGGCAAACGGCAACTATGACCTGATCGTGATCGGCACCGGCACGGCGGCCAACGTTACCGCATTCAACTGCCGCAAGGCCGGCTGGTCGGTGGCGGTGATCGACCACCGCCCGTTCGGCGGCACCTGCGCGCTGCGCGGCTGCGACCCGAAGAAAATGCTGATCGCCGCCACCGAGGTGATCGACGGCTTCGAGCGCATGGGCGCCATCGACACCGTGCAGGGCGAGGCCCGCATCGACTGGGCGGCGCTGCAGCGCCACAAGCGTTCGTTCACCGACCCGGTGCCGGACAAGCGCGAGCAGGCGTATGGCAAGCAGGGAATTGATGCGTATCACGGCCGAGCCCGTTTCACCGGCGGCAACACGGTGGTGGTCGGCGACACGACGCTCACCGGCGAGACACATCGTCATCGCCGCCGGCGCCGAGCCGACCCGATTGCCGATCGAGGGCATCGAGCATCTGGCCTTGAGCGACGACTTCCTGGAGCTGGAACAGCTGCCGCGCCGCATCGTGCTGGTGGGCGGCGGCTATATCGGCTTCGAGTTCGCGCATATCGCGGCCCGTGCCGGCGCGAGCGTCACGATGCTCAACCGGGGCGAGCAGCCGCTGGCCGGCTTCGACCCGGATCTGGTCGCGCTGCTGATCGAACGCACCCGCGCGCTCGGCGTGGACCTGCGGCTTGGCCACGAGGTCAAGGCGGTGCGCAAGACCGGCGAAGGGTTCGAGGTTCAGGCCGAGGGGCCGGAGGGGCGCGTGGACATCGCTACCGATCTCGCCATCCACAGCGGCGGCCGCAAGCCGGCGCTGGAAGCGCTGGACCTGGATGCGGCCAACATCGCGCACGAAAACGGCAAGCTCAAGCTGGACAAGACCTTCCGCAGCACCTCCAACCCGGCGGTTTACGCGGCCGGCGATGCCGCCGGTGGCCCGTTGCCATTGACCCCGGTGGCCGCACTGGAGGCCCGACGGCGATCCGCCACGCCACCTTCGCCTACCCGACCGCGGCTTCGGACATTGAATCGATGCTGCCATGAGGTAAGCGAACTGTCCTGCTGCGCCGGGTAGCGAGATGCTGGAAGAACCCACTTTACGGAGCCGTATATATATGAGTGACAACAAGGTCTACACACCGCCGAAGGTATGGTCCCCGGACGAGGAAACCGGGGGCCGCTTCGCCGACATCAATCGCCCCGAAGCCGGGGCCCGGTACGACGAGGCGCTGCCGGTGGGCAAACACCCCTTCCAGCTGTATTCCTTGGCCACACCCAATGGCGTCAAGGTCACGGTGATGTTCGAGGAACTGCTGGCTCTGGGCCACTCCGGCGCCGAATACGATGCCTGGCCCATCAATATCCTGGAAGGCGAGCAGTTCTCCAGCGGCTTTGTCGAAGTCAACCCCAACTCCAAGATTCCGGCGCTGATAGATTACAGTGGGGAACAACCCCTACGGGTTTTTGAGTCGGGCTCGATACTGCTTCATCTGGCCGAGAAGTTCGGGGCCTTCCTGCCCGAGAATACGCTCGCTCGGGCGGAGGCACTCAACTGGCTGTTCTGGCAGGTGGGTGCCTCTCCGTTCCTGGGTGGTGGTTTTGGTCACTTCTACGCCTACGCGCCGGAGCCGATGAAATACCCCATCGACCGTTTCACCACCGAAGTTAAACGCCAGCTCGACGTGCTGGACCGCCAGCTTGCGGACAACCGTTACCTCGCCGGTGACGAATACACCCTGGCCGATATCGCCAACTGGCCCTGGTACGGCGCTCTGGCACTGGGCCGACTTTACGACGCCGGGGAATTTCTGCAGGTGCAATCCTACGAGCACCTGCAGCGCTGGGCCCGAGAGATTGATCGGCGCCCGGCCGTGCAGCGTGGCCGTATGGTCAATCGCTTCTGGGGCGAGCCGGCGGAGCAGTTGCCGGAACGGCACGACGCCAGCGATTTTGACGAGCGGACCCTGGACAAGCTGGATGGCGCCGGCGAGTCGCCCACGAAAAACTACGTGTAATAGTTGGGCCTTGTTGCATGACGCCATTTTAAGCCGGTGTCTGGTGGCGGGTATTTCTTTCTAGGAGACGCAGTGCCCCTCGGGCATTCCTAGCTTCGTCATCGTGTTCAGAATTGAACAAGCAATGTGGACCTCAGTGACCTGTGATCGCATAGTGCGGCTTCCAAGGGTACCGCCGAATTCATTCTTGAAGCGCGAGAGGAGATTCTTTTCTCCTGTGATCGGCCCGGATGTCCTGTCGGTCTTGACCCGTGAAAGCAGTTCCCGGCAAGTCCGCAGCACCTGAATTTGTAACTATTACAAGATAGCCCGACTGCCGGACCGTAATAATCCATCGCCCCTACCGGTCTTCTACTACGACAGGCGGGTGGGCCGTTAGCGTTCATCTGGCATGAATCATGCACAGAAGACAGGCCAAGGAGACTGTCACCAATCGGCTACCGAAAACAGGAGACGAACCATGGACAATATCGGGAAAGGCATACTTACGGGTTTCGCCGCCACCATCGTCCTCTCAGCGGTCATGCTGATGAAGTCCGTGATGGGTGCAATGCCGCAGCTGAACGCCATACAAATGCAGACGCAGATGCTGAATCAGTACATCGGTACTCCGATGACGCCGCTGATCGGGTGGATGATGCACTTCATCATCGGCACGGTTTTGTGGGGAGGCCTATTCGGCGCGTTCAACCACCTGGTCACGGGCAAAACAGAACTGGCCAAGGGCCTCTGGTTTTCAACCGCCGCATGGCTGTTGATGATGATCGTCGTAATGCCAATGGCAGGAGCAGGCATCTTTGGACTGAACATTGGCGTCATGGCTCCCGTGGCTACGCTAATGCTTCATCTGATATTCGGCGCGGTCCTCGGCTACACGTACGCGAGGCTGCTGCGGGTGCCGGCGACGGATGACGTCGCGGCTCACGTTCAGCGTGCTTGATCTGTCTTTAAAGGTCACGTGGCACCGTCCGCCAGAGCGATGGGCGGTGCCGGCGTGGCTTGCAACCAGCCTGTGCCCGACCCTTCGGGCGGCCGTCGGCCGCGCCATTGGGCAGTCCTGCCGATTTGTCAGCGTATAGCGCACTTGCCCTTTTCAATCAGCGACAGCCGCTCGGTGACGACCGGGGGCCGTGAGACTCAATCTCCACGGGCGATAATCCGCCCCAGGCGCCGATGACAATTATCACTAATCGACCAGCCCAAATATGCCGACCGGTTCTAACGACCCGGAAGCGGTAGCAACGCATCTGGCAGACCAGCGGCTTCAGGCGCGCGTCGGCCATTTTCAGTAATAAATTCCTGGTTTCGACCGGTCAAATTGTTACCGAACCATAATTGCTAGGGGGCAACATGTTAAATCGATTCATTGCAGCAGTCATTGTCAGCTTACTGCCGCTGCCCGCGCTTGCCGTTCAGGCTGGTGACGAGGCACCGGCCTTTACGGGTCAGGACGAACAGGGAAATGAGGTAGCGTTTCCCGGATTGCGGCCGGCAAGCCGACCGTCATGGTCTTCTGGGCGACATGGTGTCCCTACTGCAAGGCTTTCATGCCGTATCTCGCCGAAATTCAGAGAGACTACGGCGAAGACAGCATCAACGTCGTGCTCATCAATCATAAAGAGCGCGGCGCCGGCGATCCGGTAGCCTACGTCGACACGCTCGATTTCGCGAACCTAGCCGTCATGGACGGGGACACGATCGGCGACGCGCACTCTCATCGATTTTATCCCGGGGCTGCTGATCGTCGATGCCAACGGCACGATCGCGTGGCGCCGGGAGTCAACGGATTTGCCGGCGGGGAAGACCGTCGGTGAGCTGTGGAATTCGCAGGTGCGCGCGGAACTCGACCGATTGCTCTAGCAGCTTGTCGGACTCAGGGCTGATCTACTGCGACGGCGGTAAAAGGGTCGAATTCATCAACGGCTCGGTACAAATGCTGGTGACCAAAACTGAGCCGGTGGTCGAGGCATTCGTTACGAATGGTCCATGCCCGGCGTTCGGCGATTGCGTTGGCCTTTGGCGCTTTCAAAGAGCTGGCCACCAACCGCGTGGGTGACTGGATATTTCGGCTTGTTTCTTGTAAAGATCATACAGATTGGATCATGAGCGCCGGGCAGCGTAAGACGCAAGGGGACGACATGACCACGAAATTTCGAGTTCTTCGAGTGAGTGCATTCCCCTTAGCAAGAGCGGGGCAACGATGAATGCTCCGATGTGAACGATTCTCAATAAGCGATGAAATGGTAGGGTTGCAATGTCAACGATTGCGAGGTCGCGATGGATTTTCTGCTTACGATGACGGCATTGGCTGCGCTGCAGGCGGCGCCGGCGCCGGAATCGGTGTTCGCGCGCGTCGCGGCGCATGACTTTCATCCGGTCGGCGAGGACAGTTTTACCTATGATCGCGTGCTGGGGGAGCACGGCATTGCCGATCTGGGCGACGGCGACTGGCGGGTACGCCTGCTGGCGGTGCGCGACCTGGTGCGGTCCGGTGATCCCGATGCCGTGGTTGCCGGATTGAAGCACGAAGCCGTTCAGGTGCGTTATGTGGTGGCCACGGCACTGGGAATTCTGGGTGATGCTTCCGTGGCCGATGCGCTGCTGGAGACGGCAACCGGGGATGCCGATGCGCTGGCCCGCTCAGCGGCCGTGGTCGCGCTGGGGCAGATCGGGGCCGAGAGCGCGCTGGCTACACTACGCGGGATCGAGGCGGAAGATGCGTCGAAGGATGTCCGGCACCAGGCGGAGCTGGCCGTCGACCAGATCGAAAAGGGCATGACCTCAACCGATGTCCAGCGGGAGGCGTTCCGGTCGCTGGACGCTTCGACCTTCGGCCGCGTGAATCCGGGTGATCGTGCGCCGGACTTTGCGCTGCCTGATACCGAGGGCAATGTCTGGCGTGCGGAGGATGTTGCCCCGGGGCGCTGGACCGTGCTGGTCTGGGTGTTCGCCGATTGGTGCCCGGTCTGCCATGGCGAGTTCCGGGAGTTGATCGAGCTGCGCGATGAATTCGAACGGCGCGGCATCACCGTGGCGACGCTGGAGGCGCACGATTTGTACCGGGCCCGCGTCATGGTCGGCAAGGAGGTCGATCCGCAATACTGGTTTGCCGAGGAATCCTTCCAGCAGGCGTATACCGACAATATCTGGTGGCCGCACCTGCTCGACCGTGCCGGCGCCGTGGGTGCGCGCTATGGCGTCGATCCGATGGCCTACGCCGTCCATGCCGAATACATCAATCGCCCGGCCACCATCATCATTGACCCCGAAGGCGTCGTGCGGTTTGCCTGGTTCGGCACCTATTGGGGCGACCGGCCGAAGATGGCCGAGGTACTGGAGATGATCCGCAGCGAAGACTTCGAATTCGAACATCCGGACCGGCTGAAGCGGCCGCAGTGATCATCCCGAACTATCCGGGTGCGGGTTTACCGTTCGGTCAGGGCCTTGATGGCCGGTGCAACCTGTGCGTCTCGAATTTCCTCTTCTTGCGGCGATTGGCAGCTAGACCATTTCCCGCCAATACGATTTCCGCTTGAAAACCGACAGGCTTGCCCGCGTCGGTTTGAACTTGTCACCGAATGCCACAGCTGTTAAGCCACCCAGCGATGTGTGGACCCGATCAGCATTGCAGTAGTGCTGAAACTCGGCCTTGTTGCATGACTGCATTTTGGGCCGGAGTCTGGTGGCGGGTATTTCTTCTTCAGGAGTCAGCAGTACCCATCGGGCATTCCGAGCTTCGAGCGTTGCCCGTCTTCCGCACGTGAGCCTTCAGGGTTGAGCAGCGGCGAGACGGAGTGGAGTGGTCGGGAATCTCAATGTCGCATTGCGTTCTCCGTGAGCGGGAGAGTTGTACCATCGTAGCTCGGGAGGCGGAGCCATGCACCAAGGTCCGATTCTCACACAGTTATTTCGCAGCTGAGTCACTTGCAGTTATTTCGAAGCTGAGCCACTTGCCTGCGCTAGCTGCCCAGCATAGCCCTCACGTCCTTCATCAGAATCATCAGCGTTCGGTCGTCGTTCGGCGAAGGCGCAAAATCGAAATGTTCATAGAAGCGGACGGCATCATCGTCGATGGCGTGTACGATAATCGCCCGGCCTGCGATGGCGGCGGCGGCATTGATCGCCCGCTGAAAGGCGTCTTTCAGCAGCGCGGCACCCAGCCCTTTGCCGTGTTCGCTTACGTCAATTGCCAACCTGGCGAGCAAGATAATGGGTATGTTCGCATGTCCCGCAATTCCCTTGAGGATTCTTGGAATGGCGGATTGTCGTTCGATGCTGCCAGGGCAAAGGGAGTAATAACCGATGACGCGGTTATCGAGGTGAACGACGTAGGTTTGCGTCATGCCGGCGCCCTGATTCATGCGCGCATAACGCCGAAGCCAGTCCGTCAGGGCCGGTTTCCCGCAGTCGAACTGATCCAGGGAGTGATGGCGGGCAAGGGGTTCGGGGCCGACAATCAACCGGCTTCGCGCTCGGCGGGTTTGGCTTCCTGGTGGGCCGTATCGTCAGAGCCTTGCTGCTCCAATACGCTCGGCTCACTGAGCAAGCGACGCATACGAGGAAGATCTCTGGGAGGAGCTTCCAGCGCCTGAAGAAAGGCGTCGTATGCGCGGGCATCGAAACTCAGGCGCGTGCGATCCATGAGTCTCTGATCCGCAATGGTCAGCGCACTCGTCAAAATGTAGTCCGTCAGGCTGCGCTCATTGCCAATTTCAACTGCCGCACGAATCTTGGCCACCTGCTCCGGCGTGGCGCGCAAATTGAATCGTTCTGTGGCTCGTGTGGGCATAGGGCTTCTCCATTTGTGCGTATATTGTACGTACAAATTGAGACACAAGGCAAGTACGATAGTTCTCGATTTTGGATTATCATTACGAAAACCGTCGCTGAATCAATAGTCTGTAGCCAATCCATTCCTACAAAAGCTGGCTCCAACCGGGTGGTTCGCGCCTGCCTGCGGCGTCCACTCACGCAAAAGGACCTCCGGTGTACCCGGGGCGGTTCAGAGAGCGGCCCCGTCGCGCGTGTGGTCCCGGGTGAATCCGGCCCGGTCCCTGTGGCTCCAAGATGCCGGGGTCTCACTTGGGCGCAACGCCTCAAGCGGGTGTTCGCGGTTGATATCGACAAATCGGGGCCTTGTTGCATGAATCCATTTTAGGCCGGAGTCGGGTGTTAGGTATTTCTTCTTAGGAGACGCAGTAACCATCGGGCATTCCGAGCTTCGTCAGCGTGTTCAGAATTGTTGATCGGCGCGCGAGAAATGATGGACTTGATATCCGGAGAACCACTGTCCGGCAGGGGCAGTGCTCTACTTGTAAGTGTTTGATGCAGCAGTCGCGGCGGCTGTCCCGGTGGGGCAGTGCTCTATAGACGAAAAACACTCATAGAACTGGCGTTTACGACAGGGATTCCGAGAAATTGCCGGAATCGATTCCGGCAAAATTCCGGCAAATAGTGCTGTCATCGATGAGAAGTGCTCTACCGTTACGCCAACTAAGAAACTGAAAAATCGAGGGAAAATCTGGTCGGGGTGAGAGGATTTGAACCTCCGGCCCCTGCCTCCCGAAATCGGATTTCGGATCGTAAGTAATTGTTTTAATTAACGGTCTGGCGTAAGGCGCCCGTTGCATCTGCAGTACCCGTCACGACCGGGCAGGGCCGTGTCACACGATTCTCACAGTAACCGAAAACGAGAGGCAAGCGGCTATCGAACATTCCCACCTAAAAAGCAGGTGAAAATACCTAATATTTAGGTATACTCACCGGCAAACCAGGTGCTCCGTGAGCAGAGTGTCGAACGATGAGCAAGGCGAGTATTTCAGAAGCACCCCTGGCAGGGCTTTTCGGGAGCAAGGCTGCCTATCAGGTGCTCATGTTCCTGGAAAACTATGAGCAAGGCTACGCATCGCAGATTGCGAAGACGTTCGGGTTGTCGCTGAGTCAGGTACAGAACCAGCTCCAGAAATCCGAGCACTGGGGTTGCTGGTCAGTCGCAAAGAGGCTTCGGCTCGCGTGTACTATTTCAGGCGCAGCCCGATCGCCGATGCTCTTCGCCAGTTCCTTCGTGCGATGCTCGATATGCTCCCTGACGCGACAGTTCGCCAGTACTACCGGGAAAGGAGGCGGCCCAGACGTCAGGGAAAACGCTAGAGTCGCACCAGTAATACTTCGGCACGGAAAGACGCGCGGCAGCCAGTTGTGGCAGAGATCACAGAACAGACAACGCTAACCGAGACGGCGATCGTTTCCGATGCGCTTCAGCGCGCAGATATCGTGGCAACGCTATCGGGCGGAGCAGCCGTGTCGATCTATACGGAAAACCTTTACCAGTCCGAAGATCTCGACTTCGTAACGATTGCGTTGGTCGACGAGTTGAAGGCCGCTCTCGAGCCGCTCGGATTCAAGCACACCGGACGGCCACGATTGTCAGTATTTGAACATCCGGCAACGCTCTGGTACATCGAATTTCCTCCCGCGCCTTTGAGTTTTGGCGGAACCTACGTCGATCCATCCAACTGCGCCCTGATTGAAACCCCGTTGGGGGCTCTTCGAGTCATTACACCGACCCATTCGGTCATGGACCGGCTAATAGCGGCGGCCGCGTGGAAGGAAGCGCAATCTCTGGAGCAGGCTTTGCTAAGTCGCGTCTCATCAAGCCGATAGCATAGACTGGGATGAATTGGACAAGTGGGTCATCCGTGAGGGCATTGCGGCCAACAAAGAGATCTGGTTCTACCGGCAGATGGCACGGGCCTCGCCTTGAACGGCTTGACCAGTGAAGCAGATTGTCCTTAGCCTTCGCGAAGGAAACCTCCTGATATTTTGCGCAAACTCCCACATTGCTGCATGCTGAAATGCAGGGGTACGGTCAGCCTCTGCCGCAGCTTTGGTTTTAAAGGTCTTGGCCTGTAGCGGGTAGCCCCGCTTTCGAACCAGCGCCTGCCACTGGCGCGGTCCGCGCTTGCGATAGCTTGCCATCGTTTCGTCCTTGCGTCGGAAACGAGTGTGACAAAAGTGTGACAAGCACTCCCTAAGGAACCCTGCACCGTTCCGGTGCGCTTTTAAGTGCTTGAAAAGGAGGGGAAAATCTGGTCGGGGTGAGAGGATTTGAACCTCCGGCCCCTGCCTCCCGAAGGCAGTGCTCTACCAGGCTGAGCTACACCCCGAAACGATGGGTCAGGATCGCCGGCGAACGGCGAATTCCGCAATGGCGATGAGCGCCTCCTTCCAGTCCGAGCCGGGAACGTCGGACAAGGCGGCGATGGCCACGTCGGCGGCCTCCTGAGCGCGCGCGGAAGTGTACTTTAGCGCCCCGGTCGATTCAATCACGGCCTGGATGTCCGCAAGGCGCTCGAGACCGCCGGCCTCGATGGCGGCGCGGATCATGGCACGCTCGGCCGGCGTACCCTGTTCCATGGCGTAAATCAGCGGCAGTGTGGCCTTGCCTTCCGCCAGGTCGTCGCCCAGGTTCTTGCCCAGTTCTTCGGGCGCGGCGTCGTAATCCAGTGCGTCGTCGATGAGCTGGAATGCCGTGCCCAGGTTCTGTCCGTAGGTGACCATGGCGACCTCGTCCGCCGGGTCGCGCTCCGCCAGCACCGCGGCAATCTGGGCGCCCGCCTCGAACAGGCGGGCGGTCTTGCGGTAAATGACCTGCCGGTAGTCGTGTTCACTGACGTCCGCCTCGTGCACGTTCATGAGCTGCATGACTTCCCCGGCGGCGATCGTGTTGGTCGCATCCGCGAGAATTCGCATCACCGGCATGCTGCCGATGTCCACCATCATCTGAAATGCACGCGAGTACAGGAAATCGCCGACCAGCACGCTCGCCTGGTTGCCGAACACGGTATTTGCCGTGTCGCGGCCCCGCCGACGGCACGAGGAATCCACGACGTCGTCGTGCAGCAGCGTGGCGGTGTGGATGAACTCGACGATGGCCGCGGCGTGCACGTGGCGGTTGCCGTCGTAGCCCAGCGCCCGCGCCGCCAGCAGCACGATCAGCGGCCGCAGCCGTTTGCCGCCGCTGGTCACGATATACCGATACCCAGCACCGACAGCGAGCGCGACGTCGCTTTCCAGGCTGACGCGATCAGCCTGTCGACGGCGGCGGTTTCGTCGCGCGCAAGGCGGACAACGTCGTCGAACGTCAGCGAAATGCGGGTGGATTCGGCGGCTTGCATGACGTCGCGATAATGCCTGATTCGCGGCGGTATGGCGAACGGGCGCGCGCTGTCGTCGCCGGATTCCGGCGTTTTGCAAGCCCTTGAATTCGGTCCATATTTTCCGGCGCCAAGCGTTGACCGGGAACGCCTACGCTATAGAATTCGCGCTCTTTTGTGGCGGCGGTACCGATCGGCGGTCGTGGCGCACGGACTCCGTGCCCGGCGTAGCCCCAAAATCTCTATGAATTTGAGCAGGTTGCGGATTTTCGCAACGGGCAACTGGAGTAATTTGCGATGTATGCGGTTTTTCGCTCTGGCGGCAAGCAGTACCGGGCGAGCAAGGGCGACCGCCTGCGGCTCGAGAAACTCGAAGCCGATGAGGGTGCGACAGTCGAATTCGACGAGGTCCTGCTGGTGGGCGAAGGCACCGACGTCAAGGTGGGTTCGCCCTACCTGGACGGCAGCAGCGTCACGGCGAAGGTCTTACAACAGGGCAAGAGCCGCAAGGTCAACGTCGTCAAGTTCAAGCGCCGGCAGAATTACCTCAAGCAGGGTACGCACCGGCAGTTTTTCACCGATATCGAGATAACGGACATCAGCGCCTCGGGCGGCAAGTCGCGCGCCACGACCGCGGACGACAAGCCGGCAGCCACGAAGAAGGTTGCAAAGAAGCCGGCGGCGAAGAAGAAGGCGGCAAAGAAGACGGCCAGCAAGAAATCGGCGTCAAGCAAGAAGACCAGCAAGAAGACCAGCAAGAAAAAAGCGAGCAAAAAGAAGACGAGCAAGAAGAAGACCAGCTAGACGGGTCGATTGCAGCGTCGACAAATATAGACAGTGACAGCGACCTGCCGAGGGCAGGCGCGAAACATCAAGGAGCAGCAAAGTGGCTCACAAAAAGGCAGGCGGCAGCAGCAAGAACGGCCGCGATTCGGAATCCAAGCGGCTGGGCGTCAAGATTTTCGGCGGCCAGCAGGTCGTGCCCGGCAACATCATCGTGCGCCAGCGCGGCACGCGGTTTCACCCGGGGCTGAACGTGGGCATCGGTCGCGACCACACGTTGTTCGCGAAGAGCGGAGGCCAGGTTCGCTTCGAGAAGAAGGGGCCGACAAAGCGGCAGTTCGTGAGCGTCGTCTCCGACTAGCACGCGGGTCGCGAGCGCGCCGCACCCGGCGGTAAAGAGCCCCGCGCCACGCGGGGTTTTTTGTATCCGGGTGCCGTGCCCGGCGTTTCCGGCCGGGACTGCGCGGCTACCAGGCGGACAAACGATGCGATGAAATTCGTCGATGAAGCAACGATCCGGGTCGTCGCCGGCAGCGGCGGGCACGGCTGCCTGTCGTTCCGGCGCGAAAAGTACGTGGAGAAAGGCGGGCCCGACGGCGGCGACGGCGGCAAGGGCGGCAACGTCTGGCTGGTAGCCGACGACTCGAGCAACACGCTGGCGGATTTCCGTGTCGCCCGCAAGTTCCGGGCGGCAAGCGGACAGCCGGGCGCGGGGCGCAACAAGACGGGTCGCTCGGGTGAGGATCTCGAAGTCCGCGTGCCGTGCGGCACCGTTGTGCACGATGTCGACACGGGGGAGTTCATTGGCGATCTCACGGAACCGGGCCAGCGACTTTGTGTCGCCGAAGCCGGGCACGGCGGTCTCGGTAATACGCGTTTCAAGAGCAGTGTCAACCGGGCGCCGCGAAAGACCACGCAGGGGACTCCCGGGGAAGCACGGCATTTGCTGCTCGAGCTCAAAGTGCTGGCCGACGTCGGTCTCGTCGGCTTGCCGAACGCCGGCAAGTCGACGCTCATCAGCGCCATGTCCTCGGCGCGGCCGAAGATTGCAGATTATCCGTTTACGACGCTTTACCCGAACCTGGGCGTCGTCTCGGTCGGACGCCTGCAGAGCTTCGTCATGGCCGATGTACCGGGCCTCATTGCGGGCGCGGCCGACGGTGCCGGCCTGGGCATCCGTTTTCTCAAGCACCTGCAACGCACTCGGCTCCTGCTGCACCTGGTCGATATCGCGCCGGTCGATCCGTCTGCGAACCCGGCGGCCGATACCAGGGCGGTGGATTCGGAGCTCGCCCGGTTCGACGCGGAGCTCGCGGCCAAGCCGCGCTGGCTCGTGATCAACAAGGTCGACCTGCTCACTGCCGATGAACTGGCGCAGCGGCGGCAGGATTTGCTGGCAGCGACCGGCTGGACCGGTCCCGTCTTCGAGGTGAGTGCGGCCGGTGGCACCGGCACGCGGCAGCTGGCGCAGGCCATCATGCGCCACCTGGAGACAGAGACCGCTCTGCGTGACGAGGATTCGCCAGGGCCTGGCGCGGCACCCGGTTCGGCACTCGCCGGGACCGACCACGAAAAAGGGGCCTGACGGCCCCTTTTGCAGACTTCGCCGCTTGTGGCAGCGGCGCGGTCGGAGTTGTCAGGCCATTGCCTTGATGCGGCTGTTCAGACGGCTCTTGTGCCGCGCCGCCTTGTTTTTCTTGACGATGCCCTTGCTGACCATCGTGTCGATCACGGGCACCGCTGCCCGGAAAGCGGCGTCGGCTTCCGCCTTGTCGCCTTTCTCGATGGCCTTCAAAACATTCTTGATGCGAGAGCGCATCCTGGAGCGGAGGCCCATGTTGTGCAGGCGCGATTGTTCCGCCTGGCGAGCGCGCTTCTGGGCTGACTTGATGTTTGCCACCGCTCTGAATCCGTTGTGCTGCGACGTTGTGCCGCGAGTGCGTCCCCGGCGGCCGACGGGCCGGCGGGGGCCGAAAGAGCCGCGTATTATTGGGGGAGGGCGCGCGAATGTCAATGCCGCGGGACCGCCCTGATCCAGCACCTCGGCAAGGCAGGTAAATGACTGATTTTCTGCCGTTTTCAGGCTAGACTACCGCCTGTTCGCGACGCCCCGAATTGACCTCGATGAACCAGCCGACACCGCCCGGGAAGGACATCGCGCCGGACCCCGCCGCTGCAGCCGGCGCACGCGGCCTGCTCAGGTCGACGTCGGTCGTCAGCGGCATGACGCTGCTCTCCCGTGTCCTCGGCCTCGTGCGCGACGTCGTTTTCGCGCGCTTTTTCGGCACCACCATCGTCATGGATGCGTTCATCGTCGCCAACCGCATCCCGAACATGTTGCGGCGATTCTTCGCCGAGGGCGCTTTTTCGCAAGGCTTCGTGCCGGTCATGGCCCGGTACCGGGAGAAGCACGCACACGACGAGGACGCGGGCTGATCGACGCGGTGGCCGGCACGCTCGGTCTCCTGCTGTTCGTGATAACGCTCGTTGGCGTAATCGCGGCACCGCTGCTCGTCATCGCGGTGGCGCCGGGCTTCATCGGGGAGAACGGCCGCTTCGACATGGCCACGGCGATGTTGCGCTTTACGTTTCCTTACCTGTTGTTCGTGTCGCTGACGGCATTCGCGGGCGGTATCCTCAACACCTACGGCCGGTTCGGCGTGCCGGCGTTCACGCCGGTCATCCTGAATGTCGTATTGATTGCCTGCACGTTGTGGCTGGCGCCGCAGCTGCCCGAGCCGGGCATGGCGCTGGCATACGGCGTGTTCATCGCCGGCCTGGTGCAGTTGTTGTTCCAGTTGCCGTTTCTCGCGCGCATCAATGCGCTGCCACGGCCGCGCTGGCGGCCGGCGCACGAGGGTGTCCGGCGCATCGGGCGGCTCATGTTGCCGGCGATTTTCGGCTCGTCCGTGGCGCAACTGAACGTGCTGCTGGGCGGCGTGATCGCCTCGCTGCTCGGCGTGGGCAAGATCAGCCTGCTGTACTTTTCCGATCGCCTGATGGAATTTCCACTGGGCCTGTTCGGCATCGCGCTGGCCACCGTCATCCTGCCGCACCTGTCGCGGCAGCACGCGAGCGAATCGAGCCGCGAGTTCGCGCAGACCGTTGACTGGTCATTGAAACTGACGTTGCTGATCGCGATTCCGGCGGCACTCGGACTCATCCTGCTTGCCGGGCCGCTGGTCGCCACGATTTTCTACGGTGGCGAATTCTCGCCGCAGGATGTGGCACTGACGGCGATCAGCCTGCAGGCATTCTCGATCGGGCTCATCGGCTTTTCCCTGGTCAAGATTCTTGCCCCGGCCTATTTTGCGCGCGAAGACACACGCACGCCGGTCAAGATCGGGCTTGTTGCGCTCGCCGTCAATTTTTTCCTGAGCGTCGGGCTGGCATGGTGGCTGACGGCCATCGATTATGCCGCCACGCATGCCGGGCTCGCGCTCGCAACGTCCGTTGCGGCGGTGCTGAACGCGGTCCTGCTCTATCGCGGCCTGCGGCGGACGGGCGTCGTCCGGCACTCTGCCGGCTGGGGATTGTTGCTGCTGCGCATCGGGACCGCCAACGTCGTCATGGCGGGCTGCCTGCTGGCGCTGGCCAGGCCACTCGCGTGGTGGCTGGAAGCCGGCATCCTGTTGCGCGCGGGCTGGCTCGCCGTGACCATCGCGGTGGCCGCCGGCGCCTATTTCGCCACGCTGTTCGCGACCGGCCTGCGTACGTCACAGTTGCGCCTCGACCAGTAAATGCGCAGGGAAAGACCCGATGTTGCTCGCACGAAGCCCCGGCCGATCGCTATTCGGGCGCAGACCCCTGGTGCATCCGGGTCGGGTTCGTCGCACGGCTTCGCGATGAAATCCGGTTTAACAACGTGGAGGAGGGGATGAAACAAATGCATCGCGACAGCGCGGCGGCACGTGAGATACTTGCGCCATGACTGAATCCGGGCAAGACACGGCGACGCCGCAGGGCCGAGCGAGGCGCAATTTCCTGGGCTGGATGGCGGTTGCGGCCATCATCGTGATTGCGGACCAGGTCACGAAGTGGGCAATCGTCAAGTACGTGCCCCTGTTCTCGAAGCGTCCCGTCACCAGCTTTTTCAATATTACGCACCAGGAGAACCCCGGCGCCGCATTCAGTTTCCTGGCGGATGCGGGCGGCTGGCAGCGATGGTTCTTCACGGCGCTGGCGTGCGTGGTCAGCGCCCTGATTATCGCCTGGTTGTGGCGGTTGCGGCTGGAGAGCCAGCGCGTGCTGGCTTGCGGCCTTGCACTCGTGCTCGGCGGTGCCGTCGGTAATGTCATCGACCGGGTGCGCTTGGGCCACGTCGTCGATTTCATCCAGGTGCTGATCGCGGGCTGGCCGTTTCCGTCATTCAACGTGGCTGACGCCGCGATTTCCGTTGGCGCGGCGTTGCTGATCATTGATGCGCTGTTCCTGTCCGGACGGCAACAGGCAACCGACAGCGGCAGGCAATACGAGGCCGGGAGCTGCGACGCTCCCGGCCTCTTGAGGTGCGATGTCCCGGGGTGCCCTAGCGCGTCCGGGACCAGCAATCGGCCAGCGGCGCGGACGTCTTGGCGCCGGTGCCGTCGATCTGGAACGTCTGGCACTTGCCGGCTTCCTCGTCCGCGTTCTGGTAGGTTGCCGTTGCCGTGAAGTTGTTGGCATTGGCCGCCGTTACCGTCACCACGTAGGACTCGGTATCCGTGGTATACGTCGGAGACGTCGGGAATCCCAGGGCCGTCAGGTCCGTCGTGTACGTGTTGTTCTGCAGGTAGTGCCGTTCCTGGTTGGTGGCGATCTGCAACAACGCCGACTTCGCCTCGGTGCGCTTGGCGCGCGCCGCGTACTGGCGATACTGGGGGTAGGCGATGGCCGCCAGGATGCCGACGATGACGATGACTACCATCAGCTCGAGCAGCGTGACGCCCCTGACAAACTTGCGTATCTTGATCACTCCGTTTCTCCTTGGGCGGGCGGCTAGTTGACGCCGTCCTGGGTCCACAGGGTGCGAACCGGGTTGTTGGCATAGCCGGGGTCGAAACACTCGACGCCAACGCAGCCGATCGGCGGCGGCGCGCATTCCTCGCCCTGGCAGTTGGGGTCGTCCGGGCTCGGGAACAGGAACATCGGCTTCGGCGCGATACCGCCCTGTTCCAGCTCGGTTACGCGCGCGGCGTCCGCGGCATCCGGATCGTTCGGATCCAGTGTATCAAGGTCGACCGCCGGGTCGCCATTGCGAACGCTGACACGATACAGGCGGTTGACGCTGAGGCCTGCCTGCGCACGGGTCGACGGAGGCCACGTCCGGCTCGAAGCTCACGAAGTAGATGGTGTCGTCAAATGTCTGCGATTCCGCCAGCACCATTTCACCCGCGGGCAGCGTGTATTTCCAGCCGCGGTCACCCGAGTTCAGCGTGACGTTACTGCGGCCCTGGACGTCGACGAAATCGCCGTCCGCGGCAATCGCGTAGAAATCGTATTCCGACTGGTTCAGGGTCGTGAACACGTTCGGGTCACGGAACGAATAGAATCGGTCGGTCGCCGACTTGTTCAGCGGGTGGGAACGGTAGCCGCTGCCGAAGCTGACCGCCAGGTAACGCCGGTCGTGGGCCTCGTCGCGGAACATCGAGACATCGGGTGCGGCGTAGAAGCGTCGCGTCTGGGCGGCTGACGGGCTGCCCAGTCCTTCGGGGCCGACGCGGGCGACGACACCGCCGGTGACGACGTCGCCGATCGGCTTACCGTTGTGGATATCGAAGCGCCACAGCTGTCCGCCGATGTCGACCGCGTACATGCGATCCGCGAAACCGTCACCGGACATGTCGAGAACGCGGATGCGACTGGGGATAGCGCGCGTCATCTTGCTGAGAGTCCGGTCGGCCGCAGCATCCGGGCCGGCGCGCC
Organism: Woeseiaceae bacterium; assembly: GCA_034522415.1. Lineage (GTDB taxonomy): Bacteria > Pseudomonadota > Gammaproteobacteria > Steroidobacterales > Woeseiaceae > Woeseia. Next base: position 32,418 of record JAXHLH010000004.1, read on the forward strand.
ACAGTTCGGCGCCCGAGTGCAGGTCCAGCATGTGAATGCCGGCGCCTTCGCCGTCCGGCGTATCCGGCCAGGCGGGCTGGTCGTGCGTAGTGTCATAGCCGCCGCCAACCACGAGCACGGCCTTGTCGGCATTGACGCCCGGTACGTCGACCTTGGCGACCACGCCCGGCGACCAGGTCTGGCCGAAGTCCTGCAGCGACTGGATCCACTTCAGCTTGGGATTGTTCTTGTCGGTAACGTCCATCGCGTAATAGGTGTAGCCGCCACGGCGCATGCCGAACACCAGGTAGACGAAGTCCGTGCCGACTTCGATCGTGCCATTGCCGTTACGATCGGCGATCACGGGCACGATGTCGCCGTCAATTCCGTAATGCTTGTAGTTGATCGGTTTGTCGTAATACAGGTCCGACAGTTCGGCCAGCAGCTCTTCAGGCACGAACGACCACAGTTCCACTCCGGTCTCCGCATCGATTGCATGCAGGTAGCCGTCGTTGGTCGCGGTGAATACGACGATATCGAGGTCGGTGCCGCTGCCACCGTAGACGACCGAGGCCGGCTGCGAGTGCATCGTGTCGCCCATGTCATAACGGACCAGGGTGTTGGGATCGTTGTCCTGGTCCCGGACATCGACACCACGGGCCCACTGGATCATGTCCGTGACGCTGGGTTCACCTGCTGTCCCGCTGAGGCCAAAATCCTCCGGCGTAAAGCTGTCGGCGTTGCTCGGCGAGATGGCATTTTCGGCGACCGTCAGGTCAGTGCCGGCAATGCTCGTGAACAGACGACGAGTCGTCGGATCGGGCAGCTTGTTGGCTGCGCCACCCAGCGTGACATTCGGTCCGTCCGGCGTGGTGGAATCCGTCCAGTAGCTGTGCGAGCCGTCCGCGAAGTAACCGGTATCCGGGTTGACGGCCGGATTGCCGTTTTTGTCTGTAATCTCGCCGTCTTTGATTTTGAATTTCTTGAGGTTGCCGGGCCAGTGGACCTTGTTTTTGGCACGGAAGGCCGAGATATAGAGATCATTGAGATGCTGGGTCCGGTTAAATGCATTCACGGACACGGCGGGCGCCGTGAAAGAGACATCCCGGTCGAAGATATTGGTGATGATCTCCGTCAGTGCGGCCGTAAGCGATTTCACGTCGCTGGCGAGATAGTACTCACCACCGGAGTTCTCCGCCGTTTCCTTGAGTAGCGGCAGGTCGACGGTGAAGCCGATCGTGTAGGTGGCAACGGTCTGCTCGCCCGCCACGGCGTCGTTGATGTCGACCTTCGACAGGTATTCTGCCGCATCGTCAAGACAGGTGCCGTGATCGTAACCACCAGTGCAGCTGCTGCGGCCCAGCTTGGTCGTGAATTCCGGCAGTTTCGGTACGCGATCGTAGGCATCGACATCCTTTGTCGGTTCGCCGTCCGTGAGCAGGACGTTGAAGTTCTTGGCGCAGGCGAAATTACTGGGCTTTTTGTACAGCACGCTGATCAGGCTGCCGTCATCCTCATCCTCATCGCCGTCGCCGTCAATAATCGTCGTATCGAGCGCATCCGGATCGGTGTCCGAGCCGCCATACACGGGCGACATGCCACGCCAGTAGCGGGCCGCCTCATACATCGTCTCGGACAGCGGCGTCCAGCCGTCGGCGGGCAAACTGTCGACCTGCGAGATCGTCTGGGCACGGTTGGTATCCAGGTCCTTGACCGCCTGGTAGACGACGCCGCCCTGGCTGTGGTTGAAGCGCATCAGGCCGACGTTGGCGTTCTGGATGGAGTTCAGCACGTTCTTGGTCACGGTCTTGACGATGTCGGTGCGCGACATCTCGGTGACCGGCGAGTTGTGGTACCAGTTGAGGTAGTTGGCGCTGTAGGTGCGCACGTGTTCGTGCGTGGGCGAGCTGCCCCAGTCGACTTCGCTGTTTTCCGAGCTCGTAAACGGGACGTCAGTGGCGCCAATGTGCGCATAGACCTCCTGCGGGTCGCCCCCGCCATGCAGGCCGGAGTCGTCGGCACACTCCATCATGGCATCACGACCGCGGTCGGGCTCCTGCCATTTCAGGTCACCTTCGATTGTCCAGAACCAGAAGCGACGGACCTCCCTGTAATACATCGCCATCGTATCCTCGAACCGGCCGCTGTTGTCCAGCGCATTGAGGCCGGTGGCGCAAACGAAGTTGGAGCGGCTGATCTTGCGACTCGTGTCGCAGTCCGGCGGATTGCTGCCGGTCGACCAGTAGACCTTGGAGTCGTCGCAACTGCCCGCATAATTCGTGGAGTTGACGTACGGTTCCTGGGTCCGCTCGATCGTCGTCATGCTGCCCGAGCTGTCGAGTATGAACAGGATATTGGGCTTGTCCGCGCCATTGGAATTCGGCGCGTTAAGCAGTAGCTCCACGTCGTCGGCGACGGCAGGGCCGCCTGCGAGCAGGGTCAGGAGCAGTCCGGCACCGGTCCATGCGGTGCGATTCCTGGACGTATTCATGAGTCCGTTCCTCAATAAGTCATTCCGTGACCTAATCGCTCAATCAGTCACACGTAATCGTGTTCGGGTTCAGCCCGCTATTTGCACACTCGTAACGGTGTTTGATTCAGCGTCGTAGCTGACCAGCGCGTAGTGATCCTCACCACGTTGCAGGTTGTTGAAAGCGTTGCGAAAGCCGATGAAGTCCAGGCGTTCGCCATTGACTTCGTAGCTCGTGTCCGGAGTCAGGCGCGCCGACTGGTAGGCGGCGTCGCAGGTATCGGAGCACGGCTTGAACATCAGCCGGCCATTTGGCGTCGTCGGCACGTTGATATTGGCCGTCGACATCTCGACGGCGCGGACAACGGTCGTCAGCTGCGCCCATCCCGGCAGGCTGATTGCCAACGCGAAAAACAACAAGCTGAGTCGAATTTTCATGCTTCCGTACTCCGGTCAATCGTCCATTGCGTTGCGCACCCAAAGTGCGGCTCATAGCTCTATAATCAGTGATTTCAGTCGCTTAGGAAAGGAACCACTGCTCATTTTCGCTACTGGATGCCATCCTGCGTCCACAACGTGCGCACCGGATTATTGACGAATCCGGGGTCGAAACACTCCACGCCGACGCAGCCGATCGGCGGCGGCGAACAGGCGGCCCCGGTGCAGTCCGGCTCCGGGCTGGGGAACAGGATAGCCGGCGACGGGGCGATGCCGCCCTGCGCCAGTGCCTGGCGCCGCGCATCATCCGCCTCGCCCGGATCCAGTGCATCCAGGTTGTTCACGATCGGATCGCCGTTGACGACGCTGACGCGGTACAGGAAGTTCGTACCCTGGCCGGCGGAACAGGTCGACTGCGCGTCGTTGTTCGGAGAAAATCCGACGAAGAAAACCTCATTGTCGAAAGTGACCGAATCCTCCAGCACCTTCTGGTTGGGCGGCAGCGTGAACTGCCAGCCGCGGTCCGCGGCGTCCAGCTCAACCTGGAGCTGGCCGCTGATTTCGACCAGGTCGGCCGGCGTAATCACGTTGTAGTTGTCGTAATCAGCCTGGGACAGCTGCCGGAAGACGTCCGGATCGCGCAGAGAAAAGAACCGGTCCGTTGCTGAAAGATCGAACGGATGCGCCCGGTAACCGCTGCCGATGCTGATCGCGATGAAGCGCTGGTTTTGCATCGGGTCCGTGAACGTCGAAATGTCCGGTGTCGAATAGAAACGCCGCGTGTCAGCCGCCGTGGGCGTGCCCAGGCCTTCGGCCCCGAGGCGCGCAATGACGCCGCCCGACACCAGGTTGCCCGGCGTGTTGCCGTTGGCGATGTCGAAGCGCCAGATCTGTCCGCCGAGGTCCGACGCATACATGCGATCCGCCTGCCCGTCGCCGCTGACGTCCAGCACCCGCACACGCGTCGGAATGGCGCGTGTCATTTCCGCGAGTTGCAGGTCGGCGCCGGCATCGCGACCGGCACGCCACAGCTCGGCGCCCGATTCGAGATCGAGGATGCGAATACCCGCACCCACGCCGTCAGCCGTCTCGGGATGCATGGCCGTGTCGTGCACCGGATCGTAGCCATCCGCCACGACCACGACCGCCTTGTTGGCATTCAGGCCGGCGTCGTCGATATTCATGCGCGTTACGACCGGCGTCGACCAGCTCTGGCCGGCATTGGCGAAATTCGTCTTCCAGAGCAATTCCGGCGCATTCTTGTCGGTAACGTCCAGCGCGTAGTAACTGCTGCCACCGCGACGCAGGCCGAATATGAGGTAGACGAAATCGCTGCCGTTGATCACGCCGTCCTGGTTCTCATCGCGGATTACGGGAACGACGTCCCCGTCGATACCGTAGTTCTTGAAGCGCGATTGCGGGTCGAAAAAGAGGCGCGTCATGTTGCTCAGCAGGTCATGAGGGATGAACGACCAGAGCTCTTCGCCCGTATTCCCGTTGATGGCATGCAGGTAGCCGTCGTTGGTTGCAGTGAATACCACGACGTCCGGGTTGTCCGCCGAGCCGCCATAGACCACGGCGGACGGTTGCGAGTGCAGGGGGTCGCCCATGGCATTGCGCACCAGTGTCGCCGGGTCGTTGTCCTCGTCACGAATGTCTTCACCGCGAGCCCAGCGGATGATGTCCTCGCGGCTGGGCTCGCCGGGCGCGCCGGTCAGGCCGAAATCCGCGTTGGTGAAGGCGCCGACGTTGGACGGCGTGACCAGGTTGCTGGCCGCGCTCAGGTTCGCATCGCCGTTGTTCGTGAACAGGTTGCGCACCGAAGGATCCGGCAGCTGGTTCGCCGCGCCGCCCAGGCGCACGTCATTGCCGTCGTCCGCGCCCTGGGTCCAGTAGCTGCGGGCCGTGTCATAGAAGAAGCCGGTCGTCGGATTGACGGCCGCGCTGCCATTGGAGTCGACGATCGTGCCGTCGACGATCTCGTAGCGCTTCAGGTTGCCGGGCCAGTGTACGTTCGGCCGCGCACCGAACACCGTCAGGTACAGCTGGTTCAGGTTCTGCGTACGGTTGAAGGTATTGACCGCCACGGCCGGTGCGGCAAACGACAGGGAGCGATCGTTGATGTTGGCAACGATCTGCAGCAATGCGACCGTCAGGCTGTCGACGTCGTCGGCGAGGAAATACTGTCCGCCGGAGGCCGCAGCGGTGTCGCGCAAGAGAGGCAGGTCGATGTTGAAACCGATGGTGTGCGTCGTCACGCCCTGGGCGCCTGGCGTCGTGGTATCGGTGTCAACTTTCGAAAGATACTCACCGATATCATCGAGACAATCGCCTTCATTCGTGCCGGTACAGGTCGTGCGTCCGAGCAGCGACGCGAAGTCGGGCAGCGTCGGCGCGAGCACCTGCGCCTCGGTGTCCTGGTTGGGCTCGCCGTCCGTCAGCAGAACATTGTAACTCTTCGCGCAGACGTCGATCGGCGGGTTCTGGTAGATGTCGGGGTCCTCGGAGGCCAGCGCCGACGGATCGGTCGTATGTTCGTCCCGTGTGCCATAGACCGCTGCAAGTCCGTTCCAGTAGAGCGCAGACTCGTATAACGTTTCTGCAAGCGGAGTAGCACCGCTGGCATTCAGTGCGTCGACAGTCGCTATGATGTCAGCCCGGTTGTCGTCGAGATCCTTGATCGATTCGATGACCACGCCGCCGTCGTCGTTGTTGAAACGCATGACGCCGACGTTCAGGTTGTTGAGCGAATTCAGCATCGTCGTAGTGACGGTGCGCATGATCTCGTTGCGCGACAACGTGACCGTCACCGGCGACGCTTGCCAGTTCAGGTAGTTGCCGTCGTAGACCGTGTAGGCGACGTTACGCGGCGAGCTGCCCCACGAGATCTCGGCCATGGAATCCGACGTCCACGGGTTCGCGAGGCCGGAGCCGGCGGCGGCGTAGACGTCGCCGACCGTGCCGTCACCGTGCGTGCCCGAGTCGGCCTGGCACTCCACCGGCGCGGTCGCATTGCCGGGCTCGAGTTCGTTCCACGACGGTTCCATGCCGGGCTGGTCCGGCCGATACTGCACCATCGTGTTCGTGAAGCTGCCGATGCCGGCGAGCTGGCGCTCTGCGAAGGCGCAGTGAAACGATGCCTTGTCGACGTAATTGGTCTCGGAGCCGTCGCAGACCGGCGTAACGTCCACATCCGTCCAGTACAGCCGGTCGGGGTCACAATTGCCGGAATACGAATTCGATGAATCGTAAGGCTCCGTCGTTTCTTCCGTCGACGTCATGCTGCCGGACGTATCCAGGATGAACAGCACGTTCGGCGTCGGCCGCTGGCTCGGATCCGGGTTGACGAGCAGCAATTCCGTGTCGTCCGCTATGGCCGACGCGCCACCGAACAGCGTCAGCAACGCTGCGGAAGTTAACAGGGACAGTCTATTTTTCCGGATCATCATGATCTTTGCTCCCGGGACGAGTCCACGGAGAAATGTTTGCCGTTCAGTCATCGCGATCCGCCAGCCGGACCGAGACGGATTCGACTGCGCCCGATGCCAGGTCCTGCCTGACGATGACGATCCTTTCTGCACGATTGCGAACCTGCAGCATCTGCCGCCGGAATTCGCGCATCTGCACCGGCTGGTCGTTAATCCGGTACTCCGTCGCGGCGGTGACGCTCATCGTCTGCGGATCGCACGAGTCGCAGCTGCGGAAAGCCAGCGTGCCGTTCACCGTGGCCGGCAGCCGGAGCTGGCTCAGTGCTACCTCGTGGGCGCGCGCGACCGTGCGGAAGTCCGCGGCAGCATCGAGACTGGCGGAGGCCAGCGCGAGCAGCGCGACGATCTTGACAAGTCGAGTGGTCATGGTCGGGCTCCGTTGGCAGTTACAGCGTCGGCGACTCGGGGCCGACGACGTAGAACGCCTGTGTATGAACGGCAGACGCGTCGCGGTTGGTACCCGCTGCCTGCTGCCTCGATTCGGCCGTGGCCGTCGCGTTGAAGTGGTAGGCCGCGATACCGCTGCCGACGCCCAGGCTGAACGCCCGGTCCGGTACCAGCGTCGAGTCCTCGAACGCGATGACAACGTCGACGGGTGTCGTGGCATCAATGTCGGCGTTGATGTTGACGTTGGCCAGCGTATTGAACTGGCCCTGGGACAACGCGGTCTCGAGGCCCGTCTCGGCGGCCTGGAAGGCATTCTCGTAACTCTGGTCGTTGCGCGCCATCGCGAGCTCGGTGGTGGCGGTGTTCATGCCGGATATCGCGAGTACTGTCACGACCACCAGCAGCACCAGCCCCACGACCAGCGCGGCACCGTCCTGTTTCCTTGGCAGTTGCATCGTTTTCATCGTATTTCCCGTCAGGTTTTTATTATGAACGTGCGTTGCGCAGCAGGATCGTCTTCGATACCTGCAGGCGCCGGAATTCGTCGGCCGGCACGCCGAGATTGACGTCGCCCGGCTGGTAATTTCGCTGGTCGTCGATGCCCGGCTCCGGCGACACGGACCGCACGACCAGCCAGATGCGAGCGGTAATCACGCGCGCGGTCGGGATAAAGTTGGCATTGCCCGGCGTGAGTATCCCGTCAGCCGGGTTTACATACCGGTCCACGGTGTTGTCCTCGTCGACATCGACACCGAACTGGAGCTGCAGGTTTTCGACGCCGGGCGCGACCTCGATGTCATCGATAGAGCCGTCGCCCATCAGTGTCTTGCGTCGCAGTGTCGGCGTATTGACGCCGCCGAGGCTCGGTATCAGGTCGGAATCGGCGGAGACGTAATAGGTGCTGACCAGGAGATCGTGCGTAGCCGAGCAGTCCGGTGGCAACGGCGTGCCCGGCGGTGTAATACAGGTGGCGTCGAAGGCCGGCGGCACCGTGCCATCGTCGAATATCTGGCCCTGGACGCGCGTCGACTGGATCTGCAGCAGCCGGTTGCCGAGCGCCGTGCGGGCGACGGAGGCGCGCCGCGTCGTTACCGTGTCGGAGTTCGCCTGCGCACCGTTGTTGGCCGCGCACGCCAGGTTGTAGGCGTTGTTGTCGCCCTCGACCGGGCTGCCGAGATCCAGCGCCCAGTCATCGCCGCAAACGACCGGTGCGGCGAGCCCGAGCGGATTCGCATCGCCTTGCAACGAACGGCCCTCGACCGCCGATGCCCGGCTGTGCCGGCCCCAGTTGCTGGCCATGCGCAGATCCGCCTCTATTGTGTCCATCGCGAACTGTGCGGTTTCCTGCACTCTCGCAATGGATTCGTTGACCACGAACGCCTGCCGGCTCTGGTTGTACACCTGCACGGCGCCGATAATCAGGAACGAGCCGATTGCCAGTGCGACCATCAGCTCGACCAGGGTCATGCCGTGCTGCGGCGCGAATCGTGTGTGCGTGTGCCGGTTCATTGCCATCATCATCAATTACATTCCGAAGACTGGTATCTCGATCGTGTAGTCCAGGTTCTGGCCGGGCTCCTCCCACGAGACCGCGATCTCGTAGGTGGGCGGCACGACGGCGTTGTCGAATACCACGGTGACATCGCCGTTCGGCAGCGTTTCCGCCGCCTGCTGCTCCCAGAGCCAGATGTCGTGGGCAGCCATCTGCGCGGGCGTGCAGTTGATGCCGCCGTTGACGCAGTTGCTGTTGGCGCCGGCGCCCGTGTAGGCGGCGGCGGCGTTCGGGTTGGCGCGAATCCGATCGGCGACGTCGCCCGCGAGGATTACCGCGTGATGCCGGAACAGCGACGTGCGGCCCGCCTGCATGCTGTGGACGTAAAGGCCCGCGATGCCGAGCATGCCCACGGACATGATGACCAGCGCAATCAACACTTCGATCAGTGTGAAGCCACGCTGCCCGCGGGGGGGCAATCGGTTGTGAGTGTCTGCGGTCACTGTCATGTCCAGGGCTGCCGGGTAGGGGGTGTCCGTTCGGGCGGCGCGCATTACGGGCACCCGCCTGCATTATTGATCTGGGCTACATCGCGCATGATGGTCGCGCGGCCGATGGGCGTGACGACCAGGAAGCGCGCCGCCGACCAGCCGCCGCCGGCGATCTGGTTGCCGCGGTCGTCGCAGATGAACGCCGTCTGGAATGCCGCGCCGTTGACGTCGCCGCGGCCGAGGCCCGTCGGCGCGAAGCTGAAATAGGTCGCGCCGTTCACCGGCGAGATGTCGATGGCGTCGGGAACCGGCCCGTGACGGCGCAGGATCGGCTCGTCGGCCGGATCGTCGACGCTGATGTCGCCGTCCACGTCGACGAAGATGATCCAGCCGCTGTCGAACGGGCTGCCGTCGCACTGGGCGGCGGCGGCCATCGAGTTGGCGCTGGTGCAGATCGTCACGTTGGCCTTGGCACGGGCCGCCTCGGAGCGCGCGAGCAGGAAGCTCGAGTGCAAATCGTTGGCGGTGCTCGAAATGCGGCTGTTGGCCGTGAACTCGCTGAGATTGGGTACGCCGATCGTCAGCAGTACGCCGACGATGAGTACCGTGATCAGCAGTTCGTACAACGTGAAGCCGCGTTGGGTGTGTGCGTTCATGGGGCGCACTGTAATGCGAGGCGGCATTTGCGGACAGACTATCCGACGGGCGGTCCGGCCGGTCGGACCAGCGGTCGAGACCCGCCATTGCCATTTTACATAAGGACTGGCCGGGCGGGTGCCGCGGCGATCGGACCGGCCCGTCAGTCGGGGCAGGCATAGGGCGTGCCCGAGCGGTCGGCGCGGGCGACACGCGGCCGGCCCGTGTAGCTGATGACCAGTGCGCGGCTCGCCGCGCGGCCGGCCCGGTCACAGAACACCAGCGTGCCGTTGGTCGCTCGCAGTTCCGTGGCGCGCAGCGTGAAGGCGCGGCGATTGGCGCTGATCCGCACCCGCGGGTCGCCGCGGTGGTGCCGCAGGACCGCCTCGCCGGGGTCGATGGCCGGCGGGCTGTCGCGATCCGCGTTGACGAACAGCAGCCAGCCGTCCGACCAGTCAAAGCCGGCGTCGCAACGGGTGCCCTCGCGGCTCGCGCACAGGGTGACGACGCGGCGTCTCGCAATGGACGTCTTCCTGGCCAGGTGCACGGCATGGAACAGCGGGTCGACCTGGGCCCGCAGCCGCTGGTCCGCGGCCAGCGTGCCGAACGACGGCAGCCCGATGCCCAGCAGTACGGCAACCAGGGCCAGCGTCATCAGCAGTTCGTACAGGCTGTAGCCTGCGCTTTGCGTTCGCCGTCGCATCGTCAACCTCCCGCAGGCACGGAAAGCCAGACTACCGGGGCTGTCGAACGCCAGCCGCCGGCGTATTCCGCGGATTTGCGTCGATTTGCGCCGCGGGCGGCGGCGCGCGGGGCCATCCAATTCCGGCCGCGATTGGTCTATACTGCGCAACCACCTGATTCGAGAGTATTTGCCGATGTCTCCGCGGGAGATTCGCGACAGATTGAGCGCCTGCGGCGTGCTGCCGACGCCGCAGCGGCTGGAAGTGGCCGAGATCCTGCTCGAGAAGCCGCAGCACCTTGCGGCGGACCAGATCATCGAGCGCCTGCACCGCCATGGCCGGCGGGTCTCGAAGGCCACGGTCTACAACACGCTCAAGCTGTTCAGCGAGCGCGGGCTGGTGCGCGAGCTGCACGTGGACGCGAGCCGCAAGTTTTACGACTCGACAACCCATCCGCACCATCATTTCTTTCACGTCGAGACCGGCGAGCTGCAGGACATTCCCCACGACCGGATCAGCATCAACGGGTTGCCCGAGCTGCCGCCCGGCACGGAGCGCGAGAGCGTCGAAGTCCTGATTCGCGTGCGCAGCAAGGACTGACGAGAGCCGGGCACGCCCGGCTGTGGCGCGAGTCTTGCGCCGACGCTATACTCGCGCCCCGGATTCGGCGAGCGACCCGCGCAAGGCCCTGGTCGCGCCCGCCGGACGCAGACAGACTGGACAGCGTCACGCCAGTGCCGCTTTAGCTCAGTTGGTAGAGCACATCATTCGTAATGATGGGGTCAGGTGTTCGAGTCACCTAAGCGGCACCATTTACGCGCAATCCGGCGTGACTTCACTTTTCCCGGCACGGCCGGTCCACCAGGCACGCACATGGCCCAGAATCCGCAGACCGACAAACCCAACCTGTTCCTGTACGAGCAACCGGAACTCCTGACGCTGCAGAACCACGGCGACCTCGGCATGACGCCGCTGGACAAGCCGTATACGTTCGCGAAGGGAGCCCGGGGCGTGCCGCTGACGCTGGCGGAATTCACGAGCGCGCAGCGCTACTACCCGATTGTCTTTACCAGCCTGGAAAAGCCGTTCCCGATCGCGATCGTGGGCCTGCTGGACGACGACAACGTCTTCATGACGGACGGCGCCTGGGATCCCGCGTGTTACGTGCCTGCGTATCTCCGTTGCCACCCGTTTGCCTTTGCCGGGGAACAGCAAGGGCGGATTGCCGTGGTCGTCGATCGGGCGGCGGCCACCGTCACCACCGAGCCGAAGTATCCGTTCTTCCGCGACGGCAAGCTGACGAGTGAAGCGGAGTCGCTGATGCGATTCTGTGCGCGTTACGAGCAGGAGCGGCAGCGAACGGAGGCTTTCGCCGAGCGGCTCAAGGCGCTGGGCCTGCTCGCCAGCCAGCAGGCGACACACAAGGCGCCGGGCAGCGAGGAAGAACAGCAGATCGCCAGCTATGTCAGCATCGACGCCGACAAGCTCGCCGGGCTGGACGACAGCGCCGTGCTGGAACTGCACAAGAACGGCACGCTGCCCGCGGCCTACCTGCAACTCTACTCGCTGGACAACTGGCAGCCGCTGCTGGAGCGGCGTGAGCGTCGACGCCAGTCCGCCGCCTGACAGCGGCTCTCCGCGCCGCCGTCCGCCCGGGCAAAGAAGGCAAAAAATACATAGAGTTATCTTGTATTCCTTCGGTATCGTGTCAAAATCGGTGCGACACGGCACACGAGACGGGGTATCCGGCGGGTGTAATGACAGATCCCTCAGCCAGTGACGAGATGGGCAGTGTGCGGCTGCAGCGGCGCCGGCCTCGCGCGGGCGAGCGCAATCGCGGCGCCGTCGACGCGCTGCAGACCAAGATCGCGGTCAACGTGCAGCAGCTGGACCCCGGCCGTTTTGCCGACCAGCTGCGGGACAACATCGCCGAACTGCCCGACGCGTCCGGTTGCGACGCCGCTTTCCTGGCTCTTTTCGACGAGGCGCGCGGTGCCATCGGCTCGGTGTATTCCTCGAGCTCGGTGTTCTGCGCCTGCAATCCCGAAGCGTTGCAAAAGGAGTCGCTGCAAGACTGGCCGTGGCTCAGCCAGCGACTCGACCATCTGCGGGTCATCGAAATACAGGACACGCTGCAGGGTCCCTCTTCGGCCGCGAGTGAATTCGGCCGCCTCGCCGAACTGAAAATCGGTTCGTGCCTGATCATCGGTTTCCGGGTGCGCGACGAAATTGCCGGGTTTCTCGCCCTGGCGAACGAGCGTCCCGTCGAAAGCTGGGATGCCAATCAGCACCTCCTGATGAAACTGGTCGGCGCTTCGCTCGCCTCCGGTCTCGAACGCATGCGCTCGACCGAGATGCTCGCCGAACTGCAGGAACGCAACGAACTCGTCAGCCTGACTGCCAACGACGGTATCTGGGACTTCGACGGCCAGACGAAACGCATCAAGTTGTCGCGCCGCTGGAAGACCATGCTGGGCTACGACGACCAGTCCGATGTTTTGCCCGACTGGTATCGCCTGGTTCACCCGGACGACATGGCGCGGGTACAGGCAAAAATGCGCGAGCACCTCGAGGGCAAGACGCCGTTTTTCGAGTCGGTGCACCGGATGAAGCACCAGAACGGCGAATGGCGCTGGATGACGAGCCGGGCCAAGGCGCGCCAGGACGAGCGCGGCCGGCTGATCCGCCTGCTCGGTGTCGAGGTCGACATCACGGAGCGCAAGCTTTACGAGGAAGCCCTGTTCCGGGAAAAGGAAAGCGCCCAGATTACGTTGCGGTCCATCGGTGACGGGGTCGTTACGACGACGGCGGATTGCACCGTCGAGTACATCAATCCGGTTGCCGAGGAGCTGACGGGCTGGAAAGTCGACGACGCGAACGGCCGGCCGGTCGACGAAATTTTTCGCGGTTTTCACGAGGAAACGTGCGAGCCGCTGGAGAACCCGCTGGCGGTGTCCATACGCCGAAACCGGCCGATCAAATCCGTGCGGCCGACACTGTTGATTCGGCGCGACGGCAACGAGCTCTACATAGAGAGCACGGCCTCGCCGATACGCGACGGCCGTGGCCAGGTGACGGGCGGGTCCTCGTTTTCCACGATGTCAGCGAATCGCGCGAGCTGAATCGCCGCCTCAGCTACCACGCCAGTCACGACATCCTCACGGGCCTCGTCAACCGGCGCGAGTTCGAGAACCGGCTGGAACGGTCACTGAAGAGCGCTCGGGCGAGGGAAACGTCGTATGCGTTGTGCCATCTGAATCTCGACCAGTTCAAGATCGTCAACGACTCCTGCGGTCACAGTGCGGGTGATGCGCTGCTCGGCCAGCTCGGGGCGCTGCTGAAATCCAAGATACGCTGGCGCGACACGCTGGCGCGCCTCGGCGGCGACGAGTTCGGCGTGCTGCTCGAGAGCTGTAGCCTGGAAGAGGCCATGCAGACGGCGGAAGCGCTCCGGCTCGCGATCAGCGAGTTCAAATTCATGTGGGACGATCGCAGCTTCCGGCTTGGCGTGAGCATCGGCGTTGTGCCCATCACGGCGGCGAACGAAGACGTTGCCTCATTACTGAGCGCGGCCGACAGCGCGTGCGCGGCGGCCAAGGAGGCGGGGCGAAACCGCATTCACAGCTTCCAGGAAAACGACATCGACCTGATGCGCCGCCGCCGCGAAATGCAGTGGGCGGCGCGGATCAACAATGCGCTGGAGGAAAACCGCTTCGAGTTGTTTCGCCAGACTATCCAGCCTCTGCAGGACGAGGACCGCGGCGCCCATTACGAAATCCTGTTGCGCATGCGGGATGAACAGGGCGGCATCATTTCACCGGAGTTGTTCATTGCTGCAGCGGAGCGCTACAGCATCATGCCCAACATAGATCGCTGGGTAATCACCAATGCCTTTCGGTGGCTGGTATCCGAGGCCGACGAGCGTGAGCGCCTGTCCCTCTGTTCCATCAACCTGTCCGGCCAGAGTCTCGGCGACGAAAAATTTCTGCCGTTCGTCGTCGAGCAGTTCCAGACCAGCGGCCTGGATGCGATGAAGATCTGTTTCGAAATTACGGAAACCGCGGCGATAGCGTCTTATTCACAGGCAAACCGGTTCATCAATTCACTGAAGGAACTGGGGTGCAAGTTCGCTCTCGACGACTTCGGCACCGGGCTGTCGTCGTTCGGCTACCTGAAGCATTTCCCGGTGGACTTTTTGAAGATCGACGGCAGTTTCGTGAAGGAAATCCTGCACGATCCCATAGATCGCGAGATGGTGCGGTCGATCAACGAGATCGGCCACCTGACCGGCAAGCGCACGATCGCGGAGTTCGCCGAGAACGAGGAGATCATCACGATGCTGCGCGGCATGGGCATCGATTTCGCCCAGGGTTACGGCGTCTCCGAACCCAAGCGCGTAACCCGCGCCGTGGCCTGACCGGCCGGACCTCAATCGAACAGCATGGAAAGATCCGCCGCGTGCACGTGCTTGGTGAGTGCCCCGACGGATACGTAGTCGACGCCGGTCTCAGCAACGCCCTTGAGTTCCCCCACCGCCAGTCCGCCGCTGGCTTCCAGTACCGCCGGCGGCCGGCCCTCAGAGCGATTCAGTACCACCGCCTCCGCGAGGTCGCCCAGGCTGAAATTGTCCAGCAGGATGCGCCGGACACCGGCCGCCAGCGCCTCGCGCAGCTGTTCGAGGGTTTCCACCTCGACCTCCAGCAACACCGAATCGTCGATCGCGCGTGCACGGGCTACGGCGTTGGCGATGCCACCGGCCGCCGCGACGTGGTTTTCCTTGATGAGAATGGCATCGTAGAGGCCGTGCCGGTGGTTGCGACCGCCGCCGCAGCGCACCGCGTACTTCTGGGCCGTGCGCAGGCCCGGCAGGGTCTTGCGCGTATCGAGAATGCGGGCAGGCGTGTGGGACACGGCGGTGACATACTCGCGCGTGACCGTCGCCGTAGCTGACAGCGTCTGCAGAAAGTTTAACGCGGTGCGTTCGCCGCTCAGCATGGGCCGGGCGCGGCCCCGGAGCTCACAGATCGTGTCATTGGTGGCAATGGCATCGCCATCGTCGAAACGCCATTGCATTTGCAACTCCGGGTCCAGCTCGGCAAACACCCGCTCGGCCCACGGCCGGCCAGCGAGTACAAACGGTTCGCGGCCGACGATGCGCGCGCGGGCCTCCACGTCGGCATCGAGCAGCCGCACCGTCAGGTCGCCGCTGCCAAGGTCCTCGGCCAGTGCCGCCGCGACGTTGTCGCGGATTGCAGCCTGCAGGCGTGTTGCCGGATCGGGGGCGCTCATCTGTGAGCAACGCTCCGTCGTCGCGACGTCCGCGTCAACCCCCGGACCGCGGCGCCGGCTACATGAACCAGCCGTGCCCGCCGCCCACCATGCTCATGATCAGCGGCACTGACAGCATCGTGTTGGTGCGTGATGCGAGAAAGGCCACGCGCTTGCCCTTTGCGATTTCCTCGGGACCGGCTTCGACCATTCCCAGGATCTTTTTCTGGTTCGGCCAGATCAGTACCCATACGTTGAACAGCATGATGGTGCCGAACCAGGCGCCGACCCCGATCGTCATTGCGTAGGTGTCGATCGGATCGGTCAGCATACCGAGGGCGAATGCATCGTCCAGCGCGCCCCGATGCAGCAGGAACGCCGCGCCCGTCAGCCAGGTGAACAGCGCGCCCCAGCGAAACCAGGCGAGGGCTCGCGGTGCCACATATTTGCTGATACCGGCGCCGCCGGGCCCGCCCTCGTCGCTGGCGGCTTCGGCCATGGCCGGAACCTGCACGAAATTGAAATAGTAGAGCAGCCCGATCCAGACGATGCCGGCGAAAACATGCGCCCAGATGATGATCGAGTTGACAGGCATGGCGCCGACGACATGCGATCCCGCCGTTGCGAATACAACGATAACGGCAATGACAAGTCCGGCAACGAGCGTGCCGATGATGCTGTTCAATGGGTTCATGAGTCGTCCTCCCCGGGCGATTATTATTGAAGTGAAACGGGTGTCCCGGCGGTGGCGGCGCGTTTTGCCAGCCTGGCCACTGCCGGCCAATTGATGTGGCGCACATTATAGGGCCTGACGCCGTCAAAATCCCGTCGTGTTGGCGAATCGCCCGGCTATCGCGGATCCGGCCCCAAGCGACTGAAGGCGCTTCGAAAATCGCGTAGACTCGCGCATCATGAGCGGTGTTCGCGACAAGCCTGCGCCGGCCCCGGCCGGCGCATTCGGCGAGGGCCGGCCCTCGTCACCCTGTGTGCGTACGTGCACACTGGACGACAATAATGTCTGTGTTGGCTGCCACCGCACGCTAAACGAGATCATCGCCTGGGGGACCCTCTCGGCAGACGAACAGCGCTTGGTCCTTGACCGGCTGCCGGCGCGCCGCGCGTGACGTACAATCCGGTTTTCCGTGCGGAGGGCGCGCAGCATGCAATCGGCGAGGTGTCCGGACCCGGCTCATCGAAATGGCAATTGCGATCAGGATGACGATCGCGGTCGCGCTCGGCGCGCTGGTATTGAGCGGCTGCACGGCAATGCTGGTCGGCGGCGCCGGCAGCGGCGGCACGCGGACGCAGACAGAAGCCGGGACGCCGGCCTCGTCCGACAGTGCGACGACAGCCGCAATCCGGCGCCGCTTTGTCGCGGACCCGGTCGTCGCCGCATTCGATATCGCCATCCTGACGCGCGCGGGCCACGTGACCCTGCGCGGCACGGTCAGCTCCTACGCGGCGCGCGCGCGAGCCGAGCGCCTGGCGGCGGCAGTGACCGGGGTCCGGCGAATCACGAACGAGGTAGAGGTTGCCGGGAAGGCGGGCTGTAGCCGGTTCCGCGGGGGTTGATTTCACCGGCATGGCACCGATATGTAGCGCCAGAGCCAGTCCATTTCCTGTTGCCAGACGACGAGAGTTGAATCCAGTGGAAGTAAACGAAAGAATCGAAGCACAGCTCAAGGAGCACCCGGTCCTGTTGTACATGAAGGGCACGCCGGATTTCCCGCAATGCGGATTTTCCGGGCAGACGGTTGCTGCACTCAAAGCGATCGGCAAGCCGTTTTCGTATGTCAACATCTTCGAGGATCCGGAGGTTCGCGAAGGCCTGAAAACGTACTCGAACTGGCCGACCTACCCGCAGCTGTACGTAAACGGCGAGCTTATCGGTGGCTGCGACATCATCGTCGAGATGTACCATTCCGGCGAATTGCAGAGACTTCTGACCGAGGAGTCGGCGCAGTAGCAGCCCGGGCGCGACGCGCGTCACGCATGATCGACGCTGTCGGTTTCCTGCTTGATTGCGTTCCAGTCCCGTTCCGTAGCGGCCGCCTCGAACAGTGGCCGGAATCGATTGACGATTTCGCAAAAGACGTCGGCTGTGACTTCCGCGTCGTAGGCGGCGGAGTGCGCCTGGGACTCGTCCCAGGGCAGGCCGGCGGCCTTGACAGCCCGCGCGAGCACGGTCTGGCCGAACGCCACCCCGCAAAGCGTTGCGGTGTCGAAGCAGCTGAACGGGTGAAACGGATTGCGCTTGATCCTGGTGCGCTCGATGGCCGCGTTCAGGAACGCCAGGTCGAACGCGGCATTGTGACCCACGAGAACCGCCCTTGTGCAGCGGGTATCGCGCACCGCGCGCCGAACTTCGCGAAAGATGCGTTGCAGCGCATCGCGCTCATCGATGGCGGGCCGTAATGGATGATCCGGGTCGATGCCGTTGACCGCCATCGATGCGGGTTCCATGTTGGCGCCGTCGAACGGCTTGACGTGGTAACGAATCGTCTCGCCGCGTGTCAGCGTCCCGTCCTGTTGCGGCTCGACCAGCACGGCGGCGATTTCGAGGAGGGCGTCGGTTGCCGAATTGAAGCCACCCGTTTCCACGTCGATGACAACAGGCAGGAATCCGCGAAAGCGGTCGGCAATGGCAAATGGCTTGCTCACGTCAGGTCGATGCCCGGTCGCCGGTTGCCCCGGTCAGCAGGCCCTGGTCCAGCAGCAGGTTCATCGTGAAGCGCACGCCAAACCCGGTGATGGTCGACGGAATATGGGCGAGCCCGCCCTTGCGCATGCAGGCGCTCATGTCCACGTGCACCCAGGGAATATCCGCCGGGACGAACTCGTTCAGGAAAGTGGCTGCGAGGATATGGTCTCCGGCAACGTTCGGGGAACATTGCCTGATGTCGGCTGTCTCGCTGGCCAGTTCGGACAGGAATTCCTTGCCAATCGGGAATGGCCAGACGCGCTCGCCGCTCAGGCGCCCGCTGCGCTTCAACACCGGGTGGAGGTCGGCCTGGTTGGAAAATACGCCGCAGTAGCGTGTCGTAACGGCCGTCATGCACGCACCGGTCAGCGTCGCGTAATCGATAATGAGCCCGGGTTTGTCGCGGCCGGCGAAATGCAGCGCATCGGCAAGCGCCATCCGTCCCTCCGCATCGGTATGGATGATCTGGATCGTCTTGCCGTTGGCAGCCGTCACCACGTCCTGGGACTTGCTGGCACGCGGGCCGATCTTGTTTTCCGTAATGGCCAGCCAGCAGTCGACCGGCCAGGGCAGACCGAGCGCGCTGATGGTCAGCAGCGTGCCCACCGCGACTGCGCTGCCGCCCATGTCGATGTGCATGTCGAGCATGGAGCTGAACGGCTTCAGGTTGGTGCCGCCGGTGTCGAAGATAATGCCTTTGCCGACCAGGCTGAGCGCGGGTCGCGCGCCTGCGCCGTCGGGGCGATACCGGAGCCGGACCATGCAGGCACTGTCGTCCTCGTTGCCCTGCGCGACTGACAGGAAGGCGCCGGCGCCCATCTTCTCGAGCTCCCTGATACCGTAGCGCTTGAACTTCCAGCCGTGCTGCCTGGACAGCTCGCGCAGGAGCGCCGCGTATTCCCGCGCGTCCAGCTTGTTGGCCGGCAGAGCACTCAGCCAGCGGGCGAGATTGTTACCCGCGGCTTCGGCTTCGACGCGATCGAGATCGAGGCGTTCGGCGCAGCCGAGCACGCGCAGTGTCTTCAATGCCGGCGGCGCTTCCTTGCTCTTGAAAGCGGGTAGTGACAGGCTCGCGGCGAGCGCCGCGGCAACGACGCATTCGACGAGTGCACGCGTTGTCTCGTCGTCGAAACCCTCGACCCAGACTCCGACCGCACCCGCTTTTTCGTTGAGTGCTGCGCCAACCATGCGGCGCGCGAAGGCCAGCCGCTCGAACGTCTCCTCCGCCGGCTTGCATTTGCCGAGGTGGACGGCCGTCTGCCGCTTGTTCGGCAGCCGGCTGCTGACCGCCGGCACCACGCCCGACTTCGAGCGCCTGAAGAGCGCCTTGAGTTTGTTACCCTGTGGCAGCTTGCGCCACACGGACGTCGCTATCTTGTCCGGCACCACGATCAGCAAATGGTCGATGGCGTCGAAATTCCTGCTCGTCGGCGTGCCGGGCGACTGTACGATATTGACTTGGTTACCGGTGAATTTATCGGCGAGAACGGTAGGCATTGCGGTACTAACCTTTAGCGGCTGCTTAGGCCATAATACGGGGCTTGAGCGACGGAGCCGTCGTGCCGCCGGAATGGTTGCGGCCGGTGCGGCAAAGCGATTTTGCTAGCCTAGCAGGACGCCTCCGCAAATTCACGCCGCGACACGCCGCAATACTCCCGAAAAATGGAAGATGCAGGCAGGCATGTGGACAGTCTATGAGTGATTTCAACCGATTTGACGATACCGACCCTACGGAGACGCGTGAGTGGCTCGAGTCGATCGATTCGGTGCTCCGGGTACACGGGCCGGAGCGGGCCCATTTCCTGCTGAACCAGATGATCGATTTTTCGCGGCGCTCCGGTGCGTACCTGCCGTACAGCCCGAACACCGCGTACCTGAACACGATTGCGCCGGGCAGGGAACCCGAGTATCCGGGCGATCGCTCGATAGAGCGCCGCATCGAGGCCTACATCCGCTGGAACGCCATGGCCATGGTCGTGCAGGCCAATCGCGAGCAGTCCGGGCATACGGCGGGCACATCTCCAGCTATCGCCTCGTCGGCGACGATGTACGAAGTGGGCTTCAATCATTTCTGGCGCGCGCCGTCCGACAAGCACGGCGGCGACATGATATTCATGCAGGGCCATTCCTCGCCCGGTATCTATGCCCGCGCCTACCTCGAGGGCCGGCTCGGCGAAGACAGGCTGAACGGGTTCCGGCAGGAAGTCGGCGGCAACGGCCTGTCGTCTTACCCGCATCCGTGGCTGATGCCGGAGTTCTGGCAATTCCCCACGGTATCGATGGGACTCGGGCCGATGATGGCGATTTACCAGGCGCGTTTCATGCGCTACCTGGAACACCGCGAGATGCTCAAGCCCAGCGACCGCAAGGTCTGGTGCTTTCTCGGCGACGGCGAGATGGACGAGCCGGAATCGATGGGCGCCATCACGATGCCGGTACGAGAGGGGCTGGACAACCTGATATTTGTCGTCAATTGCAACCTGCAGCGGCTCGACGGGCCCCGTTCGCGGTAACGGCAAGATCATCCAGGAACTGGAGGCCGCGTTCGGCGGCGCCGGCTGGAACGTCGTCAAGGTCATCTGGGGTTCGCGCTGGGATCCGTTGCTGGCAAAAGACCACAAGGGCCTGCTGCGGCGGACGATGGAGGAATGCGTCGACGGCGAATACCAGAACTTCAAGTCGAAGGGCGGCGACTATGTGCGCGAGCACTTCTTCGGCCGCTACCCGGAGACGGCGGAGATGGTCGCCAACATGTCGGACGACGAAATATGGCGCCTGAACCGCGGCGGTCACGATACGCGCAAGATGTACGCCGCCTACGATGCGGCGGTGCGTCACCAGGGGCAGCCGACCGTCATCCTGGCCAAGACCGTCAAGGGCTTCGGCATGGGAACCGCCGGCGAGGGCACAGAACATCGCGCACCAGCAGAAGAAGCTCGATGTCGATGCGTTGAAGGAATTCAGGGACCGTTTCAATATCCCGGTCTCCGACAAGGACATCGAAAACGTGCCGTACTGCATGCCGGCCGACGACAGCGAGGAACTCGAGTACCTGCACGAACGCCGCAAGAAGCTCGGCGGATACCTGCCGCAACGCCGCACGCGGGCCGAACCGCTGCATGTTCCGCCACTCGAGATCTTCAAGACGCAGCTCGAGGGCACTGGCGATCGCGAGGCGTCCACGACGATGGCTTTCGTGCGCATCATCACGGCGCTGATCCGGGATAAGCAGATCGGCAAGCATATCGTGCCGATCGTGCCGGACGAGGCCCGCACGTTCGGCATGGAGGGCATGTTCCGCCAGGTGGGTATCTACGCCTCCAAGGGCCAGCTCTACACGCCGCAGGATGCCGATCAGCTGATGTTCTACCGCGAGGACCAGAAGGGCCAGATTCTGGAGGAGGGCATCAACGAGGCCGGCGCTTTCTGTTCGTGGCTGGCTTCCGGGACGTCCTACAGCAATCATGCGATCCAGACGATCCCGTTCTATATTTACTACTCGATGTTCGGGTTCCAGCGTATCGGCGACTTTATATGGGCCGGCGGTGACCAGCAGTCGCGCGGTTTCCTGATCGGCGGGACGGCGGGCCGCACGACGCTGGCCGGCGAGGGCCTGCAGCACCAGGACGGTCACAGCCAGGTGCTGGCATCGACCGTGCCCAATTGCGTTTCGTACGACCCGACCTATGCGTACGAGCTGGCTGTCATCATTCAGGACGGCTTGCGACGCATGATCGGCGAGCAGGAGAACGTGTTTTTCTACATCACCTGCATGAACGAGAATTACGCGCACCCGGCAATGCCAAGTGGTGTCGAGGACGGCATCCTGAAGGGCATGTACCTGCTGCACATCGGCGGCCAGGGCCAGGTGAGGCCGCAGCTGATGGGGTCCGGCACGATATTGCGCGAGGTTATCGGTGCCGCGGAATTGCTGGAAAAGGATTTCGGGCTGCCATCCGATATCTGGTCCGTGACCAGCTTCAATGAATTGCGGCGTGACGCCCTCGCGGTCGAGCGCTGGAACCAGCTGCATCCTGAACATCCGCCGCGCAGGAGCTACCTGGAGACCTGCCTGGCCGAACGCAAAGGGCCCTACATAGCAGCTACGGACTACATGAAGATCGTGCCCGACCAGGTGCAGCGCTGGATACCCGGCCGTTTCGTCACGCTGGGCACCGACGGCTATGGCCGCAGCGACTCGCGCGCGGCGTTGCGGCAGTTTTTCGAAGTCGACCGGCGCTACATCGCAATTACGGCCCTGAAAGCGCTGGCGGACGACGGCGCCCTGGACCAGAAGACGGTGTCCGAGGCAATCGAGAAATACGGTATCGATCCCGAAAAACCCGACCCGGTTACACTGTGATGGCAACGGTTGACCTGGAGCAGATGAGTGTCGGATAGCAAGGACATAACCATTCCCGATCTCGGCGACTTCTCCGACGTGGAAGTCATCGAGGTACTGGTGTCGGAAGGCGACACGGTGGCGCGGGAGGACGGCCTGATCACGCTGGAAACCGACAAGGCGACGATGGATATCCCGGCGCCGGCCGACGGGGTCATCGAGTCGCTGACCGTCAAGACCGGCGATCGCGTGTCGACCGGCGACACGATCGGTCGATTGCGTGGCGGCGGCGACGACGCTGACGACGCTGACGACGATGGCGCTGACGACGCCACCATGACGACGATAACGCCGACGAAAACGAGCAGCCCGCCGCCGCCGACGACGACGGCAAGGACGACGACGGGGACGATGACAGGGACGACGACAGGGACGACGGCGAAGAGGACGACGAGGAGTCGCCAAAGTCGACGACTGGCAAGGCGGCGGATCGTGAAGGTTGCAGAAGACAAGGAAGACGACCTCGACGGATCGCGCGGCGCCGCCCGGGCCGACCCGTCGCGAGACCGCGATGCCGGGTTGCCGCCGATCGACGAGGCCGGGTTCTCGCGCGCGCATGCGAGCCCGTCCGTGCGCAAACTGGCCCGCGAGCTGGGCGTCGACCTGGCGAGGGTCGATGGCAGCGGTCCGAAGAAGCGCATCCTGCACGAGGACGTCAAGGCATTCGTCAAGAAGATGCTCGGCGGCCAGTCGCCGGCCGCCGGCGGGGGCGCTGCCGCAGGTGCCGAAAGTCGACTTCTCGAAGTTCGGCGAGATCGAAACGGAGCCGTTGTCGCGCATCCAGAGAATATCTGGCCCGCGCCTGCAGGCGAGCTGGATTAACCTCCCGCATGTCACGCAGCACGACGTTGCCGACATCACCGCGCTGGAAGAGCGGCGCCAGAAGCTGAAGGGCGCGGCGAAGGAACGCGGCATCTCGCTGACGCCACTCGCATTCATCATGAAAGCCTGCATCAGTACGCTGCAGGAATTCCCGCGCGTGAATGCGTCACTGTCCGCAGACGGCGAGTCGCTGGTCTACAAGAAGTACTATCACCTCGGCTTCGCGGCCGACACGGAGCAGGGCCTGGTGGTCCCGGTCATTCGCGACGCCGATTCGATGGATGTCTACGAGCTGGCATCGCAGCTCGGTGAGCTGTCCGGCGCCGCGCGCGACGGCAAGTTGAAAAGCGACCAGATGCAGGGCGCCAGTTTCACGATATCGAGCCTCGGCGGTATCGGCGGCACGGCATTCACGCCAATCGTAAACGCGCCCGAGGTTGCGATTCTGGGCGTCTCGCGCGCCGCCATGCAGCCGGTCTGGAACGGCAAGGAATTCGAACCGCGGCTGATGTTGCCATTGTCGCTCTCCTACGATCACCGGGTTATCGACGGCGCGCAGGCGGTGCGATTCACGACCTTCCTGGCCGAAGCGCTGGGTGACGTCGACGCGCTGCTGGAAGCGATTCCCTGAACATGAGCGACGACAAGACGCTAAACGTGCCTGATCTCGGGGACTTCTCGGACGTCGAGATTATCGAGATCCTCGTCAGGAAAGGCGACGAGCTGGAGCGGGAAGACCCGGTCATCACGCTGGAAACCGACAAGGCGACGATGGATGTGCCCGCGACCGAAGCGCGGCACGGTCAGCGAGTTGCTGGTCGATGTCGGCGACCGCGTGTCCGGCGGCGACGCGGTGCTGCGTTACCGCGCGGCAGCGGCTGACGGCGACGAAGCTGACGACGACGAAGCTGACGACACACGCGGCGAAGGCGACAGCGCCGACGGCAAAGTCCCGGCCAGCGGCCGCGATCGTGACTCGAAGACAGCTGGCGCGGACAAGCGCAGCGCGACCGACTCGTCGGGCTCTGCGAGCGCCGCAACCGCGGGCGGCCGGCTCGTCGTGCTGGGTGCCGGTCCCGGCGGCTACGCGGCGGCGTTTCGCGCAGCCGACCTCGGCATGGATGTCACCCTCATCGAGCGCTGGCCCGTGCTGGGCGGCGTCTGCCTCAACGTCGGCTGCATCCCGTCCAAGGCCCTGCTGCACGCGGCGAAAGTCATCGACGACGCGGCCGCGATGGCGGACCACGGTGTGCGGTTCGGCAAGCCCGACATCGATGCCGGCAAACTGCGCGAGTGGAAAGACAGTGTCGTGGAGCAGCTCACGGGCGGCCTGAAGCGACTGGCCGAACAGCGCAAGGTGCGGGTCGTGCACGGCACCGCGAAGTTCGTGTCCGCCAACCGGCTGAGCCTCGACAACGGTGACAACATCGACTTCGATCAGTGCATCATTGCCGCCGGGTCGGAGCCGGCCGTGCTGCCGGACACGCCGGACGACGAGCGTATCGTCGACTCGACCGGTGCCCTCGAGCTGGAGCCGCTGCCACGACGCATGCTGCTCGTCGGTGGCGGCATCATCGGTCTCGAGATGGCCTGCGTCTACGCGGCGCTGGGTACGCGCGTCAGTGTCGTCGAGCTGACGGAAAGCTGATGCCGGAGGCGGACCAGGACCTGCTGCGGCCGTTCCGCAAGATCGTCGACAAGCGCTACGAGTCCATCATGCTCGACACGCGGGTTACCGGCATGCGGGCGACGACGCCTGGCATCGAGGTCACGTTCGAGGGCAAGAATGCCCCGGACAAGGACTACTACCGGGTACTGGTCGCCGTAGGGCGCCGCGCCAACGGCGACAAGCTGGACGCCGACAAGGCCGGCGTGGAAGTCGACGACCGCGGCATCATCAAGGTGGACAAGCAGATGCGCACCAACGTGTCGCATATCTATGCCATCGGCGACCTCGCGGGCGGGCCGATGCTGGCACACAAGGCGACGCACGAAGGCAAGGTCGCCGCCGAGGTGGCGGCTGGCGAGAAGGCCGCACTTCGATGCCCGCACCATTCCGTCGGTTGCCTACACGGATCCGGAAATCGCCTGGTGCGGGTTGACCGAATCCGCGGCGAAACGGGACGACGTCGACTACGAGAAGGTGCAAATTCCGTGGGCAGCAAGCGGGCGCGCCTTGTCGCTGGGCCGCTCCGAGGGGTTTACCAAGCTGCTGTTCGACCGCTCGACGGGGCGGGTGCTGGGCGGCGCCATCGTCGGGCCGAATGCCGGCGACCTGATCGCCGAGGTCGGGCTGGCTGTCGAAATGGGGGCCGATGCGACCGACCTGGGCCTGACGATCCATCCGCATCCGACGTTGTCGGAGACGATCGCGTTCGCCGCCGAAGGATTCGACGGTACGTTGACGGACCTTTACACGCCTAAAAAGAAGCGCGATTGACGATTGGCGAGCGGGCGTTTTATGCACGTTCGGGTGCGGTGGTTGGCGGAGGCGCACCCCGGGGGAGGGCTTTTCAGGGACGCTGCAAGTACGTCCCTGTAAGCTCCGGGCTCGACATCCCTGTCTCGCACGGCCCTGAAAAGCCCTCCCCCGGGCACACCTCCGCTGTTGCGTTCGTGGGGTGCATGAAAAGCCCGGGTCACGGGCGTCAGATGTCGACGCCCTCGAATGGATCGTTACCCGCCGTCGCAGTAGATCGGGCCCAAGTCCTACAGGCTGCTAGGCAACCTTGTCGAGCTTGCGGGCGACGAGGTAATCGATGCTCAGCTTGCCCGCGCCGGTGAAGAACAGCGCCAGCAGCATGACGAAATAGGTCGCTGCCCACTCGATGCCGTTGTTCGAGATGACGAAGTTCCCGGTTTCCGTCAGCCAGTCGTAATTGCCGTGTTCACGTAACAGGTCTTTTGCCTTGTCGAGCCGTTCGACGGCGCCGTCGATATTGGCAGGCGGGAACGGGCTCATCGGATCCGCGATGGCCTGCCAGCCATTCTCCCAGTGCACCTTAAAGGCTGCTACCAGCATCGTCATCATCAGCGGAATGGCAAACCAGCGCACCGCAAGTCCCAGCAGGAGGGCGATCGCGCCAAGCACTTCCGCGCCGACCGCGAGCCAGGCCAGCAGGGCGGGAAACGGCAGGCCGAGACCCCAGTCGGCATTGCCAAACCAGTTGATGACGTTGTCCATGCCGCCCAGCTTGTTGGTGCCCGCCACCCAGAACACGGGGACGAGGTACAGTCGCAGTCCCAGTGGACCGAAGAAAGTCCGCGATACGGGTCGAGTCCAGCCAGCCGCGCAGGCGGGTCATCGTTTGCAGCACGTCGGTGCTCCGGTGTTGTTGAATCGATGCCCGGGGTGTTGTCCCCGGTCAGCGGCGTGTGCCCGTGAGGATGCCGGCCTCGCGCATCTCGCAGAGGGCCGCGTGACCGTGATCCTGCAGTGCGGCGGGGTCGGGATAGCCGGTTTCTTCTGCCAGTGCCACGAGCAGCTCGCGCCCGCTCGCGCCCGCCTCATTGGCGGCGACCCGCTCGAGCAGGCGTGCCGTCAGCGGGTTCAGCTCCTTGAAGCCCAGCTCGTCATCGCCATCGCGATAGACGACCAGGCAGGGTAGTGCTCCGCCGGGGGTTCCGCCGGGCGGAAAGACATCGAGATACGGTGCACCGGATAGCGATAGGCAAGCGGCCAGGCCAGTTCGGCACCGACCGGCACGCCGTCGAGGAGGTCGCCGTCCGGATCGATGCCGGTCATGTCGTTACTTGCGTCGCTGACCGACAGCGCGAGTTCGGCCCATTCGTAGTGCGCGAGCTCCAGCAGGAACGGCGGGTCGTCTTCCAGCGGTTCGTAACCAGTCTGCAGGAACGTCACGAACTCGCGCGGAATTTCCAGGAAATACGGTGTCTGCGATCGGTAGCCGGACATGAACGCCCGCACCAGCCGCCGCCACCCCCTGTCGCCGTACAGTTTGCGGAGGACGGGAAACGTGCTCCCCAGGAGCTTGAAGAGGTTATTGAAGAACAGGTCGCGGTAGACCGCCATGCGGCGGTCCTCGACGCCGGGCGGCGCGGCGTGCCGGTCCGGGTCGCCGACGTGGGCGGCAAACTCGTACTGTTTTGCCTTGAATGCCGGCTCGTCAGGCACCGGCGACTCCCGCGGAACGTGCATCCGGGCCGGCCGCCGCCGCCTGCAGCGCCTCGATGCGGCGTATCTCGACCAGCAACTCGTCCACCGGCGGAAAATTGAAATCGCGCTCCAGGAGCGTCGGCACCGGACCGACGCGCATAGGCGGACTCGAGCAACGCCCAGGCCTGGTCACCTACCGCTTCGCCGTGGGTGTCGATGCGCAGGTCCTCGGCCTCGACGTGATGGCCCGCGAGGTGAAAATAGCGGATGCGATCCGCCGGCATGGCGTGCAGGAATGCTTCGGCGTCGTAGCCGTGATTGATGCTGTTGACGACGATGTTGTTGATATCCAGCAGCAGGTCGCAGTCGGCCTGCTCCAGTACCGCTTTCGTGAACTCGATCTCGCTGAGCGACGTGTCAGTCGGCGTGTAGTAGGAAACATTCTCGACGGCCATGCGACGGCCCAGGATTTCCTGGGCGCGGCGTATGCGTGCCGCCACGTAACTTGCAGCCTCCTCCGTGAATGGAATGGGCATCAGGTCGTAGAGCTGGCCGTCGTCGCCGCAGAAGCTCAGGTGCTCGGAGTACAACCGGATATCGTGCTCGTCCATGAAGTCGCGCACGTCTCGGAGCAGTGCCTCGTTGAGTGGCGCCGGCGAACCGATGCTGAGCGACAGGCCATGGATCAGGAGCGGGTAGCGTTCGGTGAAAAACCGGAATTTCCTGCCCAGCTTGCCGCCGACGCGAATCCAGTTCTCGGGTGCGACTTCCATGAAGTCGACGTCGGCCGGCGGTGCCGCCATCAGCTTGTCGATCAGGCCACGGCGCAGGCCGAGGCCGGCGCCGCTGACCGGGTATTGTCCGGCATGCTGTGTCATTGAGTCATTCCCCGGCCCTTGCGCCGTCATTGTGTCAGTAGACCGTCGGGATGCCGCCTATATTACAGGGGCCGTGCGTTTCCCGGCCAGGTCAGGCAATCCGCCGCAGCCGGTCCAGGTAACGCGCCTCGTCCGGCGGCGCGCCGCGGCCTTGCGCCTCCCACAGCGTTTCGGCGAGGCACTCGATCATGCGGTGTTCCGCGTCGTGACGGTCGTCCGAGCGTCTGGCAATGCGCGCGTGCAGCGCGCGGATGCCGGGTGGCCGGTCGGTCTGCAGCTGGTCGCGCAGCGCGAGATGCAGGCCCATGTGCAGAAACGGGTTCGTCTCGCCGCCTTGCGGCGTGTAGTCGGCATCCAGGCCTGCCGACGTCAGCACGTCGTGGTACTCGGGGTGGTCCTCGATGACGCCCGCGATCTGGGCTTCGAGGGCGCTCAACGGCTCGTTTGCGCGTGCCTTGCGCCAGGCCTCCATGTACATGCGGCGCAGTTCGTCCCGGTCCTGGCCAAAGATCATGCGTTGTCCTCCGGTACGGATTTGCCGCGATACTCGCACAGGTCGTTGATGAGGCAATCGGGACAGCGGGGCTTGCGGGCCAGGCACGTGTAGCGGCCGTGCAGGATCAGCCAGTGGTGGGCGTCTTGCCGGAATTCGGGCGGTGTCAGGCGCAGCAGCCGGTCCTCGACTTCCCGCGGCGTCTTGCCGTGCGCGATGCCGGTCCGATTGGCCACGCGGAAAATGTGCGTGTCGACGGCGATAGTCGGCTCGCCGAAGGCCGTGTTCAGGATGACGTTGGCGGTCTTGCGACCGACGCCGGGCAGGGCCTCGAGTTCGGCACGCGTGCGCGGCACGTCGCCGCCGTGCCGTTCCACGAGAATCCGGCAGGTCTTCATGATGTTGGCCGCTTTCGTGTTGAACAGCCCGATCGTCCGGATATAGTGCTTGAGTCCGTCCAGTCCCAGGTCCAGGATAGCCTGCGGCGTGTTGGCGACCGGAAAGAGCCGTGCCGTGGCCTTGTTGACGCCCACGTCGGTTGCCTGCGCGGACAGGATGACGGCGATCAGCAGCTCGAACGGGCTGCCATAACCGAGTTCCGTTTGCGGATGCGGATCCTGCTCGCGCAGCCGCTCGAATATCCTGGTGCGTTTGTCCCTGTTCAAGAATCTGCTTCAGGCGTTGCGATAGCGCGGCGCCGCCATGGACCGGGTCGTCATTTTCTGCTGGCGCCGTTCGTCGATCAGGTTTTTCGCCGCCACGGCCAGGCCGAGACTGAAAAAGGCCCCGGGCGGCAGTATCGCGAGCAGAAAGCCGCCGTCGACCAGCGTGATGCCGGCCAGCGGCTCGCCACCGAACAGCATGTCGAGCCGGGCGAAAATCGTGCCCTGGCCGATCAGTTCGCGAAACGCGCCGAGTGTGCACAGGAGCAACGCGAAGCCGCAGCCCATGGCCAGTCCGTCGACCAGGCTGGCGCCGATCGTGTTACGCGATGCAAACACCTCCGCGCGGGCAACGATTGCGCAATTGGTCACGATCAGGGGAATGAAGATGCCCAGCGACCGGTCGAGCGCCGGCAGCCAGGCCTTGAACAGCAGCTCGATGCAGGTGACCAGGCTGGCGATGATCAGCACGTACATCGGGATGCGAATCTCGCTGCGGATGAACCGGCGGGTCGCCGACACCAGCACGTTGGACACGGTGAGTACGCCCAGCGTGGCCAGGCCGAGGCCGAGGCCATTGACAAAACTGGTCGTGACGGCGAGCAGCGGACACAGACCCAGCATCTGGACCAGTCCCGGATTCTGCTCCCAGAGTCCGTCCTGCATGCGCTCGAGCAATCCGCCGCTCACGATGTTTCGTCCTCGTCGTTCGATGCCGGTTGTGCAAAAACCGCGTTGCGGTTCTCCTCGAAGTATATCAGCGTGGTGCGTATTGCCTTGATGACGGCACGCGGCGTAATCGATGCGCCCGACAGCTGGTCGAACGTGCCGCCGTCGCGCCGGATTGCCCACGCATCACGCGGCGGGTCGGCCAGCGACCGGCCCGGGAACTGTTCCAGCCAGTCCGACTTCGACGACTCGATCTTGTCGCCGAGTCCCGGTGTCTCCCTGTGTTCCAGCACGCGTACCGCACTGATTTCGCCGTCGGCCTCGATGCCCACCAGCAGCCGGATGGGCCCCGAGTAGCCGTCACGCGCCGTGACGACGAACAGGGCCGCAACCGGTTCACCCTCGTTGAAAACGCGGTAAACGGTAACCGGATCGTCGCCCGGCAGGCCATGCGGCGGCTCGATTTCGATTGCCGACTTCGAGAGATCGCTGTCGTAGTAGAGGCCGCCCAGTGCCGGCGCGAGGCTCTGCTCCAGGAATGCCTGTTCGTTCGCCTTGATGCGTTCCGCGGTCATCCTGTGCGTCAGGGCGACCAGTGCCGTGCAGGTCGCTGCGAGCACCGCGAGAATCAGCGCGCTGCTCCATACACTGCCCGTCTTGTTGCCGTCGCCCGTCATTCGTTCTTCCTGGTTCGCCGCTTCGGGTGGCCGACGATGCGCGGTTTGGTTACGTAGTCGATTGCCGGCACCGCGAGATTCATCAGCAGTACCGCGAATGCCACGCCGTCCGCGTAGCTGCCCCAGCGCCGTATGGCATAGATGAGAAAGCCGATGCCGAAGCCGTAAACCAGCCGGCCGCGCGTGCTGGTGGCGGCCGAGACGGGGTCGGTGGCGATAAAGAACGCGCACAGGATGGCGCCGCCCGAAAACAGGTGAAAACCGGGGCTGGCGTGCAGGCCCGGCTCCAGGAAATAGGCGATGCTCGCCGGTACCAGCAACCCGGCCAGCACCGCAAACGGAATATGCCAGCGGATGACCTTGCTGAGCAGCAGCCAGCCGCCGCCGATGGCCGTAAAATTACCGATCCACTCCCAGCCGCGGCCGCCGAAATCACCCATTATCGGGTAGGCCTGGATCTCCTCGAACGTACGCATGTTGTTTGAATTCCGACTTGACGACGTCGAGCGGCGTGGCCCGGCTGATGGCGTCGAAGAACCTCAGAGCAGCTCCGGAAACGTCCCGGTCAGCGTATAGCGCGCCGTTTCGTAAAAGGTCATGTAGTGATAGTCGAGATCTCCCATGCGCGGCGCGGTCCAGAGATTCAGGTACATCGGAAAGGCCGCGATCACCGCGACGTAACCGGCCATCGCCGGATTGAAGATATTGAAGCCGAGACCCCCGTAAAGGTGCTTGGCCACGACGACGGCAAACAGTGAGCCGGTGGCCGTGACCCACCAGGGCGTGAGCGGCGGCAGCGCGAAAACCAGCAGGATAGCCGTGACCATCGCGCTGTAGTCACCGAGCGCGTCCTCGTTCGGGGCGGCCGCGAAGCCGCATCATTGCGGCTTCACCCAGTGCGCAGAACGCCGCAGCGACGATCGGGTTCAGGATGAAGCCGAAGCCGAAGTACGACACGCATGCCAGCGACGCGGGGATCAGCGCCAGCAACACCTGGCGCATGATCGACGACACGTCGGTGGGCGGCGTGACGAACGGAGCTTCGTGGCGCTGGAAATCCATGGATCGGGATTCCCTGTCGCCGTCATTCGTCGAATGCGACCGCTCGGCCTGCTCGACCATGCGGCGGATCGCGTCCGGACCGGCCTCCAGTGCCGTTCGTTTTTGTGCGGCCAGTTCCGCATCACGCTCATCATGTTCGCGCTGCAGCCGTTCGTTGCGCGATTCGAAACGCTCACGGGCACGTTGCGCGCGCGCTTTCTCGTCGGCAAGCTCCCGCATGCGGGCCTTGGCCTGGCGAAAATCCGCGGTCAGCGGTATGTGGCTCGGGCAGACCAGATCGCAGCAGCCACACTCGATGCAGTCGGTCAATGCCGGAAGCCGCGCAGTTCGGTTTCATCGTCGGCGCATGCGTACCAGAACAGCTGTTGCGGCAGCAGCTGGGCGGGACAGACCTCGGCGCATTCGCCACAGCGTATGCACTGCTTCTCGTCGCGGATCTCGGGGATTTGCGGACAGGACCAGCACACAGTTGGTGGCCTTGACCAGCGGCACGCGATCGGTGCTGATCGACTTGCCGGTCATCGGACCGCCGATCACCATGGCCCGTGCCCGCTCCGTGTAGCCGCCGGCGATGGCCACGACATCGGCCAGCGTCGTGCCGAGCCTGGCTCGCACGTTGCACGGGCTCGCGACGCCATCGCCCGTGACGGTCGTGATGCGCGAAATCAACGGCTCGCCGTTGTTAATCCAGCGGTGCACGGCAGCTGCCGTGCCCACGTTCTGCACCACGCAGCCGACGTCGCCGGGCAGTCCGCCGGTCGGCACTTCGCGGTTGGCAACGAGCTGCACCAGCTGGTCCTCGCCTCCGGACGGGTAGATGGTCGGCACCTGCTTCAGCACGAGCCGCGGATCGTCCAGTTCGGCCAGTGCGATGCCGATGCTTTTCAGCGCTTCCGGCTTGTCGCTCTCGACCACGACGTAGCAGCTGTCGACGCCGAGCGCGTGCATGAGAACCTGGCCGCCCTGCACAACGTCGGCAGCGCACTCGCGCATCAGGAGGTCGTCGCAACTGATGTAGGGTTCGCACTCGACGCCATTGAGTATCAGGTGCTCGAGGTAGCGCCGAAATCGCCTGCATCAGCTTCTGGGCCGTGGGAAACGCGGCGCCGCCCAGGCCGACGATGCCGCCGCGCAATATTTGTTCCTGCAGGGTCTGCATCGACATGTCGCGATAGTCAGGGAGTGCCTCGGCCAACGGCACCGCGCGGTCCTCGCCATCGCACTCGATCACGATGCACGGTGCCTTGTCGCCACGGCGCCGCGATACAGGCCAGGGTTCGATGGCGACGACCTTGCCTGACGACGAGGCATGTACCGGCGCACTGATGACGCCGTCGACGTCGGCGATCAATTGCCCCTTCAGCACGGTCTCGCCGATCCCGACCAGTGGCTGCGCGGGTTCGCCGGCGTGCTGCGCCAGCGGCAGCACGAGCTGGTCCGGCAACGGCACTTCACGGATGCCGGCGGTCGTCGATTCGGCTTTCTCGCCCGGCAGGCGCAGTCCGCCGTGCATCCTGCCCAGATCATAGGTGGGCGCACTCATCAGCCGCACGGATTTCCACGTGGATGCAGTCGACTGGGCACGGTGCAACGCACAGCTCACAGCCCGTGCATTCGCTCGAATTACGGCGCGGATGAAGCTGATGGGCGCCGACGATTGCATCGACCGCACAGGCATCGCGGCAATGCGGCGTAGCCGATGCATAGCGTCTGGTCGATGACGGCGGTACCGCTGGTTCCGCCAGACGCCGCCGCGGTGGCCAGCGGCGGTGTATCGCGCCCGAGCATGCTCGCCGGAGCCGCCGGACGGTCGGCGTTCGCCGCCCGGCGGACACAGGTTGATATCGGCTTCTTCATCGACGATGGCCGCGGGCATAGGGCCGGCAGCCCGGGTATCCACATTGGGCGCATTGAGTCTGCGGCAGGATCCGCGTTGACCTGCTCGACCAGGGAATTCCTGCGTCGGCCCGCAGGCGGCGCGCGGCCAGGGCCGAGAGCCAGGCCGGCGACCAGGGCGATCAGTGTCATGACGAGGACGGCCTGCCACATGTCATACCCGCGCACGCATGGTCACGGCCTTGCCATGCCCGAGAATCCCATGAACGCGAGCGACATCATGCCCGCCGTCACCAGGGCGATCGCGGTACCACGGAACGGCAGGGGGATGTCGGCCGCGTCCAGCCGTTCCCGCAGGGCCGCGAACAGCGTCAGGACCAGCGCAAACCCGGCTGCCGCGCCGAATCCGAAAAACAGTGCCTGCAGGAAGCCACGCGCCTGCTGCACGTTGAGTAGCGCGACGCCCAGGACGACAACATGAACGTACCAGGTAA
>JAXHLH010000005.1:0-92490 GCA_034522415.1 Woeseiaceae bacterium
TGGCAACATCGCCGATTTCTTATTACCTCAGTACTGACAATTATTCGATTAACCAGTTTTGCTTCCCGACAGCGCAATTGATCGTCCAATGAGCGGCACGTTGCCAACCATTTGAAGATTTTTCCGTGGAATACCTTTCCGACCCACCGCGCCGGAATAACCACCCATACTGTCTGTTCTGCTTTCGCTACCATCGTTCTTCATTCTTTGGGAAATCGCCGGTATTTTGGGACCCGCCTCTTACAATCAATTATTTCAGAAAGCTAACCAGGACAATGTTCAATATGCCGCCTCGTGCGAATCCAAAACTCTGCGCAATGTCATGCAAACTGGATTTTCTATAGATACCTTTGAGGGTCGTCGGTAGATGCTCGATCAAAACGTGCTCGTGCCCATGCCCGCTTTGTCGCGATCCGCTCAAGCCTTTCCAAGGCTCGCCATCGCCCTATTTCATCATTCTTATAAACCTGCCAAATCTCGGGGATAAAGGTTACATTCTTGGGCGCAACCGCTTCAAAAATAGCCGATGCTCATCCCGATCAATTTCTCCTTCCTGAATTTGTAACCCTTCGCCATCAATTCCCGCGGCGTCCGCGATATGTAAATGCGCCGTGAATGGTAAGACCTCACGGAGAAACTTGGCGAACGAGACTTTCAAATGATTGCAAGATAGCTTTGAATGTAAAACATCCAAACACACGCGGCATTCGTTCTCTGACAAAACTTGAGAATTGATTTCGAGATGAACAGACACATTATGGAACTGCTGTCCGCCAAAATGCCAAGGAAACGGTCGCATCGTCCAGCGATCAACTCGGTACCATCGACCTGCAAAGAAGAGGCTCTCTCTGAGTCGTGCATGATCACATCGCATTCGGACGCTTGCAAATGGTGGTGACTGCTGAAGCCACCCCCGCGTTCGTTACGATCCAGACCGACTCCGCTTGAATTATCGTACGTTGTCTCGTCAGATCAATTACGCGCTGAAGTTCGCACTGTCGAAACAATTTCTATTGTCATCATCCGATGAACATAGGTCAAGTGTATGATCCAGCGAAGAGCTCTGGCGCGTGAATCACCAGATCCAGATCTAGAGGTTCTACCGATAGTCAGTGAAATCGAGCTCCATATCTTTGTAGCTAAGATGGATCTCCGGCGAATCCGGATTCGAATTGCGCGGCAAGCATTCGAGCCATGTCGTGGTACCTGACTGGCACCCCCCACGCGCAATTAAACGTGTAGTTTTTCCGCTTTACGCTCCCTTCGCCTAAGTCGGCTGGATAGAAGAACTCCCCGGCTGCTTTCCGTTTTATCCAGCTGTCGGCCTCAGGACGTCCGCCTTGCGATTAGGTTGCAGGCCGTGTCCGGGACTTTGCACTGTAATCATCGCTTGCGTGATTGTGGTGTTTGGCGGGATGCAGCTCCACCAAGCTCTTCGCAATGTTTCTTCTGTTCATCATTTCACCTGCGACGAAGACCGCTCGTCAGCGGTGCCCAGTGCGCTTTTGACCTGACGAATACCTTCAACCATTTTCGCGAACTCATCGGGCAATAGACTGACTTTGTGATCGTTACCCTCAAGTGACTTATCCTCGGTAAAATGTTTCTCGATCACCTTAGCACCCATCGCGCTACGGCAGCAATCGCGACGTGTATGTCTCGTTCGTGCCCAGAATAACCGACTCGTCCGCCGCTGATTTGCTGTAAATGCTTTATATTGAGCTGAGATTTATGTCCTTAAATGGTGCTGGATAGGTCGAATTGCAGTGCAGAGCGCAAACGGAATACCGAGACTGCGCAAAAAGCGCACACGTCGATATCTCAGGACTCAATCCCATTCCCGTTGAGCAGATAAATAGCTTGCCTACTGCTGCTGACTCGATCAAATCCAAATTCATTAAATCCGCGGATGAAACCTTTAATGCCGGTAATCCGTAGTCCGCCAGCTTCTGTAGGCTAACATCGTCCCAAGCTGTACATAACAAAAACGTCTCTCCGGCAGTAGTCAAATGCACAAAAGATTCTCATAAGAAAGCTGAAAGCGACTCAACAGATCCAATGTATACTGCGCGCCGAGATAAAGAGCTAGCATCATGAGTATCTCCCGCATTCCGATAAAGGCTAGCCAGATCCCGCATCTGAAACTTTGCCGCAATATTGCTCCACCCGCAGCCGCCCGATCGATTAGCCTACATGCGCGCTCGAAATCCCCGTTGTGATTATTTCCTATCTCTGCGATAACAAAGGCTGGTGATTCGTCAGATATGATCTTGCCTTCTATATTCAGCTCTTGTGGCCTTGGCAGTGCGACCGCAACCAGACGCCCATGCGCGTCGACCAATGGTACAGCCAATACCTTGTTGTTCAGGCACTGCTTGATGATTGACGGATCCTCATCGGCACGGGCCCACTGACAATCCGCATTCATGACCTTCAGAACCGCCAAGTCCAAGTCAATTCCGAAGTCGCTATCAGCCATCGCCGCAGATCGCCATCGTGAGGGCCCCTTAAACGCCACCCTCCGACACCGCAAATACTACTCTAGACCGGTTCGCACTAATTTTGCATCGAGAGCCGAATGGATAAAATCCTGAAAACACGGCGAACGGACTAAACGCCTTCTCCAATAATCATTCGTATAACCACTCATCTTTTTTTAAATAGATTGACCTACTAATCTCTATAAGATCACTTCATGAAATCGCCCGATATTCTTGCAGTTCGCCTCCCCAACATGACTCAGACCGAATCATTGTTTTTTCCCCACGAGGCACATCTACCAGAGCGACCAGCTTGGAAGTGCGCTCCGAATCGATAAAGAAATAAGCACCGCAAATCCAAAGACGACTTTTTCGTGTTAAACCTACTGCTTTCACAACGGTGATCCAAATAAATGCAAAGCCGGTACACGTTTGATGATGAACTTATCACGGTCCAAATTCAATTCTCGGGACCGTTACTGCACCTAATAAAGCTAAACGGTCCATAAAGTTTAAGTATACGGCTGCGCTGCTATACGCCGGCACTCGTGCTTTTTCCTACCGTGTCAATACTCTTTGCATTGTCCTCCAAAACTTTGAAACAAGCCCATAGGTCGTCAAATCCGCACCGAGATAACAATGCGATTGCACTAGTAGGCTACTGAACTAAATCCGTTATTACACCCCGCCCCAATTCGATTGGACATCACGCAATTGATCCATCAAATTCTTCACGAATTCGAAGATTGCGAACGCCAGCCAATACCTACAACTCAACTCTCTACCAATCTCCGCAATCTTCGTGCCGAACTGATCATTGTCTTCGTTCAATCTCGAAATATGATCGGTCTTGGACAAAGCGCTCGCGACGCTACGAATGACCCTTTCCGTTATTCGTCGCCACCTCCTCCGGGCAGAAGATTCTCTAGAGTACCTCTTCGCGGCCAACCGGATGGGTGCGCCGTAAGTGGCAAACCGAAGCGGGATTCAATATCGTTAATTATCGCATTTGTATTCTGGAGTAAGTCTATATATTGCACCAAAAGCCAGTCGTTACGCTCGCATGCCCCTCTCCATAGTGAGTTCCATTGCTCAAGTTCATGGACCAGCCCAATATCTTGCGCTCGCCGCAGCCATTTATTAAATCCAACCCTGATACTGTCGCAAACTCGATGCGGTTCATGAATGCCGTGTCTCAGCGCGCAGTATGCTTCCACAACTTCAAGACGGGATCCCGAAGGAGCACCACTGGCTCGTGACCACCCTCCGTCAGTGCGAAAAAGTTCTCATCGATAGGAGGAACATGCTGTTTAAAGAATGAATCACGTAGAGTCAACAGCTCGCAGGAAATCACGCTTATGTATTCGGACATCACTATGCCAGTTTGATAACAGTGGAAATTCACTAGGGCGACTTAAATTCGTTCCTGGAGTTGCCTGTCGTGCAGCCGTTGTATGGAGCGTGCCTAACGTATCCGATAAACTGGTTGAGGCCGATTTTGGTATTGCAACAATGACATTAATATTCCTCGCTAGTCCCTTTGATAAGTCTCCGAAAGTGGTTGCCGAATGATGAACATATTCAGCGACAAACCAAAAAATAAATACAACGAACTAAGTTCTTTCAGAGACAGGGCCGATCTGATCACCAGAATAGCGAGAATTCGCTTATAAGGCTTTCACTATTGGAACATCGAAAAAAATACGCATCGCGACAGGGTTAAGCGCCCTGCTGATCTGTCGTGAGAGTCATCTTTTGGATTCCGTGTATGCTTTTCGGAGTGATTGACGTTCGACCAAATGCGAGACTATTGATGCCGATAAAAACGCGCGACCGCCACAATAAAATATTCCAAATCAGTAGACTGCAAGCGCTTGCCAAATCCGGCGCCCTCAATGCCGTACATCGGAATCAATACAAGGTTCATCGCGACATTAGCGACCAGAAGCAACGGCGACTCCGCGCGCCATTGTGCATGGCCAGTCATATTGAGCGAGCGAATGGAGCGACTGAGCCAAATAGAGAGAATTGGCAAGCTGCCCGCAACTCAGTATAACTCAAGCGGAATATCCGGATTCAAACTCTGCGCCAAAAGCGAGGGTCAGAATATACTTACCGAACACTATGAAGAGAATTACTGCTGGAAATGAAAAAAGCAAAATAGCCCGGGCGCTTAACGTAACAAGTCGTTGAAGGGAAGATATAAATAGAAAAGCCTACCGGACTGCGTGGCAACTACCATATTGACCTGAAGTCCGAAGGTGACCAAGGTTTGCCCTTTGGACGACAACACGATATATACCTACATCGTCAGCAGTAAGCGTAATACTTCCTAACATTGATCTCAGTGTAAGCATTAATAAGCTGCATGCCAGCTGTCAACCCGAGTGGAAGTGCGCTGCTCAACCACTGCCGTAACTCAGAAACTGTTGCTGGAATTACCGCTGACTCGCACGGCAATGCACGCCTCAAGAGCCATACGCCTATCGTGAGCGCCGCTGCGGCAGCGGCAACGTGCATTGCCATTACAAAGTCAGGGGTGATGGGATGCTACCGCCATCACGATCGACACCAATATGATAAAGGCGCTGGTGGTCTTGTAATTCCGGAAGCTGCCCTTGGACGATTCGGCGCAGACCGCGGAGGGCAGCACCGCGATTACCAATACAATTCAAGGTATCAATGCAAGACCCCAACCAAACGTCGCCAACTCGCCAGATGTGAATATTCTCTACAGGCCCAAGCAACACTACTCCAACAACGGTAAGAACTAAACCTCATGCGATTGCAAAATTATCCGCCCAAAACCAAATGCATAACTGACTTCCGGTGTTTTGCGCGCACATGAGTACTTCGCCGTTTCGCGAACAACCAACGGCGGTAGACCGAATTTAGCCGGAAAAGAAATTATAGATATCAAGGCAAAAACAAAAACATATATCCGTACGAGCGGTGCTCCCAGTCCTCTAGCCAATCGGATCATCAGAGGAGTCCGAGAACAATATTTACCGCTCTAACCAAGAGGCTACCTATTCCTCCGCGTAAAATTTCAGTGCGATATGCGCTTCCTCCAAAAAGGACACGTAGATAATCACAAAAATTTCGAGTTCTTGACGAGTTCAAGCTACTGCCTCAATCCTTTGCTCGTCGACACACGAAGCCCACCACGAAAGCCCTGCGACTTATTGGACCTTGCTAATAGAATGGTGTGGCAAGTTACAGGAGCGGTCGTCAAAATCTTAGAGTGCCGCTCGCCAAAGCGTAGAGTAGGCCTATGCTCATTCCATACAAACCGTTAGCGACCGTCAATTTAAAGGTTAGGCACGGAATAGGTAACGTTAGTAGGAAGCTTGTCGCGCTGTCCGAGATTCCGGATCAGTCCGTACAGCATAAGCAAGGATTACTCCGAACACCGCCAACTACCCCTATCACAGTACCGAGAAATCCAATCAGCAGCCAATTGGTACATACACTACTTTCGGAGGGGTAGCCTTGTCAATAACTCGGAACGCGGAGCTTGTTCATTGCCTCGTGCTAGCATAAGCTTTTGGAGTTCGCCTTCGAGCAATGAGAACCAGTGACTGTTTGCAATGTAACGACACTAGTCTGTTCCAACTCAGCCTGATCACAACATTTGTTTCAGCCTCAACGAACGTTCACGCAGACTTTTATTTAAGCGACGGACCAATGTGTTGGCCCACGTCCGCAATCTCTGGGTCGGTCCATTCAACTGCAAGTGTTACTAAACCGTCTGTCGATCTTCACTGACAAAAAGCACGTTTTTGTGGAAATACTTTACGGCATCTCGAATCTCGGGCCACTCTTCAGGATCATTGCCAAGCCACTCGCCAGCATCCACGTCCCAGTCGTCGGCAAAAAAAACGGGCACAAGGTCAAGATCCTCAATGAAGTCGCGTGCAAACTCCCGCGATCTCAGTGTAGCGACAGCCTGGATCGAATCACCGCTAACGTTTCACTCCGGCTAGTGCCGCAAGCCCCCCTAATTGTCCACCGATAGAAGGGAGAGACTTTTAATTCGGCCAACACCAAGCCAGACGTCTCTGCGCGATACCAATCGGTCGCAAGCAGCGCATAGGTCACGGAAGTGATTGAAAACATCACCGTCACCGCGATAATTCGCCACTTCCTCTGCCAAAGGATATTCCAAATTTCATACAAACTGATCTCGTCGCCAGCCGATCCGCCTAGTGCGTGTTCCGGCATCGCGAAAACGAACCGCTCCCCCGATCGATCAGATCCCAGCAGATTGAACCTTGAGTCGAAGTATGGTCGCTCATCAGTTATCAAACGTCCGAACGGCGAGATCGCAATTGCACCCTGGTAAAGAATTTGCGTTACGTTGCCCCAGAAGGTCAGCGGGCGTATTCGGTCCGTAGCCAAGGGCACAACAATCGTGTCACCCGGTCGAATTTCAGCATCAGATCCTCGGCTGAACCACCGGGATCGATTGCCGGACTCAACCTCGCCGCTCGCCCGTACCACGTATATCAGCTTATTGTCAGCCTGACGTGTCAATCCGCCGCTCTTCGCTATGTACTCATCGCGATCGAGACCAGGCGAATACAAATGCGATGCCGGATACTGCGCTTCACCCAATACCGTAACACTCTGCGATCTCCCCGGAATCAGCAAGCGGTCGCCGTCCTTCAACTCAAGATCATGAGCCTTTCGTTCCGCGATATTTCGGCTCAATATCTGCTCAACATCTATGACCAGTCGGCCGGTTGGCTCCGTTGTACGAAGCTGCTCAAGCAATGACTGGCCGAGATCAAGCGTTTCAGCGCCGGTGGTCTCCGCCGTTTGCAAAGATAGCGACGCCAGATCGCTCTCCATCCGCCGGATAAGCCGCTCGATCTGTTCGCGCTCGCGCTCCCGCAACTCCTCGCGCAGAAAAATCGCACCTTCCGGAAACGCTCGATCTGTCAGCCCGCCGGCCCGCGCCATCACATCACTCAACGTCTCGCCGCGCAGTATCTGGTACTCGCCGGGAAACCGCACTTCGCCTTCCAGGGTAATCGACCAGTCGGAATTCCAGTCCGGCACCGGGCTGATGCGCAAGTGATCGTAAGGCGAAAGCGTCAAGTCCGAGCTGGTGTCACCACGGAGGATGGCACCGAGATTGACCTGTATGACTTCCTTCTCCCGGTACTCGCCGTCAACGACGGTAAACCGCGTCAGCTCGGCCTCTTCGGTGAAAGCAGATTCATCGAGATTGCCGCCGGCGCGCAGCAGATCGCTGACTCGCATGCCCGGCTGCAGCGGATACGAACCCGGTGCACGCACACGGCCGGCGATGCGCACCTCCTCGTACGCGGCATCGTAGGTCGCCTGCTGCTTGAGCTCCTGCAGTATCGGCTCGATGACACGCTGGCGGCCGAAGGCCAGGTTGAATACGTGCACCTCGTCCCGTGGCTCCAGCCGGACATTGTTGTCGGATTCCGGCTCCGCCAGCGCAAGCGCCAGGTCCGCGGCCAGCGTCGTCACCTGCAGGTCATTCGCTGACTCGCGCCGTATCAGCACGTAGTTGGGGTCCGCCCCCGGGCGCAGCGCCTGCAGCGATTCGAGCAGGTCGGACAGCCGCATGCCGGGCCGCCATTGGTAAGGCCCGGGGCGGTACACGTGCCCTTTCAGCTCCACCGTGTCGGTCAGTTCCGGCAGCACGCGCGGAATCATCAGCGTATCGCCGCTTTGCACGGGCATCGCGCGTCCCGCATCACTGCCGAGATTCACGCTCAACACACGCCGCTGGCGGTTGTCGCCGATGCGCTCGAGCGTGCTGCC
Source organism: Woeseiaceae bacterium (assembly GCA_034522415.1). Taxonomy (GTDB): domain Bacteria; phylum Pseudomonadota; class Gammaproteobacteria; order Steroidobacterales; family Woeseiaceae; genus Woeseia. The sequence continues at coordinate 8,283 of JAXHLH010000005.1, forward strand.
TTCCGGATAGGCCTCGGCCGACAAGCCGCCGGCCAGGCGGATTGCCGCGCCCAGTGTCAGGTCGCGCCTGGTCTCGTAAATGGCCGGCCGCCGCACTTCGCCGCCGACGCCGATCGTCGTGCCGATGGGCGGTACGAAGATGACATCGCCCTGCCGGAGGCTGTACGTCGTCTGACGTATCGCCTTCCAGCAGCAGGTCGTAGAGATCGAAGCGCGCCACCAGACTGCCCTGGCGTTTCAGCTGGATATCGCGCAGCGTGCCGACATCGCTGATGCCGCCGCTGCGGTACAGCGCGCTGCTGATCGTGGCCAGGCTGCTGACGACGTACGAGCCCGGGCGGTTTACATCACCGAGCACGAACACGCGGATCGTGCGCAGCGCGCCCATCGTCACGCTGACCTGCGTGCCGATCAGCATCTGCTGCACGCGTTGTTCGATATCGTTGCGGAACTCGGAAAAGCGCAGGCCCGAGACATTCATCGGGCCGAGTTCCGGCAGGTTCAGGCTGCCGTCGCGCGATACTTCCAGTTCGTAGGTGTTGTTGACGTTGCCGTAGAGCTGCACGCGCACGATGTCGCCGGTGCCGAGGACGAAATCGGCCGGCACCGGGCCGGACAGTACCGGGTCGAAGTCGGCGCCGGTGGCTTCGAAGATGTCGTAGCCGAAGGGTTTGAGGGCGGCGGCGCCGCTCACCTCCGTTTGCAGGATGGTGACGGTGATATCGAAGGGCGCCAGCGCCGGCTCGGCGCCGAGGCGATCGACGATCGCATCGGCGGTGAGGCCGCGCAACGGGACATCCGGTAAACCGGGGAGCTGCAGGGCACCCGACTCATCGAGTTCGTAAAAGTGACTGCCCTGCACCGCGCGCAGTGCCGCATCGGTTTCGATTTGCGTGCGCTCGGCCGCCGTCAGCCCTGAGCGCGGCGTCATGTTGATGATCAGGCTGCTGCCGGGTTCGGCTCGCGGTTCCGCGTCGGAAGTATCGGGCTCGACCGCCGGGCGTGCGGTATCGGCAGGCCGGGGTTCGCTCAGCTCTTCGGACAGGCGCGACGCCTCGCTGGCGGCTTGCCGCTGCTGCGACTGGACCTGCCTGAGCGCCTCCATCGCCTGCTGCCGCTGTGCCGGCGGCAGCTGGTTGATCATGCGCATCTGTTCGGCGGACGGCTGGAAACTTTGTGCTGTTGCTAATCCTGGCAGGGCGGCCAGTAACAGATTGACTATGACGATGACTGTATAGATTGCTGCGCGGGTTGCACGGTGAATTACGTCAGGAGCCTTATCAGCAATGGCGTGGAAGCGGCATACTACTGAGTTCTGAACCACTCCCTGACGCCGATTCGCGGCAAGATGCCGCTCCTACGGGGGTTAGCCTGGCGTTCCGTTTCATTATGAGACCGCTGTTAGATTCGCGGCAAGATGCCGCTCCCACGGGGGTTAGCCGGGCGTTCCGTTCCATTATGAGACCGCTGTTAGCCTCGATCACTGCGAACTCCATTGTATAAAGGCAGCCACGTCGCGCTTGTCACCACCGGCTATTGCGGCATCGATATGCCGGTATTCGATGCCGGTCCGGATGCGGCCGACGGGAATTCGCCGCGTGTGGCTGACCTGGACGTCGATCTGCTCCAGCGGCGTCGCGCTCAGCGTATGTCGAGTGTCCGGCTCACCGGCTCGATTGATATCCATGACGCGCACGCTGACGTTCCACGAATTTCCGGCGGATTGTACCAATGTTGATCCCACGGAGTAGCTTAAACCGTCATTGTCCATCGAATGCCCCAGCGAGCGCCCGTTGTAGCGATAGCCCGTGCGGTAGATGCTGTGCTCGTACGCTGAATTCGGGCGGAGTTGACTGAAGCCGAGACCGCCGGCGCGGGCGCTGGTCTCCGATACCTCGAGATGCAGGCGGTGCTGCATGTTGCCGAGAGTGCCCCAGTGCTCGAGGCCGACCTGGCGCAGGAAGTTGCCGATTTCCGGGCCGCCGCGGCGTGTGTCGTCGCCGATCCATTGTGCGTAGACGGCCATCTGCAAATCACCGGGCAGAACCCAGCGCAGATCGACGCCTGCCAGCTGGTTGCCGGGTTCTTCCGTTTCGTCGACGTTGACTCCCCGGTTGTCCTTGCCCAGTAACAGGTTGGCGAAGGCTCTTGCGTCGCAGGGGCGGCCTTCGCCGCACCACTGGGCCGTCCGGGACAGGCCCACTTCGAGGCTTGGCACGGGCCGGAACGCGATTCGCAAGCCGAAGAGCGACGCATCGTCGATGACGCGTTCGTCGTCCAGCACGCCGAGGAACGTGGTCAATGTCCAGGGGCCGATCCAGGACAGCCACCTGGATTCGAACGGGGTGCTGCGATTGCGTTGCAGGGCCAGTGCCGGGACTGGTCGGGCGTTGGTTGACAGGATCAGGCTGCCTTCATGGCCGGGGCCCCACCAGCGGTCCTGCCAGCCGGCGGTGAGCATCCAGTTGCCGAGGGCGACGCCGGCCCAGGTGCCGTCCGGTCGGAGTTCGTCGCCGTCTCGCGGGGCTTAAGGCGTAGGTGGCCTGGAGATTGGCGGCGAAGCGGTTGCTGGTCCATTCGAGGCCGGCTGTGATGCCGCCGTCGTCGCGTGGGGTGTTTTGGAAGGTGCGGATGATTCTGGGGTGGCTGGCGGCGCTGGCGGCGAGGTTGAGGCTGGGGGTGGTGTTGCCGGTGGCTTTGTTGGCTGCGGTGCGGAGGCGGTTGTAGGCGGTGCGTTGTTGGGGGGTGATGGATTGGGGGTCTATGGTGTCGAGGGCGTCGAGGAGGTCTCCCCAGGCGAGGGGCCAGGTGGTGATGGGGCGGTTGATCAGGGCGGTGTCGGTTAGGAGTTGGATGTCGTGGCGGAGGCGGGGGTCGCCTGGGGGGGTTAGGGGGGTGGCCTGTGCTGTGGTTGTTAGCAGGAGTAGCAGGAGTGCTGTTGTTGTTGTCCGAAGTGGGGTTGAGAGGTTGCCACGCCCTTCGGGCTCGCAACGACGGGGGGCGGCCTCACAACGACGGGGCTGACGGGATCCATTAAGCATCAAGAAGAGCTGCGCCATTGGATGTGGAGGCGGAGGTCGTTGGTGGTGCCGGTGGTGGGGCTGTCGGTTTGCAGGTAGCCCAGGCCGATGTCGCATCAGGCCGTATTTGAAGGTGCGGCGGTGGGTCAGGTCGATGCTGGTTATGTCCTGGGGTAGTGGCGTTAGCGTGTTGCGGGTGTCCGGGCCCGGGCCGCGGTTGAGTTCGCCGTAGCGGACCAGGGCGCGCCATTGGGTTTCGTGGGTGTCGACCAGGGTGAGGCCGGTGGAGAGCAGGCGGGCGTCGTTGTCGGCGCCGTGGCCGATTGGCCGGCCGCGGTGGCGGTAGCCGGTCCGGTAGATGCTGTGGTTGTAGGCGCAGTTGAAGCGTTCGCTCGATTCGTGGAACTGGCAGGTCGTGCCGGCGAACTCGCCGAACCAGCGCCAGGACCAGGTGTCGTTCCACAGGCCGGTGGCTTCCACGCCCAGCAGACCGAGGTAGCGGCTCGGGAAACCGCCCGCCTCGTCCTCGCCGATGAACTGGCCGTAGACGGCGGTCGGCAGGCCCCAGCCGGCTTGTGACCAGCGGACGTCGACGCCGGCCATCTGGTTGCCGGGTTCGTTGGACGTGTCGATGCCTGCGTCGCCGCGATTGTCGCGCCCCAGCAGCAAATCGGCGAACGTGCCGGCGTCGCAGGGGCGGCCGTCGCCGCACCATTGCGCGGTCCGGCTCAGGCCCACTTCCAGCGACGGGATCGGGCGGAAGTTGAAGCGCATGCCGAAGAACTGGGCGTTGGGGATGACGCGGTCGCTTTCGAGCTCGCCCATCATGACGCTCACGTCCCAGGGGCCGAGCCAGCTCAGCCACTTCGTGTCGAAGGCGTCCGTGAAATTGCGGTCCAGGCTGACGGCGGGCATCGGGCGGGCGTTGTTCGACAGGATCAGGCTGCCGTCCCAGCCCGGGCCCCACCAGCGGTCCAGGGTGTTCAGGGAGACGGCCCAGTTGCCGAGTGCGATGCCGATCATCGAGCCGTCGGCGCGGCCTTCGAGGTTGTCGTCGGCCGGGTCGGCGGCCTGGCCTTTCAGCGTGATTGTCAGGCGGTCGCCGGTCCAGGACAGGCCGGCGCCGGCGGCGACGTTGTCGCGCGGGGTGTTTTCGTAGCCGCGGATGCGCAACGGGTTCTCGGCGGCGCTGACTTCGGCCGAGTACGTCAGCGCGTGGGTGCGGGTTTCCCAGTCGGCGCGGGCCTTAAGGCGCGCGATGGCGGCCTGGACGGCGGGTGAGCTCTGTTGGCCGGGTTGGTGCGTTCGCAGGTCACTCAGGATCGGGCCCCAGGCCAGCGGCCAGGTGGTTGTCGGGCCGGTCAGGATGCCGCGGTCGGCGAGCAGCTGGATGTCGTGGCGCAGGATCGTGTCGCCGGCGACCACGGCCGGGCCGGCGATGGCGGTGACGGGTGACAGGATGGCCAACAGGATCGGCAGGCATCGTCGCGGTGCGGGATGGGATGGGGGGTGCAGCAAGTTTGGGTCCGCGGCGGCGCGTCGCGATGGGCGACGGTTTTGCAATGGGGGTTATGGTAGTTGGGGGGTATTTTGCGGTGCAACTTGATGGGCCGCGGCTCCGTGGGGCTACGCTACTCCGTCGGGCTCTCTTCCGTGGGGCTACCTTTCTCCGGTGGGGGCTACCTTCTCCGTGGGCTACCTTTCTCCGTGGGAGCGGCATCTTGCCGCGACTGTGGGGTCGGTGGCTGGAAGCCGCTCCGACGGGTTTGGAGGGATCCGGGTGGGGGATCGGTCGCGGCTGGAAGCCGCTCCTACGTGGGTTTAGGCTGCTCGCTCTACGCAGCCTCAAATTGGATCTTCCGGACATGCGAAAGATCTGCCGACTTCCTGGTTACCCACAAATCATAGTTATGCTGCATGGCCAGCCAACTCTCCGGACTACGACCAAGCGCCTTGGAGAGCCGAAGTGCCATCTCCTGGACTTACAGCGCTACGCGAAGCCACAATACGTGCAAGGGTGGACGGCGCCACGCCAAGGCTCTCTGCGAGCGATCGAATACTGATATCGAAAGGCTCAATGAAGTCTCCCGCAGAAACTCACCGGGATGCGGGGGACTATGCATAGTCATTTGTGATAATCCTCGTAGTCCAGCGCAAGGCGGGCTGGGTCCAGTGGCGGGTGCAGCGCATGGTTAGGCTGCTTTGACCACCGCAGCACGGATGCTTTCTGGAAGATTCGCTTCGACGAAGCACTCTGCGGGATAGAGGTAGTCTTCACCGGACTCATCAATGACCCTGATCTGCCCATGCTTCGCGGCATCACCGTCGACTATTGATTCGTACATTTTCCGCCTTTCAAGGGACGCCGGATAATCCGAGTTGTCGATACAGATTACGAATGTGGATTGATTCATAAGGCGGCACCTAATCAAGGAAATGCTTGATCTTGATTTCCTTCCGTCCGATTCCAGTAGCTTCGTACCAGTGTATCTCGGCGGCCTGAATCGCACCATCCGCAGAAGCGGACATCCGCTATGCCTTGCGCTTTCGCCACTTACCTTTTCCATAAGCACGATGAAGGCGTTTGAGCTCGCGGATTGAATTGCCGGTAGCGAATGTCTCAGGGTTCTCAATCTTGCCGACAATCTCAAATCTCACGGCTCACCTGAGAAGCGGCCTAACGCCTAAACTCACCCGCACTTGACGCAGCGCGCCTGCAGCGGCAGCGCAAGGCGGGCCGGGTCCAGTGGCGGGTGCAGCGCATGGTTAGCCGACATCTTCACGCAAGCGACCCTCAACGTACTTGTGCAGCACGCTGGCGATCAGCGTTTGGTACGGAATGCCCTCAGCCAATGCCCGCTTCTGAAGTCCCCGAAGGTCTCTGGACGATAGGCGAATGTTGATTCTCGCATCCTTTCGAAACATCGCATCAGCATACTCTTGGTGCCGCTTTTGCAGCGCCTTCGATCGGCCTGTGCGCTTGAGCTTTCCAGATTCGAACGCTTCGAGAATCTCCTTCTCTTCCTTATCAAGCTTGCTCATCATCTCTACTCTGATATCGCTTTGTCGCTTTCCTGCTCGGAATGATCGTCTTCAAAAAGACTTCGTCCTCTGTTTCAACGAACGGCACGAGGTATACGTATCCTTCGATCTCCACGGAGTGAATATATTGGCCAGGGTATCGCTGCTGATTAGGGTGATCGAAGGTTTCAAGTACGTCCCCGGCCTGTATGTGGAAGACCACATCTTCGAAAGAAATGCGCCGTTTGGCTTTCAGGCTCTCGTTCTTCGCTGTGCTCCAAACGATCGGCTTCATCAGCGCAGACTAGCGCATTGTGTGCCTTTTGTCTTAGGCGGCTAACCATGAATGGGTAGCGGAACGGGACCGGCGGATCGACAACAACCGCCGAGCGATCGATGTCGCTCCCACGGATTTGTGTGGAAGCAAGGCGCGGCCCGTGGCTCTCGGTCGACGAATCGTTTCGGGAGGTGCCACACACCGACGATCCGTTCATCTCGACGCGCTATCGGAACTCGCGCGACTACGCGGTCGATTTCCTGACGCCTAACAGGGGCTCCGATGAGCATGCGAGCCGTCCGGCGCGGATGAAAGCTCTCGCCGGGACCGGCGCGCAGCCATTGCGACACCTCGACTTCCTTATCCGCGAACCCGAACGTTCGGTGCTGCTCTACGGGGGCGGCGTCCCGGTAACGGTACCGCGTGCGGAACGCTTCGCCGTGCACAAGCTGATCGTCGCCGCCGAGCGGCAGAACCAGGCAAAGTCGGCGAAGGATATCGAGCAGGCGCGGCTGCTGATCGAGGCGCTCGCCGAAAGGCGTCCGGCGGAGCTGGCCTTCGCCTGGCAAACGGCGTGGGGCGAAGGAAGGGGTTGGCGGGAGAAGCTGGAATCCGGACGACGGCGTCTGCCGGCGGAGGCCCGCGAGCGGCTCGCTGCGGCTTTGCGGTAGGCTGGACTTTGGAGCGGCGTCTGCGTGGGAGCGGTATCTCCGTAGGAGCGCCATCCTGGCGCGATTGGGGGGTGATCGCGGCTGGAAGCCGCTCCTACGGGTTGGGGAGGCCGGTCGGGGCTGGCTGCCTGATCGCAACCTCAATCGTGCAGTTGGTTTATCACCTGCTTGATGTGCCGGCTCATGCGGCGGGTTGCCTTGTTTTTCCAGCGCTGCAGGAACGGGCGGTATTTGGGGTCGCCTGACTGGCCGATCCGGTTGGCAACGAGTGTCAGGACTTCCGGGTGCCGTTCGCTCAGCCAGCTGACATCGCCGGTGTCGGTTGCCTGCTCGATCGCCTGGTCGAGCCGCTCCAGCAGTTCCGCCGCGTAGATTTCCTTCTCTATGGCCCAGCCCCTGGCGGTGTATACCAGCAGGGGCAGCCGATAGTCGTACTCGATGGCCAGGTAGCCCGCCTTGATCATCCAGTCGATGCGTTTCGTGATTGCGTCGATCGAGAGCTCATGAAAGGCGCCGTAGACCGGCGATTGATCGAGTTCCTTTTCGAAGATGACTTTCTGCTTCGAGCCTTTGAGTACCCTGGCGAGTAACGTGCGGCCGCCGCTCATGATGAGATCGTCGGCGCCGCGCAGTATGGTCCTGATTTCCTCGTCGGGCAGCGGCTCGACATCCCCGACGTCGAGATGGACCGGCACCCTGTTCACCTTGCGTCCCATCGATCGACAGGTCCTCAGTGCGCGCCGGGTGCCGCTCCGTGCATGGCACCCAGTGTATCGCGGCGCGCGCGTTTGCAGCTCTGCACGGCCTTGTTGATCTCCTTGCCGGCGATGACGGAGAGCTGCTGCATCTTGGCGACGGTCTCCCTCGATCTCCTCGGGCGACTTGTGATCGTCGGCGAACTGGACGAACGCGGCAAAGAATGAGCGGACTTCGCCCAGGTTCCTGACGGCAATGTGCGCGGTTTCCGGCAGATCCATTGCTTCCTCGTCACCGAACAGGCCGTTGACGAAGCCCTCCAGTTCCTCGACCCGGGTCTGCGCAAACGTCCGGATCGTTGCCGGGTCCTGCGGCGGTTTGAGCGGCGTCAGCCGGAACGGGTGCTGTCGGCTCTGGTGCCGGGCCAGGTCGTTCCACAGGCCCTTGACCAGCACATCGAGCAGCTCGTTGGCCTCCTCCATGGTTTCGAACTCGGGCAGCTCGCCGCCCCACAGGTCGGCGACGACCTGCATCGGGCGGGTTTCGATTTTCGGGCTGGCGATACTGCCCAGAAAAGTCGTTCTGACCGCGTGCAGCGCCGTCGGGCAGTCGTGGCGCTTCAGCAGGCGGCGCAGCTCGGCGTTGGCGGGTCGGTTCTTTTTCGATTGTCGTGCCATGGGGTCTCTAGCTTAGTGTGCTGTTGAGATTCTGCAAGGTGGTGTTGTTGCCGGATTGGCGGGAGTCGGGGCGGCCTTGCCCTGTGGGAGTGGCATGCCCTGTGGGAGCGGCATTCCCGTGGGAGCGGCATGCCCGTGGGAGCGGCATGCCCGTGGGAGCGGCATGCCCGTGGGAGCGGCATCTTGCCGCGATTGGGAGTTCCGTCGCGGCTGGAAGCCGCTCCTACGGTTTTGGAGAGATTGATCGCGAAAGTTCGCATTTCCACAGGTTTTTGTTCTGTTTAGAGGTATTTCCGTTTCGCTACCCTTCGCGAGTGAAGACAACTGCGTACTTCGATGCGATCCGCACTCGCCCCGATCGGAGCCTGATCAAACAGGAGTGGATCGAGCGTGCGATCACGTCACCGTTGCGGGAGAAAACGCAGACCGATGGCCGATTCCGACGCTGGGTGCAGGTACCAGAGATGAATAATCGATACCTGCGCGTGGTCCTTTTGCCAGATGCCGAGACGGTCCATAATGCATTTTTTGATCGACGGTTCATTCCATGAGAGTCCGGTATTTCACAGATACAGATACGCTTTTGCTCGAGTTTCGCGATGCGCCGGTCAATGAGACGCGAGAGCTTGACGAGAACACGCTTCTCGATGTGGATGCAGAAGGCAATATTTGTTCAATCACGATTGAACACGCTTCGAAGCGGACGGACGCGCCGCATTTTTCGTACGAGCAGGTCGCTGCCTGACTGGGTGTTGAAGGGGTTGGTCGCGGCTGGAAGCCGCTCCTACGGATTGGACGGGGCTTGCTTGGCTTCGCCGGTTTGGAACGACGGGGCGATCGGGCGCCGGTCCTGTGGCGGGACAAAAGCTTGATTTGGCGGTTGATAAATCAAGATTGTTCAAATAACCTTGATTATCTTTGCCATTAATCAAGGTTACTGGCATGAAGCGGGACGAACTGGCGGGGGCGTTGCGGCAGCCGTACTCGGTCGAGCGGGGTTTTGGCGTCGAGAAGGTCGCGCGGCCGGGCTACGAGAACGTCTGGTTCGTGGTGCCGCCCAGGCCGCCCGAGCGGCTGCGGGAGAAGCCGGACCTCGAGCTGTTGCGCGATGCGAATCTTGCGCTGCAGGGCCGTCCGCGGATGCAATCGGCGTCCGGTCTCGAGCGAACGACGGCTTACCTGCTGGTCCACCGGGAGGCGGTGTCCTCCTCGCGGATGGAGGGAACCTGGTCCACCGTTGACGAGGTGCTGTCACCGGTCGCCGCCGATGCCGGACGTTCGGCATCGATAGCCGTGCGGGGTTACGCCAGTGCATTGATGCAGGCGTTCCAGGCGGTGAACGAGCACGGCCTGGACGCGTTGACGCCCGGGTTCCTGTGCGACCTGCACGAGCGTTTCATGCAGAAGGATCCCCACTTCCAGGGCGTGGCCGGCAGGTTGCGTGAACCCGGGTTGCCCGGGGACATCGTCCAGGTGGGCAGCTTCGGGCGCAGGGAAGACGCGCTTTACAACCCGGCGCCGCCGGCCCACGTCAAACGCTGCCTGGGCGAGGTGCTGTCCTGGATGCGCGACCGGGATGCCGGCATGGAGCCATCGTTGCCGATTCGAATGGCCATCGGGCATGCGCATTTCGAAGCCGTGCATCCCTTCCCGGACGGCAACGGCCGGGTCGGCCGCATGCTGTGGGCGATGCAGGTGGCGGCGGCCGGGATCATGCCGCTTTACCTGTCCGGCTACGTGGAAACCAACAAGGACGAGTACGGGGCGGCACTCGCCGACGCGCAGCAACGGCTTTCCTATCGGCGAATCATCGAGTTCGTCTGCAACGCGATCGTGGCAAGCAGCGAGGAAGAGTCGGAAACGCTGCGCGTGCTGCAAAGCCTGCCGGCAAGGTGGCGCGAACGAGGCTCTCTGCGCCGCAATTCCGCCGCGTGGCGCGCGGCACCGCTGTTGCTGACGATGCCGGTTATCACGACGAAGATACTGGCGGGCGAGCTCGAGGTGTCGATGCAAGCCGCGAACGAGGCGATGCGGCGCCTCGAGGCCGACGGCGTGGTCAGGGAGCGCACCGGCCGTGGCCGCGGCAGGGTATTTGCGGCGGAAGAGGTTATCAGTGTGCTGGCGCGGTCCTTTGGCAGCGATCCGGAGGTTGCGCTGGAAGGGGCACGGCGTGGGTTGGGGGTGGCGTGAGATTGCTTGTGGGAGCGGCATTTTGCCGCGAATGGACGCCGGTCGCGGCTGGAAGCCGCTCCTACGGATTGGGGGGACGCCGGTCGCGGCTGGAAGCCGCTGCTACGGGGAAAAATGCCGTAGGAGCGGCGTCTTGCCGCGATTTGGTGGGGGTCGCGGCTGGAAGCCGCTCCTAAAAAACTGACGCGTGATCCCGCCCAGAGAATTCTGCGAGACCTGCTCTCGTAACAGCCGGAAACCCTTGCGGCTCGAACACAGGAAGTCCATGTCGCGAGATACACGATATTCTCCGAAGGTCATCGCAAGTTGCGTGCCGCCGCCGAAGAAGCATTTCGCCTCATTCAGGAAATCCCCGTCCAGGCATTGCAGCGCCGTCAGGACTGTCCGGTGATGCGCTCTCTGGAACTCAGGCATTGATGACGCCACCGCCATACTCGCTTGCCAGGCGATCGATCAATTTTCTCTCACGGCCATCGAGCCGATCGAGCTCAACGAAGCGCCAGTTTCGCTCATAGAGCCTGAACGCCTCGTTGGCCGGAATGAATTCATCGGTGCGATTCCATGCCAGGTCACTCAATTGCGGGTAGTCGCGGATGCGAAGCACTACGCGGTCGAGTGCGGTATCGAGCTGTTCGGCAAATCCGGGCAGACCCCGAATCGACTTGAGCTTGTCGGCCACGGGCTGCGGCAAAAGGAGCTGCACGTTGACCAGCCCGGCGCGGCGCTCGCGCTCACGCTGCGCCCGTTTGGCGCGGCGGAGCTGCGCCTTCCGGCTCAAGTCACTGGTTTTTGGGCGTCCTGTCTCGGGCATGCGGACAGGATCAGCCATTTATGATGACATGTCAACATGCCAATTTGACAACTGGGCGTTTCGGAGGCGCTTTTTCGGGCCCGCGCGATGACGGTGATCGCGGCAAGATGCCGCTCCTACGACGGGTCCGGCGGGTCCGATGGGTCCGACGGGTCCCTGTGGCGCTCTAATTCTTCCAGCAGGGTCCGCGTGGAGGGGTTCGTGCCCTGGTAGGGGGACTTGCCGGTAACGGGGTCTGCCAGGTTGGTGGCCAGGCGTTTGCCGAGTTCCACGCCGAACTGGTCGAAGGGTTGCATGCCCGAGTCGGCTGGCTTCGACGAAGACCTTGTGCTCGTAGAGGGCGATGAGCTGGCCGAGCGTTTCCGGTGTGAGTGCCGGGAGCAGGAGCGTGTTGCTGGGGCGATTGCCCGGGTGGGCCTTGTGGCGGGCCAGCAGTGCGGCCTGTTTGGCCGGGACACCGGCTTCCAGCAATTCCTCTTTCGCCTGCCCGGCGCTCATGCCGTCCATCAGGGCTTCGCTCTGGGCGAGGCAGTTGGCGATCGCCAGGTCCTGGTTTTCCGGGTCGGCGCCGGACGAGGCGATTGGCAGAATAAAGTCGACCGGCACGAAGCGCGTGCCCTGGTGCAGCAGTTGGTAGAACGAGTGCTGCGCGTTCGAGCCCGCCTCGCCCCAGATGACCTGGCCGGTGTTGACCTTGACCGGCTTGCCGTCGGTGCGGACCTGCTTGCCGTTCGATTCCATCTGCAGCTGCTGCAGGTAGGCCGGGAAGCGGTCGAGGCGATTGTCGTAGGGCAGGATGGCGTGGGTCTCCGCGCCGTGGAAGTTGTTGTACCAGAGCGCGATGAGCGCCATCAGCACCGGCATGTTCTCGTCCAGCGGCGCCTGGCGAAAATGGCCGTCCATGCGGCGGGCGCCGGCCAGCAGGTTGCCGAAGTCGTCCATGCCGATGACCAGTGCGAGCGACAGGCCCACCGCCGACCACAGCGAGTAACGGCCGCCCACCCAGTCCCAGAAGCCGAAGCGGTAGTCCGGGTTGATGCCGAATGCGTCCATGGCCTCGTGGTTGGTCGAGGCCGCCGCGAAGTGGGCGCTGACCGCCGCCTCGCCCAGCGTCGAGGCGATCCAGGCGCGCGCCGCTTTCGCGTTGGTCAGCGTTTCCAGCGTCGTGAAGGTCTTCGAGCAGACGATGAACAGGCGTGCGCGCCGGGTCGAGCTCGGTGGCGAGATCCGCGAGCTGCGTGCCGTCGATGTTCGAAACGCTGTGCGAAGCGCATGCCCGCCTTCCAGTACGGGCCGCAACGCGCGCGCCGCCATGACCGGCCCGAGGTCCGAGCCGCCGATGCCGATGTTGACGATGTCGGTCAGCGGCTCGCCCGTGCGGCCGCGGATATCGCCGGCCCGCACCGCGCTGACGAACTCGTCCATCCGGTTCAGCACCCGCCAGACGTCGGGCACGCCGGCCACGTCGAGGCCGACCTGGTCCGACATCTTGGCGCGCAGCGCGGTGTGCAGGGCCGCGCGGCCTTCCGTCGTGTTCAGGGCTTCGCCGGCGAACATCGCCTCGATGGCCCGTGGCACGCGCGCCTCGCGGGCCAGCCGGACGAGCTGCTTGCGGGTTTCCGCCGTCAGCAGGTTTTTCGAGTAGTCGAGGTAAAGATCGCCGCTGGTCAGCGAGAAGCGCTCGGGCCGCTGCCTGTCGTGCGCGAACAGCTCGCGCAGCGTCTTGTCGCGCATGCGGTCGCGGTAGTGCGTCTTCAGGGCCTGCCAGGCCGGCAGGTCGGTCGGGTAGCGCGCGCTCAGCGTCCGCTCAGGCACTGCGTCGCAGGTCGATGTCGTAGTAATCGAGATACCAGTCGACGAAGCGGCGCACGCCCTCCTCGATCGGCGTGGCGGGCTGGTAGCCGACGTCGTTCGCGAGGTCCGTCGTGTCGGCCCACGTGTCCGGCACGTCGCCCGGCTGCATGGGCAGCATGTTCTTCTCGGCCTTCTTGCCGACGCACTCCTCGATGACCTCGATGTAGCGCATCAGCTCGACCGGCTGCTGGTTACCGATATTGTAGAGTCGATACGGCGCCATGCTGGTCCCCGGGTCCGGCGCCGCCGGGTCCCAGGCATCGTTCTTCTCGGCCGTGTGATCCATGGTGCGGACCACGCCCTCGACGATGTCGTCGACGAACGTGAAATCCCGCCGGTGGTTGCCGTAGTTGAACACGTCGATGGGTTTGCCCTCGATGATGTTGCGCGTGAACAGGAACAGCGCCATGTCCGGGCGGCCCCACGGGCCGTAAACCGTGAAGAATCTCAGGCCCGTCGTCGGCAGCCCGTAGAGGTTCGAGTAGGTGTGCGCCATCAGCTCGTTGGCTTTTTTCGTGGCGCCGTACAGGGCCAGCGGATGATCGACATTCTGGGTGCACGGAAAACGGCATGGCCGTGTTGGCGCCGTAAACGGAACTGGACGACGCGTACACCAGGTGCTCGACGTCGTTGTGGCGGCACCCCTCCAGCACGTGCAGCGTGCCGACGATGTTGCTGTCGATGTAGGAATGCGGGTTCTCGATCGAGTAGCGCACGCCGGCCTGGGCGGCGAGATGCACGACCTTGTCGAAGCGCTCGCTCGCGAACAGCTCGTCCATGCCCGCGCGGTCGGCGAGGTCCAGGCGAACCATCTGGAAGTTGTCGAACTCGTCGAGGATGGCCGCGCGTGAGTTCTTCAGGACGACGTCGTAGTAGTCGTTGAAGTTGTCGAGGCCGACGACGGTCTCGCCGCGCTCCAGCAGCTGTTTCGCGGTGTGGAAGCCGATAAAGCCCGCGGCACCGGTGACGAGAATCTTCATGGCAGGGTTCGGCTCATTGCGATCGTGCTCGTGGCGGCTTTAAAGGCGATCGTCGCTGGCGCCGGCCGGCAGCAGGTACTTGACGTCGTAGACCAGCGACTTCTTCCTGCCGAACGCGCGGATGCCCTCGGCGCCCAGGGTGCGGAATTCATCGTGACCGACGGCAATCACGACCACATCATACGCGCCCTGCCGGGGTTTTTCCGTCATCCGGACGCCGTACTCGCGCTCCGCCTCGGCGGCATCGACCCACGGGTCGTGGATGTCGACGTTCGCGCCGTACGACTCGAGTTCCCTGACGATGTCGACGGCCTTGGTGTTACGCACGTCCGGGCAGTTCTCCTTGAACGCGAGCCCGAGCATCAGGATGCGGCTGTCGAGCGGCTGTATGCCCTTGCCGATCATCTGCTTGATGATGCGGGACGCGACATACAGCGCCATCTGGTCGTTGATCCGGCGGCCGGCCAGGATCATCTGCGGGTGGTAGCCGACCTGTTGCGCCTTGTACGTCAGGTAATACGGATCGACGCCGATGCAATGCCCGCCGACCAGCCCCGGCCGGAACGGCAGGAAGTTCCACTTGGTGCCCGCCGCCTGCAGCACCTCCTCGGTGTCGATGCCGATGCGCTCGAAGATCATGGCGAGCTCGTTGACCAGCGCGATGTTGACGTCGCGCTGCGTGTTCTCGATCACCTTGGCCGCTTCCGCGACCCTGATCGACGACGCCTTGTGCGTGCCGGCCGTGATGATGGACTGGTACACGGCATCGATGTAGTCGCCCGCCTCCGGCGTGGAGCCGGCCGTCACTTTCAGGATGGACGGCAGCCGGTGCTGCTTGTCGCCCGGGTTGATGCGCTCCGGGCTGTAGCCCACGAAGAAGTCCTTGTTCATCTCCAGGCCGGACCCCTGCTCGAGGAACGGCACGCAGAACTCCTCGGTCGCGCCCGGGTAGACCGTCGATTCGTAGACGACGATGTCGCCTTTTTTCAGAACTTTGGCCAGCGATTCGCTGGCGAGCCGCAGCGGCAGGAGCAGCGGGCGGTTGTCGCTGCTGACCGGGGTCGGCACGGTGACGACGTAGAAGTTGCAGTCGGCCAGCGCCGCCGCATCGGCCGTGTAGCTGAGCTTCGTCGCCTCCGCCAGTTCCTCGGCGGTGACCTCGCGCGTCGAGTCCCTGCCGGCTTCCAGCTCGGCGATGCGCGCCGCCTTGATGTCGAAACCGACGGTCGGGTACTTGCGGCCGAATTCCACGGCCAGCGGCAGGCCCACGTAGCCCAGGCCGATGACGCCGATGCGGATGGATTGCAGGTCGAAACTCATGAGGGTCCCGTCAGTGTTGTTTTTCAGGCGCCTTCAATAGCACGCATTGGTATCGGCGTCATGGAAACGGCGCACATTCCGGCTCGGCCGTCGCGATTGGACGAAACGGCGGCCGCCCGCTGCGGGACGGCCGCCGGTGGCGTTATCTCAGGTCAGGTACCACAGCGCCGCGAGGCCGGTGCAGCTCGATCGTCACGCGTGTACGGCAGCGCCTTGTAGACCATGCGGCCGTAGGAGAGACGAATGAGCGGCGCCAGCGCCGAGGTCAGCAGGAACAGGAACGCGGCCTGGCCGTTCGGGGTGGCGACGCTCGGGATGTTGGTGCCGGTGTTGATCGCGCGTGCGAGCGCATCGAACTGCTCGCGCGTGATGACGCCGTTGTTGAACAGCTCCTGGACCTCCGTGATGTAGACGGTCGCCACGAACACGTTGTCGCTGATCATCGACAGCACGCCGTTGGCGATATAGAAAAGCGCCTCCTGCGTCTTGCCCTCGTAGGTCATGACCCAGTCGATGACAGGGCCGAACAGCCGCTGCTGCGTCGATGACCGCGACGATCGCGAAGAACACGACCAGCAGCGCGGTGAACGGCAGCGCCTCTTCGAACGCGTGGCCGATGCGGTGCTCCTCGGTGACGCCGTTGAACGCGGTCGCCAGCACGATGACCATCAGGCCGACGATGCCCGGCTCGGCGAGGTGGAAGCCCAGCGCGACGCACAGGAGCAGCGCGACGATGGCCTGCACGTAAATCATCATCCACTCCTCGCGGGAGCGCTTATTCGTCATCTCGTCGTCGTAGTCCTGCAGGACCTTGCGGACGTTGTCCGAGAGCTGGGTGCCGTAGGTGAACGTGCCGGTGACTTCCAGCAGGGCACAGGTGAGCAGGCCGACCGCGAATACCGGCAGCGAAATCGGCGCCATCTGCAGGAAGAACGGCACGAACTCCCAGCCCATGATCTCGCCGATCAGCAGGTTCTGCGGCTCGCCGACCAGCGTCATGACGCCGCCGAGCGCGGTGCCGACCGCCGCGTGCATCATCAGGTCGCGCAGGAAATCGCGGAACTGCAGCAGGTCCGAGCGGTGCAGCTCGATCACCTCGTCGTCGGTGCCGGCGTCGTGGCCGCCGGTGTCCGGTGGCTTGCCGGACGCCACCTTGTGGTAGACGCCGTAGAAACCGGTCGCGACCGTGATCACGACGGCCGTGACGGTCAGCGCGTCGAGGAACGCGGACAGCACCGCGGCCGCGAACGAGAACATCATCGACAGCAGGATCTTCGAACGCACGCCCGAGCAGGATCTTGGTGAACGTGTACAGCAGCATGTCGCGCAGGAAGTAGATGCCGGCGACCATGAACATCAGCAGCATGATGACCGGGAGATCGACTTCCGCCTCGTGAAACACCATCTCCGGCGTCGCCAGGCCGATGATGATGGCCTCGAAGGCGATCAGGCCGCCCGGCTGCAGCGGGTAGCACTTCAGCGCCATGGCAAGCGTGAAGATGAACTCGATGACGATGATCCAGCCGGCAATGAACGGGCCGAGCATCAGTACGAATATCGGGTTCGCAATCAGGAAGCCGATCATCGTGAGCTTGTACCAGGTCGGTGATTGCCCGAGGAAATTCTTGCGGAAAGCCTCCGCCATCGTGTGGGTCATAGATATGTCCAGGTTGCCTGTGAAGCACACATCGGGGCTGCCTGCCCCGACGACGGGTTAGTCTCGTTCTGCCGGCGTGACGCGGCGGGCCCGTAGCGCCGTGGCGCGACGCTTTGGCCCGACGAAGGACCGCAATGCCTCGACGCGATACCTCGACACCGTGCCGCGACGCGGTGCCTCGCGCCGTGCCGCGACGATTCTAGCGGCTTTATCTATCGCTTGTCAGCGTCCGGCGGCCGGTTTCAGTGCGTCGTGTCGTCGAGCGTGCGCCACAGGCAGGGGCCGGATTCCGCCATCCTGTCGAGCAGCGCCTCGTGTTCCGCGCGCTCCGCGGCGCTCGCGCGGACCACCACGAGTTCCAGCCCGTCGGCCCGCAGCGGGCCACCGGTTTCACTTGCAACACCCTGATAGGCTTCGCTTTCCTCATCGAGGGACAGCGCCGTCTGGCCGCCGGTCATCGCCAGGTAGACGCGCGCCAGCAGCTCCGAGTCGATCAGGGCGCCGTGCACGTCGCGGCGCGAGGCATCGACCTCGTAGCGCTTGCAGAGCGCGTCCAGGCTGTTGCGCTGGCCCGGGTGCAGCTCGCGGGCGAGACCCAGCGTGTCGAGCACGCGCGCGTGCACGCGAATCTCCGGTTGCGGGTGCTGCATCAGCTTCAGCTCGTGCTCGAGGAAGCCCACGTCGAACTCGGCATTGTGGATGACGAGCTCGGCATCGCGGATGAAATCGAGGAAGTCCTCGACGATGTCCGCGAAACGCGGCTGTCCCTCGAGATCGGCGCGGCTGATGCCGTGCACGCGTTCCGCGCCCTCGTCGATGTCGCGCTCCGGGTTGAGGAAGCGATGAAACTCGCGGCCGGTCAGGCGCCGGTTGACGAGCTCGAGGCCGCCGATCTCGATGACGCGGTGCCCTTCCGCCGGCGAGAGTCCGGTGGTCTCGGTGTCGAGCACGACCTGGCGATTGTTCATGATTGAGCCCCGTTGCCGTCCGCGTTGCACCCACCCCGCACCCGTAGGAGCGGCTTCCAGCCGCGATTCACCACGGCGGATGGTCGCGGCTGGAAGCCGCTCCTACGGGTACGGGTACGGGTACGGGTACGGTACGGCATACGGGTACGGGTACGGGTACGGGTACGGGTACGGGTACGGGTACGGGTATGGTGCAGGCGCACGGCGGACGGTGCGCAGCGCACGGCGCACAGCGAATTGCGTTTACCCATCACGCAGCTCGTCGATCGCGCGGTTGGCCAGCGCATCGGCGGCCTCGTTGCCCGGGTTGCCGGTGTGGCCGCGCACCCAGTGCCATTGAACCGCGTGGCGTTCCTGCGCGGCGTCCAGCGCCTGCCACAGGTCCTGGTTCTTGACGGGCTTTTTGCCCGCCGTCTTCCAGCCGCGCTGCTTCCAGTTCGGCAGCCATTCGCGGATGCCGTCCATGACGTATTTCGAATCGGTGTAGAGGTGCACGTCGCGCGCGCCGTTCAGCGCGTTCAGCGCCTCGATCGCGGCCGTGAGCTCCATGCGGTTGTTGGTCGTCTGCGGCTCGCCGCCGTGGAGCGTCCGGCGCCGCTCGCCGGCAATCAGCACGACGCCCCAGCCGCCCGGCCCCGGGTTTCCCCGGCAGGCGCCGTCCGTGTAGATCTCGATCCGTTCCGCCATCGCCTCAGTTCGCGGTATTCAAGGGACAGTTAACTTCTCTGCTTGCAGACAAGTCAGCTGTTCCTTGCTTACCGTTCCAGGATTACCGTTCCCTAATTCCCCCAGGTCGGTTTGGCGAGTCCGCCGACGGCCTTCGCCTTGTTGCGCCAGGGCATGCGGACCGTCGTCAGCGGGACGACCCGTTTCTGCGCCGAGAGCATATAGCAGGCCGCCAGCTCCGGCCACCAGCGGCGGCCGCGCTGTTCCCAGGCCTGCGAATCCGAGGTGCGGTTGCCCGGCAACGGCCAGCGGAAGAAGTAGCGGGTCAGGCCGTGGATGTGCAGGTCGAGGAGCTGCAGCCAGTCGGACAACTGGCGATCCGAGATCAGCGTGTCGACGGCCGGCGGCATCGCGGCGCCGGGGATCAGGCGGCGCAGGCCCCACAGGCCGCCCGGCTTGAACCCCAGCACGAACAGGTGACCGTCGGCGCGCAGTACCCGGTGCACCTCGCGCACGATCGCGTGCGGGCGGCTGCTGAACTCCAGCGTGTGCGGCAGCAGCACGGCGTCCATCGAGTCGCTCAGCACCGGCAGCCGGTACGGGCGGCCGATCGCGTCGGGCGCCGCGGCGACCAGCGGACCCCGGTCATCGGCAATCAATGCCGTGCGCTGGGTGCGGGCGTAGCGCAGCAGGTGGCCGTCCTCGCCCCAGCCGCCGAGCTGCAGGCAAGCTCGCCGAACACGCCCTCCAGCGCCTGCTCGACGAGCCGCGCCTCGTGGGCCAGCAACGAGCGCCCGAGCGGCGTCTCGAGCCACTCGCGTATGCCGGTCTCTTGTGCCGTCACTGCCTCACTCGTCATCGCTACCTGCCGGCCCGGGGAGCTACGGGGACAGTCGCTGTGACTCCCGCGGAGCTAAGGCGACTGTCCCCGTAGCTCCTGTGATGGGCGTGCTTGCATAGCGTACCGCGGCCGGTAGGATAGCGCGATGCTGCGACGACACCCGATCCTTGCCCTCCTCGCCGCCGCGCTCTGGCTGGTCCCGGCCGGGGCGCAGGCCGGGGCCGCCTACATCAGCAACCTGCCGGCCGACGACACGGCCGGCGAGCCCCTGTCGCTGGAGCTCGAGGGCTACCGCGCCACGGCCGCGACGCCGGCGCCCGCCTGGAACGACTTGCTGGAACACCTGCGGCGCGGCTTTACGCTGCCGCCGGTGGCGAACGCGCGGGTCGAGGCCGAGCGCAACTGGTTCGTCCGCCATCCCGAGTACCTGGAGCGCGTCTTCAACCGCGCGCAGCGCTACCTGCCGTATATCACCGACCAGATCGAGCAACGCGGCCTGCCGCTCGAGCTCGCGCTGCTGCCTATCGTCGAGAGCGCCTACGACCCGTTCGCCTACTCCCACGGCCGCGCCTCGGGCCTGTGGCAGATCGTGCCGGGCACCGGGCGCCGCTTCGGCATCCGCCAGAACTGGTGGTACGACGGCCGCCGCGACGTCATCGACTCGACCAACGGCGCGCTGGCCTACCTCACCTACCTGCACGAGCTGATGGACGGCGACTGGCTGCTGGCCGTGGCGTCGTACAACTCGGGCGAGGGCAACGTGCTGAAGGCGATCCGCCGCAACCGCGCCGGCGCCAAACCCACCGATTTCTGGCACCTGGACGTGCCGCGGGAGACGGCGGCCTACGTGCCGCGGCTGCTGGCGCTGGTCGACATCGTGCGCGACCCCGCCGCCTTCGGCCTCACGCTGCCGACGATCGTGCGCGAGCCGCAGTTCGTCGTCGCCGATATCGGCGGCCAGCTCGATCTCGCGCTCGCCGCCGAGCTTGCCGGCCTCGATCTCGAGACGCTGCATGCCTGGAACGCCGGCATCAACCGCTGGGCGACCGACCCGGCCGGCCCGCACCGCCTGGTGTTGCCCGTCGATGCCGCCGACACGTTCGCCGCCGCGCTGGCCTCCCTGCCGGACGACGAGCGCGTGCGCTGGCAGCGGCACCGCATCGGCAACGGCGAGACGCTGTCCGAAATCGCCGCCCGGTACCACACGACGCTCGCCGCGATCCGCAACGCGAACGACCTGCGCGGCAACGTCATTCGCGCCGGGCAGCACCTGATGATCCCGGTCGCCAGCAAGCCGCTGGACAGCTACAGCCTGAGCGCCGGCGAGCGCCGCGAGGCGAAGCAGGACCGGCCGCGTGCCGGCAATCGCGTCGAGCACTTCGTCAGCGCCGGCGAGAGCTTCTGGTCCATCAGCCGGCGTTACGGCGTCGGCATGCGCGAACTGGCCGGCTGGAACGCGATGGCGCCGCGCGACCCGTTGTCCATCGGGCAGAAGCTGGTCGTGTGGACCGAAAAGGCGCCGGGCTCGCCAGCGGCAAGCGGCATCGCGACCACGCGCAAGCTCAATGTACACGGTGCGGCGGGGTGATTCGCTGTACCGCATTGCCAGCCGGTTTCGGATCTCGGTCGCGGACCTGCTGCGCTGGAATGACATCGACAGGAACAAGGTGCTGCGCCCGGGGCAAAAGCTGACGATGTACGTGGATGTGACCACGCAGAGTTCGTGACGGGCGGGTCGGTCGCTGCCGGTCGTGCCGGGTCCGCGTCGGCAATCACCCGTATTCGCAACCCGGCACCCGCGCCCCGGCACCCGCAACCCGGCACCCGCGCCCCGGCACCCGCAACCCGGCACCCGCACCCCGGCGCGCGCCCCCGGCGCGCGTACGCGCGCGTAGGAGCGGCTTCCAGCCGCGATTTAATAATCATCGCGGCTGGAAGCCGCTCCTACGGGATGCGGGGGCGGGGCCGCGAGGCCGCAGGGGCGCGGGTGCGGGTGCGGGCGGCGGTTTCGTCAGGTTTGACGCGTTCGGTTCTGACGGGTTCGGGCACAACCGTTCGGGATTGCCGGGTATCGCATTCCTGTAAAGGCGTTCGTTAGAATGGCGCCTGGTCGGTGTCTTCACCCTCCCCCTTTTTCAACCAACCGGGGTCACGTTATGGGATTCATGTCAGGCAAGCGCGCGCTGATCGTCGGGCTGGCCAGCAATCGCTCCATCGCCTGGGGCATCGCGCAGGCCTTCGCGCGCGAAGGCGCGGAACTCGCCTTTACTTACCAGAACGACAAGCTGAAGCCGCGCGTCGAGAAGATGGCGCAGGAACTCGGTTCCAGCCTGACGTTCCCACTGGACGTCGCCCACGACGACCAGATCGACGACGTGATAACCGCGCTCGGCAAGGAATGGGACGGCCTCGAGGTGCTGGTGCACTCGGTCGGGTTCGCGCCGCGCGAGGAACTGGCCGGCAGCTACGTCGAGAGCGTGACCCGCGAGGGCTTCAAGATCGCCCACGACATCTCGAGCTACAGCCTGGCCGCGCTCGCCAAGGCAGCCTTGCCGATGATGGAGAATCGCGACGCCTCGATTCTCACGCTGACATACCTCGGCGCCGTGCGGTACGTGCCCCACTACAACGTCATGGGCCTGGCCAAGGCCAGCCTCGAGGCGAACGTGCGCTTCCTGGCCTCCGATCTCGGCCCGCGCGGCATCCGCGTCAATGCGATCTCGGCGGGCGCCATCAAGACGCTGGCCGCCTCGGGTATCGCGGGCTTCCGCAAGATGCTGACGCACATGGAGAAGGTCTCGCCGATACGCCGCAATGTCACGCCGGACGACGTGGGTAACGCGGCGGCGTTCTTGTGCTCCGACCTCGCGGCCGGTATCGCGGGCGAGATCCTGTATGTCGACGGCGGGTATAACACGGTGGGGATGCATCTCGACGACACGTCGTCGTCGTCGTCATCGTCGCCGTCGTCGTCGTCGTCGCCGTCGTCGTCATCGTCGTCGTCGTCGTCGTCGTAGGAGCGGCTTCCAGCCGCGATTTAATGATTATCGCGGCTGGAAGCCGCTCCTACGGGGGCGCGCGGGGGCGCCCGGAGGCGCGCGGCGGCGGGGGCGCGCGGGGGGCCCGGGGGCGGAAGGCGCTGACGGAGAACGGTGGCGGGCCGGCGTCGTTGCCGGCAACGGCGTTACGCCGCCCGTTCCGCCAGCGCTTCCGGTGACAGCTTCGTCTTTTCGCCGCTCAGGCGCGCGACGATCACCGCGCAGCAGGCGTCGCCGAAGATGTTCAGGCTGGTGCGCATCATGTCGAGCAGCCGGTCGAACACGAGCAGCACGCCGACCGCCTCGAGCGGCAAGCCGACCGCGCCCAGGATGATCGCGATCGCCACCAGCGATGCCGAGGGCACGCCCGCGACGCCTACCGACGTCAACAGCGCGATGACGACGATCGAGAACTGCACGGCGATGTTGAGATCGAGCCCGTACGCCTGCGCGAGGAACATCGCCGCCGCGCATTCGTAAAGCGCCGTGCCGTTCATGTTGACGGTCGCGCCCAGCGGCAGGACGAAGCTGGAGATCTTGTTCGACACGCCGGCGTTTTCCTCGACGCAGCGCATCGTGATCGGCAGCGTCGCCGACGATGACGCCGTCGAAAACGCGGTAAGCATCGCCGGCGCCATGGCCGGGAACATCTTGTACGGCGCGACATTGCCGACGAACCTGAGAAGCAGCGGCAGCACGACGGCGGCGTGTATCGCCAGCGCCGCGACCACCGTCACCGCGAATATCGCGAGCGGTTGCACGCCGGAGAACCCGGCCTCCGCCACCACCGCGCCGACGAGCCCGAACACGCCGATCGGCGCGAACTTCATGATCCACTCCGTCATGCGCATCATGACGTTGAAGACGCCGTCCCAGAAATTGTAGAGCGGCTCGGCCAGCGAGTTGTCGAGGTGCGTCATGAAGTAGCCGAACAGCAGCGCGAAGAAGATGATGCCGAGCATCTGGCCGTTCGCCGCCGCCTCGATGACGTTCGGCGGCACCATGCTCTGGAACACCTGCGCGACATCGCCGGGGCCGCGGTCCTCGGCCACGTCGGCGATGGCCTTGCCGCTCGCGTCGAGGCCCAGCATGTCGCCGACCGGCTCACCGTCCAGGTAGCCGGGGCCGACGATGTTGATCAGCAACAGGCCGACGAAGATGGCGGCTATAGTTGTCGCGAGATAGAAGAGCAGCGTCTTGCCGCCCAGCGCGCCGAGATTGCCGCCGGAGCCGATACCGGCCACGCCGATCGTGATCGACGAGAATATGAGCGGCACGATGATCATCTTCAGCGCGTTGAGGAACAACGTGCCGATGTAATCCATAAAGCCGATGACGCTGATCCCGAGCACGCTCGGGTCCTCGACCCCCTGGCCGATCAGGTAATTGACGGTGCCGCCGACGATGCCCGCCAGCACGATGGCAATCAGGATCTGCCAGTGCAGTTCGAGTTTGGTCATGGAGCTCCCCCGCTGAGGCAACCGGCGCCGCAACCACCCCGGCCGCCCGGCGCCTGCCGCGCATGGTACAACATGTCGTCGCGAGGAGCGCAGTGAGGCGGCGATCCGGTGAGCTTTACTCAGTGCCAGATCGACGAGATTGCCACGCCGGCTTCGCCGGCTCGCAATGACGGTGGGGGCCGGCTCCGCCGGCTCCCAATGACGGGGGGCCGGCTCGCAAAGACGGGGGCTTTACTCCAGCCGGTACGCCTGCTCCAGGGCGCTCTGGTTGCGGGTGACGTCGGCGCGGCGTTCCAGTTCGAAGACGAACGCCGTGTAGTCGGCCTGGCCGGCCTGCTGGGCCAACTGGCGCTTGCCTTCGTCGCGTTGCTGGACCGGGATGGCTTCGGGGCGGCCCGGTGCCCAGCCGGTGACGGCGAAGACGGCCTGGTCGCCGGAGTTCGTGCGCACGGTGCCGATGCGCGGCTCGCCCGGTTCCGGCTTCGCGACCTGGAACACGGCATTGCGCACGTTGGGGTCGGCTTCCTGGTCATCGCGTCGCAGCGTCACGGTCGATACCTGGTCGGCCTCGACCGCTTCGGCGGCGGCGGCGAACGACTGGCCGTCACGCAGGGCGGCCTGCAGTTCGGCGCTGCGCTCGCCGACGATAGCGCGCGCCCGGTCGGCGCGTACCGCGCTGACGATCTGCTCGCGCACCTCCGACAGGCGGCAACCGCGATGCCTCGTTGTAGTCCGTCACCTGCACGGCGACCGAGCGGTTGGCGTCCAGTTCGATGATGTCGCTGATACGCCGTTCCTCGAGCACCGCATCGCTGAATATCGTGTCGATGGCCGCCTGGTTGCTGCCGAACGGCTCACCGCCGGAGCGCGTGAATCCGGTCGCCTGCTTCACCGGGAGACCGGTCTCGGCCGCCATCCCCTCGATGTTATCCGCGTCGAAGAGCGCATCGGACAGCGCACGTTCGGCGTCTGCCCACAGGTCGGCCGCCTTCTCGGCCCGCAGCTCGCGCTCGAGTTCGGCACGCACCTGGGCGAGAGGCAGCGGTCCGCCCTCCCGCACTTCCTCGAGCTTCACGACGTGAAAACCGAAGTCGCTGCGGACCGGTCCGGCAATCTCGCCCTGCCGCATGGAGAACACCGCATCGCCCAGTGCGTCGTCCATTTGCGAATGCAGCATCATGCCGAGATCGCCGCCCTCGTCCGCGGTACCGCTGTCCGCCGAGTAATCCCGCGCAAGATCCGCGAACGGCTCGCCGGCGCGCGCACGTTCTGCGATTGCCGTCGCCTGCTCGCGGGCCGCCGCCTCGTCGTCACCGAACGGAATGAGGATGTGCCGCGCCCGGCGCTGCTCGTCCTGCAGGAAACGGCCGCTGGCTTCCTCGTAATACGCCTGGATTTCCTCCTCCGTCAGGTCGACCTGCGCGCGCAGCTCGTCGCGCCGCAACTCCAGGTAGCGGAAATCGACGGACTCGGGTGACAGGAACTGCTCGGGCCGCTCGTCGTAGTATGTCTGCACGTCCTCGTCGGACACCTCGACGGTTTCAGCAATGGCATCGATGTCGAAGGTCGCGATCGACACCTCGCGCTGCTCGCGATACAGGTTGAGGTAGCGGCGGTATTCGGCCGGCGTTACGAACGCCGTTGCGCCGATGCCGCGTTGCAGCTGGTTCTCTCGCAACCCGAAACGCTGGTTGGCTTCGAACACGGGCGCCTGCAGCCCGCGTTCCGCCAGCCACGCGTAGTAGTTGTCGCGGGAAAACTGACCGTCGACCTGGAACTGCGGCGCATTGTGAATGGCTCGCGTGATCATCTCGTCGCTGATGCGATAGTTCGCTTCCGCGAGATACTGCTGTACCGCGGCATCCCACACCAGGTTGTTCAGCACGCTCTCCTTGAGCAGTGCGCGCAGCTGGTCGGGCAGTTCGCCCATCTCCGAGTAGTTGGCAAGCTGCTGGCGGTAGGCGTTATCGAACGCCACCATCGGAATCTCCTCGCCGTTGACCTCGGCGACGGAATTGCTGCCCGTGAAGTCGTAGTTGATGCCGAAGAACACGAACGGCACGCACAGGAGCGCGAGGATCGCGATGGCGAATCCGCCGGTGAAACGGTCTCTGATGTTTTGCAGCATGGTGAGTCGTCAGTCGCTGGTCAGGAAACGGGGACGGCTGCCGCGGGGGCAAACGGGCCTGAAATCATACTGGACCGGGTCAGGCGCGCCAAGCGGCATCTTGCCGCGATCGTAGGAGCGGCATCCTGCCGCGATTGCCGGCCGGTCGCGGCTGGAAGCCGCTCCTACGGTCGATGGTTGGTACGGTCGATGGTTGGTACGATCGATGGTCGGTACGATCGATGGTTGGTACGACCGATGGTCTGGTACGACCGATGGTTGACACGACCGATCGTTGACACAACCGATGATTTATACGACCGATCGTTGACACGATCGATGATCAATATGACCGATGGTTGACACGACCGATGATTGTCGAGACGCGCAACCGCAAAAAAACGCCCCTCGACGGGGCGTTTTTCTTTGTCGTTGGCGGAGTGGACGGGACTCGAACCCGCGACCCCCGGCGTGACAGGCCGGTATTCTAACCAACTGAACTACCACTCCGTAATCCTGGTGGGTGCTGACGGGATCGAACCTGCCGACCCTCGCCTTGTAAGGGCGATGCTCTACCAGCTGAGCTAAGCACCCGCAAGGTCCCGCCGTCAAACCGCGGGACCGGCTTTGCCACCGAGCGGTCAAAAACGGCGTGGTTGTGCCGTTTTTGCGGCCTTCCGGTCGCGAAGGGCGCGCCAGTTTACGGCATCCTTCAGGGCTTTGCCAGCCTTGAATCCGGCACTTTGCTGGCCGCGATCTGGATGGTTTCGCCGGTCCGCGGGTTGCGTCCCTGGCGTGCCGCACGCGACTTCACGGAGAAGGTGCCGAAGCCCACGAGGGACACCGTGCCGCCGCCTGCGAGTGTGCTGGTGACGCTGTCGAGCATGGCGTCCACCGCTTTGGTTGCGTCGGAACGGGACAGATCCGCCGCGCTCGCAACCGCCTCAATCAGTTCTCCCTTGTTCATGCATTCACCTTTACAGATTGATGTTGGAAATGAAATGCGGAACGTGAAGGTTGGACTCCGCACCCCTCGCGACCTTCCGATTCATGTGCCCCACGCACAGCGTGTCGAATCGATCGCCTTGCAGTTTCGCCGGAATCGTTCCCCAAGACTTGTGCCCGGCGCGTCAGATACGCTGGGACTGCTGACGCAAACACGCGTAGCTTATACCAAGCGGCAAAATGAGCGTCAACAAGGGCCCGGGCCGCGGGGCGCTTGACATCAGTGCGGGCGTACGCCTTCGCCGGTCTCTTTTTCGCTTTCCGGTTTTGTGCCTGCCGGCTCTTCCTTGTCCGGTTTGGACTCCGGAACCGGCATGTGCTGCAACGCGATTTCCAGCACCTCGTCGATCCATTTCACCGGAACAATCTCCAACTTGTCCTTGATGTTCTTCGGTATTTCGGCCAGGTCCTTTTCATTTTCCTGCGGAATGAGCACCGTGCTCACGCCGCCGCGGTGCGCGGCCAGCAGCTTCTCTTTCAGGCCGCCGATCGGCAGGACTTCACCGCGCAACGTGATCTCGCCGGTCATCGCCACGTCGCTACGGACCTTGATACCGGTCAGCGCCGAAACCAGGGCGGTGCACATGCCCACACCCGCACTCGGACCGTCCTTCGGCGTCGCGCCCTCGGGCACGTGCACGTGCATGTCGATCTTTTGGTGGAAGTCCGGGTCGATGCCCAGCACGGAGGCGCGGCTGCGGACGACCGTCATGGCCGCCTGGATCGATTCGGTCATGACCTCGCCCAACTGACCCGTGTGGCTCAGCTTGCCCTTGCCGGGCACGACGGCGGCCTCGATCGTCAGCAACTCGCCGCCGACCTCGGTCCATGCCAGCCCGGTCACCTGCCCGACCTGGTCGTTGTCCTCGGCCTTGCCGTAGCGGAAACGGCGCACGCCGAGATACTTGGTCAGGCTCTTCGGCAAAACGCGCACGGCCGAATCGCGCGGCTTCAGCAGCAGCATCCTTGACCACCTTGCGGCAGATCTTGGCGATCTCGCGTTCGAGATTGCGCACGCCCGATTCGCGCGTGTAGTGCTGGACGATGTCGCGCAGCGTGCTTTCGGGCAGCTCGAGTTCCGTCTCCTTGAGACCGTTTTCCTTCAGCTGCTTCGGCACCAGGTAGCGCAGCGCGATGTTGACCTTCTCGTCCTCGGTGTAGCCGGGCAGTCGAATGACTTCCATGCGATCGAGCAACGGCGCCGGAATGTTCAGGCTGTTCGCCGTGCAGATAAACATGACGTCCGACAGGTCGAAGTCCACTTCGAGGTAATGGTCGGCGAACGTCGAGTTCTGTTCCGGGTCCAGCACCTCGAGCAGCGCCGACGACGGATCGCCGCGGAAGTCCATTGCCATCTTGTCGACTTCGTCCAGCAGGAACAGCGGGTTACGCACGCCGGTCTTCGACAGGTTCTGGATGATCTTGCCCGGCATCGAGCCGATATACGTGCGGCGGTGACCGCGAATCTCGGCCTCGTCACGCACGCCGCCCAGCGACATGCGCACGAACTTGCGATTGGTCGCGCGCGCAATACTTTGCCCCAGCGATGTCTTGCCGACGCCCGGCGGACCGACGAGGCACAGGATGGGGCCCTTCAGGCGCTTCACGCGCTGCTGCACCGCGAGGTACTCGAGGATGCGTTCCTTCACCTTTTCGAGACCGTAGTGGTCTTCTTCCAGCACTTTCTCGGCGCGAGTCAGGTCACGAATCACCTTGCTGCGCTTCTTCCACGGTGCCTTGAGCAGCCAGTCGATGTAGTTGCGGACGACCGTGGCCTCGGCCGACATCGGCGACATCAGCTTGAGCTTGTTCAGTTCCGCGGTGGCCTTGTCCTTCGCTTCCCTGGGCATGCCGGCGTTCTCGATCTTGTTCTCGAGATCGCCGAGTTCGTTCGGCGCGTCTTCCATTTCGCCGAGTTCTTTCTGAATGGCTTTCATCTGCTCATTCAGGTAGTACTCGCGCTGGCTCTTTTCCATCTGCTGCTTGACGCGTCCGCGGATGCGCTTTTCGATCTGCAGGACGTCGATCTCGCCCTCGATGATGCCGAGAACCTGTTCGAGACGTTCCTTGATGTCGCAGATCTCGAGGATGCGCTGCTTCTCGGAAAGCTTGAGCGCCATGTGGGCCGCAACCGTGTCGGCCAGGCGGCCCGGCTCGTCGATGCCGTTCAGCGACGTCAGGATCTCGGGCGGCACCTTCTTGTTGAGCTTCACGTACTGCTCGAACTGCGCAATGACCGAGCGCACCAGCACGTCGATCTCGCGCTCGTCGTGGCGGTCATCCTCCGCCAGCGCCTCGATCTTCGCGGCGAAATAATCGCTGACCTCGATGCCCTCGACGCTCGCGCGCTCGGCGCCCTCGACCAGCACTTTCACCGTGCCGTCCGGCAGCTTGAGCAGCTGCAGGATGGTCGCCAGCGTGCCGACGTCGTAGAGGTCGGCCGGCTCCGGATCGTCCATGTCGGCCTTGCGCTGGGCGACCAGCAGGATCTTCTTGCCGGCATTCATGGCGCGGTCCAGCGCAACGATGGACTTGTCCCGGCCGACGAACAGCGGGATCA
Organism: Woeseiaceae bacterium; assembly: GCA_034522415.1. Taxonomy (GTDB): domain Bacteria; phylum Pseudomonadota; class Gammaproteobacteria; order Steroidobacterales; family Woeseiaceae; genus Woeseia. The sequence continues at coordinate 38,102 of JAXHLH010000005.1, forward strand.
CCATGTGGGGATAGACGACCACATCACGCAACGGCAATACCGGTATGCGATCGGAAACTTCCTGTTCGATCAAGGCTTTGTCGTCGTCGGTGTCGTTTTCGTCAGCCACAAATGTGCCCTCGCTTGCCGGTATCCAGTGCGCCGTCCGTGTGCCGTGGTGCGCGCTGACCACTATACAGCACGCTTTCGTGCCCAGTGCACCACAGGACGGCAGCCGAGAGTGTTAAGTGCGTCCGGATTCCGGGACTTCAATGGGCGCGCCGCAACAGGTAACAAAACCGCTGTCATCGCGAGGCGCGCAGCGACGTGGCGACCTGGTGAGCTTTACTCCGTGCCGGAACGAAGAGATTGCCACGGCCGCCTTCGGCGGCCTCGCAATGACGGGGCGGCCGCCTTTGGCGGCCTCGCAATGACGGGAAAGCGGGCCCACGGCGCTGCGCGCCTCGCGATGACCGGGGGCGCAGCCCTACCGGTCCGAGCCCGTCGGGCGTTCCTGTTGCTCGATGTTGACGGTCGGCGGTTCCTCGGACTCGTAGATGATGTAGGGCTTGGTCTCGCCCTCGACCACCGCTTCGTCCAGCACGACTTTCTTCGCCGAGGTGGCCGACGGCAGGTCGTACATCGTGTCGAGCAGCACGCTCTCCAGGATCGTGCGCAGGCCGCGGGCGCCGGTCTTGCGTTTCATCGCCCGCTTGGCGACGGCGCGCAGCGCATCGTCGCGGAACTCGAGATCGACGCCTTCCATGTCGAACAGCTTCTTGTACTGCTTGGTCAGCGCGTTCTTCGGTTCCAGCAGGATGCTGACGAGCGCGTCCTCGTCCAGCTCCTCCAGCGTCGCGACGACCGGCAGCCGACCGACGAATTCCGGGATCAGCCCGAAGCGGATGAGATCCTCGGGCTCGACCTCGTGCAGGAGCTCGCCGATGCTCTGCTGTTTCTCCTGGGACTTCACTTCGGCCACGAAGCCGATACCGCTCTTCGACGAGCGGTTGATGATGATTTTCTCGAGGCCGGCAAACGCGCCGCCGCAGATGAACAGGATATTCCGGGTATCGACCTGCAGGAATTCCTGCTGCGGGTGCTTGCGGCCGCCCTGCGGCGGCACCGAGGCGATCGTGCCCTCGATCAGCTTCAGCAGCGCCTGCTGCACGCCCTCGCCCGACACGTCGCGGGTAATCGACGGGTTGTCGGACTTGCGCGAGACCTTGTCGATCTCGTCGATGTAGACGATGCCGGTCTGCGCCTTGTCGACGTCGTAGTCGCACTTCTGCAGCAGCTTCTGGATGATGTTCTCGACGTCCTCGCCGACGTAACCGGCCTCGGTGAGGGTCGTCGCGTCGGCGATCGTGAACGGCACGTTCAGGAGCCGCGCCAGCGTCTCGGCGAGCAGCGTCTTGCCGCAACCGGTCGGGCCGATCAGCAGGATGTTGCTCTTGGCCAGCTCGATGTCGTCCTTCGAGTGCTCGCCGGCACGGTCTTCAAGCCGCTTGTAGTGGTTGTACACCGCGACCGACAGCACCTTCTTGGCGCTCTGCTGGCCGATGACGTACTCGTCCAGCACCGCCTTGATCTCGTGCGGCTTGGGCAGGCTGTCGCGGCCGCTCTCGCCCGCGTCCTCGAGCTCCTCGCGAATGATGTCGTTGCAGAGCTCGACGCATTCGTCGCAGATGAACACCGACGGACCCGCGATCAGCTTGCGGACTTCGTGCTGGCTTTTGCCGCAAAAAGAACAGTACAGGAGTTTGCCGTCCTCGTTCTTGCCGCGGGTATCGTCACTCATCGTTCGCTGGCCTCTGTGTCCAAAAATCAGTCGCTTAGGCGCTTCGTGTATATAACACGCGCTCCCGGGGCGTGCAAAGCGCCATGTCTCATTCGACCCGTTTTCGTTGTAACAAACTGAATTCGTTTGAAACTTCGATTACGCGAGCCTGTCTCCACCGCCCATGCCGTGTGGCGACGCCATTTCGGTACGCTGCTCGAGCACGGTGTCGATGATGCCGTAGTCCACCGCGACCTCGCCGCTCATGAAACGGTCGCGGTCGGTGTCCCTCTCGATCTCGTCGACGGTCTTGCCGGTGTGGCGCGCCATGATCTCGTTCAGGCGGCGCTTGAGCTCCAGCACCTCTTTCGCGTGAATATCGATGTCCGTCGCCTGGCCCTGGAAGCCGGCACTGGGCTGGTGGACCATGATGCGCGAGTGGGGCAGCGCGAAGCGTTTCTTCGCCGTGCCGCCCGCGAGCAGCAGCGCGCCCATGCTGGCCGCCTGCCCCACGCAGATCGTGCTGATGTCGCAATTGACGAACTGCATCGTGTCGTAGATCGACAGGCCGGCCGTCACCGCGCCGCCCGGCGAATTGATGTAGAGGTGGATGTCCTTGTCCGGGTTTTCGGATTCCAGGTACAGCAGCTGCGCCACCACGAGGTTGGCCATGTAGTCCTCGACCGGGCCCACCACGAACACCACGCGCTCTTTCAGAAGGCGCGAATAGATGTCGTAGGCGCGCTCGCCGCGGGCCGTCTGTTCGACCACCATGGGTACGAGATTTAATGCTGTAGCACTCATGCTCCGTTCCTGTTCAACAAGAAATGTGTCCGGCGCGGCCGGCTTCAACCGTTCATGTAATCCTTGAAGCCGACCTTCTTTTCCTCTTCGACCCCGTTTTCGATCAAAAGGTCAACGGCCTGCTCTTCCAGCACCAGCGGCTCGAGCTGCTGCATGAGCTGCGGGTTGCCGAGGTAGCTCGCCACCATCTCGCTCGAGTTCTCATAACTGGCGCAAATGTCCTCGACCCGCTTGCGGACCCGCTCCGGGTCGACGGTCAGCTCGCGGTCCTCGATGAACTGGCGCAGCAATAGTCCGAGCCGCACGCGGCGTTCGGCGGCTTCCGCGAAGCGCTCGCGCGGCGGTGCCTGGTCGTGATCCTCGATGCCCATGCGCCGCATCGCCTCGTGCTGCATGGTGTGCATCTCCTGTTCCTTCAACGCGTTGGGAATCTCGATCGGGTTGGCTTCCAGCAGCCCGTTCATGACCTGTTCCTTGACGTCGTTGCGAATCTTGTCGTCAGCCTCGCGGCGCATGTTGTCGACGACGTCGCTGCGCAGTTGCTCGAGGCCGCCTTCCTCGACACCGAACGACTCGGCGAGACTGTCGTCCAGCGGCGGCAGCTCCTGTTCCTCGACCGTGTGCACCGTGATCGCGAAATCGACCTTTTTGCCCTGCAGGTCGTCCGCATGGTAGTCCTTCGGGAACTTGACCTTGAACGATTTTTCCTCGCCCGGCCTGACGCCGGTCAGCGCCTTTTCGAAGTCGTCCAGCATCTGGCCCTGGCCCAGCACGACCGGGACTTTCTCGCCCTTGCCGCCCTCGAACGGCTCGCCCTTGATCGTGCCCTCGAAGTCGACCGTGACGCGATCGCCCTCGACGGCGGCGCGTTCGACCGGCTTCCATTCCGCGCGCTGGCGGCGGAGGTTCTCGATCATGTCGTCCGTGTCGGCGTCGGTGATGTCGACGACCGGCCGCTCGACCCTGATCTTGTCGAGGCCTTTCAGCTCGACCTCGGGCAGCACCTCGAAGGTGGCGACGTAGGTGAACGCCTCGCCGCTCTTGGTCGACACCGGCTCGATCTGCGGCCCGCCCGCCGGGTTCAGGTTTTCCTGGGCCACGGCGTCGCTGTAGCTCTTCTGCATCAGCTCGGAGAGCACTTCCTGGCGGATCTGGCCGCCGTAGCGCTGCCGTACGACCTTCGTCGGGATCTTGCCGGGCCGGAAGCCCTTGATCTTCGCCGTGCGACCGACCCGCTTCAGGCGGGACTCGATCTCCTTCTCAATGCGCTCGGCGGGCAGTTCGACGCGCATGCGCCGCTCCAGTGTGCCCGTCGATTCCACCGTGACCATCATCTGTCGTTCCTTGCGTGCGTGGGCGCGCGTGCCCTGCCGGCGGGCTGCGCTCAGGCCGGCAGCCCGGCGCCGCCTGCGCGCCGCGCCGTTGTTATTGAGAAAATTATTTAAAGTCAAAGAGTTAGTTATCTTGAAAGGAAGTTGGTGCGAAAGGAGAGACTCGAACTCTCACGGGTTGCCCCACAGGATCCTAAATCCAGCGCGTCTACCAATTCCGCCACTTTCGCAACGCTTGGCCGTCGGTGCCGGCGCCGAGTGTCCAGCCGGATAGTATAACGGATCACGACCACCCGGTGGACACCCCGACCGGGCCCCGCGGCGCCGAAATCCGGCCCGCAGGCCCCGCGGGGGCGCCATTGTATAGACCGCAGACGCCGCCGTCATTGCGGGGGGCGCGCTGCCGCCCCCTGTCATCGCGAGGAGCGAAGCGACGTGGCGACCTGGTGCTGTTTACTCCCTGCCAGACCGAAGAGATTGCCACGGCCGCCTTCGGCGGCCTCGCAAAGACGGAGGGGGCACGCCGGCTCGCACGACGGAGGGGTTGCCCGCCGGCATGATGACGGGGTCGGGCCTGCGCCGGCTCGCAACGACGGCACGGCGCCCGCCCCGGGGCCGGCGTCGGGTCGCTTGTAATCATTGCCGCGCCGCTTGTAACCGTTACAGCCGGAGCCGCCTGAACCGCCACCACAGCGCGGTACACGGACCCTTCCCGCGCCGGCTGCCGTTGGCACGGTGTTTGCTCGTTCCCGTATGAAGCCGAATCGAAGGAGGCAACGATGCAAGTCAAGGACATCATGACGCGTGACGTGGAATCGGTCACGCCGAAAGCGACTATTCGCGAACTCGCGCGCAAGATGCGCGACGGCGACGTCGGCATCCTCCCGATCGTGGAGAAGGAGAAATTGCTCGGCGTCGTCACCGATCGCGACCTGGTCCTGCGCGGCCTGGCCAGCGACGAGGCCGACCTGGACAAGCTGACAGCCGACACGCTGATGACGGACGACGTTCATCGCTGTCGCGAGGATCAATCGCTGGAGGATCTGCGGGCGACACTGGAGTCCGCTGCCATCCGCCGTATCGCGGTTGTCGATAGCGACGATCGCCTGGTCGGCATGGTTTCCCTCGGCGACCTGGCGAAGGTCGAATCGTCCGACGCCGGTGAGGCGCTGAAGGCAATCTCGAAGGCGGCCTGACGCCCGCATTCCGCGGCACAGCGAGCGGCCCGCGTGCTACGGCGCGCGGGCCGTTTCGCGTTCGGGCGAGCCGTTTGCCTGCCGCGACAGCAGGCGATCGATGACGGCGGCACCGACCGCGTCGCCCCAGACGTTGGTGGCGGTGCGGAAGCGGTCCAGCAGCCAGTCGACGGCCAGCAGCAGGCCGACGCCCTCGAGCGGGAGCCCGACCGCCTTCAGCACGACGACCATGGTCACCAGGCCGGCTTCCGGGATACCGGCCGCGCCGATCGCGGCCAGCGATGCCGTGACGAACACCAGCACCTGCCCCCCGAACCCGAGTTCGATGCCGTACGCCTGCGCAATGAACAAGACGGCCGCGGCTTCGTACAGCGCCGTGCCGTCCATGTTGATCGTGCTGCCGAGCGGCAGCACGAAGCGTGCCGCGCGATCGTCGACGCCCTGCTCGCGCGCGCATTGCATCGTGAGCGGCAATGTCGCCGACGAACTGGCCGTGCCCAGCGCGACCAGCACGGCGCGCGCCATGCCCGAGAGGTAACTCCAGGTACGTCCGCCCAGCCAGTACAGGATCAGCAGCAGCACCGCGAAGTGCACAGCCAGTCCGGCAAGTACCGTAACGACGTGCAGGCCGACCGCGCTGACCGACTGCCAGAACTGCACGCCGCCACCGGCCTGGCCCAGGCGGTCGGCCACCAGCCCGAAGATGCCGAGCGGCGCGAGGTACATGACCCAGCCGACGATGCGCAGCATGGCGTCGTTCAGGCCGTCGAAAAATTCCGCGATGACGCGCGTGCGGCCGCGACCGATGGCAATCGCGACACCCAGCAGGATCGACCAGACGATGATGGGCAGGAGCTCTGTGTTCGCCGCCGCATCGATGATGTTGGGCGCGACCAGCGACAACAGGACGTCGGTGACACCCATGCCCTGTTCGGCGAGCGACGGGTCCGCGGTCAGCCCCTCGGTGGGCACGCCGTCGCCGGGACGGATCAGGTTGACCATGACGAGCCCGATCAGCACGGCAATGCCGACGGTCGCGAGGTAGTAGATGATCGTCCACGACCCGAGGCTGCCGAGCTTGCGCGGATCGCCGAGACTGGTGATGCCGCTGACGACGGCCGCAACCAGCAACGGCACGACCAGCATCGTCAGCGCGTTGAGAAACAACTCGCCGAGCCAGCCGACGGCCTCGCCCGCCGCCGGACCGTACGCCCAGCCGGCCGCGCCCCCGGCAATCACGCCGAGGAGTATCAGCACGAGCATCAGGTGCGAGCCACGCCCCATGGACTCACCGTATCACGGCCAGGCACCCGCCAACCGTCCCGAACCGTAGGAGCGGCATCCTGCCGCGACCGCACCGTCACCGACCCTCCCGAACCGTAGGAGCGGCATCCTGCCGCGACCGCACCGTCACCTGCCCGCCGAACCGTAGGAGCGGCAACTTGCCGCGACCGCACCGTCGCCTGCCCGCCGAACCTGAGGAGCGGCATCTGCCCGCGACCGCACCGTCACCTGCCCTCCCGAATCGTAGGAGCGGCATCTTGCCGCGACTGTGATGCGCTCAACGCCTGTCAATCGCGCCTGGAAGGCGCTCCTACGGGGGGCGGCTAATTCCACAAAAGTGCGACGACAGCCCATTTTCTCTGCCTGCCATCATCGAATCCGCTTATTAATCTGTCGGATATGAACTGCCACCGGCCCCACGCCCGCAATCTGCGCAAAGGCCGCGCTTCCCTGACTGGCGGTTTCTATTTGTTGACAACATCAGTCGCCCGGCGCCGCCCAATATTCCATTCCCGCCGTCGTGCCTTGCTCGTTGTTGACGCCATACGCTGGCTGCATGCCACGAACCGGTTCATTGTCGACGCCGCGGTGGTCATGCCGGATCACCTGCACCTGGCAGGCAGCTTGAATTCGAATCCGTTGCCCAGGGTAATGCATTCTTTGAAGAGCTATACATCGAAGCAACTGGCTTCAATGGGCGTGTCGCCTCCTGTATGGCAACGGGGCTATCACGACCATGCTATTCGGGACGAGAAGGATTACGCCATACGGATAAGTTACCTGATCGATAATCCGGTTCGCGCCGGATTGGTCACGCGGCCCGATGAATATCCCTACCTGATATTGCCGGACTGGTGGCGTTGAGCACAGGTCGCGCCTGGAAGGCGCTCCTACGGGGTGGCGGCATCTGGCAATGACTATGAACCGGCGCGCCGCCCCGAATCGCAGGAGCGGCATCCTGCCGCGACCGCACCGTCACCTACCCGCCCAATCGCAGGGTCATTGCTGATGACCTCCACTGCGCCCGCCTGAATCGCAGGAGCGGCATCCTGCCGCGACCGCACCGTCACCTGCCCGCCCGAATCGTAGGAGCGGCATCTTGCCGCGACCGTACCGTCACCTGCCCGCCCGAATCGTAGGAGCGGCATCTTGCCGCGACCCTGCCGTCACCTGCCCGCCCGAATCGTAGGAGCGGCATCTTGCCGCGACTGTGATGCGCTCAACGCCTGTCAATCGCGCCTGGAAGGCGCTCCTACGGCAGGGGGCGGGAAAATGGTGGGCCGTGTAGGGCTCGAACCTACGACCAAGTGATTAAGAGTCACCTGCTCTACCAACTGAGCTAACGGCCCAATCCGCCCGCGATACTAGTAAAAACCCACGGGCCGTTGCGGATTGATCTTCAGTCCGCCAATCCAATTGAACGGCGGATTATTGCAGCAAATCCCGACTGACTTCACAACGTCCCGCAAATCCCGGCCTCTGCGAAGGATGCCCCGATGCAATGCACGGGCCGTTGCGGATTGATCTTCAGTCCGCCAATCCAAACGAACGGCGGATTATTGCAGCAAAACCCGACTGACTTCGCAATGCCCCGCAAGACCTGGCCTCTGCGAACGATGCCCCGATGCAATGCCAGGCTGCAAATTCAGCCGGAAACAAAATGGGGTGGACGATGGGACTCGAACCCACGACGACCGGGATCACAACCCGGGGCTCTACCAACTGAGCTACGCCCACCATTGTTCTGCGATGTACGTGCCATTCGCGGTCGAACAGCATGCAAGTTCAATTTCCTGCCCGGCCACTCGGGCCAACGCACCTCGTTCGCACAATACTTCGACCATTCCGGATTCGCAATCCGGTTGGCGCGCCCGGCAGGACTCGAACCTGCAACCGTCGGCTTAGCTTACCCGCTACCGTTTTCACGGCCCCGGATCAGCGCCCGGGTTTGTGGTCTGGACTATCTCTTCGCCATCTCAGGCGCCGCACGTATAGTCTCTACGGAGCCCTGCGCAATTGGATCAACCACAGGTTTCCACGGGATTGCCATCAGCATTACCTGTTAAGGGTTCCCCGTTACAGTGCAGTCCACTCCAGCGGTTCCGTTTCCCGCTGGAGGCTCCTCACTCAAAGGCCGATGCTCTATCCGGTTGAGCTACGGGCGCTCCGGTCGAAACACAAGACTCCTCAAAAACCCGAAGAATTCGAAAGCGTGGTCGGGGCAGACGGATTCGAACCGCCGACCCTCTGCTCCCAAAGCAGATGCGCTACCAGACTGCGCCATGCCCCGCCGTTTCCGCTCCGCAAAGGTCGCCGTGTTACGGGCCGGCCCCGGCGGGGGCACGATGATACGACCGCCCCCGGGGCCAGTCAATTGCGCCGAATCAAGGATTTACGATGCGACCCGCTACTGCCCGGGCACCTGCTTTGATATTGTCTCGGCACCGGTTACTGCACGGATTCCGCCATGCGCACGTTACTCGTCACCCTGCTGCTCGCCCTGCCCGGCCTCGCTGCCCTCGCAGAGGAAGAGCCCCTGCCCGCCCATCCGCACGTCGTCTTCGAGACGTCGGAAGGCGCGATCCTCGTCGAGCTCGATGGCCGCCGCGCGCCGCTGACCGTGAAGCACTTCGTCAGGCTCGTGGACGACGGCCACTTCGACGGCACGATATTCCATCGCGTGATTCCCGATTTCGTCATCCAGGGCGGCGGCTACACGCGCGATCTCGAGCTCCGCGAGCCGCCGGCTACCGTGCCCAACGAATCCGGCAACGGGCTCACCAACCTGCGCGGCACGATCGCGATGGCGCGGCAGGAGGAGCCGCACTCCGCGCGCGCCCAGTTCTACATCAACGCCGGCGACAACAAGGGCCTGAACCCCAACCCGACGCGCTGGGGTTACGCCGTGTTCGGCTACGTGATCGAGGGCATGGACGTCGTCGACAGGATCGCCGCCGTCCCGACCGGCCCGGCGGGCGATTTCGCGCGGGACGTGCCGATTGCCGCCGTGGTCATCGAGAAAGCCTACCGGCAGTGACGGAGGCTCGCGCATGACGACGCTGTTCATCTCGGATCTGCATCTCGAGGCCGCACGGCCGGAGATCGGCGCGCAGTTCGTGCAGTTTCTGCAGGACGAGGCGGCAACGGCCGACGCACTCTACATCCTCGGCGACCTGTTCGAATCCTGGGTCGGCGACGACGATCCGAACCCGCACTACGCCGACATGAAGCGCGAGCTCAAGGCACTGTCCGATCGGGGCGTGCCGCTCTATTTCATGCACGGCAACCGCGATTTCCTGATCGGCGAGACGTTCGCGCAAGAGACCGGCGCCGAACTGCTCGTCGATCCGCTGGTCCGGGAGATTCACGGCGAACGCGTGCTGCTCAGTCACGGCGACGCCTGGTGCACGGACGACCTCGAGTACCAGGCCGCGCGCCTCATGACCCGCAATCCCGACTGGCAGGCCACGATGCTCGCCAAATCCCTGGAGGAACGGCTTGCGTTCGCGGCCCAGGCGAGGAACGACAGTGCCGCGCGCGGCGCCACGCTCGATGAACGCATCAGCGACGTCAACCCGGAGTCGATCGCGCAGGTCATGCACGAGCACGACGTACGCACGATGTTGCACGGCCACACGCACCGGCCCGACGTGCACCGCCTCGAAGTGGACGGCGAGCCGGCGACGCGCATCGTGCTGGGCGACTGGTACGAGCAGGGCAGCGTCGTGCGCTGGGACGCGGCAGGTCCGCGCCTGGAGGCCTTGCCTCGCCGGACGTCTGCGGGGTAGAGGCGCGGGTCGCGTTGCCACGCCACCGTGGGAGCGGCATCTTGCCGCGATTGGTGCGGTCGATTGGCGGGTCGCGCCTGGAGGCGCTCTGGGGGTGCGGGTCGTCGCGCCATCACCGCGTAGGAGCGGCATCTTGCCGCGATTGCGTCGCGGTCGAATCGGGCGGGTCGCGCCTGGAAGGCGCTCCTACGGTGGTGGGGGTGTCGTGGTCGAATCGGGCGGGTCGCGCCTGGAAGGCGCTCCTACGGCGGTAGGGGGCGGACGGGCGGCGGCCCGCTGTGGAAACGGAACTGCGGATCGTCTTCCAGGACGGCACGGTTTTCCAGCGTGCGAAGTTCGGCGATGCGCGCCGCCAGCGCGGGTTCGTCAATGGTGCATTCCTCGCGCGCGAACGCGAGATAGTGTTCGAAGTGTCGCGCCTCCGATGCGAGCAATCCGGAATAGAAACGGGCGATGTCATCCGGCAGGCGCGGCACCAGCGCCGCGAAGCGTTCGCAGGAGCGTGCCTCGATCAGGGCACCGACGAGCAGCATGTCGAGCAGCCGCGCCGGCTCGTCGCGGCGCACGGCCTCGTGCAGCGTCGCCGCGTAACGTGACGCCGACAGCCGGGAGAACGCGATGCCGCGCCCGGCGAGCAACTCCCGTACCTGCTCGAAGTGACGCAATTCCTCGCGCGCCAGCCGCGACATGCGCGCCGCGAGCGCATCACGTTCCGGGTAACGGTAGATGAACGCCAGCGCGCTCGATGCCGCCTTCAGTTCGCAGTTGGCATGATCGAGCAGCAGCTCCGGCAGCCGAACGGCGGCCGCATCCAGCCAGCGTTCCGGGGTCTGGACGCCGAGGAACGCCCGGATGCGTTCGGTCGAAGCGGCAGCTACAGCCATTCCAGCACCTCGTCGGCCGATTGCAGGCGATCCTCGGGCTTCTTCGCCAGCATCAGGTTGAGCGCCGCCTGGTATTCCGCGAGCGGACCGGCCAGCAGCGGGATCGGGGCTTCACTGTGCTTGAAGATGATGCCCATGGCATTGCTCGCGCGGTAGGGTTTGTCGCCGGTCAGCATTTCGTAGAAGATCACGCCCAGGCTGTAAATGTCGCTGCGGTGATCGATGGCGTTGCCGCGGCCCTGCTCGGGACTCATGTAATACGGCGTGCCGAAAATCTCGCCGCTGTCCGTTATGGCCTGTTGCAGCCGCATGTGTTTCGCCAGCCCGAAATCGATCAGCGCGAGGCTGCCGTCGCTCCGCAACATGATATTGGCGGGCTTCAGGTCGCGATGCAGGATGCCGACCTCGTGAATGCGGGCCAGCGCGCTGGCGATCTGCCGCGCGTAGTCCACGGCCTGTTCCGGCCGGATGCCCCGGTCGATACGTTTCTTCAAATCGCCGCCGGACAGGTATTCCATCGCGATGTGCGCGTGATCGTCGCTGACGCCGAGGTCGAAGATGCGCACGATGTTGGGGTGCTGCAGGTCGGCGATCAGCTCGTATTCACGCAGGAAGCGATCGAACGCGCCGAGACCGTCATCCCGTTCCGGGTCGTGGCGCAGCACCTTCAGCACGACCTCCCGGTCCGTACCGGCCTTGCGCGCCAGGTAGACACCCGAGTGCTCGTTGGCGGACAGCCGCCGTTCCAGTTCGTAACCCTTGATGAGCGGGTGGACGCCGGTGCGCAGGTCGCCGACGAACAGCGAATTTGTCGACGACAGGTTGCGGCGTTCCTTGAGCAGGTCGCTCATGCAGACGACCAGCGAATCGTGGCGCACGCGGTCGCGCGCGAGAAAGCTGTCGGCACCCGCGCGTTCCGCGGCCGCGCGGGCGTCGGCATTGCCGAAAAAGATGATCGGCGGAAAGCCCGGGTTGTTCCTGAACTGGCGGAGCATGGCAAGCGGGTCGCGGTCCCCCTGGCGGTCACCGAGCAGCACGAGGTCGTTGCCGGCGCCCGCAAAGCCGTCGGACAGGTGCCCGTTGGCCTCCGGGTCGTACTCGGTGATGACGGCCCCGGGCCAGTGCGTGCTGACGTGGTGCATCAGGAGCGTGCGAAACGCCGCCTGGCCGTCGCTGATCAGGACCCTGATATCCATCTGGCCGATTATCCACAAACGAGGCGCGCAGCGCCTCGTTGCGAGCCGGCGCAGCCGGCGTGGCATCTCCTCGACCTGGCACCGAGTCAACGTCACCAGGTCGCCACGTCGCTGCGCTCCTCGCGACGACGGGGCGGCTGCGGCCTCGGACCCGCTTCGCGAGGCCGCCGCAGGCGGCCGTGGCAATTCTTCGACGGCACCAGTCAACGTCACCAGGTCGCCACGCGCTGCGCCCTCGCGAGACGCTCGCGCGCCCAGGCGGCGGGTCTCTCTTCGGCCGCACGGTCTCGTCGCTACGCATGCGCCTCACCCACGGCCGTGTGGGATCCGCGGCGGGAGGGTTCCTCGTCGGCGCGTTCGTCCGGTTCGCCGAAGACGCCGGCCGCGGCGCGGGCCTTGGCGGCGTCGCTGCGGCGTTGCTCGATTGCGGCGAGGTAGTCCGGGGTGACGTCACCGGTGACGTACTCCCCGGAGAAACAGGACGTGTCGAACTCCGTGATTTCCGAGTGATCGTGCCGGACCGAGCGAATCAGGCCGTGCAGGTCCTGGTAGATCAGCCGGTCGGCGCCGATCAGCTCCCCGACCTCCTCGTCGCTGCGGCCGTTGGCGATCAGCTCGCTGGCCGCCGGCATGTCGATGCCGTACACGTTCGGGTAGCGCACGGCGGGCGCGGCGGACGCGAAATACACCTTGCGCGCGCCGGCTTCGCGGGCCATGCGAATGATCTGCCGCGACGTCGTGCCGCGCACGATGGAATCGTCGACGAGCAACACGTTCTTGCCGCGGAACTCGAGGTCGATCGCATTCAGCTTGCGCCGCACGGATTTCGCGCGCTCCGCCTGCCCGGGCATGATGAAGGTGCGGCCCACGTAGCGGTTCTTGATGAAGCCCTCGCGATACTTCACGCCGAGGTGGTAGGCAACCTGCACCGCGGCCGTGCGGCTGGTGTCCGGAATCGGGATGACGGCGTCGATGTCGTGGTCCGGCCATTCGCGCACGATCTGGCCGGCGAGCTGCTCGCCCATGCGCAGCCGTGTCTTGTAGACGGACAGGTTGTCGATGATCGAGTCGGGCCGCGCGAAGTAGACGAACTCGAAGATACACGGCGTATGGTGCGTCTTGCCGGAGAACGGCCGGCTGTGCAGCACCGCCCGCTCGTCGATGAAGATCGCCTCGCCCGGCTGCACGTCGCGCACGCGTTTGAATTGCAGCACGTCGAGCGCGACGCTCTCGGACGCCACGATGTACTCGTCGCCGTCGGGGGTCTCGCGCTTGCCGATGACCAGCGGCCGGATGCCGTTCGGATCGCGAAACGCGACGATGCCGTGGCCGATGATCATCGCAACGACGGCGTAGCCGCCGGAACAGCGCCGGTGCACGGCGTCCACGGCATCGAAGATCTGCTCCGGCGATGCCTTGCCGTTCGTGCGATGCTGCAGCTCGTGCGCGAACACGTTCAGCAACACCTCCGAATCGGAACCCGTATTGAGGTGACGCCGATCCTCGCGCGTCAGCAGGTCCGCCAGCTCGTCGTAGTTCGTCAGGTTGCCGTTGTGCCCCAGGCAGATGCCGTAGGGCGAATTGACGTAGAACGGCTGGGCCTCCGCCGACTGCGAACCGCCGGCCGTCGGGTAACGCACGTGGCCCATGCCGACATGGCCGGTCAGGCGCAGCATGTGGCGCTGGTAAAAGACATCGCGCACCAGTCCGTTGCTCTTGCGCACCCGCAGTCCCTCGGCTCCGGCCGTGGCGATGCCGGCGGCATCCTGGCCGCGATGCTGCAGCACGGTCAGCGCGTCGTAGATGGCCTGGTTGACCGGCCGCTGCGCGACCATTCCGACGATTCCGCACATACGGCTCGTCAATCCTCCTCGCCGAACAGGCGTGTCAGTTCAGCCGGGATTTCCACCGGCTGCTCGGGCGGCTGCAGCAGCTCGACGCCCTTCGGCGCCATGACGCGCAGCCAGTCGGCCACGTGGGTTGCATAGGGGATAAAGCGCGAGTCCCGCCACCAGTCGTCCTGGTCGAGGCTGGCAATCTGCCCGCCGATGACGAATACCCCCACCAGCAGCACGCCACGGCAGAAGCCGAATGCCATGCCGAGGCCGCGGTCCATGCCGCTCAGCACCGACAGCCGCACGAGCTTGGTAATTCCCCAGCCCAGCAGGCCGCCGATCGCGAGCACGACGACGAACACCAGGATACGTCCGAACCAGAGTTGCATCGCCGCGCTGCTCAGCCAGTCCTCGCTCAGCCGCGCCACGTGGGGGCCGAGATTGAACGCCGCCCAGACGGCGAGCAAGAGCGACGCGAGCGACATGGATTCCTTGACGAAGCCGCGTACGAAACCAACGATGACCGAGATTACGACAGCAACCGCGATGAGAATGTCGACTACAGGCATCAGGCGCAGAACTTGACGGTCAGTCCCGGAATCCGGCGGGGTGGGTGGCCGTGATTCTAGCAGAAGGGGGCGGCTTGCCGAGGAATTGCTGTGGCCGGTTCTACTATGTGGGCGTCGCCGTGGGAGCGCAAAACGCAGGAGCGGGTTACGGGTGCGGGACCACCTGGCCCTTGTGGCCGTCGCCGGCGAGCCGCGATGCCATGGCCTCCGCGCTGGCGCGATCCTTTTGCGGGCCGATGCGGACACGGTGCAGCAGCCCGTTCGCGCCCTGCAGGCGGCTCAGGAAGGCAGCGTAGCCGGCCTCGCGCAGCGACGCGGCCAGGCGTTCCGCGTTGTCCTGCTGCGCGAAACTGCCGAGTTGCACGGCCCACATGCCGGTGGTCGACTCGGTCGCGGGCGCATCGGCCGGCGGCGGCGTACTCTCCGCCGCGCCGGCGTCCGGTTCGGCGGGCGATTCGGCAGGTAATTCGTCGGAGTCGTCGGAGTCGGCGGCCACCGCGGCAGGCGGGCCCGGCACGTCTTCCGGCGCCGGCGCTTCAACCGCCGGTGCGTCGTCGGGTGACGCCGTGTCCTGCGGCGGTTCCGCGGACTCGTCCGCGTTCGTCGCGCCGCTGACCGGCACGGGTTCCGTGCGGTCCCGTTCCAGCACGATCGTCTGGCGCTTGCTCGGCTGGCCCTCCTGCCCCGGCAGCGCGACCGGCTCCGACACGACCTCGATGCCGCCGGACGGGCCGTCCAGGAAAACCGGCACCACCAGCACGATGAAGACGACCAGCACGGTGGCGCCGACTATGCGTTCTTTCAGAGCACGATCCATCGATTGAGCATCTTGTTCCCGGGCGGCCGCGAGTATAACCCGGCGGCAGTGATTTCCAGCCGCGGTGCGCTAACCTTCGTGGCTAACCTCCGTGGCTAACCTCCGTGGCTAACCTCGGTGGCTAACCTGCGTGGCTAACCTCCGTGGCTAACCTCCGTGGCTAACCTGCGTGGCTAACCTCCGTGGCTAACCTCCGTGGCTAAGCCTTCCAGGCGGCTAACCTTCGCAGTGCGCTAACCTTCGTGGCGAACCTGATCGTTAACCTTCGTAACCTGATCGTTAACCTTCGTAACCTGATCGTTAACCTTCGTAACCTGATCGTTAACCTTCGTAACCTGATCGTTAACCTTCGTAACCTGATCGTTAACCTTCGTAGGAGCGGCTTCCAGCCGCGACCGGACCCTGATCGCGGCTGGAAGCCGCTCCTACGGAATCTGTTGTCACGGTATCTGTTGTCACGGAATCTGCTCCCGCGGAATCTCCTGCCGCGGAATCTGCTGCCGCGGAATCTGTTCCGACGGAAGCCGCACCCACACCGGGCCCCAGCAGAACGGCCAGTGCCGGGCCGACGGTATAGAAGGAACCGGTGACCAGCAACAGGTCGTCGCCGCCGGCGTGCGCCGCGGCCATTGCGAGGCCGTCGGCTATGCCATCGGCGATGCGGCAGGGCCTGCCCGTCACGCCGGCGATGCGGGCGCCGAGCGTCACCGCACCGGCGGCGCGCGGGCTGTCGGCGGGCACCGCGATCCAGCGCTGCACCACCCCGGCCAGCGGCTGCAGCATGCCGTTAAGGTCCTTGTCCGCGAGCGCGCCGAACACCGCCGTCACCCTGCCGCGCGGCGGATGCTCGCGCAGCCAGTCCGCCAGCACGGCCGCGGCGCCCGGGTTGTGCGCAACATCGAGCAGCCAGTCGTGCGACGTCGCCAGTCGCTGCAGCCGTCCCGGCAGGGCGAGGCTGCCGAAGGCGGCGTCGACCGCGGCGCCGGTCAGCCGGTCGGGACCCTCCAGCGCGATGAACAGCGCGAGCGCGGCCGCGGCGTTCTGCCGCTGGAACGCGCCGCCGAGCGACGGCGGGCGCAGTCCGTCGAGAACGACGGCTGCGCTTTCGAATCGCCAGCCCTCGCCTGCCTGCACGGCACGAAAATCACGGCCGGCCAGCATGAGCCGGGCACCGCGTTCGGCGGCTGTCGCCGCGATGGCCGCCGGCACGGACGGCGCGCCGAACACCACCGGGATACCGCCGCGCATCACGCCGGCCTTCTCGCGGGCGATGGACTCGATATCGCTGCCCAGCCAGTCGCAGTGATCCAGCGAGATGTTGGTGATGATCGCGCCGTCCGGGTCTATCGCATTGACGGCGTCGAGACGGCCGCCCAGGCCGATCTCCAGCACCAGTACCCCGGCGCCCGCCGCCGCGAAGGCCACCAGCGCGGCCAGCGTACCGAATTCGAAATACGTCAGCGGCACATCGCCGCGCGCCGCATCGACGCGTTCGAACGCCGCGACGATGTCCGCGTCGGGCAGCGGCCGGCCCTGCACGCGCATGCGCTCGTTGAAGCGCAGCACGTGCGGCGACGTGTAGCAGCCGACGGTCGCGCCCGTCTCGCGGTACAGCGCTTCCAGCATGGCGGCCGTCGAGCCCTTGCCGTTGGTGCCGGCGACGTGCACCACGCGTGCCGGGCGCGGCAGCGCCAGTCGTGCCAGCACCGCCTGCACGCGCTCCAGGCCGAGCACGATCTCGGTGGGCGACAGCGTTTCGAGCCAGCGCAGCCAGGCGTCGAGATCGACCGCGCCATCGGCGGGCCTGGCGGGAGATTGAGGGCTCACGGCGGGCAGCGCCGGCGGCGAGGCCCGGCTCAGGCGACGCCGGCGGGGCGCGGGCGGTTCGCCAGTTTCGCGAGCAGGTCAGCGATCTGCGCGCGCATGTCGCGACGATCCACGATCATGTCGATGGCGCCGTGATCGAGGAGAAACTCGCTGCGCTGGAAGCCCTCGGGCAGCTTTTGTCGCACGGTCTGTTCGATCACGCGCGGCCCGGCGAAGCCGATCAGCGCCTTCGGCTCGGCGATGTTGACGTCACCCAGCATCGCGAGACTCGCCGACACGCCGCCCGTCGTCGGGTCGGTCAGCACGGAAACGAACGGCACGCTCTTCTCGCCGAGCATCGCCAGCGCCGCCGAGGTTTTCGCCATCTGGAACAGCGAGAACAGGGCTTCCTGCATGCGGGCACCGCCGCTGGCCGAGAAACAGATGAGCGGGGCGTTGTTGTCCGCCGCCACCCTGGCCGCGCGACAAAAGCGCTCGCCGACGACCGAGCCCATCGAACCGCCCATGAAGGCAAACTCGAATGCGCACACGACGACCGGTTCGCCCATCAGCTCGCCGCTCGCCGCGACCAGCGCATCGCGTTCGCCCGTCTGCTTCTGTGCCTGTGACAGCCGGTCGCGGTATTTCTTGCTGTCGCGAAACTTGAGCGGGTCGCGCGGTTCGAGGTTGGCGCCGATTTCCTCCGCCGTGTCCGGGTCGAGAAAATAATCGAGCCGCGTGCGCGCGTTGATGCGCATGTGATGATCGCACTTCGGGCAAACGAGCAGGTTGCGTTCGAGTTCGGTGCGGTAGAGTTGCGCGTCGCATGTCGGGCACTTGATCCAGACACCCTGCGGCACCGACCGCGTGCGCTTCTCGGTGTTGATGCGCGACGGCATCAGTTTTTCAAACCAGCTCATAGGGCCGCATCATAAACCAATTGGTCAGCGAGAGAGAATCGCCGGAGCACTGGCGATCGCTTACGACGGCGCGCCCGGCAGCAGCGGCGGCGGCGTTGCGACCGGCACGCCGCAGCGTGCCGGGTAGGTTACCGCGACCAGTGTCAGGCCGTGCGCCGGTGCCGTGACGCCGCCCTCGCGACGGTCGCGGCTGGCCAGCACGTCGCCCGCCCACGACGGCTCGCGCTCGCCCAGGCCGATCTCGACCAGCAGGCCGCAGATGTTGCGCACCATGTTCTGCAGGAACGCGTTCGCGGTGAACGTCAGCGCGAGCCAGTCGTCGTGGCGCGCAATGTCGATAGCCGTGACATTGCGCACCGCGGTCTTCGCCTGGCAGCCGGCGGCGCGGAACGCGGAGAAATCGTGCTCGCCCGGCAGGTAGCTGGCGGCGGTCCGCATGCGGGTCTCGTCCAGCGGCTGGTGCACCCACCACGCCCGGTGCCGGTAGAGGGCCGAACGCACGAGGCGATTCAGTACCAGGTAGCGGTAGGTGCGCGCCGTTGCGCTGTAGCGGGCGTGGAACTCGTCGTCCACCGGCTGCACCCACGTCACGTTGACGTCATCCGGCAGGTTGCTGTTCACGCCGAGCAGCCAGCCGCGCTCGCTGCGCGCTGCGCGCGTGTCGAAATGCACGACCTGCGCCGTGGCGTGGACGCCGGTGTCGGTGCGGCCGGCACAGAAGGATTCGACGGTTTCGTTCGCGACCTTGCCGACCGCCGTATCGAGTATTTCCTGCACGCCGATGCCGGTCCGCTGGCGTTGCCAGCCGTTGTAGGCGGTGCCGTCGTACTCGATGCCGAGAGCTATGCGCATGGATCAGGCACGGTCAGTCAAAGTCGCGGCTGGAAGCCGCTCCCACGGCAGAAAACACACCAACGCAGGAGCGCCATCCTGGCGCGACCGGACGCAGGTCGCGGCCGGCAGCCGCTCCCACGGCAGAAAACACACCACCGTAGGAGCGCCATCCTGGCGCGACCGGACGCAGGTCGCGGCCGGCAGCCGCTCCCACGGCAGAAAACACACCACCGTAGGAGCGCCATCCTGGCGCGACCGGACGCGCGTCGCGGCTGGCAGCCGCTCCCACGGTAAATTACAGCAACGCAGGAGCGCCATCCTGGCGCGACCGGAGCCAAGTCGCGGCTGGCAGCCGCTCCCGCGACCATCGTCAGCCCGGCAGGGTGTCCAGCAGTTTCTGGGCCTGTTGGCGTTGCGATTCGTCGCCTTCCTGCAGGACTTCCTCGAGGATGTTGCGGGCGCCGCCCGGGTCTCCCATGTCGACGTAGGCACGCGCGAGGTCCAGCTTGGTGCCCACCTCGGTCATCGTGCGCGCTTCCTGCAGATCGCCGGAAACGTCGTCCGGACCCAGCGCCTGCGTCGGGTCGTCGCTGTCGTTGCCCATCCCCAGGTCGAAGTCGAGCGACGGCTCGTCGTCGCGGCCGCCGGCGCGCGGCTGTTCGACCGTCTCGTCGTCGCGATACTGGTCCACCGTGTCGCCCGATTCGCTTTTCTGCAGCGCCGCCGTCAGGTCGTCGAGGTCGAGGTCGAGATCGGTGCTGCCGGCGAGCGACGGCGATTCCGCCGTTTCTTCCAGTGACGAGTCGTACGCTTCCTTCGGCAAGGCCTCGGTCTTCGCGAAATCGAAATCCGGGTCGTCGCCGGTGTCCGGCACGCGGGCCATCATCGTCTCGTCGTCGTCGCCGAGGTCGGCGCCGGCGTCGCCGGTCGTGTCGACCGAGAAGTCGTCCGACAGCACCTGTGTCTGGCCGGTGGACGCCAGCAGGTCCTCTTCGTCCCGGCGGGCCTCGTCGTCTGCCTGCAGGTTGCGGCCGGTTTCCTCCAGCTCGTCCTGCGCGAGATTGGTGCCGGTGGCATCGTCGTCGAGCAGGCCCTTGTCGTCGCCGAAGTCGCTGCTCAGGCTGTCGAGGTCGAGACCGAGATCGTCGAGATCGATCTCGGCGGTGGCGTCGCCGGTGCGGCCGTCATCCAGCCCGGCGAGCATCGTGTCGTGTTCGGCCTCGCGACCCTCGTCGTAGGCGGGCAACTCGGACGTGTTGTCCAGCGAGTCCAGCGGCTTGTCGAGCGTCGGCGATTCCGCCGTCGCGTCCGGGTCGTCGCCCAGGTCATCGGAGCCGGGCCGCAGCGCCGGTGATTCCGCGGTGGCGTCGCTATCGTCGTAGTCACGCGCGGCTTCGGATTCGATGGTCGGTGACTCGACGGTCGAGTCGCCGTCCGTGTCGCGGCCCGGCATCTCGCGCGTGATCGAGGCACTGCTGTCCTCGTCCTCGTCGCCGAAGCTGAAGTCGAGGTCGTCGTCGCTCTCGCCGGCGTCGTCGGCGCCCAGGTCGATGACGTCGCTGGCGGCACCGTCGGGACCGCCGCCGCCGGTGTCGAAATCCATGTCGAGCGCCGCGCTGTCGTCGCCGCCCGACTCGAAATCGAGGTCGACCTCGCGCGAGGCGCCCGCCGCACTGGCGCCGGAAAACAGCGCGTGGTCCCCGGCGATCTGCTGGCCCATGATGACGATCTTGTCCCAGTCGCCGCTCTTGCCGTCGGCGTCGTGCAGCCGCTGGGCCGCGTCGACGAAGGCGTCGCGATTGCCCCAGACGAAATAGATCTCGCAGAGCTTGGCCATCAGGTCGGTGCGATTCGGCTCGACCGCCAGCGCGCCGTTGATCAGGTCGGCCGCCTGGTCGTACAGGCCGTAGGCCATGTGGAAATCGGCTTCGGCCACCGGGTCCGACTGGTCGAGATTGATCGCCGTCTCGCTGGAGAACGTGTCTTCCAGCGACACCGGCTCGGCGGATTCCTGCGGCCCGCCGGCGCCGGC
Organism: Woeseiaceae bacterium; assembly: GCA_034522415.1. Lineage (GTDB taxonomy): Bacteria > Pseudomonadota > Gammaproteobacteria > Steroidobacterales > Woeseiaceae > Woeseia. Next base: position 59,157 of record JAXHLH010000005.1, read on the forward strand.
CGCTGCCGGCGACAGCCCGCCGGACGAGTCATCCGCCGCGGGACTCATCGTTGGACTCACCGCGGGCGACTCGATCGTGTCGCCGCCCGGCGTGTCGCCGTGATCCTGACCTTCGACCACGACGATCGCCGAATCGTCGTCGCGCGCCAGCGCGCGCAGCCGCTCGGTCGAGGCCACCGATTCGCTGTCGGCCTCCTCGTCGGCATCCAGCGCGTCCCACACGCCGGTCGAGTCGCCGTCGTCGTCGCCGCTCGCGCGGCGCGCAAACCAGACGAGAATGCCGAGGACGATGATCAGTGCGAGTCCGATCAGCCCCAGATGCCCGTCAGGGCGCCGATGACGGTATCGACGAGTCCCGGCTCGTCGCGGCGCGGCTGCGTGTTGACGCGGGGCGCCGGCTGCGCCGGTTCCGTCGCCGCCGGTTGTTCGTCGGTGGCGGCCGGCTCGTCGGCCGCCGGCTCCCCGGCGCTTTCCTCGACGAAGATTTCGTCCGCGGCGGGCGTCTCGTCTTCAGCGGCAGCCGCCGCGGCATCCGCCGGCTCGTCGGCAGGCGCCTCGCCGGGCGCCTCACCGTCCGCGGCGGCGGCGCGCTCCGCGCGCAGGCGGGCGAGTTCCGAGCGCAGCTCGGCAAGTTCGTTGTCGCGAACTTCCAGCAGGGTTCCTGGTCGGCGACCGTCGCCTCGAGCCGTTCGATGCGCTCGGCCAGCGCGGCGCGGTTCGCATCGACCGGCGGGTCCTCGCCGGCAGGTCCGCCCTGGTAGGCGTCCTGCTCACTGTCCGGCGGCACCAGCGTCAGCGTCGGCTGCGTGCTCGCGCCGGGCGACCAGGCCTGGTTATGGCGCTGCACCTCGTTCAGGGCGGCGCCGCGGCTGATGCCGAAAATTTCGTCGGCGGTCGGTATCCGCAGCTCCGAGTTGGCCCGCAGCACATTGATATTGCCGGCAAACGCGTCGGGATTCGCTTCGTAGATCGCGAGCATCGTCTGGTTCATCGAGACGCTCGCGTCCGGCCGCACGCGTTCGGCGATGCGCCACAGCGTTGTCGCCGCGCCGTACCTGGTAGTCACTGCCCGTCGCCACATCGCCGGGCGCAGGCCCGGCTGCAGGCCTCGCGGCGGGCCGCGACGGCGCGGGCGCGGCCGGCTGCGAGGGCCGCTCGATGCGGCCGCGATCGGCGGGTTCCGGCTCGCGCGGGGCCTCGACGGCCGGCGTGCTCCCCGCCGACGGCGGCGGCGCGAAGGTCGGCGGATCGAGCAAGACCGTGTATTCGCGCAGCAGGCGCCCCGCCGGCCAGGTCGCTTCGACGAGGAACGTCACGAACGGCTCGGTGATCGGCACAGGGGATGTGACGCGTATCACGGTTGCGGCATTGCCGCGGCGCACAATTTCGAATTCCAGCGATTGCAGGAACACGGGCCGGTCGAGCCCGTAGCGTTCGAAGGTCGCGGCCGACGCGAGTGCGACGTCGAGGTTCTGCATTTCCTCGGCCGTTGCCGAGAGCAACTCGATTTCGGCAACGAGCGGCTCGTTGAGCGCCGAATCCAATCGTATGTCGCCCAGTCCGAGCGCCCAGACCTCGCTTGCCAGCAACGCAACAAGCAGCAGTCCTATACGATTCAGTCGTCGCGACATGGTCATCTTCTCCGGCTCCCTGGACAAATGGCGAAATTGCGCGATTCGGAGCCTAATTTTTTAGTTTACGGACGCCCACCCGATAATTCGGTGAACTATATCTTATAAATACTTTTTCGCCAATATTTCAGCTATTTGGACGCTATTTAGAGCCGCGCCCTTACGAATGTTGTCGGCGACGACCCACAGGTTGATGCCACGCGGGTGACTGATGTCCTCGCGCACGCGACCGACGTACACCGGATCCTTGCCGGCGCTCTCGGTCACGGCCGTCGGGTACGCGCCCATCCGGCGGCCATCGAGCACCTCGACGCCCGGCGCTTTCTGCAGCAGTTCACTGACTTCAGCGGCACTGATTTTCTTTTCCGTCTCGATATGCACGGCTTCGGAATGGCCGTAGAACACCGGGATGCGCACGCACGTCGGGTTCACCATGATGCTGTCGTCGCCGAAGATCCTGTGCGTCTCCCACACCATCTTCATCTCTTCGCGCGTATAGCCGTTGTCCTGGAAGTCGTCGATGTGGGGAATCGCATTGAACGCAATCTGTTTCGCATCGCCCTCACGCTCCAGCGGCCGGCCGTTCAGCAATGTTGCCGTCTGCTTCGCGAGGCCCTCGACAGCACTGCGGCCGGCGCCGGACACGGCCTGGTACGTCGCCACGTTGATTCGCGTGATGCGCGCGGCATCGTGTATCGGCTTCAATGCCACCAGCATCTGGATCGTCGAACAATTCGGGTTGGCGATGATGCCGCGCCGGGTGTAGCCGGCGATGTGATCCGCGTTCACTTCCGGCACGACCAGCGGGATATCGTCGTCACGGCGAAAATGCGACGTGTTGTCGATGACGACGCAACCGGCTTCGGCGGCGCGCGGCGCGTGCTCGGCGGAGACCGAGCCGCCGGCCGAGAACAGCCCGATTTGCACCTGCGAAAAGTCGAACGTCGCGAGATCGGCAACGGTCAGCTTGCGTTTGCCGAACTTCACTGGCTTGCCGGCCGAGCGTTCGCTCGCCAGCGCGTGCACGGTGCCGACCGGGAACTTGCGTTCGGCCAGGATCTCCAGCATGGCTTCGCCGACGACGCCGGTGGCGCCGACGACGGCTATATCGAATGCGTCAGACATGTATTAACAGATTCCTTGAAAATAATGAGCCGGATAAATCGAACGCGTATACATCGCGTATTCAGGGCGTGAGCCGTCGTTCCGCAATCGTCCGGTAGCCGCCAGGGCGGACATCGTCACCCGTCACCCGGCGCGCGCGGGAATGACCGGGGTATCGGGAGTCACGTCGGCGTTTTGCGCCCGGTGGCGCAGGTAGTGATCCAGCAACACGAGTGCGACCATGGCTTCGGCGATGGGCGTCGCGCGCAAGCCCACGCAGGGGTCGTGGCGGCCTTTCGTCACGATATCCGAGGACTGTCCGCGCCGGTCGACCGTCGTACCCCTGACCGAAATGCTGGACGTGGGTTTCAGCGCAATGCTGGCAAGAATGTCCTGACCGGAAGATATCCCGCCAAGGGTACCGCCCGCGTCGTTCTTTTTGAACCCGTCGGGCGTCATTTCGTCGCGGTGCTCGCTGCCTTTCTGGGCGACGGCCGCGAAGCCGGCGCCGAGTTCGACGCCCTTGACCGCATTGATGCTCATCAAACCGTGCGCCAGGTCGGCCTCCAGCTTGTCGAACACGGGCTCGCCGAGGCCGACCGGCACGCCGCGCGCCAGCACGCTGATCTTGGCGCCGACGGAATCGCCCGCCGCGCGGAGTTCGTCCATGAAAGCCTCCAGTTCGGCGATCTTGTCGACATCGGCGCAAAAGAACGGGTTGTCGTAGACGGCCGCCAGGTCCCGGCAGGCGAGCTCGATCGGGCCGAGCTGCGCGAGGTAGCCGCGGATCTCGACGCCGAGGCGCTCTGCAAGGTACTTGCGCGCGATGGCCCCGGCGGCCACCCGCATCGTCGTCTCGCGCGCCGACGCGCGGCCGCCGCCGCGATAGTCACGGATGCCGTACTTCTGCTGGTAGGTGTAGTCGGCGTGGCCGGGGCGGAACTTGTCCTTGATGTCGCCGTAATCGCGCGAGCGCTGGTCCGTGTTCTCGATCAGCAGGCCGATGGGCGTGCCGGTCGTGACGCCCTCGAACACGCCGGACAGGATACGGACCGCGTCCGGCTCTTTGCGTTGCGTCGTGTGCCGCGAGCGGCCGGGGCGGCGCCGCTCGAGGTCGGCCTGGATGTCGTCGCTGGTGAGGGCGAGGCCCGGCGGACAGCCGTCGACGACGCAGCCCATGGCCGGACCGTGACTCTCGCCGAACGTCGTCACCGTGAACATGTGCCCGAAAGTATTGCCCGGCATTACGTCCTGCCCTCCGCCGCCTGCCTGAATGCATCCCGGTGCCGATCGAGTTCGGCGCGCTCGAGCAGGAAGACGCCCTGCCCGCCGTGCTCGAACTCCAGCCAGGCGAACGCGACCTCCGGAAATCGCTGCTCCAGTGCGGCCTGGCTGTTGCCGACCTCGACGACCAGCAGGCCGTCGTCGGCGAGAAAACGGTTCGCATCATGCAGGATCGCCAGGACCGAATCCAGACCGTCGCGGCCGGCGGCGAGGCCCAGCGCCGGCTCGTGCGCGAACTCCGGCGCCAGCGCCGCCATGTCGTCGGCGTCCACGTACGGGGGGTTGCTGACGATCAGGCGGTACGGGCCGTCGTTGCCGTCCAGCGCGTCGAAGAACGACGAGCGCCGCAACCGCACGCGATCGCCCACCTCGTGCTGCCCGACGTTGATCGCCGCAACCGCCAGCGCGTCGCCGGAAATATCGAGGGCGTCGACCGTCGCCTCCGGGAAGGCGTGCGCCAGGGCTATCGCGATGCAGCCGCTGCCGGTGCCGAGATCCAGCGCCCGCCGGACCGGGCCCGGTGCCAGCCACGGGGCAAAGCGTGCGGCGATGAGCTCCGCGAGCGGCGAGCGCGGCACCAGCACGCGCTCGTCGACGTAAAAACGCAGGCCGGCGAACCACGCGTGTCCCAGCAGGTAGGCGAGCGGCCGGCGCTCGCGGACGCGGCGTCCGGCCAGTGCCTCGAGGTCGGCTTGTTCGGCCGCCGTAACCGGGCGGCGATAGTGCGACTCCGCGTCGGCATGGTCGAGCCCCAGCCGGTCGAAGACCAGCCAGGCCGCTTCGTCGCGGGCGTTGTCGGTGCCGTGGCCGTAAGTCAGCCCGGCGGCGTCGAATCGACGGGCAAAGGTGTCGACAAGATCCGCCACGGTGGTGCGGTTGACAGGCAGCGTCGTCGACATGGCGATGGCAGGGAAACGAAAACGCCAATGTAGCACGCGCCGCCGAAGGCGACGCGTGCGGCAACGAAGAAACCCCGTTCGTAGGAGCGCCGTCCCCGGCGCGATTCGGCGCTGGTCGTATCCCTCGTCCGTCGAACGATGGAATCGGTCAATCGCCGTGGTCGCGTTGACATCGCGGGCAACGGTCAACCCGAATCGCGCCGGGGACGGCGCTCCTACGAACGTGGCCGAAATAAACACCCGGGTTGCCTGTTAGAATTCGTGGTTTTGGTCCCGGCGCGAACCCATGCCCGCAACACGTCATCTCATCGCCGCCTGCCTGGTCCTCGCGGGGCTCGCCGGCGGCGTGTATTTCATCGGCTCGGCCGTGCAGGCACCGGCGGCGGTGCCGCAAACCGCGCTCGTGTTCCCCGAGCCACGGCCGCTGCCGGCCTTCCGGCTGACCGGCGACGACGGCGAGCCGTTCACGCGGGCGTCGCTGCAGGGCGGCTGGCACCTGCTGTTCTTCGGCTTCACGCACTGTCCGGACGTCTGCCCCGCAACCCTGCAGCAGCTGGCCGTCGTCCGCCGGCGGCTGGCGGCGGACACCGACGGGCCGCTGCCGGGCATCGTATTAATAAGTGTCGACCCGGAACGCGACACGCCCGCCGTGCTGGCCGACTACGTCGCCAACTTCGGCGACGCTGTCCGCGGCGTCACCGGCGACCCCGCCGCCATCGAGGCCCTGGCCGCCGACCTCGGCATCCATTTCGAGAAGGCACCGGCCGCCGACGGCGACTACACGATGAACCACTCGGCCGCCGTGCTCGTCACCAACCCGCGCGGCGAATTGCACGCCCTGTTCTCGACGCCCCACGACATCGGCGCATTCGCGAACGACCTGCCGATCATCATGGCCGAACGATGAGCGGATGGCGACGGGCGACCGGGTTGTTCGCCGTGCTGCTTGCCCTGACCGCCTGCGGTCGCGGTGACGATGCCGCCACGACCGTCGAGGACGCGCACGGCTATGCACCGCTGGCCCGGGGCACGCCCGCGGTCGCCTACTTCCGGCTCGTCAACCGCGGCGCGACGGCACGCACCGTGACCGCCGTCACCAGCGATGCGTTCGGGCGCGCGGCGCTGCACGAAACGATCATCGACGGCGGCGTGGCGCGCATGGTCGCGCTCGACTCGCTGCTCATTGCCGCCGACAGCACCGTCGAGTTCGCGCCCGGCGGCCGCCACGTCATGCTGCACGAGCCGCGCGCGCGCGTTGCGCCGGGTACCGTCGTCACGCTGCAGATCGGGTTCGCCGACGGCGAACGGCTGCGGTTCGAGGTCACGCTGGCCGACCGCGCGGCCGGCGCGGGCAACGGCACGTGAACCGCGTGATCGCCCGTTCTCTCGTGGCGTTGCAATACCTGCTGCCGCGTCACTCGCTGACCCGCGCCGTGCACGCGCTCGCGCGCGTGCGGACGACGGCCGTCAAGAACGCGCTCATTCGCGCGTTCGTGCGCGTGTTCAACGTCGACACGAGCGAGGTCGACGGCCGGGTGCCGCACGACTTCGCGACATTCAATGACTTCTTCATTCGCGAACTGCGGCCCGGCAGCCGGCCGCAGCAAGGCGGCGCCAACGTGCTCGCCTCGCCGGTCGACGGCACGGTCAGCGCGGCGGGCGCCATCGAGCGCGGCCGGCTGTTCCAGGCCAAGGGCCGCGACTACGCGCTCGCCGACCTCCTCGCCACCGACCTGGCGGACGCCGACAGCTTCGAAGGCGGCCGCGCCGTCACGCTCTACCTCGCGCCGCACAATTACCACCGCGTGCACGTGCCGCTCGCGGGCCGGCTGACGGCATTGCGTTACATCCCGGGCGATCTCTTCAGCGTCAACGCGGCGAGCGTCACGCGCGTGCCGCGATTGTTCGCGCGCAATGAACGCCTCGTCTGTCATTTAATGACCGACTGCGGCCCGGTGACCGTACTGCTGGTCGGCGCGCTCAACGTCGGCAGCATCAGCACACCGTGGACCGGCGAAATACGACCGCGCCGCCACGGCGTCGTCGAGGCGATAGACCCCGCGGCGGCCACTGCCGGCACGACGCTCGCGCGCGGCGACCTGCTCGGCTGGTTCAACATGGGATCGACCGTGATCCTCCTGCTGCCGCGCGGCGCCTGCGAACTGGACGAGCGCCTGGTGCCGGAACGCACCGGTGCGCACGGGCGAGTCGATCGCGCGGCTGCACGGGCTGGCGCCGTGAACGACCGGACCCGCGACGCCGCCTGGCGACCGACGATGACCCTGGACGTGGCCCGGTGCCGTGCCCGCATGCTGCGCGCGGCGCGGGACTTTTTCGCCGAGCACGACGTCCTCGAAGTGGACACGCCCGCGTTGTCGCCGGCCGCCGCCTGCGACACGCAGATCGAGAGCGTCGCCGCGTTGCTCGCCGCCGCTCCGGGCCGCGCGTACTACCTGCAGACCTCGCCCGAGTACGCGATGAAACGGCTGCTCGCCGACGGCTGGCCGGACATCTACCAGCTCGGCAAGGTCTGGCGCGACGGCGAATCGGGACCGCATCACCGGCCCGAGTTCACGATGGTCGAGTGGTACCGGCGCGGACTGGAACTCGCGGAGATGATGCAGCACACCGTGCGAGTTCATCGCGCGCCTCGTCGACACGCGGGAATTCGGCGACGACGCCGACTACCTGCGCTACGACGAGGCCTTTCGCCGGCACGCGGGTGTCGATGTCCTGGCCGATTCCATCGACCGGCTCGCGGCGGCGAGCGACGCCGATGCGCAATTGCGCGCGTCACTGGGCGACGACCGGGACGCCTGGCTCGACCTGTTGCTGACCCGCCATGTCGTCACGAAGTTCGCCCCCGACCGGCTCACGGTACTGCACCATTACCCGGCGTCGCAGGGGGCGCTTGCCCGGCGCTGCCCGGACGACCCGCGCTTTGCCGATCGCTTCGAGGTGTTTTGCGGCCGCGCGGAACTCGCGAACGGCTATCGCGAACTCACCGACGCGGCCGAGCAGCGCGAGCGGTTCGAACGCGACCAGCAGCAGCGCATGCTGCAGGGGAAGACGCTGCGGCCGCTGGATGGCAACCTGCTCGCCGCACTCGAACACGGACTGCCCGACTTGCTGCGGCGTCGCGGTCGGATTCGACCGCCTCGTCCTCGTCAACACCGGTTGCGACGACCTGCGCCAGGTCCAGGCATTCCCGGTACCGGAGCCGGCCAATGACCCGCGAAAACAGTAACGCCGACGTCGACTTCGACCTGCTCGCCTCGCAGCTGGATGCCCTGCTGGACGGCGAGCCGGACGCCCTCGCGAACAGCGCCAACTTCGTCGCGCTGCTGTGGCACGCTCTCCCGGAAATCAACTGGCTGGGCATCTACGTGCTGCGCGGCGACGAACTCGTCCTCGGCCCGTTCCAGGGAAAGCCCGCGTGTGTCCGCATCCCGCTCGGCAAGGGTGTCTGCGGCAGCGCCGCCGCCGAACGGCGCACGCAGCGCGTTGCCGACGTCGACGCATATCCCGGCCACATCGCCTGTGACGCCGCGTCGCGTTCCGAGCTCGTCGTGCCGCTCTACGCGGGTGAATCGCTGGTCGGCGTGCTCGACATCGACAGCCCGGTACGCGATCGGTTCGATACGGCCGACGAGGCCGGCGTGGAGTTGCTGTGCGGGCGTTTCTCCGCCTGGCTTGCCGGGCGCGCGGCCGCGGCGACGTTTATTTGACGCGCGACACGTATTCGCCCGAGCGCGTATCGACGCGGATCACTTCGCCCCGCTCGACGAACAGCGGCACGCGCACGACGGCGCCCGTCGACAGCGTCGCCGGCTTGACGCCGCCACTCGCGGTATCGCCGCGGACGCCCGGTCGGTCTCGGTGATTTCCAGCTCGACGAAATTCGGCGGCAGCACGATGAGCGGGCTGTTGTTCCACAGCGTCACCTGGCACATGTCCTGGTCGGTCAGCCAGTCCTTCGCATCGCCGATCGCGTTGGCGTCCGCCGCGTATTGCTCGAACGTGTCCGGCACCATGAAATGCCAGAATTCGCCGTCGCTGTAGAGATACTGCATGTCCGTGTCGTGCACGTCGGCGGCCTCGACGCTGTCGCCCGACTTGAAGGTCTTGTCGACCGTCTTGCCGGTCTTCAGGTTCCTGATGCGGACGCGGTTGAACGCCTGGCCCTTGCCCGGCTTGACGAATTCGTTATCGACGATGATGCACGGATCGCCGTCGATGATGATGCGAAGCCCGGAGCGAAATTCGTTGGTACTGTAGCTGGCCATGCCCTGTCCAGCGGCCGCCGTGGCGGCCCGCTGCCTTGTCGATTGGATACGCGGCGCGCGGGCGAGCCCCGCGGCCGCGGCCATGATACCCGGACGGTCCGGCCTGTGAAACAGGCCGCCGGCGCACAACGGTGCCGGGCCACAACCGTAGCGCGGCGGTCGCGGCTGGAAGCCGCTCCTACGATGTTGGGCGATGTTGCCACGTCGCGGCGATGTTGGGGGGGTGCCACCATCCCCGCAGGAGCGCCATCGATGTTGGCAGGTGCCACCGCCCCCCGTAGGAGCGCCATCCTGGCGCGATTTGCTCCTGCCGGTACCGGTTTCACACGGCCGTTCGTGACATAACTCCCGGAATTATGATACCCGTCACGGAATCGGGCGCCGTCCGGCGGCTAGGCTCCTCGTGCAGAGGTTTTCTCGCTTTCCCCGACATCCAGCCCGGACGGCCGGCAGTCGCCACCGGGCACAGGCAACGCATCCATTGAATCAGCAGAATACGATTTCCATCGCCGTCCTGACGCGCAGCCAGGAAGACGTCGAACGCGTCAATGCGACGCTGCGCGGCGCCGGGCACGCGGCCCACTGCCGCTGGTGTCCCGATCCGACCCGCTTCGACAAGACACTGGAAGGCGACGAGATCGAGCTCGTCGTGCTCTTCACGAAGAGCTATCCGGACGACATCCGCCAGGTCGTCAAGCAAAAGGACACCTACGAGCCGGAGATCCCGGTCATCGGCGTGCAGGACGACGTCGACGAGGCCGCGATCCAGGCCGCGGTGCAAAACGGTGCCCGCGATCTCGTTTCGCTGGGCGTCGGCGGACGCTGGCTGCAGGTCGTGGAGCGCGAGCTGCGCGCGCTGCGGCTCGAGCGGGCACTCGACTCGACCGTCAACACGGCCAACGAATACAAGCGCCAGCTGCACGACTACATGCAGCGTTCGGACAGGGCCATCGCCTATGCGCAGGACGGCATCGTCACGCGCGCCAACAGCGCGTGGCTCAGCCTGTTCATGGCCGCCAGCGAGGACGAGATCGTCGGCATGCCGCTGATGGACAGCTTCGAACCCGGCAGTCACGCGGCCATCAAGGGCGCGCTGGTTGCAACGATGAAGGGCAAGTGGCAGAGCGACGAAAAACTCGATGCCAGGCCGGCCACCGGCAAGAGCGAGGCGCTGCCGATGGAGCTGTATTTCAAGGCCGTCGAGTTCGAGGACGGACCGCACGTGCAGGTGGAGATCGCCGCGCCGGAACCGGTCGCCGAGGAACCCACGAAGCTCGTTCACGACGCCCTGCAACGCGATCCGACCACGCTGTTCTTTCACCGGGCGCAATTCATCGAACGCCTGCAGAAGCGGCTCGCCAAAAAGCCGGCGTCCGGCACGCACGTCGTCGCCTATATCCGGCCGGACCGGTTCGCGACCCTGCAGAAGGACTGTCGGCATCGTCGCCTCGGAGGAGTTGCTCGCGCAGCTGGCCGAGATCGTGCGCAGCCGCCTGCACCCCCGGGATTTCGCGGGCCGCTTCGAGGGTACGGCGATCATGGTGCTGCTGGAACGCGGCAGCGAGCACGACGCGGAGCTGTGGGGCCGGCAGCTCGTCGATTACGTCAACGACTATGAATTCACCGCGGGCGAGGCCACCGTCGAGATGACGTGCACCGTCGGCGTGTGCCCGGCCAGCGGCGTCTACGGCACCCTCGAGGAACTCGTCCAGGCCGTCACGGCGGCCTACGCGGCGGGGCGGAAAGCCGGCGGCAACACGGTGCACCTGCAGGAGGCCAACGACGAGGACACCCGCATGCGGCGCTTCGACGCGATCTGGGTCAAGCACATTCGTTCGGCCCTGATGGAAAAGCGCTTCCGGCTGGCACACCTGCCCATTGCGGGCCTGCGCAAGGAATCCGGCCCGATGTTCGACATGCTCGTGCGCATGCTGGACGAACAGGGCAATCACGTGCTGCCGTCCGAGTTTCTGCCGGCCGCTGAACGCAATAATCTCATGAAGACGATCGATCGCTGGATCATCACGGCGTCGATGGATTTCTGCAAAAAGGAAAAGGCCGAGCGTTTGTTCGTGCGCCTGTCCCGCCAGTCGATGAAGGACACGTCCCTGCCCGAATGGATAACGCAGGAACTCGAGCGCCACGGCATCGAGGCAGCGCGCATCTGCATGCAGGTTGCCGAGCGCGATGCGGCGAAGGAAATCAAGCAAACACGCAAGACCGTCGAGGCGTTTCGCAAGATCGGCATCGGCTTTGCGCTGGAGCACTACGGCGTGGACCGCAACAGGTTCCAGATTCTCGACATCCTGAAACCCGACTTCATCAAGATCGACGGCGAGCTGATGCACTCGCTGACGGGCGACACGGAACTGCAGGAAAACGTGCGCGCCCTTGCCGAGGCCGCCGACGAGCGCGGCATTGGCACCATCGCCGAACGGGTCGAAAACGCGAACGCGATGGCCGTGCTGTTCCAGCTCGGACTGCACTTCATGCAGGGCCACTACGTGCACGAGCCGGAGGTGGTGCTGCAGGAGCCGCCGAGCATCGCGACCAACAGTTTCGAGGCTATCGTCAGCAACTGACGGTCAACAGCTGACTGCCCGTCCCCGCGAGTGTGAACCCGGTCACATTTCGCCATCGCCCCGGCCGCCGCTGCCGCCTCCGGGTGCAAAATGTTGACCGGATCGATATATCGGGCGTACCGATGCCGCTAGGCTGCTCTGTCAGGGACCGGCCCCGGGTCCCCGTCGCAGCCGCGGCGGGCAGCCAGGCCGGATTCGAAAAGCCCGGAGACCGATACCCGGGCAGCGAAACGACAGACAAAGTGCACCGACACCGGGGTAAATCCGTGAAGCCAGTCAACCGTCGCGATCACAGCGCACGCACCGTCTCGCCGGGCACGGCGCCGTTCCGGGCCAGGCCTCTTGCCATTGCCGTCAGCGGCATCTGCGCCCTGCTCGCCACGTCCGCGCCGGCCGTGGAGCTGGGCGAGCTGCAGGTGGAATCGTCACTGGGCCAGCCGCTCCGGGCACACATTCCGTTTACGCTGGGGCCCAACGAGCAACTGGCGGCCAGTTGCGTTTACCTGCGCTCGGCGCCGCCGGGCCAGGGCTTGCCGACGATCACACGCGCGGCGACGTCGATCGGCGCCAACCGCATCGAACTCACCGGCCGGACGCCGTTGCGCGAGCCGATGATGAGCCTGCAGCTGACGATCGACTGCCCCTACACGGCGCACCTGCAGCGCGATTTCCTGCTGATGCTGAATCCGCCGTCCGCCACGCCGCGGCCGGCAGTGAGCCCGGCGCCCGTTGCGGCCACGCCCGCCCGCGAGCCGGCACCGGTCCGCCGCGCCGCGACACCGGAGCAGACCGTGAACCGGGCAAACCGCGCGAGCGCCCCGGCCCGCGAACCGGTACCGACCGGCAGCAGCTACCGTGTGCAGGCGGGCGACACGCTGTCCGAAGTCGCCGCCCGGGTCGAAAACCGCAACGTGAATCTCTGGAGCGCGGCCGACGCGATTTTTGCCGCCAACCCGGCGGCGTTCCGGAACGGCAATCCCGACCTGCTGATTGCAGGCGCCACCCTGGTCATCCCGGACACGCTGGTGCGCGGCGATGCGCAACCGGCCGTGGCCGCCCGTGCCCCGGCGCCGGCCCGCTCGCCGGCCACGGCGCCCGCGGCTACGCCCGCTAGCGCGAATTTATCGGTGACCGAGCCGGTGACCGAACCGGTGACCGAACCGGCCGCGACGGCACGGCAGGCAGCCGGCGACGCCGCGCAACCTGCCCCGACTTCAACCGACGAGCAGGCTCCGACCGTCCCCGTCAGCGGCCAGTCGCTCGACGACGCCGCCGCCAGCCCGTTCGCGGACGCGACCGGCGAGCCCGTCGCCGCAACGACCGACGCCGACGCGGCATCGTCGCCGGAGGCGCCGGCGGCGCGGCAGAGGACCGTGTCGATTCCGGACACGGCGATAGAGAACCCGGTGTCCGTAGCGGCCGAGCCGCAGCCCATCGCGGTCGACGACTCGGGCGTCGCGCAAGGCTGGCTGGTCTGGCTGGGCGGCAGCGGCGTGGCCATCTTCCTCGCCCTGCTGCTGTTCGGCCGCACGCTGCGCGAGCGCTTTGGCGCGCCCGGGGCCGCCGAGGCTGCGTACAACCGGCGCGCCGTGGACCGCGGCGAGGAACCGCTCGAGGAACACGCGCTCGATCTCAAGGACACGCTGTCGCGCGCCCGCGCGGTGGAGCTCGATGCCGATCTCGGCGACGGCCGCGGGTTCGGCTCCAGCGGCGACATGGACGTGTCTCTCGACTACAGCTTTGCATCGTCGGGCGACTACACCGACGACGTCGACGTGCGCGTCGACGGCGCCGGCGACAAGGTCGACGAGACGACCGACATCCTGCCGAAACCGAGGCTGGACGATTCCATCGTCGTCAGCGAAGAGACGTTCCAGGACGACGACTCGAAGTACGACATGTCGATGATCCTCGACGCCACGAAACAGGATTTCGGCAAGGCGGCGCGGACACGCCGCGATCTCAACGCCATCGAGGTGCAGCCGCTGGTGCCCGATCCCTCCGCCTCGCAGTCCATGACGCTGACCGGCGAAATGGACTACCAGATCCTCGAGCAGGACTACGAAGAGGAACTGACGCAGACCCAGGCGCTCAATCGTGAGATCGAGATTGCGGCCCGCGAACTGAAAAACCGGCTCGACGAATTCGACTACGGCGACGGGGACGGCCTGTCCGAAGACCTGTCCGAAGACAATCGCACGCAGACGTCCATGGCCGAGGATCTCGAGGGCACCGCGGAGGTTACCGCGGAAATGCCCTCGGGCGGACCGGCCGTGAACGAGGCGCACGACGCGGACGACGACTCGAATGCCGCAACCGTCGAGACTGCCGCGACCGCCGAGACCGCCGCGACCGCCGAGACTGCGGAAGGCCCGGCGCTCTCGCTCGAAATCGACCAAAACGAGACCGCGGAAATGCCGGTAAAAGACGACGAGCGCACCGTGGAGATGGACGTCGACACCGACCGCACCGCCGTGCGGCGCCGCTCGAAGACCGCCTGAGCGGGCTCAGCCCGCTGCCAGCCGCTCGACCTTGCGCCAGCCCTGCGGCAGCAGGCTGCCGCGCAACGCGCGCTCGCCGTAGTAGTCGTCGAGATCGTCCCACTTCAGCGTCATCGTGCGGTTGGCCGTGTGCACCAGCAGGCTGCCCTCTTCCGGCACGACCGCCACGGCCGCCAGCGTTTCCTCGCCCGCCTGGTATTTCTTGCCGGGGATATTGATGAGCTTGTTGCCCTTGCCGCGCGCGAGTTCCGGCAGCTCGTCCATTTCGAACAGCAGCAGCCGGCCGATCGAGCTGACCGCGGCGATCAGGCACTCGACGTCGCGCGGCACCGGCGACGGCACGACCGCGCGGCCGCCCGCCGGCACCCGCAGGACGGACTTGCCGGCCTTGTTGCGCGTGGCGAGATCCTCGAGGCGCGCGACGAAGCCGTAGCCCGCGTCGCTCGCCAGCAGCCATTTCGCGTCCGGCTCGCCGGTCATCGTGCCGCAGAACACCGCGCCGTCCGGCGGGTTGAACCGCCCGGACAGCGGCTCGCCCTGGCCGCGGGCCGACGGCAGCGTGTGGGCGCTGACGCTGTAGACCCGGCCGGTGCTGTCGATGAACATCGCCGGCTCGTTCGAGCGGCCGCGCGCGGCGGCCAGGAAACCGTCGCCGGACTTGTAACTCAGCGCGAACGGGTCGATCTCGTGCCCCTTCGCCGCCCGCGCCCAGCCGCGCTGTGACAGGACCAGCGTGACCGGTTCGCTCGCGACCAGCTGGGTCTCGTCCAGCGCACGTGCCGCGTCGCGTTCGACGATCACCGTGCGGCGGTCGTCGCCGTAAGCGCCGGCATCCTCCAGCAACTCGTCCTTGATCAGCGTTTTCAGTTTCGCCGCGCTCTTCAGCGTCTTGTCGATCACGTCGCGTTCGGCCGCCAGCTCGTCCTGCTCGCCGCGAATCTTCATCTCCTCCAGCTTCGCGAGATTGCGCAGGCGCAGGTTGAGGATCGCCTCGGCCTGCACGTCGGACAACCTGAAGCACTTCATCAGCTCGGCTTCGGCTCGTCTTCCTCGCGTATGATCCGGATGACCTCGTCGATGTTGAGGTAGGCGACGAGCAGGCCGTCCAGCACGTGCAGCCGGTCCTCGACGATCTGCAGTCGGTGCGCGAGCCGGCGCCGCACCGTTTCCCGGCGGAACGCGAGCCACTCCGTCAGCAGGCCGTGCAGGTTGAACCCGCGCGGCCGGCCGTCCAGCGCGACGATGTTCATGTTGACGCGGATCGTGCGCTCGAGCGAGGTCGTCGCGAACAGGTGCGACATCAGCTCCTGTGCATCGACCTTGCGCGATTTCGGCGTGATGACCAGGCGGATGGGTTCTTCGTGGTCCGATTCGTCGCGCAGGTCCTCGACCAGCGGCAGCTTCCTGTTGCGCATCTGCGCGGCGATCTGCTCGAGCACTCGCGAGCCGGCGATCTGGTAGGGCAGCGCCGTGATGACGATGTCGCCGTCCTCCTGCTTCCAGGTCGCGCGCAGCCGCAGCGTGCCGCCGCCCGTCTTGTAGATCTCGCGTATGTCGGCGCGCGACGATACGAGTTCGCCGCCGGTCGGGAGTCCGGTCCCTTGATGTGCTTCATGAGCTGGCTGACGGTCGCATTCGGGTTGTCGATCAGTTCCACGCAGGCGCTGGCCACCTCGCGCAGGTTGTGCGGCGGCACGTCCGTCGACAGCCCGACCGCGATGCCCGTCGTGCCGTTCAGCAGGATGTTCGGCAGGCGCGCCGGCAGCACGACCGGCTCGTTCATCGTGCCGTCGAAGTTTGGCTCCCAGTCCACCGTGCCGTGCGCGAGCTCGGCGAGCAGCGTGCGCGCGTACGGCTTCAGGCGCGATTCCGTGTAGCGCATCGCGGCGAACGATTTCGGGTCGTCGGTCGAGCCCCAGTTGCCCTGGCCGTCGATGATCGAGTAGCGGTAGCGAGAATTCCTGCGCCATCAGCACCATTGCCTCGTAGCAGGCGGAATCGCCGTGCGGATGGAACTTGCCGATGACGTCGCCGACCGTGCGCGCGGACTTTTTCGGCTTGGAGCTCGCCGACAGGCCGAGTTCGCTCATCGCGTAAATGATGCGCCGCTGCACGGGCTTCAGGCCGTCGCCGATGTGCGGCAGCGCGCGGTCGAGGATGACGTACATCGAATAATCCAGGTACGCCTTCTCGGTGTAGTCCAGGAGCGCCAGTTGCTCGACGCCCTCCAGGTTCAGTTGATTCTGCATGTTCCTGTGTTCCTCCCCGGCGGTTCCGGCGGGCCGGACAATGGCCTGGCCGATCTTACCGGCGAATCGGTGACGGATGCGGGCTAGACTTCCGCGAGGTTGCCCTTGGTTTCCAGCCAGTGGCGGCGGTCGGACGAGCGCTTCTTCGCGAGCAGCATGTCCATCAGCTGATCGGTGTCGTCTTTCGCGCGTATCGTCAGCTGCACGAGGCGGCGGGTGTCGCGGTTCATCGTGGTCTCGCGCAACTGCGCGGGACTCATTTCACCGAGGCCCTTGAAGCGCGTAACGGCGACCTTGCCGCGCCGGCTTTCCGCCTCGATGCGATCGAGGATCCCCTGGCGTTCGGCCTCGTCCAGCGCGTAGTAGACATCCTTGCCCACGTCGATGCGGTACAGGGGCGGCATGGCCACGTACACGTGACCGGCGGCGACCAGGTCGCGGAAGTGCCGCAGGAACAGCGCACAGAGCAGCGTGGCGATGTGCAGGCCGTCCGAGTCCGCGTCCGCGAGGATGCAGATCTTGTGATAACGCAGCGGCTTCATGTCGGCGCTGCCGGGATCGACGCCCAGCGCCACGCTGATGTCATGCACTTCCTGCGACGCGAGGATCTCGCCGGCGTCGACCTCCCACGTGTTCAGGATCTTGCCGCGCAGCGGCATGATCGCCTGCGTCGTGCGATCGCGCGCCTGCTTCGCCGAGCCGCCGGCCGAGTCGCCCTCGACCAGGAACAGCTCGCACAGCTCCGGCTCCTGCGACGTGCAGTCGGCGAGCTTGCCCGGCAACGCCGGGCCGGAAACGATTTTCTTGCGCACGACCTTGCGCGCCGCCTTGAGCCGCTTTTGCGCCCGCGCGATGGCGCGCTCCGCGACCTGGTCACCGCTTTCCGGGTGCTGGTTGAGCCACAGCGCGAAGCTGTCCTTGATGACGCCCGCGACGAACGCAGCGGACTCGCGCGACGACAGGCGCTCCTTCGTCTGCCCGGAGAACTGCGGGTTCTCGAGCTTGGCGCTCAACACGAACGAGAGCCCGTCCCAGACGTCGTCCGGCGCCAGCGTCACGCCGCGCGGCAGCAGGCTCCTGAACTCGCAGAATTCGCGCAGCGCATTCGTCAGCCCGGTGCGCAGGCCGGCAACGTGCGTGCCGCCCTGCGGCGTCGGGACCAGGTTGACGTAGCTCTCGGTCACCGGCGCCTCGTCGCCGGTCAGCCAGGCCAGCGCCCAGTCCACCGCCTCGTCGCCTGCCGCTGCAGGCTGCCGGCGAACGGTTCCGCGGGCACGTGCTCCGCAGCGCCGATCGCCTCGAGCAGGTACTCTTCCAGGCCGCCAGAATAACACCACTCGATCTTCTCGGCGGGCTTCTCGACCTTCAGCCGCACGATGAGGCCGGGGCACAGCACCGCCTTGGCGCGCAGCAGCGTGCTTCAGGCGGTTGAGCGAGAATCCGGGTGAATCGAAGTACTGCGGGTCCGGCCAGAAGCGGATGGTCGTGCCCGTGTTGGCCTTGCCCACCGAACCGACGACCTCCAGCTTGCCGCGCTTTTTGCCGCCGGCGAAACTCAGGTTGTATTCCTTGCCGCCGCGCCGTATCCAGACCTCGAGGTTTTTCGACAGCGCGTTGACGACCGAAACGCCGACGCCGTGCAGGCCGCCGGAGTACTGGTAGTTGTCCTTGTTGAACTTGCCGCCGGCATGCAGCCGGGTCGAGGATCAGCTCGACGCCGGGGATTTTCTCTCTCGGGTGCTGGTCGACCGGCATGCCGCGGCCGTCGTCGGCGACCTCCAGCGACGCCGTCGCGGAAGACCGTGACCTCGATCTTTTTGCAGTGACCGGCCAGCGCCTCGTCGACGCTGTTGTCGACGACCTCGTGCGCCAGGTAGTTGGGGCGCGACGTGTCCGTGTACATGCCCGGACGTCGCCGCACGGGCTCGAGGCCGCTCAGGACCTCGATGTCCGCCGCATCGTATCGTTTCGCCATCGATTCTGTTCAGTGCCGCAAGCAGGAAGTACGGCGCGATTCAGCAGGAAGGCGTCGCGCCACACACGCGACGTTACAGGCGCGGCGCAACCGCCGCGCGGCCGCATGTCAGGCCAGATCGCCGAGCAGGGACTGGCGCACGTTCGCCGGTACCGGGCGCACATCCACCTGGTAACTGTCGTGGTCGATGCCGGCCGCGAGTTCCGCACCGCCTTTCAGGGCGGCGATGTCGTCGTCTTTCAGCTCGAAACGCAGGAAGTGCACGGCCGAGGCTCTGTGCTCGGTGCTGCGTTCGAGGCTCTGTCGGAACCGGGCGGATCTCTTCGCCGTCGCCCACCTGCATCCAGCAAACCCGCTGCTCGATGCCGACGAGCTGTTTCAGCATCGCCCGCCGCTGCTCGACGTCGGGAAACTCGATCATGAACGTCGCTTTCCAGTTGCTGCCGTCGGGAATCAGCGGGTTATAGGCACCGAGTTCCTCCTCGATCCCGTCGGCCTCGAAGATGCGCTCGATGCGCAGCATCTCCTGCACCTGGTACTGCAGGGTGACCCTGGTCCTCGAAATAGAGCGTCGGCGTTGGTGCCGAAGCTCCAGCCGCCGGTTCGCGCTTGCGGCGCATGACCTCCTGGCCGGAATTCGTCACGCACTTCCAGGGCGGTTTTCCAGCGCGTATAGAGATCGTCTCCGGCTCAGTTTCCGCATGTCGCGTCCGTGTTCCGTATCGAGGGTCGGTCGTCAGATGCCGGTAAAGCCTGGCGCAGCAGGTTCAGCGGATGATTGGCGCCCGGGCCGTCCAGATTCCGCGCGATCTGCTCCGCCGCCATGGGGCAGTCGCTGACGAAATGCCGCGGTTCGCCCTTCTTCACCCTGTTGACGACGGGTCGCGCGATTTTCTGCGACACGTCGTAAAATTCCTTTTTCACGGCGTAGGTGCCGTCGTGACCGGAACAGCGTTCGATCGCCTCGATCTCGGTGTCGGGGACCATCGCCAGCAGGTCGCGCGTTTTCACGCCGATATTCCGCACGCGCTGGTGGCACGGCACCCTGGAGGCAACCTTGCCGAGCGAGTGGCGGAAGTCGGTGTTCAGCTTGTCGTGCCGGTGGCGCAGCGCCAGGTATTCGAACGGGTCGAACATCGCGTTACGCACCCGGGTGACGTCGGCGTCATCCGGGAACATGAGCGGCAGTTCCTGCTTGAACATCAGCGTGCAGGACGGGATCGGCGTCACGATGTCCCAGCCGTCATCGACCCACGCGGCGAGCGCGGGTATGTTCTTTTCCTTCGCCTTCGCCACGGACTCGAGATCGCCGAGTTCCAGTTTCGGCATGCCGCAGCAGGCCTCGCGGTCGACCAGCTCGACCACGATGCCGTTGTGCTCGTACACGGCCACCAGGTCCTCGACCAGCGACGGCAGGTTGCGATTGCCGTAACAGGTCGTGAACACGACGACCTTGCCGGTCGTGTCGCCGGCCGGCTCCGCCCGGCTCGCGTCCGGCGCGGCCCGCCCGGACAGGCGCTTGCGCGCCGTCTTCGCATGGTAGGCGGGAATCGGCGCGTCGCGGTGCACACCCAGCGTCTTTTCGAGCAGCCGGCGGCCGGTCTTGCTGCGGTTCGTGGCGTTGACCGCCTGCACGACGACCGGGATGCCGGCGAAGCGGCCGACCGTGTCCGTCGAGCTCAACAGCCGGTCGCGGCGGCTCGCCCCTTCCTTGCGGAAGCGGGTCGCCTTGGCGCGCAGCATCAGGTGCGGAAAATCGACGTTCCACTCGTGCGGCGGCACGTACGGACACTTGCTCATGTAGCACATGTCGCACAGGTAGCAGTGGTCGATGACATCCCAGTAGGCGGTCTTCGGCACGCTGTCGAGTTCCATTGACTCCGATTCGTCGATGGCGTCGAACAGCGTCGGGAAGGCGTTGCACAGGTTGAAGCAGCGGCGGCAGCCGTGACAGATGTCGAACACGCGCTCGAGTTCGGCAAGAGGGACGGCTCGTCGTAGAACCGTCCGTTTGCCACGCCGAGCGCGTGCCGGGTGGGCGCCTGGAGGCTGCCCTCGCGATTCTTGTCGCGATTGCTTTCGCGATTGTCGCCGCCGCTGCTCATGGAGATAGCGCGCCGGCTGCCCGGGAATCCGGGCAGCGGGCAATGTCGCTGTCAGTCGTCGAGCGTGTCCAGCGCTTTCTGGAAGCGGTTCGCGTGCGAGCGCTCCGCTTTCGCCAACGTCTCGAACCAGTCCGCGATCTCGTCGAAATCCTCGTCGCGGGCGGTCTTGGCCATGCCCGGGTACATGTCGGTGTACTCGTGGGTCTCGCCGGCGATGGCGGACTTCAGGTTGTCGTCGGTGCCGCCGATCGGCAGGCCGGTGGCCGGATCGCCCACCTGCTCGAGGTATTCGAGGTGGCCGTGAGCGTGGCCCGTTTCACCCTCGGCGGTGGAACGAAAGACGGCGGCAACGTCGTTGCAACCCTCGACGTCGGCCTTCGCCGCGAAATACAGGTAGCGCCGGTTCGCCTGCGATCTCGCCGGCGAACGCGTCCTTCAGGTTGGTCTCGGTCTTGCTGTCCTTCAGTTCCATGGTCGTTCCTCGTCAGTGTGCGTAACGGTGCTGTTTAGACTAAGTCTAAGGGGCAATCACTCTAAGCGGGCCGCCATGCCTTGTCAACGCGGTGCCGGGCGCAATTGACGATGCGCCGGCGCGCCGGTAGCGTAGCGGCGGAATCCGGCGCCGGCCGCGCGAGAGCGAGACATCATGACCGCGAAAAAAGATCTCGACCTGGAAAAATCCCTGGCCAGGCTCGAAGCACTGGTCGAGGAACTCGAAAGCGGCGAGCTGTCGCTGGAAAAATCCATGCAGAAGTTCGAACAGGGCATCAAGCTGACCCGCCAGTGCCAGGGCGCGCTCAAGGACGCGGAACAACGGGTGGAAGTGCTGCTGAAAAGCGCCGGCGGCGAGGAAACGCTGCAAGAGTTCGAGCCGGACGCGGATTGAGGGTTATGCCGACGCCGCGATTGTCGCGGCAGGATGCCGCTCCTACGGTTGACCTGGCGCGGGTGATTCCGTCCACCCACCGGACGCCGCGATTGTCGCGGCAGGATGCCGCTCCTGCGGTTGACCTGGCGCGGGTGATTCCGTCCACCCACCGTTGCGATTGTCGCGGCAGGATGCCGCTCCTGCGATTGACCTGGCGCGGGTGATTCCGTCCACCCACCGTTGCGATTGTCGCGGCAGGATGCCGCTCCTACGGTTGACCTGGCGCGGGTGATTCCGTCCACGCACCGTAGGAGCGGCATCCTGCCGCGACCTGCGGGCGACGCTTGCGCGGCGGGTCGGTTCAGGACGTGCGCGAGGAGCCGTCGCCCTGCAGGCGGGTGATGAGCGAGCGCAGGAACACCTTGTTGAAGCGCAGCTGGCACGACGACGAGACCTGCTCCATCAGGGTCGAACTGACGCGCAGGATCTGCACGTCGCCGCGCGCGCGTATCGAGGCGGTGCGCTTGGCGCCGCGCACGTAGCTCGTCTCGCCGAAACAGGCGCCGTCCTCGAGAACGCCGAGCTCGCGGCCATGCGACTCGACCGAAGCCTGTCCCGACACGATAATGTAGAAGCGGTCGTCCATCTCGCCTTCGCGGACGATGTCCTCGCCGTCCTTGTACTCGTGCCAGTCGCTGGCGCGCAGCACCTCCCAGATCTCCGCGTGCGAAAACTCGTGGAAGAAGGTCAGCGTGCGCAGCAGGTCGAAGTGTTCCTGGTTGTCGAGGCTGTCGTACTTCGCGCGCAGGTCCTGGTAGACGCGCGTCAGGTCCGCCGCCAGCGTGTTGCCGCTGGGGCAGCGCTTGCCGGGATCCTTCTGCATCGTCATCGCGACGACGTTCTCGAGTTCCTCGGGCAGGTCGTCACGATACGTATGGATGGGCGGCGGTGTCGCGTAGACGATCTGGTGCAGGAGCTTCGACAGGTTGTCGGCGGGAACGGCCGGAACCCGGTCAGCAACTCGTACAGCACGGCGCCCAGCGAATAGATGTCGGAGCGCGAGGTCAGGTCTTCCGACTGCACCTGCTCCGGCGACATGTAACTCGGCGAGCCGGCGATGCCCTCGATGCGCGAGACATCCGAGTCGTTGCAGATCGCGATGCCGAAGTCGATGATGCGGACGTCGTTGTCGATCGTCAGCATGACGTTCGACGGCTTGATATCGCGATGGATCACGCCGCGGCTGTGCGCATAGTGCAGCGCCTTGGCGCACTTGTAGATGATCTCGACGACGTCGTCGACGCGCAGCAGGTTGTCGGGCCGGCAGTAGGCGGACAGGGTGCGCGCGCCCTGGATATGTTCGGTGACGACGTAGTACTTGCCGTCTTCCTCGCCCGCGTCGTAGATAGGCAGGATGTTCGGGTGCTGCAGCATCCCGACCATGTGCGCTTCGTAGCAAGAACATCTTGCGGGAAACGCGGGCCCGGTCCGGGTCCGAGTCTTCCTCGATGTTGTAGACCTTGATCGCTACGTCGCGGCGATAGTAGGGATCATGCGACAGGTAGACCGTGCCGGTGCTGCCCCGCCCGACCTTGTTGATGATGACGTATTTGCCGATCTTCGCCGGTGCATCGCGCGAGCGGTGTAACGGTGTGACGTTGCCGGCCATAGGGAACCATCTGTTTCATGACAAAAGCCACCTGCCGAAAGCGAGCAACAACGCGGCATACAGGGCGGCTGCGAGGTCGTCCAGCATAATTCCGGCGCCGCCGCGGAGTCTGTGATCCAGGTCCCGAATCGGCCAGGGCTTGGCGATGTCGAACAGGCGGAACAGCACGAATGCGGCCAGCCACCACCACGGATCGCGTGGTGACCAGCAGCACCAGGTAGATCGCCGCGATCTCGTCCCAGACGATGCCGGGATGATCGTGCACGCCGACGCGCCGGGCCGACACGCCGCACAGCCAGAATCCGGCCAGCGTCATGGCCGCGCCGATGCCGACACGCGCCGCCAGCGGCAACGGCAGCACCGCGGCGGCTATGAGGACACCCACGATAGTGCCCGCGGTGCCGGGGGCCGCCGGCGCGAGGCCCGACCCGAAGCCGAACGCCAGCAGGTTGACCGGGTCGCGAAGCACCTTGCGGCGCAGGTCGGGGTCACTCATCGGCGTTATTTCCCTTGCATCAGAAATGATCGTAACCGGGGAAATCGAGTTCGACCGGCGTGCCGGCCCGCGTGAACCGGAGGCCCGGCTCTATCGCGACTGTCCCGATACGGGTCACGGCAACGCCGCAGTCGGCCGCTGCCTGCAGGAACCGGGCCTCGGCGTCGTCCGGCACCGTCATGCACAACTCGTAGTCGTCGCCGCCCGCGAGCGCGAGGCGCAGAGCCTCGTCGCGGCCGGCGTGCCCGAGCAGCGCAGCCGACAACGGCAGGGACTCGAGCTCGACCGTGGCGCCGACGCCGGAGGCAGCCAGCAGTTTCAGGAGGTCCGCCGCAAGTCCGTCCGACACGTCGATGGCCGCCGAGGCCAGCGTCGCGACGGCCTGGCCCAGTGCGACGCGGGCCGTCGGGCGGCGAAACCGTGTCACCAGCGGCCCGTCGGTTGTGCCTTCGCCGAGCTGCTGCAGCCCGGCCGCCGCCTCGCCCGGGGCGCCGCTGACATAGATACGGTGAGTGTCCCCGGAACCGCGGCGGCGCAGACAGCGGCCGGGCTCGACCGGTGCCGAGCAACTGCACGCTGGCGACGAGCTGGCGGCCGTGCGTCGTGTCGCCGCCGATCAGCGCGACGTCGTGCGCCGCCGCGGCCTCGAACAGCCCGCTCGCGCGAATGCCTGCAGCCAGTCCGGGTCGGCCTCGTCCAGCGTCAGCGCAAGCGTCATCCAGCGCGGCTGTGCGCCCATGGCGGCAAGGTCGGACAGGTTCACGGCGACCGCGCGATAGCCGACGTCGGCCGCCGCCAGCCGGGCGGGAAACGCACGCCCTCGATGACCGTATCGACGACGCAGACCAGTTGCCGGCCCGCCGGCATGTCCACGACCGCGCCGTCGTCGCCGACGCCCACCGGCACGTCGGCGCGGTCGGCACGGCGGAAGTAACGATCGATGAGTTCGAATTCGTTCATCGATGCCGGTCCGGCCCGGTCGTCAGGCGCTGCCCGCTTCCGCCGGCCGCAGCTCGGGCGCGGCGCGGTCCAGCAATGCGTTGATGAACTTGTGCCCGTCACTCGCGCCGAAACGCTTGCTCAGGTTGATCGCCTCGTTGATGACCACCCGGTACGGAACGTCCGGCCGGGTCGCCAGTTCGTAGACCCCCAGCAGCAGGATGCCGCGCTCCACGGGATCGAGCTGCGCGACCGGACGGTCCGCGTGTGCCGCAATGCGCGTCTCGAAATCCGCCTGCTGCTCGCAGATGGCCGTAATGGCCGCGTCGAAATACTCGCCCTCGATGCCGGCGAACTCCGCTGCATGAACTGCCGCAGCAACTCGCGCGATCGCGCCCGGCGATCTGCATCTGGTACAGGGCCTGCACGATCATCTCGCGTGCCCGGCCGCGACGACCCGGTCCCTTGCTCATGTCAGCGATTTTCCTGTCGAGCCGGTAACGAATCAGGTCCGCGATCGCCCTCGATCCGGATGCCGTGTCTGCGCGCGAACATTTGCAGGTCCGGCCGGCGGGCCATGCTGCCGTCCTCGTTCAGGATTTCGACGGTGGTTGCCGCCGGCTCCAGTCCGGCCAGCCGCGCGAGATCGCAACCCGTTTCGGTGTGGCCGGCGCGCGTCAGCACGCCGCCCGGTTGCGCCATGACGGGGAAGATGTGGCCCGGCTGCCGCAGGTCTTCCGGCCGCGCGCCCGGCGCGACCGCGGCCCGCACGGTGCGGGCGCGGTCGTGCACGGAAATGCCGCTGGTGATGCCCTGTGCGGCCTCGATCGAGACCGTGAAATTGGTCGCGTGACGGCGGTCGGTATCCGCCACCATCAGCGGCAGGCGAAGCTGCCGGCAGCGCTCGGCCGTCAGCGTCAGGCAGATCAGCCCGCGCGCGTAGCGCGCCATGTAGTTGATGTCCTCCGGGCGCACCCTTTCCGCGGCCATCAGCAGGTCGCCTTCGTTCTCGCGATCCTCGTCATCGACCATGATGACCATGCGGCCGTTGCGGACGTCATCGATAATGTCCCCGATCGGCGAGAAGCAGGTGCCCGACGCCGTCGGATGCAGCGCGGTGGAGTCAGCCATGGCCATGTGCCCTGATAAAGTTCCCGTTGCGGCAATCGCTGTCGGCGTCGCTGCAGGTCCGGGTAGTTGCCGACAATGGTCTCATCACTTGCCCGCGCAATGATAGCAACGCCGGCCGCCCCGCCCGGCGCCGTGCCTATTTCCTGTCGTCGCCCGGCAGGTCCGGCAGCAGCGACATCTGTTCGCGCGAGGCGCCGGCCTCGGAAATCTCCTGCAGCCGCTGGATCTCCTCCTGGAACTCGGTGACGTCCTGGAAGCTGCGATAGACGGAGGCGAAGCGCACGTAGGCGACCTCGTCCAGCTCGCGCAGTCCCTCCATGACCAGCTCACCCACCAGCCGCGAGGGCACTTCGCGCTCGCCCATCGTGCGCAGCTTGTGCACGAGACGGCCGACCGCGTCCTCGAATGCCTCCGACGGCACCGGGCGTTTTTCCAGCGCCCGGCGCATGCTGTAGCGCATCTTGTCTTCGTCGAACGGCTCGCGCCGGTCGTCCGACTTGACCAGCCGCGGCATCACCAGCTCGGCGCTCTCGAAGGTCGTGAAGCGCTCGTTGCAGTCGAGGCATTGCCGGCGCCGCCGGATCTGCCGCCCGTCGGCCGCCAGCCGCGAATCGATGACCTTGGTCTCGTCGTGGCTGCAGAACGGACAGTACATCTGAATGACCTCCGGCCGGCGCGGTGCTCAGCCGTACACGGGAAAGCGTTTGCAAACCTCGAGTACCCGGTTGCGGACCTGCTCGATGACCTGCTCGTTGCCGGGATCGTCGAGCACGTCGGCTATCCAGCCCGACAGCTCGCGCGTTTCCTTCTCGCCGAAGCCCCGCGTCGTGATGGCGGGCGTGCCCAGCCGCAGGCCGCTCGTGACGAACGGCGAACGCGGATCGTTCGGTACCGTGTTCTTGTTGACCGTGATGTTGGCGCGCCCCAGTGCCGCGTCGGCGTCCTTGCCCGTGATGTCCTGGCGGATAAGGCTGACGAGCATCAGGTGATTGTCGGTGCCGCCGGACACGATCTCGAAACCGCGGTCCGCGAGCGATTTCGCCATCGTCCGCGCGTTGTCGATGACCCGTTGCTGGTAGGCACGAAACTCGTCGTCCATCGCCTCGAGGAATGCCACCGCCTTGGCCGCGATGACGTGCATCAGCGGCCCGCCCTGCGTGCCCGGGAACACCAGCGAATTGAATTTCTTCGTGATCGCGTCGTTCTCGCGCGCCAGGATCAGGCCGCCGCGCGGGCCGCGCAGCGTCTTGTGCGTGGTGGTCGTGACGACGTCCGCGACCGGCACGGGGTTCGGGTACAGCCCGGCGGCAACGAGCCCGGCGACGTGCGCCATGTCGACCATCAGCCAGGCGCCGACACTGTCCGCGATGTCGCGGAAGCGCTGCCAAGTCGATGATGCCGCGAGTAGGCCGAAAAGCCGGCGATGATCAGCTTCGGCTCATGCGCCTTCGCGAGCCGTTCCACCTCGTCGTAGTCGACCAGCCCGGTATCCGCGACGACGCCGTACTGCGACCGCGTCGAACAGCTTGCCGGAGAAGTTCACCTTGGTACCGTGAGTCAGGTGGCCGCCGTCCGACAGGCTCATGCCGAGGATGTGGTCGCCCGGTTCCAGCAGCGCCATGCAGGCCGCGGCGTTGGCCTGCGACACCGGAGTGCGGCTGGACGTTGGCGTAGTCGGCAGCCGAACAGCTTCTTCGCGCGCGGTCGATCGCCAGCGTCCTCGGCCACGTCGACGTACTCGCAGCCGCCGTAGTAGCGCTTGCCCGGGATAGCCCTTCGGCGTACTTGTTGGTCAGCACGATGCCCTGCGCCTCGAGGACCGCGCGGGCTCGTGTAGTTTTCCGACGCGATCAGCTCGATGTGCTCTTCCTGGCGGCGGGCCTCGTTCGCGATCGCGGCGTAGAGGTCCGCGTCGAATTCCTTGAGCGGGGTCATGTCGGCAAACATCCAGCGGGTCTCCGGTCGGTGTGGCGGGCGTGATGGGCGCGTCACCCGGTCGCAGCGAGCGGCAATTGTACACGACGGGCCGCGGGCATCCCGGCAACGGGTCGCGGCCGTCCGGCTCAGGCGGATTCGGTCAGGGCGGTGACGACCGCGGTCCAGGCGCGGGCGAGATTGTCGCGGTTGTAACCGCCGCCGCCGGTCGCGAGCAGGCGGCCGCCGGCATGCCGGTCGGCCAGGACGCAGCCGTCGGGCCGCGTGCGCGTGCGCCGCCGTTGTGTAGGCGAGTGTCGTGATGGGGTCGCCGGCCAGGCTGTCCGCGCCGCACTGCAGGATGATGAACTCGGGACGAGCGGCGTCGACGAACGCTTCCACGCGCTCCCACGCCTCGAAAAACAGCGCATCGTCGGCGCCCGGCGGCATCGGCACAGTTGCGAACGTTCTGATGACGCAGTCTTGGCCGCCTATGAGAACCCCAGTCTCAGCCAGGCAGGCGCCGGTGCCGGGGGTTGCGCAATATACGGCCGTCGCTCAGCGGAATATCGGCAAACGACGAGCTCGGCATCTCCCCTCGCACCTGCGGAATCGCCGCACGCACAAGACTGACCGGGCTGCACCGCTGTCCTGGACGTTGGCCACGCGGCCGTGCACGTAGCGGCCGCGCAGGTACATCGGCCGGCATCAGCCGCAGTCAGCTCGGACACGCAAAAGCCTGCGACCTGCCAGCCATGTCGCGCCGCGATGATCGCCGCCCGCCGACTTCGGGCCTGTCAGGCATGCGGTTTCGCGTAACGGCTCTGCCCACGATGGCGCTCGCACGGCCGGGAAGCGTGGTGCGGACAACCAGCTGCGCTTTCGCCACGCCGGGCACGGCCGGCGTGGCGCCGTGGTCGAGATGGGCGACGCCGATCGGCCGACATGCGCGCCACGTGGCGGATGCACTCGCGTGTGAAACAGCGGGGCATCCTCGCGCGTCAGCGCTGCGCGAGCTCCGCGATCGCGTAGCGTCTCGCCGAGTCGACTTGCGGCGGCGGCCGTGCTGCGTGAAGACATTGCGGCGGCCGGGACCGACCGGCGTGTCCATCGCCGAAGCGACACCCGGCGAGCGCCTGGCCCTTGTATGACGTGGCACGGGTCATTCCGGCACCGACGACCTGACCCGCGCCGGACGTGCTCCAGTCCGCGCCGCATCCCGGATAATGCGCGCTTTACGGTCACATTGCACACATCACATGGCGCAGTACATCTACACGATGAACCGGGTGGGCAAGGTCGTACCGCCCAAAAAGACCATCCTCAAGGACATCTCCCTGTCCTTCTTTCCCGGCGCCAAGATCGGCGTGCTCGGTCTGAACGGCTCGGGGAAATCGACGCTGCTGCGCATCATGGCCGGCCTCGACACGGAATTCGAGGGCGAGGCCCGGCCGCAGCCGGGCATCAACATCGGCTACCTGCCGCAGGAGCCGGAGCTCGACCCGGACAAGGACGTGCGCGGCAACGTCGAGGACGGCGTGGGCGAGACTCAAGGCGCTGCTCGACCGGTTCAACGAGGTCTACGCCGAGTTCGCCGAGCCGGACGCGCGACTTCGACGCCGCTGCTCGCAGAGCAGGCCGAGCTGCAGGACATCGATCGAGGCCGCCGGCGCCTGGGATCTCGACCGCAAGCTGGAAGTCGCCGCCGACGCGCTGCGCCTGCCGCCCTGGGACGCCGACGTCGACAACCTGTCCGGCGGCGAGCGCCGCCGCGTGGCGCTGTGCCAGCTGCTGCTGTCGCGAGCCGGACATGCTGCTGCTCGACGAGCCGACCAACCATCTCGACGCCGAATCGGTGGCCTGGCTGGAGCGCTTCCTGCACGAGTATCCGGGCACCGTGGTGGCGGTCACCCACGACCGCTACTTCCTCGACAACGTCGCCGGCTGGATCCTCGAGCTCGATCGCGGCCACGGCATCCCGTGGCAGGGCAACTACTCGTCCTGGCTGGAGCAGAAGGAGCAGCGCCTCGCCACCGAGGAAAGCACCGAGAAGGCGCGCCGCAAGGCCATGCAAGCACGAGCTGGAGTGGGTGCGCACCAACCCCAAGGGCCGCCAGGCCAAGAGCAAGGCGCGCCTGCGCCAGTTCGAGGAGCTGCAGTCCAAGGACTTCCAGAAGCGCAACGAGACCAACGAGATCTACATCCCGCCGGGCCCGCGCCTGGGCGACCAGGTCGATCGAGGCCGAAGGCGTCTGCGCAAGGCCTTCGGCGAGCGACTGCTGTTCGACGACCTGTCAGCTTCAACCTGCCGCCGGCGGCATCGTCGGCGTCATCGGCCCCAACGGCGCCGGCAAGACCACGCTGTTCCGCATGATCATCGGCCAGGAGACAGCCCGACGGCGGCGACGATCGATATCGGCGACACGGTCGAGCTGGCCTACGTCGACCAGTAGCCGCGACAGCGCTCGACGACGAGCAAGACCGTCTGGGAGGAGATCTCCGACGGCCAGGACATCATCGCGTGTCGGCAACTACGAGGTGCATTCCCGCGCCTACGTCGGCCGCTTCAACTTCAAGGGCGCGGACCAGCAGAAGAACGTCGGCGACCTGTCGGGCGGCGAGCGCAACCGCGTGCACCTCGCCAAGATGCTGAAAGCGGGCGGCAACGTGTTGCTGCTCGACGAGCCGACCAACGACCTCGACGTCGAAACGCTGCGCGCGCTGGAAGAGGCGCTGCTGAGACTTCGCCGGCTGCGCCGTGGTCATCTCGCCACGACCGCTGGTTCCCTGACCGCATCGCCACGCACATCCTCGCCGTTCGAGGGCGACAGCCAGCGTGAGTGGTTCAGAGGGCAACTATCACGACGTACGAGGCGGACCGCAAGAGCGCGCCTGGGCGCCGAGGCGGACCAGCCGCACCGGCATCAAGTACCGCCGTATCGATGCCTGATACGGTGCGATCTCTCGGGAGATTGTTCAGGCAGTTTTCTGCAACGGCTGGCGGAGGTGAGACCCTGGGGAGGGCTTTTCAGGGCGCTGCGCAGCACGTCCTGTATGCTCCGGATGCGCATCCCTGCCGCGTACGGCCCTGAAAAGCCCTCCCCGGGGCCACACCTTCGCTCCTGCCTTCGCAGCAGCGCCAGGCACCCGAGAGATCAGGACCAGCCCGGACGGAGAGACGATGAACCGGGCCGGCTGGCAATGAGTGGGGTGTTCACGCTGTTCGCGTTGCTGTTTCTCGCGCGAACCGTCCGCTGCACCCGTCGCGGGCGCCTGCTGCGTGCCGGCGGTGCGAGCATCAGCTGCATCGTCGCCGCGGTGCTGGCCACGGCCTCCATCCTGATTACGATCGGTTACGTCAGCTACGACCGGCTGACCGCCGAACAGCGTATTTCCACGATCGAGTTTATTGCCACCGGCCCGGACGAGTATCGCGCCCGTCTCATGCGTGATGACGAGCGCGACCAGCTGTACGTGCTGCGCGGCGACGAATGGCAGATCGATGCGCGCCTGATCATGTGGAAGCCGCCTGTGACGCTGCTGGGCCTGGACCCGGTGTACCGGCTGGAACGCCTGAGCGGCCGCTACGCCGCCGTCGAGCGTGAGCGCAGCGAAGTGCGCACCGTGCACGAGTTGTCGCCGGAACAGCCGCTGGACCTGTGGCGCATGGCGCGCCGCTTCCCGTTCCTGCTGCCGGGCGTCGACGCCTATTACGGCACGGCGACCTACGTGCCCATGGCCGACGGCGCGCGCTACGACATCAGCCTGAGCCGCGATGCGCTCATCGCGCGCCCGGCCAACGCGATTGCGCTCGAGGCAGTCGGCAACTGGGACGGCGGCGAGCCGCGAGGCGGGCCTGATTATGTCCAACCGCTCGAAGCGCATGCGGTGCAGCCGCTATACTGACTCGAACCGTGCACGGCGACGGCAACAGAAGAACAACAATGACCATTACTCTTGAGCGAGAGCGCGGGCTGCAACAGCAGACCGACGACCAGTTCGGCCTCGAATGCCCCTACTGCGGCATCTATGCGCACATGTCGCCGCAATCGGTGCCGGATGTCCCGGCCCTGCTCGCCGACCGCCCCGAGCACCGTCGGTCTCGTTTGCCCAGCGCGATGCCTGCCCTCGCGCCGATCTTCCTGCGTTTCGCGGTCGAGGAATACGGCGACGACTCGGTCGAGCTGTTCCGCAACTTCGTCGAGCTGGAGCGCCCCAAGGAACGCTTCCCGTTCTCCGTACCTGCCGAAGCACACCGAGGTCCTGTTCCGCGAGGCGCTGTCCTGCTACACGCACAGCAACTTCAATGCCTTCGCGCTCGATGTGCGGCGCGCTGCCGTCAGCGCATTTGCCGTCATGGGCGCCGACGGCAAGCTGCGCGCCTTCGACGAAGTCATGGAGGCGCAGCGCATTGCCGACATCGACGACGACAGTTTCGAGCCGATCAAGAAGGTGCTGTTCGCGGCCAGCACCGAGGAAGAGCTGCCGGCGCTGAACCGCGCCCAGGCAGGCGTCCTGCTCGAGGTCATGAAGGACATGTTCTACCAGTGCTTCGTGCGCCGCGGCAAACTGACGCGCGCCATCAAGGTCCGCCGCTTCTTCGTCCAGGAGGTACGGTGGGCATCCGGCCGTCCGTAGCGCATGGACGGAATTAATTCCGTCCATTAATTCCGAGGAGCGGCATCCTGCCGCGACGCGACGCCAGCCCGAGCCCAGCCAGCCACAGTCGAACCGTAGGAGCGGCATCCTGCCGCGATTCGATGCCGAGCACCGGTGCAATCGCGGCAGGATGCCGCTCTGACCGGCGGGTCTCCTCAGCGCCATCTGGCGGCAGGATGCCGCTCCTACGGTGGGTCTTCCTCAGTATGCGGGTCTCCCTCAGTCCAGCGCGCGGCGCACGTTCCGGAACATCCGCAGCCATGGACCGTCGTCGCCCCATTCGTCCGGGTGCCACGAGTGCTGCAGCGTGCGTGCGACGCGTTCCGGGTGGGGCATCATGATCGTCACGCGCCCGTCGGCATTCGTGAGCCCGCAGATGCCGTCCGGCGAACCGTTGGGGTTGGCCCGGTAGCGTTCGGTCCTGCGGCCGTGGATCGTCGACGTAGCGCAATGCGACGAACGCCTCGGCTGCCGAGCGCGCCGACGCATCCGCGAACACCGCCTGGCCCTCGCCGTGCGATGTAACGATCGGCAGCCGCGAGCCCTGCATGCCGTCGAGGAACAGCGACGGTGAAGCCCCGACCTCGACCAGGCTGAGGCGCGCCTCGAACTGCGCGGACCGGTTGTGCACGAAACGCGGCCAGTGGCCGCTGCCCGGTATCAGCGCGCGCAGGTGCGAGAACATCTGGCAACCGTTGCAGACCCCCAGCGCAAACGTGCCGGGGCGCTCGAAAAAGTGCGCGAACTGTTCCTCGAGTACCGCCTGGTAGAGTATCGAGCGTGCCCAGCCCGCCCCGGCGCCGAGCACGTCACCGAACGAGAATCCGCCGCACGCGACGAGCCCCTGGTAGCCGGCCAGCGTGTCGCGGCCGTCGAGCAGGTCGCTCGTGTGCACATCGACCGCGACGAAACCCGCGCGCAGGAACGCCGCGGCCATTTCGCCCTGGCTGTTGACGCCCTGCTCGCGCAGGATCGCGACGCGCGGCTTCGCGGACCGTGCGGCCGGCGGCGCGGCGGGCCAGTCGAACGTCAGCGCCGCGTG
>JAXHLH010000006.1:0-145123 GCA_034522415.1 Woeseiaceae bacterium
GATCGAAGATCGTTGCGACGCGCAGTTCGTCGTCGCTGTCGTTGGCGGCTTCGTGTTCAATCGTGTCGTTGAACATCGGCGTTCCGCCGGCCGTCCGTTGACGGGTTTCGAAACCGACGCGTAACCAGCATGACGCCGGGTTCGATCAGCGGCAGGTGCGCGATGACGCGGGCGTTGCTTTCTCCGTTGTGCGGCGGAATGCGCGTGTGCGGCGCAAGCGCCGAGAAGAAGACGTTCGGGGCAGAGCGCCATCCAGGCCAGATAGTGCGACCTGATTCAGCAGCTCGGCCGTCTTCGGGCAGCGCCGCAGGTTTTCCTCGACAGGCTGAGCGTTTCGCCATAAGTGAAACGCGCTCCAGCGGTCGGGATGAGGCGCAGGTCCTGCCACGGGTTGACGGGCTCGCCGGGCCGGTACTGGATGTACGGCCGAAAGCGATCGTTGCTTTCATCGAGCGCGGCGAGCAGCTCGTCGCGGATCAGGGCCGTGTGCTTCTCGAGTGCTGGCAGGAACGGAAATTCGCTGCGTTCGTGGAACGGGATAGCCGGTGATCGCGGCACGTGCAACTGGTTGCTGTCGGATTCGAACGGCCTCGACCGGCGTGCGCGGAATCGAGACGGCCTTCTTCGTCCAGCGCTGGACCGCGGTCGACGACAGGCCGCGCAGGCGGGCGGCAAGCGATTCGGTCAGGTAATCCTCGAGTGCGCGCGATTGCCGGTTCGAATAATCTCGCGCATGTGCCAGCTGCGGTTGCCATGCCGGCGGCCAGTCTGTTTCGGGCGGGGAGATCTGGACGGCGTTCGCGCATAGGTCGTCGCCGCGAGCGACGCATCGCCATTGCGCTCGAACCAGCTGCCCTTCGCGAGCAGTGCAGGCACGCAATAGGGTCGGCCGCCAGCGCCGCGTCGATGCTTTCCCGCTCGGCCACCGCATCGTCCTGCCGGCGGCATACGTCAGCGAGCGTCAGGTGTCTGGACGAATCGTCCGGCGCGGACACGGCGCGCTGCAGCCGGTCGCGTGAGGTGCGCGCGATGTGCTGCTGTTCAGCGCACGTATGCCGAGGCTGCACGGCGCCTGGGAATGCCCGGGCGCCCGCTTGATGACGGTCTTCCACAGCCTGCTCCGCTTCCTGCCAGGCGCGGCGTCCGCTGTCGGCCGCCTCGGTCGCCGCACGGACGAGTTGTCCGGTGGTTTCCGCCATCTGTTTGTGGCGTTTTCCTGCGGGAACGGTGCGCGTTGCTGACTCTTCGGCCTCGCAATCACCGGGAGGTTCCGGGTACATGACGATTCCGGTGCCGACGAAAAAACGGCGGACCCGCAGGGTCCGCTGTCCGTTGCCTCCAGGGCAGGTTTCAGAGCTTCAGGTTTGAAACCCGCGGTAAAGACCGTGCCAAGTACGTCGTAGGCACTCGGGAACGTATTGCCGGAGTTTGATGCGCGTGGTACCGGCCTCGTTGCCAAGCAACCGGAGGATCTTCGCCGAACAGGTTGTAGACCGCGAGGTTCAGCGAAACCTGGTCCAGCACCTGCCAGGTACCGGTCAGGTCGAACGTAATTGACCGAGCCGATGCTGCGGAAGGCTTCGAATGTGCCGGCCACCTGCGGCTGCTCGATGTCGACGGAACCGATGTGCCGCCACAGGTAGGAGACCATGAAGTCATCCTTGAAGTGCCAGCTGGTGCGCTGGATCCAGCGGGTCTCGGGCAACGGATTGCCGCAGCTGTTGCCGTAGCGGCCCACACACTCAACCACATTGACCGCGTGAACGGCGAGGATTGCGATTCCTGTGTCAGGTAGTGGTTCAGCGTACCGGAGAACTCCAGCATGCCGGCGTTACCGATATCCACCGTGAAGCTGGCGGACGCCTCTATGCCCTCGGCTTTCAGAAAATCGAGGTTTTGCGTGAACGCGTTCGTGCCCGAACCCGGTAACGTCAATGTTCCGCCGACACGGTTGACCTGTTCGAACACACCTCCGGCAAGTCCGGCAACTGGTAGCCGCCGTCCAGAATCTCCTGCGGCGACAGCTCGCCGATCACGTCCGTGATGTCGATGTCATAGTAGTCGACCGACAGGACGAGGTCCGGCACCATGGCGAACTCAGGCGTCCAGACGAATCCTGCCGTGAACGTGTCCGCCGTCTCCGGTCCGGGCAGGCTGTTCGGGGTTGGTGCCCTCGATGCTGTTGACCTGGCCGGACACGATGTCCTCCACGGTGCCGACCTGCGCGGCCGACATGCCTGTCGAGAGGCACAGTGCCTCGAGCGTCGGCATCGATGTTGCCGGCGTTGGCAACGGAGCAGGGGTCGAGCAGCGCGTCTTCGAGACCCGTGGTCGTCGGCGAGCCGATTTCGGCGACGTTCGGCGCGCGAGTCGCCTCCTGCAGCATGGCGTCCGCAGCGTCGGCGAATCGACCGGGTCGCCAGTTGATGCCGGCTTTCCAGGTATCGTTGGAGCCCACGTGGCTGTAGTCGGACGAGCGCCAAGCCCAGTTCGAGCGACAGCGACTCGGCGAACGGCTGTCCGGCGAGCAGCGGCACATTGCCTTCGAAGAACACTTCACTGACATCAAATGACGCACCAACCGGCAGCCTGTTGCCGCCCGCGCCGCCAAGGCAGCTCGACGGTGCCAGCTTCCAGCATTCGTCCGGCGTCGTTGCGCCGACTTCCTCGCGGTATTCCGCGCCGAGTGCTACGGCCACCGGCAGATCTGCCGTTGGCATTTGCAAGGCATTGATCGGGCCGCTGACAGAAGCCGTCGCAATCGTTTGCTGATAGTTCTCGTTCTCGATCGCGAGCGCGCTATTGGCTGCAACCATTGCCGGCGTGATCGTTCCGAAGCCGCCGAACAGGTTGATCGGCACGCAGGCCGGATCGTTGTTCAGGCAGGTCACGCCGTCCACGGTCCTGATGGACTGCTCGATAGCGTCGACGTTGGTATAGCCCGCCGACACATTGGAGCGGTCCGTCTCGCCACGCTGGTAGGACACATCATAGTCCCAGCCGCTGTCGAGGATGGAACCGCGCAGTCCGGTGGTCGAGCTGGAACTGGTTTGCATTGTAGTCCGTGGACCGGTTACCGAACTCGACGGTGCGGCGACGGTACGAAATGCTGCAGCTCATCGGCCTCGTCGACAATGCCGTTGGAATTGACGTCACGCCAGTTGACGAAACTCGAGCCGCTCGGATCCGCGCCGCCGCAGGTCGGGTCCGCACAGACGGTGTCCGCCATTCTGCCGGTCTCGGCCGCGCCCAGGATGAAGTCCCGTGGCCTGGTCGCTCGATGAACGGGTTTGCCGTCGGCGTAAAGAAGCTGAACCCGAAGATGCCGGACGGCGCTACCTGTTGTGTCACGTTGGTCGTGGTGTAGCCGGAAAGTTGGCATAGGCTTCGGCGCTGCTCGTTCGAACTTCGATAGCGTCCCGAGTACCATGCCGCCCCAGCGTTGCTGCGGCGTCTGGTGACAGGTTCAGCGGATTGAAGTTGAACACGCTGCAGTTCGAGTTCAGCGTGCCGTCTTCGCGAAACTGGCCGAGACCCGGACCGCCGGCGATGGCAACGCGTGTCGGCACGGTCGTGGTCGAGCCGCCGGCGGCGACCGAGCCCGGACCACCGCAGCCGGCCGGCGCCTGAGCCGGCAGGTCACCATTCAGGAATTCCTGGTAGTTGGCACCCGATGCGGTGTGCGATGCCCAGCTGACCCAGCGGGCGGGAACCGAACAGCACCTGCTCGCGGTCGGCCCAGTTCAGGCTCAGCACGACGTTGCCGCGACCGTCGGCCATGTTCGTACCCATGGTCAGCGATGCACTCTGGGTCACACCGTCGCTTTCATCCGTTTCGGAGTGGTTGTAGCGGATATCGATACCCTCGAAGTCACGCTTCATGACGAAGTTCAGCGCGCCTGCGATTGCGTCGGAGCCGTATACGGCAGATGCGCCGCCGGTAATGATGTCGATGCGCTCAACCAGTGCCGTCGGGATGGTCGACGTATCGACGATGCCCTCGACGCTGTACGGCGTCGCGCGCTTGCCATCGATCAGTACAAGGTTGCGTTCCTCGCCGAGTCCGCGCAGGTCGATCGTGGCCGCACCGTCGGTGCCGTTATTGACGTTCTGGCCGTCCTGCGGCTTGGTTATGGGCAGCAGCCTGCAGAATGCGTTCCACTTCGGGTTGCGCCTGCAGCTCAATCTCCTCGGCACCGACCGAATAGATCGGGCTGGACGATTCGATGCCCGGCTGCCGAATGCGGGTACCCGTTACGGTGATCTCCTCAATCGCCTCGGCGTCCTCGACCTGCGCGATCGCGTCGGACCCCGGGCCCATTACAACGAATCCGGCCGTCACGCCGAGTGCGAGACGTACTGCCGCACTGACGCGTGGACAGCCGCGCGGCACCGGCATATCGGAGCGCCGAATGACAGTCTTATCCCTTTCCATGTTGATCTCCTTCAGCAAGACGCGTCGCCGCCGCGATGCGGGGCAAACGCCTGGTCTGGCAAAGTGCACAGTTCATCCGCGGAAGTGCGCCGTTCGACGACGCGAATACGAACTCCCCCCGGACATGTGCGGCCGATCGTACAGAGTGAAAAATGACTGACTAATACCGTTCGGCTATTTGCGGACGGCCGAATATGCACCACGGAAATAAGCAGGGGATTTCGGCGGTTACGGTCAGTTGCGAGCGCCGCATATGCATTCCGGTTCTTGGAAGCGCCGATCGTTGTATTTCGACAACAACGGTGGTCTGCGAATTTGCGCAAGAAAGTGGCACTCCATGCGGTATGTGGCACCGGACAGGCTGTTCCCCGGCCGTCAATTTGCAAATTGGCAACAACCGCTGCGTGCGGGCTGCCGGAGCGCTTGCCGCCCGGCCGGGAACCGGCGGGCGGAGTGTGTATGATACCGGCCCTGATTCGTGCCGCTCACCAAGACATGAGGAGATTCCGATGCGGTTTCGCAGCCAACAGATCCATGCCGGCGTTACGCCTGACCCGACGACCGGCGCCATCCTGACGCCGATCTACCAGTCGACGACGTTCGTGCAGGACTCGGTCGACTCATACCTCGCGAAAGGCTATTCGTATTCGCGTTCCGGCAATCCGACGGTCCGCGCGCTGGAACACAAGCTGGCCGTCCTCGAAGGCGGTGCCGAATGTACCTGCTTCACGACCGGCATGTCCGCGGTGCACGGCACGATGCTCGCGTTCCTCAACGCCAGCGACCACGCGATCATCTCCGACGTGGCCTACGGCGGAACGTACCGGCTGTGCACACAGGTACTTAACCGCTTCGGCATCGAGTTCGACGTTTGCCGACACCTCGAAGCCGGACGAAGTCCGCGCCAGCGTGCGGGATAACACGCGGCTTTTCCTGACGGAAACGCCGGCGAACCCGACGATGAAGCTGTCGGACATCGCCGCCATTTCGGAAATAGCCCGCGCCGCCAATGCCGTGCACGTCGTCGACAACACCTTCCTGACCCCGTATTTCCAGCGGGCGCTGGACCTCGGCGCGGACCTGTCGCTGCACAGCACGACAAAATACTTCGACGGTCACGCGTCACCGTCGGCGGCGCTGTGATCGCGAAAACCGCCGAGCTCGACGAAAAACTGCGTTTCATCCAGAACAGCACGGGCTCGATCATGTCACCGCAGGTTGCCTGGCTAACGCTGCAGGGCTGCAAGACCCTGTCCGTGCGCATGGAACAGCAGTCGGCGAACGCCATGATCATCGCCGAATTCCTGGAGAGTCACCCCAAGGTCAGGCAGGTCGCCTACCCCGGCCTCGAATCGTTCCCGCAACACGCGCTCGCAAAGAGCCAGGCGACCGGCTTCGGCGCCATGCTGTGGTTCGAGGTAAAGGGCGGTGTCAGCGCAGGCAAACAACTCATGGACAACATCGAGCTGTGGACGCTGGCCGAAAACCTGGGCTCGGTCGAGTCCCTGATCACGCATCCGGTAACGATGACGCACGCCGCGGTAGCGAAGGCCGAGCGCGAACGGGTCGGCATCATCGACGGGCTCGTGCGGCTGTCGGTTGGGCTGGAGGATGCCGAGGACCTGGTCGACGCGCTGGCAACTGCTCTGGATGCCATCGAGATACAGTGAACTCCCGTTCCGGAGGATTCATGAACGGGTTGGCTCGGCGGGTCGGCGGAGGCGCGCGCCCGGGGAGGGCTTTTCCAGGGACGCTGCGAGACGTCCGTGTCGCTCCGGGCTCGACATCGAAGTGCTCGCACGGCCCTGAAAAGCCCTCCCCCGGGCCACACCTCCGCCTCCTGACCCCGTGCCCGTTCATGAAGTCCTCCGGGACGGGAGTCCGCGCTTTAAGGGGAGCCGGAATCGGCCGCGCGACGCGCCGCCAGGGCCTGGGACTCTTCTTCGTAGATCTGTGACTTGGTATGCGCCGCCAGCATCGACTCGGAGAAGTCGACGTGCTCTTCGTCGGGCGTCCAGGCGCGCGTGTTGATGCGGATGAGCATGTAGGCGGCCAGCAGCACGTGCACGGCAGCCGTGTACACGTACAGTCCCGTGTAGTCGAACAGCGTCATGCCGATCGAAGCCAGTAACGGCCCGGCGATGGCGCCCAGCCCGTACATGAGCAACAGGCCGCTCGAGACCATGACGTATTCGGCGGGTTGCGCGTAGTCGTTCGCATTGGCGACGGCGAGCGGGTACATGGGAAAGGCGCAGGCGCCCCAGGCGCCGCCCAGCAGCACCAGCCCGGTGACCGGCAGGGTGTTTGCCATCAGCACGATGATGACCGCCACGATGCTGCCGACGACGGCACAACCGGCCAGCACCGTGCGCCGCCCGATGCGGTCGGACAGGTGCCCGACCGGGCCCTGCGCGAGTGCGCCGCCGAGAACGCTGGCCGTCATGAACCAGGCGGCGATGCCGTAATTGGCGGACAAGCCGAGCGTAAAGGCCGGCGCCAGTGCCCAGAACGCCCCGTTCGCCAGGCCGGCCCCGAGGCAGCCGAGCGTACCGGCGGGCGAGATCCGGTACAGCCGCGGAATGTCCAGCCGCACGCTGTGCGGCTGCTGCGGGCCCTGGGCGGTCGACAGCACGACCGGCACGACGGCAATGGAGACGAGCACCGACGCCAGCGCGAACAGGTACAGTTCGGCGGGGTCGTTCAGCAGCAACATCATCTGGCCCAGTGCCAGCACCGTCAGCGAGATCATCGTGTAGACGGAGAACACCGTGCCGCGATTCTCGTTCGTGGACACGTCGTTCAGCCAGCTTTCGATGACGACGTACAGCACGGCAAAGCAGAAGCCGGTCACGAGACGCAGTGCGGCCCAGATCAGCGGACCGAGTACCAGGCCGTGCAGCA
Source organism: Woeseiaceae bacterium (assembly GCA_034522415.1). Lineage (GTDB taxonomy): Bacteria > Pseudomonadota > Gammaproteobacteria > Steroidobacterales > Woeseiaceae > Woeseia. The sequence goes on from JAXHLH010000006.1 coordinate 7,337, forward strand.
GCGGCGTGGCCGAGGCGAGTGCCGTCATTGCGGCGAACACGCGCACGTGCCCGACCCGGATGACCAGTTCGCCGCCCTTGAGGCAACCGAGCGTGAAGCCGAGAAAGTACGTGCCGCCCATCAGGCCGATGGACAGCGCCGAAAACGACTCCAGCGACGCCCGGACCGGTAACAACGTTGCCTGCAGGCCCTGGCCGGCGAGCAACAGTGAGACGCCGAACAGCAGCGCGGCGACGGGTAGCAATGCGCTTCTCATGGGATGTCGTCGTGGTATGCGAAACCGACCCGGCGGCTCAGACCCGCCGCAGAGCGTGGCACAGGTACAGCGCCACTGTGAAGAGCAGCAATGCCGTCGCCTGGTGCGCCACGCCGAGCGCAATCGGCACCATCAGCAACAATGTGGAGACACCCAGCACGACCTGCAGTACCGCCGTGTGCAGCAGGGCGTTGGCGGCCTTTTGTACCCGGCCGGGCACCGCCGCACGGCGCAGCGTCCACCACCACGCCACGATCAGCAGGAACGTCGTGATCGCGAGGACACGATGGTCGAATTGGACGGTCGCCATGTTGTCGAAGAAATTACGCAACGGCGGATCGAGCGCAAACATGCCGGGGGGCAGCCAGTGGTCTCCCATTTTCGGAAACGTGTTGTACAGCTTGCCGGCCTTCAGGCCGGCAACGAAACCGCCCGACATGATCGTGACGACGATCAGGCCGGTCAACGCCGCCGTGCGGGCAAACGCGGGGTGCACGCGGCGATTCGCCGCGGGCGACAGGAGCGACAGCGCCACCCAAAGCATGAAGGCGATATACAGCAGGGCGGCGCCGAGGTGCGCCGTGAGCCGGTACTGGCTCACGGCCGGGTTGTCCACGAGCCCGCTCTTGACCATGTACCAGCCGAGCGCACCCTGCAGGCCTCCCAGCACGAACATCAGACCGTATTTCGGCAGGTCGCGTCGCCGGATGTCGCCGCGCCAGGCGAACCACAGGAACGGTACGAGAAAGGCGATGCCGATGATGCGTCCCAGCAGGCGATGCAGGTACTCCAGCCAGAAAACTGGCCCTTGAACTCGGCGACGCCCATGTGCGAGTTGGTCTTGCGGAACTGCGGTGAGTCCTGGTAGCGCGCAAACTCCTCCAGCCATGCCGCATCGCTCAGGGGCGGCAGCCAGCCGGTCACCGGCCGCCAGTCGACCATCGACAAGCCGGACCCCGTCAGGCGGGTCACGCCGCCGAGCACGACCATGGCGAATACCAGCGCACAACAAATGAAAAGCCAGCGGGCGACACGCCGGTTTGCGGCCGGAACGAGGTCAGGGGTGGTCATGGTGTCGGCTGGCGGCAAAAAGGGGGCGGAGGTTCAGAGCGCGCAATGGTAGCAGGGATTCACGCCACCTGAACGAGGAAGTTCGTCACGCAATTTGCCTCGCGGGCATGCAGCCGGCGGGCCGGATACCGTAAGATACCGCGCTTGCCACACGGGACCGCGGGCGGCCGATGCGACTGAACCAGTGCCACAACACGAACGACTTCCGGCGGCTTGCGCGGCGCCGCCTGCCGGCGCCGATCTTCCACTACATCGACGGCGGCGCCGACGACGAGATCACGATGGCGCGCAATACGGCAGCGTTCGATGACATCGACCTCGTTCCGGGCGTCCTGGCCGGCGTGGACGCCGTGGACCTGTCGACTACGGTGCTGGGGCGGCGACTGGAAATGCCGCTGTTCATGTCGCCTACGGCCATGCAGCGACTCTTTCATCACGACGGCGAATGGGCGCTCGCACGGGCGGCCGCCGAATTTGGCACGATGTTCGGCGTATCGACGATAGGCACCCGGAGTATCGAGGAACTCGGCGCAATGAACGATGCGCCAAAGCTGTTCCAGATCTACGTGCACAACGATCCGGGCCTGACCCGTGACCTGATCGCGCGGTGCCGCGAAGCGCGCTTCGACGCGCTGGCACTGACCGTCGACACGATCGTCGCGGGCAATCGCGAGCGCGATCACGTTACCGGGATGACGACGCCGCCGCGGCTGACGCCGCAGAGCCTGCTGAGCTTCCTTACGCACCCCGACTGGACCCTGAACTACCTGCTGCGTGACAGGTTCGACCTGCCGAACATTTCCGGTACCGTCGATCTCGGATCGAAACAGCAGTCATCGGTGATCGACTACATCAACGGTCAGATGAAGCGCTCGATCAGCTGGGACGACGCGGCCGCGATGATAGAGGAGTGGGGCGGGCCCTTCGCGATCAAGGGCGTGATGTCGGTGGACGACGCGCGCCGCGCGGTGGATATCGGCGCCAGCGCGATCATGGTCTCAAACCATGGCGGCCGCCAGCTCGATGGCTCGCGTGCGCCGTTCGACCAGCTGCCCGCCATTGCGGACGCCGTCGGCGGCCAGGTCGAGATCATCGTCGACGGCGGTATTCGCCGCGGCACGCATGTCCTGAAAGCCATTGCGCTCGGCGCAACCGCCTGCTCCGGCGGCCGGCTGTACCTGTACGCACTGGCCGCCGGCGGCACCGCCGGCGTGCGGCGCGCGCTGTCGCTGCTGCGTGACGAAATGGAACGCGACATGCTGCTCATGGGTTGCCGCCGCCTGCAGGATCTCGGCCATGCCAGCGTCGCGTCGAGACGCTGAGCCGTGAGTGGCGCAGCGGTCAACAGCGGGTCGGACGGGCGTCCGGGCGTGCCGGCATGACTGCGCGCGCCGGCTGGTCGCTAGGTGTGGCGCTGGCCGTTGCCGTCGCGCTGGCGGCGGGCGTGGCAGCGACCTTCGCCGGCGAAGTCATTCTCGGCTTCGAGCGCAGTCCCGTCAGCGACATCATGATGGCGATCATCATCGGCATGTTGATCGCCAACCTGGTGGCACTGCCGCAAGGGATGCAAAGCGGGCTGAGATTCTGCGCCAGTACCGTGCTCCGCGTCGGCATCATGCTGCTCGGTATCCGGCTCAGCCTGCTGGGTGCCGGCCGGTTCACGTTGCTCGCGTTGCCGTTCGTGCTCGTGGCGATCGGTATCGGCCTGACGACGGTGCGATTCGTCGGGCAGCGCATGGGCCTGTCCCGGGAGCTGAGCGGGTTGATTGCAGTCGGCACCAGCATCTGCGGCTGCACGGCAATCGTCGCGACGGCGCCGCTCATTCGCGCCCGCGAGGGCAGAGGTCAGCTACGCCATCGCGTGTATCACGGTGTTCGGTCTCGCCGCCATGTTCGGTTATCCCTGGCTCGCACACTGGCTGTTCGCGGACACGCCGGCGCTTGCCGGACTGTTCCTCGGCACGTCGATACACGAGACCGCGCAGGTCGCCGGCGCAGGCCTCATGTACGAAGCGCAATACCAGTCGCCCGAGGCGCTGAATATCGCGACCGTCACCAAGCTCGTACGGCAATCTCTGCATGATCGCCGTCATTCCGCTGGTCGGCGTCCTGTACGCCAGCGAAGGACGGGCGAGCGAGGCGGGACGGGTATCGCTGCTGTCCATGGTGCCGTGGTTCATCATCGGGTTTGCCCTGATGTCGGCCATGCGCACGATCGGCGATTTCGGCGACCGCCCTTTCGGCGTGCTGTCGCCGGACGCCTGGGCGGGCACGGTCGAGTTTCTGCGCGGCGCCGCGGAACGCTGCCTGCTCGTCGCCATGGCCGCTGTCGGGCTCACGTCGATGTTCTCGGGACTGCGCGACATCGGCTGGCGGCCGTTCCTGCTGGGCCTTCTTGCGGCGGCGCTGATCGGCGTCGTCAGCCTGACCCTGATCGTGCTGCTCGGACCGCCTCTCCATACCTGGATCGGCGGCTTCGCCTGACGCGGGTCATTGACCGGCTGAGCGTCGGCCCGGTCCTGCCGGCGACAGGCAGCCGTCCGGTTGCGGCTCGCGCAAGATTCATGCAGTGAATTCGGTCCTGTTGTCCGCCGTGTTCGCCCTGTTGCGGTCAGATTGCGCGCGCATGGCAACGACATTGCGATGCGATTTGCAGCCATCTGTCGCGGGGAATTCGTTACCATCGGGCTCATACATGCGGTTCGCGCCGCCATGCGCCGCGCCGGCCGGCAAGGGGAGGACCCAACATGGCAACAACCGACAACCCGATGGGCACGGACGGCTTCGAATTCGTCGAATACGCGGCGCCGGAGCCCGAACGCCTGCGCGAGCTGTTCGAGCGGATGGGCCTGCCCGCCGCCGCCCGTCACCGCTCCAAGGACGTCACGCTGCACAAGCAGCGCGACATCAACTTCATTATCAACGCGGAGCGCGACAGCTTTGCCCAGGCGTTTGCGCGCGAACACGGGCCGTGCGCCTGCGCCATGGCATTCCGCGTATCCAATGCCGGCACCGCGCTGCGCCGCGCCGTCGAGCTGGGCGCGACGGCCGCGCCCGGCAATCCCGGGCCGATGGAGCTCAACATCCCGGCAATAGAGGGCATCGGCGGCAGCCGCCTGTACCTCGTGGACCGCTACGGCGACTCGACGATTTACGACATCGACTTCGAATACCTGCCGGACTGGCGCGAGCGCCTGCAGGCAGCGGAACACGGGCCTGACCTACATCGATCACCTGACGCATAACGTGCATCGCGGGCAGATGACGGTGTGGGCGGACTTCTACGAGCGGCTGTTCAACTTTCGGGAGATCCGCTATTTCGATATCGAGGGCAAGCACACCGGGCTCTTGTCCAAGGCGATGACGAGTCCCTGCGGCAGGATTCGCATTCCGCTGAACGAAAGCCAGGACGACCAGAGCCAGATCGAGGAATTCCTGCGGGACTACAAGGGCGAGGGCATCCAGCACATCGCGCTCGGTACCGACGACATCTACACGACTGTCGATCGCCTGTCGTCGCAGGGCGTCGAGCTGCAGGACACCAACGATGCGTATTACGATTTGGTCGACGAACGCGTACCGGGCCACGGGGAGCCGCTGGCTGAATTGCGCCGCCGCCGCATCCTGATCGACGGCGCGCCGACCGAGGACCAGGGCATCCTGTTGCAGATTTTCACGCGCAATGTCATAGGCCCGATCTTTTTCGAGATCATCCAGCGAAAGGGCAACGAAGGTTTCGGCGAAGGCAATTTCAAGGCCTTGTTCGAGTCACTGGAACTCGACCAGATACGCCGCGGCGTACTGAAAGAGGGCAACGCCTCCACCGACTGATTCGCCCCAAAGGCGGGCCCCGCTTGCCAAATGTGCGTAAAATACGACTCATTCGAAAACCGCGTTTTTCGAATGGTGAAACTAAAAAGGCCATGGATGGCTTTTTCAGCAAATGGTTAACCTGGACTATTCATGAATCGCCGTGATGATTGCGCAAAGATTTGTTCGCACAAGGGATTTTCCGACCGAGTGGAATATCAGGGTGTATTTCCGAGGGAGGAAAATTCCTTGTGCGGACAAGGATCAAGCAAGGGCACGAGCGCATTCGTGAATAGTCCAGGTTAAGGGCCGGTCTCTGGGACCGGAGTCAGCAGCAGTTGAGGTAGTTATGGCAGGCGAACGAGTAACAGGAACCGTCAAGTGGTTCAACGATGACAAGGGCTTCGGGTTCATCGAGCGCGATGGCGGGCAGGACGTGTTCGTGCATCACAGCGCGATTCAGATGGAAGGCTTCAAGTCGCTGAAGGAAGGCCAGAAGGTCTCGTTCGAAGTCACCCAGGGCCAGAAGGGCCCGCAGGCCGAAAACGTCATGCCGGAGTAGGGCCGGCGCGAGTGGCGCCAGTACGAGTGACGTGAGCAGGTTGCCCGGCTCGACACGGCGGCGGCTGTGCCGGGCGGGACGACCAATACCATCGGCGGGACCGCCAGCATGCCCGGGCCGCCGCCGAGGCCGCCCTTCGCGATTCCCGGCAGCAGCACCGCCGGCACGGCCCTCGCGTTGAACCGCGGGTCGGTGATCAATTGCCGGATTCCGTTGTTTCAGATATTCGAATAAACTGGGACCCGGGTACCGGTCTCGCCGCGGCTGCCGTTTCGGCATCCTGCATCATGGCCGTGGCGCGACGCATAGCGACAATAATAAAAGGGCAATTGCGATGAAGGATTTCAATGTCGGACGCTGGTTGCTGGGCGGCGTGCTGGCCGGACTCGTCATCTGGGTCCTCGAGGGTGCGCTGAGCGGATTGTACGTGGCGGAAATGACGGCACGCATGAACGAGCTGGGCCTCTCGATGGACATGTCGCTCCCGCATGTCGTGGGCAGCATTGCGTCGACGATTCTCGGCGGTCTCGTGATGGTGTTTTTTTACGCGCTGCTGCGCGCGCCGCTGGCGCGGGACCCTACACGGCCGCGATCGTCGCGGTTGCCATGTTCTGTGGCGGCTACCTGCCGAGCCTCATCGGTTACTACCTGCTGGGGCTGTTCGCTACGCCGCTACCTGTTCCACTGGGGCGCACAGGGTCTCGTCGAGATGATCGTTGCCTCGGTGGTCGGCGCCAGCATCTACAAGCCGCGCGCCGCGGCGCCCGGCGAGCCGGTGACCTGACCGGGGGCGATGTTGGCCCGAGAATCCGTGCAATCGGTGAGATGTTCGGGCTAGAATCCGCGCCGCACGCGCGGCCGCCGGAATGCGGTGCCCGCGCCCCCGCAGCAGACCGCAAGGACTCTCATGTCGGCCTTCAGTAATTCCGCCTTCGACGAGCACGAGCGCGTCGTATTCTGTCGTGATGCCCCGACCGGCCTCAGGCGCAATCATAGCGATACATTCGACACGCCTGGGGCCGGCCGCCGGCGGTTGCCGGCTCTGGAGCTATGCCTCGGACGAAGCGGCGCTGTTCGACGTGTTGCGGCTGTCACGCGGCATGAGCTACAAGAACGCCATGGCCGGGTTGCGCTTCGGTGGCGGCAAGGCGGTGATCCTGAAGACACCGGATTTCGCCGCGAGCGATGCCCTGTTCGAAAAGTTCGGCGAGTTTGTCGATCTGTTGCACGGCGATTACGTCACCGCCGAGGACGTCGGCATGACGGTCGGGATCATGCAAACGATCGCGCGGCGAACGCGCCATGTCTCGGGCCTGCCGAAACGCGAGGGCCACGCGGGCGGCGATCCGTCGCCGAAAACGGCGTACGGGATCTACAAGGGAATCGAGGCGGCGGTGACGTTCCGACTCGGGCGGGATTCGCTGCAAGGCATAAGGGTCGCGATCCAGGGCGTCGGTAACGTCGGCTACTACCTGTCGCAATACCTGCACGAAGCGGGCGCACAATTGCGGGTTGCGGATCTCGACAATGACCGCGTGGCCCGTGCATGTGACGAGTTCGGTGCGACGGCAACGGCGCTCGATGACATCCTGTTCCAGGAGGTCGACGTGGTGGCACCGTGCGCGCTGGGTGCCGTCCTGAACGAGCACAGTATTCCCGCCCTGCGTGCACCGATCGTCGCGGGTGGCGCCAACAACCAGCTGGAAACCGATGCCGACGGCAGGCGCCTGGCGGACGCCGGTATCCTCTACGCACCCGACTACGTCATCAACGGGGGCGGCATCATCAATGTTGCCAGCGAGTACTACGGGGGCGAGGACGAGGACGAGGTCATGAAGCGCGTCGCGGCCATCGGCCCGCGACTGACCGGTATTTTCCGCGAAGCGGAGGCGTCGGGACGGCCGACCAATGAAATAGCGGACGCCCAGGCCCGCCGCATCATCGCGGCCGGGCGGCCTGCCTGAGTCGCCGGTTGTCGCGTCAGTCGGCCAGTGCCTCGAGCTGCTGCAGCAGCCGGCGCGGATCGGGGCGGTCGGCAATGTAACGGGACTGTTCCGCGTGGACGATGCGGCCGTCCCGGTCCACGACCAGCGCCGTCGGCCAGATCGTGTCCGTGCCGTGCGTGTCCCGGTGCTTGCCCGGTACGCCCGCCCGGTGCACGAGGCCGAGCGCGGAAGCGATCCGCTGGTCCGGGTCCAGCCAGAATTCGAAGTCGACCTCGAAAAACTCGGCGACGCGCCGGGTGGTGGCGAGCGGCTTCGGCGTGACGAACACCAGCCGCGCGCCGGCGGCCACGATCTCCTGTAGTAGTGGGTCAGGTCCGCGACCTGCCGGTTGCAGAACGGGCACCAGTTGCCGCGCACGAACAGGATGACGGCGGGTGCACCGCGCAGGTCCGTCGAGCGGACCGGTTTGCCGTCTTCGTCCTCGGCGTCGAACGGGCAATTCGGCGCCGGGCTTCAACGCCGTCGGTGCCGGCTTGCCGCGCAGGTTCAGCCACAGGAACCAGGCCGCCGCGGCGGCTGCCGCCACGATGACGGCGGCGGCGATGACGAAAATCGGTTCACGAAATTTCCCTGTATCCCTGTACGGTCGGGCAGCTCTATTGCGGCCGCGCTGTTTCCAGAACGATCTTGCCGAGATGTTCGCCGCTTTCCATCAGCCGGTGGGCATCCGCCGCGGCGGCCAGTGGAAACGACCGGTGAACAATGGGTTTGACCCGGCCATTTTCAAGCAGCGGCAGGGCCATTGCACGTAATTCGGCTGCAGTGCGGCTCGCATGAACACGTTGTACCAGACCGTGAAGAACGTCTCCGGCACGGCCGCGGCTTCGACATCGGTCAGTGCATCGGGTACCGGCAGGCAGTGCGCCGCCGGCACGCGGCAGAACTCGGCGTAGCCGCCGCCGTGCGCCAGGGCCATGACCCGGTCGCCACTCTGCCAGTCATCCACTCCCTTGCCCAGCGCCTCGATCCGGCCGGCCACTTCGAGTCCCGGCAACGGGTCGGCGTCGGCCGGGGCCGGGTACCTGCCCATGCGCTGCAGCACGTCGGGCCGATTGACGCCGGCGGCGGCGACCCGGATCAGGACTTCCCCGGCCCGCGGCACTGGCCGGTCCCGTTCGACCGGCTGCAATACCCCGGGGTCCGCCGGGCTCGACGATAGCGATGGCCTGCATCGACTTTCCGGCAATGATCGGCGTGGCGGCATCGACGCAGTATGCCGATCCGCCCGGGCCGCGCTCAACCGGCACGTATGACGGCGCGTGCACCGGCATGCATAATGCGACCCGACATGAGCGACGACAGGACATCACTCAACCCGGTCATGTGGCAGCCGTCCGCCGGGCAGCGGGCAGGCAGTGCCCTCCAGGCATTCATGCGTGCGCAGAATTGCGCCGACTACGATGCACTGCACGCCTGGTCGCTCGCACGGACTGGTGACTTCTGGCAGTCGGTTGCCGATGCCTGCGGCGTGCAATTCCGGGCGCCGTGGACAGCGGCGTTCGAGCAGCCGGGCGATATGTTGAGCGCGCGCTGGTTTACCGGCGGCACGCTGAATTACGCGGAACACCTGCTGAGCCATACCGGCACCGCGGAGGCACTGGTCTTCTGCGGCGAGCAGGGCGAGCGACGCACATTAAGTCGCGACGAATTGCGGGAGCGCGTGGCGGCTGCCGCGGCCGGCCTGCGCGCGGCCGGGGTGGGACGTGGCGACCGCGTTGCCGGCTACCTGCCGAACTGCCCGGAAACGATCATCGCGATGCTGGCCACCGCCAGCATCGGTGCCATCTGGTCGTCCTGCTCGCCGGATTTCGGGGAAAACGGCGTCGTCGACCGCTTCGGCCAGATCGAGCCGCGGGTGCTGGTTTGCGCCGACGGTTATTTTTACAACGGCAAGCGCTTCGATTCGCTGGCGACCGTGGCGCGCGTACTCGAGCGCATCGACAGCATCGAGCTGACGGTCGTCGTGCCGTTTACCGGCGGCCCCGTCGAGCTGCCGGCATCCGGCGCGCAACACTGGGACGAGCTGTGCGCAAACCCGGCAACGCCCGAATTCGAGCCGCTGCCGTTCGCGCACCCGCTGTTCATCATGTACTCGTCGGGCACGACGGGCGCGCCGAAGTGCATCGTGCACGGTCACGGCGGCACCTTGCTGCAGCACCTGAAGGAGCATGTGCTGCACGGCGACCTGGACGCGGACGACAGCCTGTTCTATTTCACGACCTGCGGCTGGATGATGTGGAACTGGCTGGCGAGCGGCCTGGCGACGGGCGCCCGCCTGCTGCTCTATGACGGCGCGCCGTTTGCCGCGGACGGCCGAGTCCTGTGGCAAATCGCCGAGCGCGAGCGGCTGACTGTCTTCGGCACCAGCGCCAAGTATATTTCAGCGCAGGAGAAAGCCGGCGTAAGACCGGCCGACGAATTCGATCTCGGCGCCCTCAGGACAATCCTGTCGACCGGCTCGCCACTCGCGCCGGCCGGCTTTGACTACGTTTACGATGCGGTAAAGGAGGACGTGCAACTCGCGTCGATCGCCGGCGGCACCGATCTCATCAGTTGCTTTGCGCTGGGCAATCCGTTGTTGCCGGTACGTCGCGGCGAACTGCAGTGCATCGGGCTCGGCATGGCCGTCGACATCTTCGACGATGCCGGACGGCCGGTGCGCGGGCAGCCAGGCGAACTCGTGTGCAAGCAGGCCTTTCCGTCGATGCCGGTGGGTTTCTGGCGGGACGAGGACGGGCGCCGCTATCGTGCGGCGTACTTCGAGCGTTTCGAGGGGGTCTGGGCGCACGGTGATTTTGCCGAGATCATGCCCTCGGGTGGTGTCGTCATTCACGGCCGTTCGGATGCTGTTCTTAATCCGGGCGGCGTGCGCATCGGCACGGCCGAGATCTACCGGCAGGTCGAAAAGCTCGACGAGGTGCTGGAGAGCATCGCCATCGGGCAACGCTGGGACGACGACGTGCGAGTGGTTCTGTTCGTCGTGTTGCGTGAGGACTGCGAGCTGGACGACGAGCTCGAGCAGCGCATCCGCAACGTGATCCGCGAGAACACGACGCCGCGCCACGTTCCCGCGAAAATCGTCGCAGTACCTGAAATCCCGCGTACGATCAGCGGCAAGATTGTCGAGCTCGCGGTTCGTTCGGTCGTGCACGGTGAACCGGTCAGGAATACCGATGCGCTCGCCAATCCCGCGACACTGGAGCACTTCAGGGACATACCGGAGTTGCAATACTGATGGAGTTGATCGGTACAGTCGGCGAGCGCGTGTCGAAAGGCATCGTTGTGCCCGAATGGATAGACGTCAACGGTCACATGAACGTGGCGTACTACGTGCTGGCGTTCGACCGTGCCGTCGACGATCTCTGGGCGCGGCTCGGCATTACCGACGACTACATCCGGTCGACACGCGGCTCGACGTTTGCGGTCGAAAGTCACGTGACGTGGCAACGCGAACTGAAAGAGGCCGACCCCTACCTGATCACCAGCCAGCTCGTCGCCTACGACGCCAAGCGCATACACCAGTTCCAGCGCATGTACCATGGCGAGGAACACTACCTCGCCGCCACGGGCGAATGGCTCAATCTGCACGTCGATCTCGAGGCACGACGCGTCAGCCCGTGGCCGGACGACATACTCGACAACCTGGCGGCATGCATGGCGCAGCATCGCGAGTTGCCACTTCCTCCCGAACTCGGCAAGCGGATGCACGTTCGGGAGCCGCTCGGGCAGGTCGAGGGATACCCCAGGTGACTGACCGGCTGCTCGCGATCGACCAGGGCACCAGCAGTAGCCGTGCCGTGGTTTTCGAGCGCGACGGCACGATCGTCAGCAGCGCGCAAAGCGAATTCGAGCAGCACTACCCGCGGCCTGGCTGGGTCGAGCATGACGCGGAAGCCATCTGGGACAGCGTCGTCGAAGTCTTGCGCCGCGCCGTGGGCGACAGCGGCGACGACGGCGCGCGAATCGCGGGGCTCGGTATTACCAACCAGCGCGAGACGACGGTCGTCTGGGAGCGTGCGAGCGGCCGGCCGGTCTGCAATGCCATTGTCTGGCAGGATCGCCGCACCGCCGCACAGTGCGCGACGCTGCGCGAGGACGGTGTCGAGAATGCCGTCGCGGCGGCTACCGGGCTGCGACTGGACCCGTACTTCTCGGCGACCAAGCTCGCCTGGATACTCGACAACGTGGATGGCGTGCGCCGGCGGGCCGCTGCCGGCGAACTCGCCTTCGGTACGATCGATTGCTACCTGTTGTGGCGCCTGACCGACGGGCGCGTGCATGCAACCGATGCGAGCAACGCCTCCCGGACCCTGCTGTTCAACATTCACGAACAGCGCTGGGACGACGACCTGCTCAGGTTGTTCGACATCCCGTCATCGCTGTTGCCCGAGGTACGCGACTGCGCGGCGGAGTTCGGCACGACCGACGAGTCGCTGCTGGGTTTCGCGCTGCCGGTGCGGGCCATGGCCGGCGACCAGCAGGCCGCGCTGGTGGGGCAGGCGGGATTTGCGCCGGGCACCACCAAGAGCACATTCGGTACCGGCTGCTTCGTCATCACCAATACCGGCGACGAGGCCATCGCGTCGCGCAACCGGCTCCTGACCACGGTCGCCTGGCGGCTGGACGGCCGGGTCACCTACGCCGTGGAGGGCAGCGTATTCGTCGCCGGTTCGGCCATCCAGTGGCTGCGCGACGAGTTGCGGATCGTCAGTCGGCGGCGGCGACCGCGGACATCGCGCGCGACACCGGTATCGTCGAGAACATTCATGTTGTCCCGGCATTCGCCGGTCTCGGTGCGCCCTATTGGGATCCCGACGCTCGCGGCGCGATCCTCGGCCTGTCGCGCGACTCGAATCGTGCCCAGATCATCACCGCAACGCTGCAGGCCGTGGCTTACCAGACGCGCGACCTGCTGGAGGCGATGATCGAGGACGGCATGGCGCCGGCGGTCATTCGCGTCGACGGCGGCATGGTTGCCAACGACTGGCTTCCTGCAGTTTCTTGCCGACCTGCTCGGCGTCAGCGTGGAACGACTCGCGCAACGTCGAGTCCACCGTGTTCGGCGCCGCGCTCCTCGCCGGCCTGTCGGCGGGGCTCTACGAGTCGCTGGATGCGCTTGCTCTGCTGTGGGCCCCCGATGCCCGTTTCGAGCCCGCCATGGCCGAGGAGCGTCGCGCGGCACTCTACAGCGGCTGGCAGGATGCCGTTTCACGGGTCCGCACCAGCGCCTGACAGCGTTTCGACGCCGCGGTGGCGTGAAGCCGTCATCCGCATCGACTCGGGCAGAGACCCACGCTGGTACAGTATCGAGAGTTGTGCCAGGAATCGCGACATGGCAGCGTTGTTGCACTACATCGACAATCTGGAACGAGCGGCGTGCGTGCGCATCAGCCGGTATGGAGAGCGCAACGCGGTACGGCGTTTTTTCGCAGCGGTCAGCCGGCTGGGTGACGGTTACTACTGGGCCTTTGTCGGGATCGCCTGCCTGCTGTCGGGCGCGCCTGGCGCGCCGGGCTTCGCGCCGCGGGCCGGCCTGACGGCTCTCGTCGGCATCGGCATCTACAAGTTGCTCAAGGGCAGCCTGGTGCGAGAACGGCCCTATATCGCGCACCCGGCGGTCAACTGCGACACGGTGCCGCTGGATCGTTACAGCTTCCCGTCCGGCCACACGCTGCACGCGGCCAGTTTCACGGTGCTGTTCACGAGTTTCGACACGGCCTACCTGCTGCTGACCGCGCCGTTCGCGCTGCTCGTGGCCGCATCGCGAATGATCCTCGGCCTGCATTACCCCAGCGACGTCCTCGCAGGCGCCGCGATCGGCGCCGGTCTCGCGATGCTGGCGCTGGCGATCTGACGGCGTTCGTCAGGCGGCAGGCGGCGCCAGGAAGCGGTCGTAGAGCACCGTCCCAGGCTGCGGCCACGAGCACCAGGCTCAGCATGACCGCGGCCGAGCCCATGCCTTGGCCCGGCCGAGCAACTCATGATGTTCGGTGCCGACGCGATCGATGGCCGCCTCGACCGCCGAGTTCAGTAATTCGACCACCAGCACCAGCAGGCAGACGCCGATCAGCAGCAGGCGCTCCACGTTGTCCCGGCCCAGCCAGAGTGCGATGGGAACGAGAGCCAGCGTCACGCAGACCTCCTGGCGAAAGGCGGCTTCGCACCGCCATGCGTCGGCGAATCCGCGCGCCGAATAGCGCGTGGCATGCAGGACGCGCGCGCGCCCTCGTAGCCCGGTTTACTCAAAGCGTCTCCGGAATCGACTGGATCGAATGGCATTGAAGACCGCGATGATAACGAATTCCGGGCGAGGGAATAGTCAGGACCCGGACGAGTGGACCGGCGTGCGCGTCAATCACCCGCCTGTCGTGCGCGTTGACTGCATTCGAATCGCGAGCGTCTCGGCGACAGGCGCCGGCGGCCGCGGTGTGTTGCCAAGGGCATGCCGGATCGGGTACACTGCGATTCCGCAATTCGTGCGATTCCGGGAAACCCGATCATGCTGCAGGTGCCGGCGGCCAAGCTCGCTGACTATATTGACAAGCCGCTGGACCCGTCCGACTGGCTGCGCATCGACCAGGAGCAGATCAATGCGTTTGCCGACGCGACACACGATCACCAGTTCATACACGTGGACCCGGCGCGCGCGCGGGCGACTCCGTTTGGCGCAACCATCGCACACGGCTACCTGACGTTGTCACTGGTATCCCACTTCCTCGCCGAGGCCGGTATCGGGCCCGGGAACCCGCAGGTGGTGATCAACTACGGGTCGGACAAGGTGCGTTTCCTCGAGCCCGTTCGAGTCGACAGCGATGTGCGCGGGCGTGCCTGCCTGCTCGAGGTGCGCGAAAAAAAGCCGGGCCAGGTGCTGACGCGCACCCGGGTGACGGTCGAAATCCGCGGCTCGGAAAAGCCGGCCCTGATCGCGGAGATACTGTCGCTCTTGTATTATTGACGGAGGCCGGCAATGAAAAACGCGGTGCTGCTCGATCTGCACCGGGGGGTGTAACAGTGACGATCCGGTTCGACGACCAGGTGGTGATCGTGACGGGGGCCGGCAACGGGCTCGGCCGGAGTCACGCGCTCGAATTCGCGGCGCGCGGCGCGCGCGTCGTCGTGAACGACCTCGGCAGCGCCCGCGACGGCAGCGGCGGATCGGATACGGCGGCAGAGCGCGTCGTCGGCGAAATAACGGCGGCGGGCGGCGAGGCCGTCGCGAATGGTGCGAATGTGGCGGACTACGCCGATGTCGAGGCCATGGTCGCCGACACCGTGCAACGCTGGGGGCGGGTCGACGTGCTGGTCAACAACGCGGGTATCCTGCGGGACAAGACGTTTGCCAAGATGGAGCTTGGCGATTTCCAGGCCGTACTGGATGTGCACCTGGGCGGGTCCGTCAACTGCACCAAGGCCGTATGGGCGCAAATGCGCGACAACAATACGGTCGCGTCGTCATGACATCGTCGTCGAGCGGCATCTACGGCAATTTTGGCCAGACGAATTACGGTGCCGCGAAGATGGCGCTGGTCGGATTCATGAATTCGCTGGCGATCGAGGGACAGAAATACGGCATCCACGTCAATACGCTGGCGCCGATCGCGGCGACGCGCATGACCGAAGAGCCTGATGTCGAGGACGTGCTGAAGCTGCTCGAGCCCGAAGCGGTGACGCCGGCCGTGATTTTCATGGCGAGCCGCGATGCGCCGAACCGGCAGATCATCGCCGCCGGCGCCGGCGTCCTCGCCCGGGTCGTCGTGGCCGAGCCCCCGGCGTCTTCCTGCGCCCCGAGCAACGCGATGCCGACCAGGTCGCCGCCGCGTGGGGCCGGATTGCTGCGACCGACGGGCAGCAGGAACTGCAGCGGCCGGTGAGCAGACCATGAAGTTCCTCGCGAAGGCCGCGGCCGAACTCGGGATAAAGATCAGCGGTTGAACGCCGCCAGCAGGACCGGAGTCAGCAACGTGAAAGAAGCAGTCATCGTTTCCGCGGCACGCACCCCGATCGGCGCGTACCGAGCGATCGACGACACGGAAGGGCCCACGCTTGCCGCGCACGCAGTGCGTGCCGCCGTGGAACGTGCGGCGTCGACCCGAGGCGCGTGGACGACGTGATCCTGGGCTGTGCACTGCAGCAGGGGACGACCGGCCAGAACGTCGCCCGCCAGGCGGCACTGGCGGCCGGCCTGCCGGTCACGGTGCCGGGCATGACGCTGGACCGGCAATGCTCTTCGGGCATGATGGCGATTGCGACGGCAGCCAAGCAGGTACTGGACGACGGCATGGAAGTCGTGGTCGGCGGCGGCCTGGAGTCGATCAGCCTGGTCCAGAACGAGCACTACAACCGGCATCGCATCAAGGATCCGACGGCACTGGCGGCCGCACCGGACATCTACATGAGCATGCTGGAAACGGCCGAGGTCGTGGCAAGGCGCTACGACATCGGGCGCGAGCGCCAGGACGAGTACGCGTTGCAGAGCCAGCAGCGTACCGCGGCGGCGCAGGCGGCCGGGCGATTCGACGACGAGATTGTGCCGGTCACCGCCAGCAAGGGCGTCGTGAACAAGGAATCCGGCGAGGTCACGTTCGAGGACGTGACGCTGGCGAAAGACGAGGGCAACCGCCCGGAAACGACGCTGGACGCGCTCAACGGACTGAAGCCGGTTTTGGACGATGGCGTCATTACGGCGGGCAACGCGAGCCAGCTGTCGGACGGCGCCGCGGCGGTCGTCGTCATGGACAGTCGTCTTGCCGAAAAGCAGGGGCTGGCGCCGCTCGGCATCTATCGCGGCATGGCGGTCGCCGGCACGGAGCCCGACGAGATGGGCATCGGGCCCGTTTTTGCCGTCCCGCGGCTACTCGGGAGGTCGGGCCTGAAACTCGACGACATTGGTCTTTGGGAGCTCAATGAAGCCTTCGCCGTGCAGGTGGTCTACTGTCGCGACCGGCTGAAGCTGCCCGCCGAGCTATTGAACGTCAATGGCGGGGCGATCTCCATCGGCCACCCGTACGGCATGTCGGGTGCGCGCATGGTGGCGCACGCGCTGATCGAAGGAAAGCGTCGCAATGCGAAATTCGTCGTGTGCACGATGTGCATTGGCGGTGGCATGGGCGCTGCCGGCCTGTTCGAGGTTGTATGAGCCGCGCGGCATCCGGTATTTTCGCGCGGTCCTGACGGCACGCCAGTAAAGATCCCGACGAAAGTGTTACGCGCACGCCAGAAGCTGGGCAAGTATCGAATCCTCGGCCGCATTGCGTCCGGGCCGCTGGCGGACGTCTACCGGGCATACGATACGATTCATCGCGCCCGGGTTGCGCTGAAGATTCCCAAGTCGGGCAATGACGTCAGTCACGAAGACTTCCTGCACGAGGTGCAGGTGGCGACCCGGCTGCGTCATCCGAACATTCTCGCCGTGCAGGATGCGAGCTACATCGGCGATCGTTTCGTCATCGCGATGGAGCTGGGCGAAGAGTCGCTGGCTGACAGGATCGAGCGCCGCATGTCGACGGCCCGTGCGCTGCACCTGGCGGAACAGGCACTGGCCGCGCTGGCTCACGCGCACGAGCACAACATCATTCACTGCGACATCAAGCCGGAAAACTTCATCCTGTTTCCGAACAACGTGCTGAAGCTGGCGGATTTCGGCTTCGCGAAGATCAGCCTGCGCACACTGAAGGCATCCGGGTCCGGCACGATTGACTACATCGCGCCGGAACAGGCCATGGGGCGGCCGAAGTTCCAGTCCGATGTCTTCTCGGTCGGGTTGGTTCTCTACCGCATGTTCAGCGGCAAGCTGCCGGAGTGGCCATTCAGCTGGCCCATGGTCGGGCACGACCGGCTGCGATCGCGTTTCCGCCCGGAGTTCGCCGAGTTCCTGCGGCGCTCGATACGGCTGGACCCGGCCGAACGCTTCGACGATGCAATCCAGATGTACAACGCCTTTGACGAATTGCAGAGCCGGGCCCGGCGGCAGCGCAGATCCGGTTCCAGGCAATCGTCCAGGCGCGGCGTGTCATGGCGCCAGATCCGCTGGCGCGAGTTCCAGCGGCGCTACCGCAAGGTGCTGGACACGACCCACCAGTGCCGGCATTGCGAGGGCCCGGTCGCGGAAAGCATGCAGGCCTGCCCGTGGTGCGGCTTCGACAACCCGGCGCGTGGCGCCGCGACGCGCATGCCCGCCCACTGCCCCCGGTGCGAGCGCGGGGTAAAGCTCGACTGGGACTACTGCGCCTGGTGCTACGGTCCCGGCTTCGAGGCCGAAACGAACCGGCGCTTCTCCGACAAGCGCTACGTGACTCGCTGCGCCAATGCCCGCTGCCGGGAGCCGCTGATGCCGTTCATGCGCTATTGCCCCTGGTGTCGCTCGAAAGTGAAACGGCCGTGGAAGATTGCGGGCAGCAAGGCGAGCTGCAGCGCCTGCAAATGGGGCATTTGCGCTGATTTCTGGAACTACTGTGCCTGGTGCCGTGAACCGGTCGTGCGTTGACACCGGCGCACGCGGGCGAATGGGCGGCAATGATGCCTGAGATGCCGTCTGACACGACGTTGCTGGACGGCGCGGTCGAACCGGATTTCCGCACGGTGGCACTTGCCGGTGGCACGCTCGTCGCCCATACGTGCCGGGCGCCCGACAAGCAAACCGAGAACGAGGATACGGTCGCAGCCATTCCGTACGGCGACGACGCTGCGGTGCTGATCGTTGCCGACGGCGCCGGCGGACTGCCGGCAGGACGCCGCGCATCGCTGACAGCCGTGACCGAACTGCAACGGGCCGTCGACGAGGCGCAGCGCGAGGACATGCTGCTGCGCACGGCGATATTGAACGGCATCGAGGCCGCCAACCAGGCGCTGCTCGATTCCGGCAGCGGCTCCGCGACGACGCTGACCGTCATGGGCATCACGGGGCACGAGGCGCGTTTCTACCAGATCGGTGACTCGGAGGCGTTGATCGTCGGCCAGCGGGGCCGCCTGCGCTCCCAGACGATGGCGCATTCCCCGACAGGTTTTGCGGTCGAGGCCGGTTTTCTCGACAAGCGCGCGGCGCTGCACCACGAGGAACGGCACCTGGTGTCGAATTTCCTCGGCACGCCTGACATGCGGGTCGACATGGGTTCCGCCGTCACGCTGCAGTCGCGTGACACGATCATGCTGGCAAGCGACGGCCTGACCGACAACGTGCACCTGCACGAAATCATCGAAATCATTCGCAAGGGGCCGCTGGAAACGGCCGTGACGACACTCGTCCGGCTGGCCTCGCGGCGCATGACGGCCGAGACCCTGACCCAGCCCAGCAAGCCGGACGACCTGTCCGTCATCCTCTACCGCAAGCCGAAAAAACGCGCAGCCAGCCGCGCGTCAGGCCCGCGCGAGCGGCAGCCGGATCGTGACGCGTAGTCCGCCGCTCGCCAGGTTTTCCGCGTAGATCCTGCCGCCGTGCAGATGCACGGCACGTGCCGCGATCGCGAGGCCAAGGCCGTTGCCCGCAGGCGCGCCGTTCGCTGCGGCCGCCCGCGTACGGTAGAACGGTTCGAACAGGGCCTCGAGTTCGTCCGGGCCTACGCCGGGCCCCCGGTCCGCGATTTCGATGCGTACCTCGCCGTCGACATGCCTGAGCGTCATCGTGACGGTCTCGTTGTCGGGGCTGAGCGCAACGGCGTTTCGCAATACGTTCTCGACCGCGCTCTTCAGGGCCTCGCGATAGCCGCGCAATGCCGGCAACTTGTCGGCGTCCAGCACCAGCCGCACGCCCTCGTCGCGGGTGGCACGTGCTTCGTAATTGACGTCGGCGACGACGTCCTCCAGAACGTCGCGAAGGTCCAGGTCCTCGGCGACCTGGCTGCCGGCCGAGTCGAGGCGCGCGTAACTCAGGATCTGGCCGATGAGCTCGTCAAGACGTTCGGTCTCGGCGTCAATGCGTTCGAATTCGGGACGCTCGCCGGTATTTCGTCGCGCCAGTTCCAGTGCAATGCGCAACCGTGCCAGCGGCGAGCGCAGCTCGTGCGAAATATTGCGCGAGAGTTCCGTCTGTTGCTGCGCTGCCTGTTCCAGCCGCGCCGCCATGCGGTCGAAATCCCGCGCGAGCAGACCGAGTTCGTCACGTCGCCGGTGCACGGCTCCCGCAACCCGGGTGCTGAGATCACCGGCGGCGATCGCGACGGTTGCCGCGCGCAATTTCTGCACCGGGCCGCTCAGCATTCGCGCCAGCAGGTAGGACACGGCGGCACTTGCGACCAGGGCGACGAGCAGGAACAACGGGACGGCCTGCTCGTCCAGCCAGCGGCGATAGGGCCGTTGCGACGGCGCCGCCACGAACGTCAGCACATCGCCGTCGGGTGCGACCAGTTGCGGCAACGGCCGCGCCGGTCGAAGGTTGAGTGGTGTGCGGTCATTGCGGCGCGCGCCGCGATGCGGTGACGGCTCGTTGCGGTGCAGCTTGTGGCGTATGTAGCGTGGCAGCCGCCTGCCGAGCAGGTCGCGGTCGCGTGTATCCAGGACGTACAGGATCACGCCGTCGTCGCGAGGCTGGTCTTCAGCCAGGCCGCGCAGGCCGTCCTCCGCCAGTATCTCGCTCGCTTCCAGCAGCGTATCGCCGGACGCGAAATTCTCGACCACCGACCGCATGCGTTCCGCGTAATAGTAGCCCGCCAGCACGGCGACGCCGATCGTGACGCCGATGATCAGCCAGAATGACAGGAAGATGCGGACGAGCAGGCTGCGCATGAGATCGATTCGGCAACCGCGCCGGAATCAGGCGCCGGGCACCAGGACGTAGCCGATGCCGCGCTGGTTGCGGATCGTCATCTGACGGCTGCCGGCACGTTCCAGCTTGCCGCGCAGGTTGCTGATGTGCGTGTCGATGCTGCGGTCGTCAGGCAGCAACCGCCGGCCCAGTGCGCGCTCGCTCAGTGCTTCCTTGCTGACAACCTCGCCCGCGGACTCGAGCAGGCAGCGCAATACCTCGAATTCGGTGCCGGTCAGCCTGAGTTCCGTGTCCGCGACCGTCACGACGCGGGTGCGCGGATTCAGCCGCACGTTGCCCAACTCGGTCTGTTCGTCGTTTGCGGCGGGTTGCTGGGCCCGGCGCAGGATGGCCTTGATGCGTGCGGTCAGTTCGCGCGGGTTGAAGGGCTTCGGCAAATAGTCGTCGGCGCCGATCTCGAGTCCGATGATGCGATCGACGTCGTCCCCGCGTGCGGTGAGCATGATGACCGGAATATCGCTCACCTGGCGCAGCTTGCGAAGTACGTCGAGGCCGGTCATGCCGGGCAGCATGATGTCCAGCACGAGCAGGTCGTAACCGTTGCCGGCGAGCATTTCCAGGCCGTCTTCGCCGTTGTCACAGGTGGACAGCCGGAGACGTTCGGGTTCCAGGTAGTCGCGGATCATTCCGGACAGCTGCCGGTCGTCGTCGATCAGCGGCGCGTGTGCATTCGCGTTGTCGGCGGTCATCGGTGTCCGCTGCGGTTACGGATCCTGAATCGTCAGTCAAAGCGGAGGTCGCCGCAATGCAGGTTTGCTCGCGGTTGACATTTCTTTGCAGTGCCCGGTGTTGGCTTTTTCGCCCGGATTTTTCATGAACGGTTTAGGTGTAGTGGTGGGCGGAGGCGCCCGGGGAGGGCTTTTCAGGGACGCTGTAGATACGTCGCTGTACGCTCCGGGCTCGACATCCCTGTCTCGCACGGCCCTGAAAAGCCCTCCCCCGGGGCACACCTCCGCCTCCTGCCCCCCGTGCCGTTCATGCGAAATCCGGGTAGGCGGCAATGTGGCTGCGATCGCGGCCGGGCGCCTTGCGGGCGCTCCGGGAGCGTATTATGGTCGGAGAGGCGGAAATAGCGCCGCAGAGCGTCCGGCACAGACGGAACTTAACCGCCGGGGCGGCAATCCAACCCTCGACAAGGACACTGCGCGCGCCGCACGGCGTGGCGCCGCAAACGCCAGCCATACACCGACAGATCCAGTGAGGCGTTGACCCGATGATCTCGATTTCCCGCAATAAATTCCCGGTTGCACGCGGTGCACCCGCGCTCATAGCCATGGCGACGCTGCTGGCTGCCGGTGGTTGCGCCGTTTCCGTCGGCACCGGTGGTGTCGGTGGCACGGCCGGTGGCGGCATGGGCATGCGATGCCCGGCGGTTCCTCCGGTGGCGGCATGCCGGGCGGTTCCTCCGGCGGCAGTATGCCGGGCGGTTCCTCCGGCGGCGGCATGCCGGGCGGTTCCTCCGGCGGTGGTATGCCCGGTGGTTCCTCCGGCGGCGGTATGCCGGGCGGTTCTTCCGGCGGCGGCGAGGTGGTTCCTCCGGCGGCATGCCGGGTTCCGGTTCCTCCGGCGGCGGCATGCCCGGTGGTTCTTCCGGCGGCGGTATGCCGGCGGTCCCTCCGGTGGCGGCATGCCCGGCGGTTCCTCCAGCGGTGGTATGTCCGGCGGCTCCGGCGGCGGTATGGCGGGCGGTGCGTCCGGCGGCGGCGGTGGTGGCGCTGGCGGCGGTGGCGTCAAGGGCCTCGGCGGGCAGATGCCCGGCGGCATGCCGGGCGGCGCGGCCGGCGGCCAGGCCGGCGGCAGCGGTGAGGCCGGCGGCAGCGGCGAAAATTGCGGCCCGGCCGGCCTGCCGGCGGGGTTGGCGGTATGGAGCAGCCCGAGAACTGTAACGGGGCCGGCGGCGTCGGCCAGTATCCGGGCGAGACAGCCGCCGAGCGCAAGGCGCGCCTGGAAGGCGAGCTGGAGGAATCGGTTGGCGGATTCGACGAGGTGTTGGCAGAAGAGCAACGCGAGGTTGCCACGGTCGGCCGCAATACCGAGGGCTTTGGCGGTGGTCCCGGCGGGCGCGGCAGCGGCGGTGTCGGTCTCGGCAAGCAGGAAGGTATGCGGGGCACCGGTGAAGGCGGTGGCCAGGGCGCCGGTGCCGGCGGCGCCGGCGGAGCGACGCCCAGCGTGGCCGGCATGAGCGAAGAGCAGATCGAGTCGCGCACGCCCGAAGATATTCCCGAGCTGGTCAGCGAGGACATCGTGGCCAAGCAGCTGCGGGAAGCGGCTCTCGCGGAGGACGACCCCGAGCTCCGCGAGCGCCTATGGGAAGAGTATCGCCGTTATAATCGACTGTAATTGTCGCAAGTCGCCGCCTCGCAGGAGCGTTTCCGGACCATGACGCAAGCTGGATATACAAGACCCGGAATCCTGGGGCTGCTGGCGACACTCGGATTGTGTTCGGCCTGCACGGTCTCGGAGGTCATCGCCGCCGGAACGACCGAGCTCGAGATCGCCGAACAGGAGCTTGCGGAAAACCAGCTTCTGGACGTCGGCATCATCAGGTTCGCGGAAGGAGTGCCGGACAACAATCCCAGGAAACCGGCGTATTCGAGGAAATCAGGCGTGCCGAGGCGCGCTATCTGCCCTACCACATCAAGAAGACGCTGCAGGGCACCGGTTACTGGGGCGCCGTGCGCGTTATCCCGTCGCGCGAGGTGTATACGGACGTGACGGTGACGGGGAGATCGAGCGCTCGAACGGCGAGTACGTCGAGCTGCGCGTCGCGTCGCCGACGCGACCGGGCGCCGAATGGTTTCGAGCGCGAGTTCGAGACGCAAACCGGCGTGCGCTCCTACGACCAGGGCCGTGACCGGACCCGCGATCCCTATCAAAAGGTATTCAACGACATCGCGAACGACATGCGTGAGTTCGCGAGCACCCTGACGCCACAGCAGGTCACCCGCATCCGGCAGGTATCCGAGATGCAATTCTTCGCCGACATGGCGCCGCAGGCGTTCGGCGACTACGTGGCGACCGACGAAAACGGCATGACGTCGCTGGTGCGGCTGCCGGCGAAAAACGACCCGATGGTCAACCGGCTGCGGCAGATACGCGGAACGCGACCGGCTGGTCATCGACACGCTCAATGAACATTACGCGAACTTCTAGTACGGCGTCGCGTTGCCGTACGAAGGCTGGCGCAAGAAGGCACGCGAAAACCAGGTCAACATTCGCCAGGTCAAGCGTTCCGCCACGATGCGCGCGTTGCTCGGTGTCGTCGTCGTTGCCGGTTCGCTGAGCATGGATACGGACAGCTCCAGCAGTTCCCGGCGCCGCGCGAAACGCGTCACGCAGACCGTCGGTATCGACCGCGGCCTGAAGACGATCGTCAGTGCCTGGCGGCTGCGCCAGTCGGCGGACGTGTACCGCGAGGATATCCGCGAGCTGTCCCAGTCCTTCATCGCGGAGGCCGCGCCACTGACGGTGCAGGTCGAGGGACAGGCCCGCCGCCTGACCGGCACGGCCGAGGCGCAGTACGAGGGCTGGCGCAAACTCCTGAAGGACATCTACCAGATCGAAACCGGTTTCAGCGGCGACATCGATGTGGGAGTGCCCGCCCGGGCCGCGACGCCGTCGACTGATTGAGCGTCAGACAACTCATGCGGGTACTGAAAGAAGGTACGCGGCTGTCCGACCGTTACACGCTCGAACGCCGCATCGGCGGCGGCGGCATGGCGGAAATCTGGCGAGCCGATGACGCCAGGACCGGCAGCAAGGTGGCGCTCAAGTTCCTGGCACCCGAATGGGCTGCGGAGCAGCGCTACCGCGACCTGTTCCACGAGGAATGGCGGGTTGCCAGCCGCCTGATGCATGCGCGCATATCGTGCGCGTGTTCGAATACCACGACGAGGATGCCGGGCCCTGCTTCGGCCTGCAGTACATCGACGGGCCTTCGATCGCCGCGTTGGCGGGGCAGCCGCTGGACCTGTTGCTGCGACCGGTTGGGCTGCTGGCCGACGCGCTGCGCTACGCGCATGGCAAGGGCGTCGTTCACCGTGATATCAAGGCTGCCAACGTGTTGCTGGACAGCCGTGGCGCACCGTACCTGATCGATTTCGGTGTTGCGCAGGCGGCGGGCGCACCCGGTCGCGCGGGGGGCGGTTCGCGCGCGGCCGCCAGCCCGCAGCAACGAGCCGGCGAACCGTCCCATCCGGCCGACGACATCTACGCGCTGGGCGTGTTGCTGCACGAGCTGCTGTTCGGCGTGCCGCCGGCCGGGTCGGCCGTGCCCGACGAGACGACGGCGGGCGAACGCGTGCCGGCGCGGCTCTGCGACCTGCTGCGGGCCATGCTGGCTCCCGGACGCGACGCGCGGCCCGCGGCTGTCGAGGTGGCGTCGGCACTGGCCGAGCTCGGCTTCCCGGCCGGCCCGGCGGTGCTGCCCCGCGGGTCGGCAAACGCGGCGGCTGACGCGGAAGTCGCCGTCAGCACGGTGCGGCCGCAGGCGCCCAACGGGCCGGGCAGCCGCCAAGGGGCAGTACCCGCGGCGGCCGACGCGGCCGGCGGCGCTGCCGGCGTCGCGCGGTCGTGGCCGGCCTCGCCGTGCTGCTCGTGGCCTTCCTCGGTGTGCTGTTCGTATTGCCTGACTCGGTGCGTACCCCCGCCGGACCGGCCGACGACGCGCCCGCGACCGCGGTCACGCCGGGCGACGCGCCGGTCGCCGCCGACGCCCCGACGACTACGGCGCCGCCGCCGGCCGACGCGGACGGGGAGGCTGTCGGGTTCAGCGAAAACCTGCCCGCCGCCGGCGGCAGCGACGCCGCACAGCTGAAGGCCGCGACCGACGAGGCGCTGGGCGACCTGCTGTCGCAGCTCGAGCGTCTGCGTTATCGCGGCATTGAGCGCTGGGGCGGCCCCGGCTTCGAGGCGGCGCTGGCACGCTACAAGGCGGGCGACGACGCGTACCTCGAGCAGGACTTCGCGGCTGCGCGCGAGGCGTACCGCGAAGCGAGCCGCATGCTCGAACCGTTTTTCGATCGCATCGACGACGAATTCGACAAGGCGATGCAGGCTGCGCGCGAGGCGTTCGAGGCGCGCGACCACCGCGAAGCCATCCGGTTCTACGATCTGGCGGTCGCGATTACGCCCGGCAACCCGGCGGCCGAGAAGGGCCTGGCCCGTGCGCGCACGCTCGAGGACGTACTGGCGCTGATGGAACGGGGCCGCGAATTCGAGCAGAACCTGGAGCTGGAGGCGGCCCGCCAGGCCTTTGCGAGCGCGCTGGACCTCGACCCGGACTGGACACCGGCCGACGAGGCGCTGGCCCGCATCCGCGCGGCACTGGAGCAGCGCAACTTCGAGCAGCGCATGACGGAAGGCTTCGACGCGCTGGCGGCGGGCAACCTGGAAACGGCGCGTGCGGCATTCGAGGCGGCCAAAGCCATGCGTCCGGAGTCGCCGCAGCCGATTGACGGCCTGTTGCAGGTCGACCAGGAGGTCCGTCTCGCGCGCATCGCGTCGCTGGAGGAGACGGGTGCGGCGCAGGAATCGAACGAGCAGTGGGAAGCCGCCGTCGATACCTACCGCGCGGCGCTGGAAGTCGATCCCGACCTGCAGTTTGCCAAGGACGGCCTGCAGCGTGCCTCCCGGCGGGCGGCATTGCACCAGCGCCTGGAGGACTACATCGCCAATCCGGACTCCCTGAGCGAGCCGCAGGCGATGCAGGCCGCTACCCGGCTGCTGCTGGAACTGTCGCGCGTATCGCCGTCCGGACCGCGTCTCGAGGACCAGAAAGAGGCATTGTCCCGACTGCTCAAGCGCGCGGCGACGCCGCTGCCGGTTAAACTGGTGTCCGACAACAAGACCGAAGTGTCGATCTTCCAGGTCGGTCGGCTGGGCAGTTTCGAATCGCAGCGCATCGAGTTGCGTCCCGGTTCGTACGTGGCGGTCGGCAGTCGACCCGGCTATCGCGACGTGCGGCTCGAGTTTCGCGTCGCACCGGAGATCGAAATGCAGCCGATCGTCGTGCAGTGCGAGGAGCCAATTTGAAATTCGACGCCGTGATGATCCACGACGCCGAGGGCAGGCGGCGCGTGCCGTCGCACAAACTGCCCCTGCGGATCGGTACCGGCGCCGAGTGCGAGCTGCGCCTGCCGGGACCCGGCAGTAACACGGTCGCGCTGCTCGACCAGCTCGACGGCGAACCGTTCGTGCAGCCCGTGGGCCGTACTGCGGGCATGCAGGTCAATGGCAAGCCGCTGACGACCTCGCGGCGGCTGACCGCCGGCGACACGCTGGAATTCTTCGGCACCCGGCTCGAATTCGCCGACCCCGACGCCGACGGACAGCTCGACGTCACCGTGCACCTCGAGGACAGCGCGTACATAACGCGGCCGCCGGATCTCGATGCGCCGGCCGGCGATGCGGCCGAGGAAGCAATCGCGCCGTCCGCCTTCCAGCGCGCCGCGGACGTTCGCGTTGCCGAAGCGCCGCATCGCGTCCCCGCCTGGCAGTGGGCGGTGGCAGCGGGCGTAGTGCTGCTGATCGGCGTCTCGTTCCTGCTGTTTACGTCCAGGTCGATCCAGTTCGACGTGCAGCCCGGCGGCGCGGACGACCTCAGGATTTCGGGTGGCTGGTTTCGCCTGCCGGTCGGCGACCGCGTGCTGTTGCGAGAGGGCAGCTACACGGTGCACGTCGAGAAAACCGGCTACTACGATGTCAACCAGAGCCTGCAGGTCGGCGCGACGCCCAGCCGCACCATCACCATCGAAATGCGCAGGTTGCCTGGACGGCTCACGGTGAGCACCGATCCGCCCGTCGACGCCGTCGTTACCGTCGACAGTACGGAGGTCGGGCCGGCGCCGTTTGGCCCGCTGGAGCTGGAACCCGGGACGCACACGGTCGCCGTACGCGCCGCTGACTTCCTGCCGTACGAGCACCGGCTCACGGTGCCCGGCCTGGGCCTCGATCAGCGTCTGGACGTGCAGCTCGTGCCGCGCTGGGCCGAGTTCACCGTGCGCTCCGAGCCGACGGGCGCGACGATCTATCGCGACCAGGAGGAACTCGGCGAGACGCCGGCGACGCTCCGGCTCGCCGAGGGCAGCCACGCGCTGACCGTGGTCAAGGAGGGCTTTGCCGCCTGGGACAGCACCGTCGAGGCAACGGCCAACGAGCATCGGGAGTTACCGCTTATCGAGCTCGAGCCCGCGAACGCGCGGCTGGAGGTGAACTCGGTTCCACTTGGCGCCAATGTTACGGTCAACGGCCGTTACCGGGGTCAGGCCCCCGTGCGCCTTGCGCTGTCGCCGGACGTCGACTATCGCATCGGCCTGTCCAAGGCGGGCTACGGGTCGACGGAGCGCCAGGTGCGCCTGGAAGCGGCCGCGTCGCGCTCGATAACGGTTGACCTGACCGCCCGCGTCGGCAGGGTCACGATCAATGCCTGGCCTGAGGATGCCGTCGTCTATGTCGACGGCCGGTCGCGTGGCCGCGGTTCGCTGACACTGGAATTGCCGTCTGCGCCGCACGAGCTCGAGGTGCGCAAGGAGGGCTACGAAACGTTCAGTCGGAGTGTGACGCCGCGGCCCGGCTATCCGCAGACCATCCAGGTGCGCCTGTTGTCGCACGAGGAAGTGCGGCGCCGGAGCATCGCGACCACGGTCGAGAATACCGCCGGCCAGACGCTGCGGCGCGTGGAACCCGGCTCGTTCACGATGGGTGCCTCCCGTCGCCAGCAGGGGCGGCGCGCGAACGAAGTGCTGGTGCCGGTGTCGATCACGCGGCCGTTCTACATCGGCACGCGGGAAGTCACCAACGCCGAGTTCCTGCGCTTCCGCGCCGATCACGATTCCGGCGACTTGCACGCCTCGCTGGCGGGCAATAACAACCCGGTTGTCAACGTCAGCTGGGCCGATGCCGTCGAGTACTGCAACTGGTTGAGCGCGCAGGAGGGCCTGACACCGGCCTACGTAAAGCGTTTCGAGAAGTGGGAAGCCGTCACGCCGACACCGGATGGCTACCGCCTGCCCACCGAGGCGGAGTGGGCGTGGGCCATACGCTACCAGGCGCGCGCCGAGCCCTTGCTGTTTCCCTGGGGCGACCGGTTGCCGCCGCGGCGCGACAGCGGCAACTACGCGGACCAGTCGGCCAGCGAACTGGTGCCGACCGTGCTGCCCGGCTACAACGACGGCTACGCGTCGACGGCGCCGGTCGGCAGCTTTCCGGCCAATGCGCTGGATCTGTACGACGGCGGCGGCAATGTTGCCGAGTGGGTACAGGATTACTATGCTGTGCCGACGCCGGGCCAGACGGACGCCATAGAGGACCCGACCGGGCCGGCGCGCGGCTCCAATCGCGTCATCCGGGGTTCCAGCTGGCGCAGCGCGACCGTCAGCGAACTGCGATTGAGTTACCGCGAATTCGGGACCGGCGGTCGCGTCGACCTCGGGTTCCGTATCGCCCGCAATGCGCAATAGCGATTCGCGGGACATTTTCCCGGACGTCGCTGTCCAACGGAACATGACGCATGGAATGCCTGCCATCATGAAATACGTGCCGATTCTGCTGTTGCTGTGCCTGCTGGCCGTGGCCGGGATCGCGCAGGAATCCGGCAATGCCGGCACGGACGAGGTGCCGGCGCCCGATGCCGCGGTCGAAACCGGTGAGGCCGGTGAGGCCGGTGAGGCCGGTGAGGCTGGCGAGACCGGTGAGGCGGGCGATGCCGCCGCGGATGCCGGCGAGGGCGACGGCGAAGACGCGCCCGCCGCCGACGAGCCGGTCGACCCGCTGGAGCGCTTCGACGACCCCGAGCTGGACGAACAGACTTACGAGGAAGACGAGGACGACTTCATCCCGACCGAGGAAATCCCGGCCGATGAGCCCATCCCGTTCCCGACCAATATCTGATCGCCGGCAGCCGCCGCCAGGAACCCGTGCATGAAGAAAAAGAACATACCGGTCGAGTTCGTCTATCAGCTGTTTGCGCTGATCATCGCAATCATCATCGTGCACGCGTTCTACGTCTCCGTCGTGCGGCCGAATGCCGCCGAAGTCATGCGCGAACAGGCCGCGCTGGCGGAGCAGGATCCCGACTACGTGCGCGAGCGTTCGACGTGGGTCCTCATCAAGGACCTGGAGCAGGAGGCATGCATCATCCTCATGTTCTGGGCCCTGGCGATCATGGGCTATAAATCCGTCATGACGCTGCGCGAGCGCCGGTTGCTGGAGACCGACCTCGTTTCCATCGCGGAAGGCATGCGCATACTGCCCGAGGATACGCGCGAGTTCGCGCGCCAGGTACAGGCATTGCCGAGCGAGAAGCAGAAAATGATGTTGCCGCGCGCGCTGCTCAATGCCCTGCAGCGTTTCAGTTCGACACGCAACATCCAGGACGTGGCGAGCAGTACGCATACGCTGTTCGAATCGGAAGCGGACCAGCTGGAATCCGAACTCGCCATGATCCGCTACATTTCGTGGGCGATCCCGTCCATCGGCTTCATAGGCACGGTACGGGGTATCGGCGAGGCGCTCGCGCAGGCCGACAAGGCGGTCCAGGGCGATATCGCCGGCGTGACGCAAAGCCTCGGCGTGGCGTTCAACTCGACGTTCGTGGCGCTGCTGATCAGCATTTTCCTGATGTTCCTCGTACACCAGCTGCAATTGCTGCAGGAGCGCCTGGTTTTCGACAGCGAGAATTACACGAACGACAAACTGATTCGCCACATGAAGTCGGATTGAGCCGGGTAGACGCATGACGCGCGCCGCGCTGCACATCAATGACGCCGGAATCACGATACTCGACACCGGCCGCATCCATTACCGTCAGCCGGGCTTCGCGCTCCTCGACGACGAGACACTGACGACCGGCCACGATGCGTTCGCCCGCGCGCGCATCAACCCCCGCCACGTGCAACATCGCTACTGGAGCGACCTGACGACGGAAGCCCTGCGCGACACGCGCTTCCGTCACCTGTCGCCGGCCGACCTGGTCAGCCGGCAGCTGGAACAGGCGTGGCAGGCGGTGCCGGCCGACATCGACGAGCTGGTGGTGGCCGTGCCGGGATTTCTCAGCAGTGAGCACCTCGGCCTGTTCCTGGGCATCGCCCGTGACTTGACTCTGCCGGTCGTCGCGCTCGCCGATGCCGCCGTCGCGGCGACGCGCCGCGAGTACCGTAATGCCGTCCCGGTGCACATCGACATGGGCCTGCATGCTACGACGATGACGCGTATTGCACAGGACGGCCATGCCCGCGTCGAGCGCACCGAAGTTCTCGAAAATTGCGGCATCTATGCCCTCAATGATGCGTGGCTGACCGCCGTGGCCGAGGCATTCGTGCGGCAGTCGCGATTCGATCCGCTGCACACGGCCGACACGGAGCAGCTGCTGCTGGACCAGCTCGGCGCCTGGCTGGCGCAGGCGGGGCGGGACGAGCAGGTCGAGCTCGAACTGCAGTCCGGCGGCGTGGCGCACCGGGCGGAGATCGAGCCGCTGGCGCTGATCGGTGCCGCCGCTCCCTGGTACCAGCAGATTGCCAATCGGCTGCGCGCGCTGATCCGCGCCGACGAGATTGCCGCCATCCAGCTGACCGACCGCGTGTCGCGGCTGCCGGGGCTTGCGGACATGCTGACGGCCCGGGTGGGCGGCGAAATCTATGCTCTCGAGGCGGGAGCCACGGCCCGCGGCGCGCTCGCGCGTTGCCGCAACGACGGCCGCGGCAACCAGGAAGCGGTCAAGCTGTTGCGGCAGCTGCCGTGGGACCAGGCGGCGGTCACGATCGAGGCGGACCCGGCGGGGGCGCGTACCGGTGGCGTGCCGACGCACCTGCTGTTCGGCCATGTCGCGTGGCGCATCGAGGAGGCGCCGCTGACCGTCGGCACGCAGGCCGAGGAACGCGACCGGCGTATCCCGCTGGACGGCGAAATGCCCGGGGTCTCGCGGCGCCACTGCGTGGTGCGCCGGGCCAACGGCCAGTGCATCGTCGAGGACTACAGCCGCTACGGCACTTTCCTGAACGGTCATCGTATCGACGGGTCTACAGTACTGCAGGTCGGGGACTCCCTGCGCGTGGGATCGCCCGGCTTCGAGTTCCTCCTGATCACGACGGACGAGACGCATGGCGCGTAAACGGCGCGAAAACCAGATCATCAGCATGTCGTTCCTCGACATCATGAGTTGCGGTTTCGGCGCAGTCGTGCTGTTTTTCATGATCATCAATTCCCAGGTGACGCGCGAAACGGACCAGCCGCCGCAGGAAAAAGTGGGTGAAACCAGCCGCCTGGAGTTCGAGATCCTGGAAGCGCGCAAAGACCTCGTGCTCGCCCGCAATACGATGGAGGACCTTGAGGACGAGCGCGCGCAGGCACAGAGCCGCATCGCGCAGATCACGGCACTGATCGAAAAACTGAAGATCGAACTGGCGAAGCATGACAAGGAAACGCTGGCTCGCATTGAGCACATCGAGAAACTGCAGTCGGACATCGAGCGTCTCGAGGAGGAACGCCGCCGGCTCCTGGCCGAGGAACAGCGACGCGAGTCCGGTGAGGATGTGCGCTCATTCACGGGCGAGGGCGACCGGCAGTACCTTACCGGCCTGAAGGTTGGTGGTGAACGCATCCTGATCCTGGTCGACAGTTCTGCGAGTATGCTCGATCGCCGTATCATCAACATCATCCGGCGGCGCAACATGTCCGACGACGTCAAGTTGCGGTCGCGCAAGTGGCGCCAGGCAGTCGCCAGTGTCGACTGGCTGTCGGCGCAGTTCCGGCCGGAGAGCAAGTTCCAGATCTACACCTTCAATACCGAGCCGAAGCCGGTGTTGAAGGGGAGCGAGGGCGTCTGGCTGGAGGTCGGCGACGGCGAACAGCTGAGCGAAGCGATTCGCATACTGCGCCGCACCGTGCCGGAAAACGGCACCAATATGCGCGACGCCTACAAGGTCATCACGAGCCTCAATCCGCGTCCCGACAACGTGATTCTGCTGATCGACGGATTGCCGACGATGAACGCCAGGGAAACCGATCGCGGCATGGTCACGGGGCAGGAGCGCCTGCGTTTCCACTACGAGGCGGAACAGGAAATACCGAGCGGCATACCGGTCAACGTACTGCTCTATCCGATGGAGGGCGACTACAACGCGGCAATCGCCTACTGGTTGCTTGCGTACCGCACCGGCGGCTCGTTCATGAGCATCAGCAAGGACTGGCCATGAGGAGCTTACTGCCGTGAGGCGTCGCCGGCGCAATACCGAAGCCTTCAGCCTGTCGTTCCTGGACTGCATCTCGTGCGGGTTCGGCGCGATCCTGCTGTTGCTCGTCCTCAGCAGGATTTACGAACCCGCGGTCATCGAGAAAACGGAAGCCGAGCTGGATGAGCTGATCGCCAGGCTGCAGGAAGAGCTGTACGAGATTCGCGGCGACACGACCGTCATCAATCGCGAACTGAAGACCGCGCAGCAGGAGACGACCGAGACCCGACTCACGCTGGCACAGCTGCAGCGGGAGCTGGACAGCGTGCAGGGTCAGTACGAACTGACCATGAGCGAGGAACCGGTGCTCGACGTCGACGTAGGCAAGCTGGAGGCGGCCAGGCAGAGCCTCACCGCGGAGATGCGGCGCCTGCAACCGGATTTCCGGCGCGCACCTGACGACTCCATCGGCGGTATCCCGGTGGACAGCGAGTACATCATTTTCGTTATCGACACGTCCGGAAGCATGCAGGCGAAGTGGGACTGGGCCGAGGACAAGCTCGGCGAGGTCCTGGATGTCTACCCGACGGTAAAGGGCCTGCAGATCATGAACGACAACGGCCGGTTCATGTTCGAACAGCACGGTCGAAACTGGCTGCCGGATACGCCGCAGCTGCGGCAGGCGATAAAAAATACGATGCGCCAGTGGGCGCCATTCAGCGACAGTAACCCCGCCGACGGCATCGCCTATGCCATCCAGACGTTCTGGTCCGCCGACAAGAAAATCAGCATCTATGTCTTCGGCGACGAGTTCCAGGGCCAGTCCATGGAGGCCGTGCTGCGCGAGATCGACGAGATCAACGTCGAGGACGAAAACGGCGACCGGCTGGTCCGTATTCACGCGGTGGGTTTTCCCTATTCGTTCAGCGGCAGCACGATCCCGCAAAGTTCGCAGCGATTCGCAGGCCTCATGCGCCTGCTCTGCGAGCGCAACGGCGGCACGTTCGTCGCGCTGACCAACCGCGATCGCTGAGAACGCCGGCGTGGGCGGCGTAGTAACGTCACAATGTCCCGCCACAGTTCGCCATAATTGATCGGCACGGCGCCACTTCCCGGACCGGGTCCGTGCCGCCCGCGTTGCTTCAATAGTCTCCGTAGCAGGCCACATCGGTGGCCCGGTCAAACGAAGGAGACACAATCATGCGACGCACTTTCATCATTTTAGGCCTGGGTATGACACTGGCTGGCAACGCCGCAAACGCGGCCGACGGCAGTCCCCGGGAAGAACGAATCGGCGTCGGCACCGGCGCGGTAGCCGGTGCCGTTATCGGCGGGCCCGTCGGCGCGATCGTGGGCGCCGCGATCGGCGCAAAGCTCGGCAATAACTACCATCGCAAGAACGAGCGCATCGAGAGCCTTGTGGCGTCTCTCGACAGTTCGTCGTCGCGCGTGCAGCGCCTGGAGCAAACCATTGCCGACCTGAACGGTGACATGGGTGGCCTCGAGAGCGAGTTGCACCGGCTGCAGGCGAATGCCCGTCCGGAACTCGTCCAGCTCCTGCAGGCCGGCATCGAGATGGACCTCCTGTTTCGAACCGACGAACACGTGCTGGTCGATCCCACGCGGCAGCGTGTCGGCGAGCTCGCCGCGACTCTCGCGGCGATGCCGGATATCCGCGTGCGACTGGACGGCTACGCGGATGAGCGCGGCGATGCCGACTACAATCACGAGTTGTCCGCGCGGCGAGCGGCGTTCGTCCGTGACCTGCTCGTCGGCCACGGCGTCGAGCCCGGACGCATCGCCGTCGCCGTGCACGGTGAATCGCCGGCGCCCGACGACAGCGCGGACAGCTTCGCGCTCGAACGCAAGGTCAGCCTGACCCTGTTCGTGGGCGATACGCCGTCCTTTGCCGCGAGCCCCTGATAGTCCCGTACCCCGTGTAAAAACGTCATTCCCCGCCAGGACTCCCTGCGAGTCCGCCTTGCCGGCCCTCCGGGGCCGGCTTTTTTTGTGCATTGCCGACGTGGCAGAATCGGCTGGCACTCGGGCTGCCGCGAGACGCCGGCAGCAACCCCAGGAACCCCAGCCCCGGAGGCCGGATGACGGACCTGACCGAACGCCGCTGCGCCCCGTGCGAGGGCGGTGTCGAACCGCTGACGCGCGCCCAGGCGGATGAGCTCCTTGCGGCGCTGGATGCCGGCTGGGCGCTCGATGCCGACAGCCGCCGGATCGAGCGCACCTTCCGCTTCCCGGCATTCAGCCGCACGATCGCCTTCGTCAACGCGGTCGCGTGGATCGCGACGGTCGAGGGACATCACCCGGAGCTGGTGGTCAACTACGGCAGCTGTGTCGTGCGCTACACGACCAACGCCATCGACGGCCTGTCGGACAACGATTTTATCTGCGCGGCGAAGATCGACCGGCTGGCGGCGGACGCGTGAGCGATTCGCCCACGCCCGCCGTCGACCTGCATGCCGTGGAAGAGGCGGCGGCGCGGCTGCGGGACGTTGCCGTCGAGACGCCGCTCATCACGAATCACGCGCTGGATGCGCACACCGGCGGCCGCGTACTCCTCAAGCCGGAATGCCTGCAGCGCACCGGTTCCTTCAAGATACGCGGTGCCTACAACCTGATGAGCCAGCTCGACGCGGCAGCCCGCACGAGCGGTGTCGTCGCCTGGTCCTCGGGCAATCACGCTCAGGGGGTCGCGGCCGCGGGCTCGATGCTCGGCATACGCACGGCCATCGTCATGCCGGAAGATGCGCCGCGCGCCAAGATCGAGAACACGCGGCGCCTCGGCGGGGAGACCGTGCTGTACGATCGCCATACGGGCGACCGCGAACAGATTGCGCGGGCCCTCGCGGCGGAGCGCGGCGCGGCGCTCGTGCCCTCCTACGAGCACGAGCACATCATTGCCGGGCAGGGGACCGTCGGTCTCGAGATCGTGCGACAGCTGGGCTCTGCCGGCGCCGACCAGGTACTGATCCCGTGCAGCGGGGGCGGCCTGAGCTCGGGCTGCGCGATCGCCATCCGCGCGCTGTCGCCGGGCACTGCCGTGTATGCCGTGGAGCCGCGGGATTTCGACGACACGCGGCGCTCGCTCGAAGCCGGCCGGCGTGTCAGCATCGACACCCGGGCCAGCAGCATCTGTGATGCGCTGCAGGTCGCGACACCCGGCAGGATGACGTTCGACCTCAACCGTGAACTACTGGCTGGCGGCCTGGTCGTCAGCGACGACGAGGTACGCGAGGCCATGCGTTTCGCGTTCCGCGAGCTGAAACTTGTCGTCGAGCCGGGCGGGGCGGTCGGACTCGCGGCCGTGCTGGCGGGCCGCATCGACTGCCGCGACCGGACGACCGTGGTCGTGCTGAGCGGGGGCAACGTCGACAGCGCACTGTTTGCCGACATCCAGCAGGCGGACTGAGGTGCCGGCGCTGTCGCTTCGGCAGGCTGCCGAAACGCTGTGATTTTCCGGGCGCCGTGGGCCGGATTATTCATGAACGGTTCGGCTTTGGTGGTTGGCGAAGGCGCGCCCCGGGGGAGGGCTTTTCAGGGACGCTGCAAGCACGTCCGTGTGCGCTCCGGGCTCGACATCCTGTCTCGCACGGCCCTGAAAAGCCCTCCCCCGGGCCACACCTCCGCCCCGGCCGTCGTGCCGTTCATGAGTAATCCGGGTCAGGGCTTGCGCAGCTCGGTGACGTTGCTGGATTCGCGGATAGTGCGGTCCAGCGCCTCGTTGCGGCCGCGGTTGCGCCATGCGCACAGCCAGTCGACGATATCGTCCAGCTGCGCCGCATCCTGCCGGGCGCGAGACGAGCTAAGTTCGCCGACGCCAAGGCCGGACTCCGCGGCCAGCACGAAGTGCTGACTGTCGCGCAGTATGCCGATCACGGGTATCCCCAGGGAATCGAGAAAGCGCATGAGTCCGGCGTAGCTGCGCGTGTTGCGGCGCGTGCGGTTGGCGACGACGGCGAGCTTGTTGTCCTGCCGGTCCACCTTCGCGACCAGCAGCAGGTCGGCGATGCAGCGCGACGCCGCGTGAATGTCGATAGCCGACGGCAGCACCGGCACGACGATGCTGGTTGCATCGCGCGTCAGGTCGCGCAGGTCGTCGTGTGAGAGTCCCGCGGGCGAGTCGACGATAACCGCCATCGTTTCCTCGGGGATGCGCAACTGCCAGCTGCGCGTCGCCTGCATCGTGCGCTTGTAAGCGGCGATGCCGTAGATAGGCGCGCATTCCGACGGGCGTTTTTCGAGCCAGCGCATCGTCGAACCCTGCGGATCGCAGTCCATCACGGTCGGCATCGGCCCGCGCGCGGCCAGTGTACTGGCGATGTTCGTGACCAGCGTCGTCTTGCCGCAGCCGCCTTTCGGGTTCAGTACGACGATCTTGTTCAGGTTCGCTCGATTGGGCGTGATCAGCATCGCAGGTTGTTCCCGGGGCCGTGGACGTTCACTTTGCGGCCGGCCCCGGCCGGTGTCCTTGCGTCAGTTCACATAATGCCTCGCAACGGACGTGGTCCGCGCACAGGGTCGCCGCGCAGCCTCTTTTCACGCCGCGGGTTTGCGCAGTTTCAGGACGAAGCGATTGGTGTTGCCGCGCAGGCCTTCGGCGAAGACGCGCTGCGTGCGGTCGTCGTCCGGATTCGCCAGTACGTCGCTCTCGTCCTCCAGCACGAACCCGGCGGCTTCGGCGGTCTCGATGGCGCGCGCCTTTTCGATGCGATGCAGGGACGCATTGTCGGCATCGGCGTTGCCGGCGTGATCGATGATGCCGAGGACGCCACCCGGCTCGAGCATTTCGTAGACGGTTTCCAGCACGTCGACCGCGGCCTCCGGTCCGGCGCCGTTGTAGATGTCGTGAAAATTGAGCGCCGTTATGGCGGCGTCGAAGCGGCCGTCTGCCGGCCCCATGTCCTGGAAGTTCTTGTCGAGCCGCGAGACGTTCGGCAGGCGGTCGCCGGCCAACCGTTCGCTCAGGGCCTTTTCGTTGGCGCCGTCGCGCATCTCGAGGACCGCGTCCGGATTCTGCGCCACGACCCGGCCGTCGGGGCCGGTGGCGATGGCCAGCACTTCCGTGTAGTAACCGCTTGCCGCGACCAGGTCGATAACCGACATGCCGGGTTCGATACCGAGAAACTCGATGATTTCCGCCGGCTTGCGGCCGGCATCCCGCTCACGGTCGGCCTGCGGGCGCGACGGCGCCGCCAGGCGTTCGCGCAGGCCGGCTTCCGCGACCGGTGCCACGGCCTCCGCCGCGGGGGGTGCCGCGCCGCTCGCCGGCTCGCCGCCGTCGTCTGCGGATTGCCCGCATGCGCCCAGCAGGAGGAGTGCGCCCGGTAAAATGCCGATGTGTGCTCTCGATACCATTTACAGTCTCCAGTCTTTCTGTTCTTGTGCGGACTTGTGCCCCGCAGAATACCGGCCCGGTGGGGCAGCAACAACTGCGTCAGCGCCCCGGTTGCCCGGGGTATTGGTCCCACGTCGGCAGGCCGTCACCGCTGCAGGACCACGCGGCGCGCGAGTCCTGGAAGATGCGTCCGGTGGGCTCGAGTGCGGGCGCCGTGTCGAGTACGCCGGCCGGAATCACCGCCACGGCACGATCGGCCGCGACACGCGGCATCGGGCTGCCACATTGGCGACAGAACAGCGCATGAAAGCGCTTGGCACCCGGCACGTCGTAGCGCTGCAACAGGTCTTCGCCGCATTCCCAGTCGAAACGGTCGATGGCAACGATGACGTTACTGGCGTGGCCGGTGCCGGTTGACTTGCGGCAACGGCTGCAATGGCAATGCGGAAATGCCTGGATCTCGCCGGCCAGGCGGAAGCGAACCGACCCGCACAGGCAGCTGCCCGAAAATTCCTGCTGCGTCATGCTGATCTCCTTCTCGTTGTGCAAACGTACACGATACTATCCTACCCGGCGGCAGCGGAGCTGCCGCGGCCGGTGGCCGTTCTGGCACCGTGCCGGCAGGGACACTGGACGAGGATTCATGGGCGAAGCGGACGACGCCGCAACGAGAACGACGGCTGACCGGGTACCGGGCCGCCTGCTGCAACCCGATTTCATCTGGTCGCTGGTGCTGTTCCTGGTTGCAACGGGCACGATTGCTTTCGTCGCCAGCCGGACCGGGCTGCTGAGCGGCGGCCACGGCGCCGGTACCGCGCTGTTCTTCCTGGTGTTCGGCCTGTTCACGATCACGATGGGCTACCCGCACCCGAACTTTGGGCATGCCTCGTTCGATCGCGTGTCGCAGGTGGCAAGCCTGCTGGTGCTGGGCCCGCTGGACGCTGCGCTGATCAACGGTCTCGCGTCCCTGCTCTGGCCCTGGCATCGACTCTGGCTCGGCGTGCCGGTACGTGACGTCGCAACCGCATCGCTGCACAACGCCGGCCTGATGTCACTGGTTATTCTCGGCTGCGGCACGCTGTACCAGTACGCCGGCGGCCCGGTGCCGATCGCCGGGATCGACGGCACGGTCGCCGGGCTGCTGCTCCTGCTGCTGTTCAGCATGCAACTGGCAAACGATGCCGGCATGCTGCTGATGATCTACCTGCGGCGGCTGGACCCGACCCGGCTCCTGAACGTGTTCTCGTCCGTCGTCGAGATCGTGTCGGGCATCATCGGCATACTGGTCGCGATCGTCTTCGTGCGCATGGAGACATCCGTGCTGGCTCTCCTGCTGGTCGTGCTGGGGCTCGGCATGCTGGTACTCAAGCAGTTCGCCCTGATGCGGCATCGGCTGGAAAGGCTCGTGGACGAGCGCACCGAGGAACTGCGCCTCAAGTCGCTGGAAC
Organism: Woeseiaceae bacterium; assembly: GCA_034522415.1. Lineage (GTDB taxonomy): Bacteria > Pseudomonadota > Gammaproteobacteria > Steroidobacterales > Woeseiaceae > Woeseia. The sequence continues at coordinate 46,764 of JAXHLH010000006.1, forward strand.
TCGAGCGCCAGGCGACACGCGACAAGCTGACGGGACTTCTCAACCGCCGTTATGCCGACGACTTTCTGCAACGCGAAATCGAGGCATCGCAGCGTGGCGATCGCGAGATGGCGGTTGCGCTCGCCGACATCGATCATTTCAAGCGCATCAACGACACGTATTCGCACGCCATCGGTGACGAGGTGCTGCGGCGCGTCTCCCGCCTGCTGGTCAGCCGCTGCCGCAAGACCGATGTCGTCGCGCGTTACGGCGGCGAGGAATTCCTGTTGTGCTTTCCCGATACGACGGTGGCATTCGCGGCCCGGATCTGCGGGCAGATTCGCAGCGCTGTCGAGACGATGGACTGGTCGGTGCTCGGCGACGCAGTCGATCCCGATTTCGGCATCACGATCAGCGTCGGTATCGCCGAGGTCGGCGCCGATGCGCGCCGCACCACGGTCCTGAATGCGGCGGACATGCGCCTTTACGCCGCCAAGCGCGAAGGCCGAAATCGTGTGGTCGGCGGCTGACAGGGCACGCCCGGCGGCACCGGTTTTTGCTCCGTTGTGGTCCAGATACAACGATGGTCCGCGCCTGTTAGCGAACCGTTCGGGGCAGATTGTGCGATTTTCGCAACAATTCGAACCGGTTACCAAAAATGGGTTGCGAAAATATTTACAAGGGGCGCGCCAGACCGCATTATCGGCACCCATAACGGCGGGTTATAAGGCCCCAACCGTGGCACGCGGGCGACAAAGCATCGCATCGCACCAACCAGACAGACAATTGCATAAGGGGAACAACATGACGTTCGACGAGTTTCGTGCAGCCTTTGCACGCTTGTTCGGCGTGAGCGTACTCGGCCTTGCCGTCGTGCTGGCCGCGCCCGCGAGCTACGCCCAGGATCAGGATGAAGAGGAAGAGGAAGAGGACCGGATCGTCTCTGCGGACGACGAGGCCGACCAGCCTTACGACGAAGTGACCGTGACCGGTTCGCGCCTGCGCCGCGACACCTACAGCAGCATCGCGCCGCTGCAGGTCATCACCAGCCAGGTCTCGCGCGAGGTCGGCCTCATCGACGCGGCCGATATCCTGCAGGAATCATCCGCGGCCACCGGCCAGCAGATCGACCTGACCTTTTCGGGTTTCGTGGTCGAGGAAGGACCGGGCACCAACCCGATCAGCCTGCGCGGACTCGGCTCGGCCCGCACGCTGGTGCTGGTCAACGGCCGCCGCCTCGCGCCCGCCGGCGTCGAGGGCGCGCCGTTTGCCGCCGACCTGAACCTCGTTCCCGACTCGCTGATCCAGCAGTACGACCTGCTGCTCGACGGCGCATCGTCGGTTTACGGTTCCGACGCGGTGGCCGGCGTGGTCAATATCATCATGCGCAAGGATTTCGACGGGCTCGAACTCGAAACCTTCAGCACCGTGCCGGAACAGGGTGCGGGCATACAGCACAACCTATCGGCTGTCTGGGGCCAGAACTTCGACCGCGGTTTCATTGGTTTCGGCGTCGAGGCCGAGAGCTCCGAGATCGTCAGGGCTCGCGACCGCCGCTGGACGGACCAGTGCGACAAGCACTTCGAAGTAACGACCGATGGCGAATTCCGCACGACCGGCATCGGCGACCAGTTCGTGCAGGGCATGATGCCCAGCGATTGCAAGACGGCCATCCTGGCCGGTCGCATCATCCCGTTCCAGTTCGGCACCTACGGCAGCTGGGGCAGCATCTACTACACGCCCGGCCAGGGCAATTCCGGGCTGGCGGACTGGTCCGAGAATTTCCTGTTCGGCACGCCGGTTGACGCGGACGGCGATGGCCAGATCGACATCGACTATTCCGACTACGCGCTGGAGTCGCGCAGCCTTAACCGGACGCTGTCGCCCGACTTCGATTCACTGAGCGCGATGGCCTACGGCGAGTACACGTTCGAGGGCGAGGCCAACATCACGCCATACTTCGAAGCGATGTACAACGAGCGCGAGGTGTTCTTCGACGGCGGCCGCTACCAGCTGTTTCCTGTTGTCCCCGCGAACAATCCGTACAACCCATGCAATCCGAACGGCGTGAACGGCGTCGATTGCGGCCTGGCGTTCGATTCGCTGATGAACGACCCGGAATACGTGGATGACTTCATCGCGACCAACGGTGCTCCTCCCGGTGCGTTCCCGGTGCCCCCGGGTGCAGGGCCGCTAGGTGCATACGGCGAGATCGGTCCGCTTCCCGTGCAGATCGTCTCCAGCGTCATCGGCGACCGCACCGAGAACGATAACACGGTCGACCAGACTCGCATCGTCGCCGGTGTGCGCGGCGACATCCCGGCATTGAATTTCGGCACGATCCAGAACTGGTCGTTCGACGTGGCCGCGGTCTGGGCACGCTCCGAGGGCGTTTCCAGCCGCCCGGGCATTCGCAATGACCTGATGCAGGCGTCACTGTCGACGTCGATGGATGACGGCACGGGCAACATCGTCTGTGGCGACGACGGCAACAACGACGGCATTCCGGACGGCGTGTTCTCGGACCCGAGCCGCGCCAATATTCCGGCCGGCACGCCCTGTGTGCCGCTCAACCTGTTTGCGCCCAGCCTGTACGAAAACGTCACCGGCGACTTCGCGACGCAGGCCGAGCGGGACTACGTGTTCGACAGCCGCGACTTCGAGACCGTGTACGAGCAGGCCATCTACTCGGCGTTCATCACGGGTGACGTGTTCGAGCTGCCGGCCGGGGCTGTTGCCGCCGGTATCGGTATCGAGCATCGCATCGATGAAATCAAGTCGATCCCCGATGCCGTCGCGGCGGAGGGCCTGCTGTTCGGTTTCTTCTCGGACAAGGGGGCCGTGGGCCAGAAGGACACCAGCGAAGCCTACGCCGAGATGGAGTTCCCGCTGCTGGTCGACATGCCGATGGCCAGCGAACTGACGCTCAACACGTCGGCGCGCTGGACCGAGGACGAGTTCTACGGCACTGCCTGGACCTACTCGGGCAAGCTCGGCTACCGGCCGGTACCGTCGCTCCTGCTGCGTGCCACCTACGGCACGTCCTACCGGGCGCCGAACCTGCGGGAGAACTTCCTGCTGGGCCAGACGGGCTTCCTGACGCTGTCGGACCCCTGCGTGGTTCCCGGCACGGCTTATGACCCCCTGACCGGATACGATCCGTCGCAGGAGACCCGTGATCCGAACGTCCTGCAGAACTGCGAGGACATCGGGGCGTCGATCCGACATCGCTGGGGTCCGGCACGCTGGGCGCGTACAGCGTCGAGAATTCGTCCGGCGGCGCGCTCGACCTGCTGGAAGAGACGTCCGACTCCCTGTCGCTGGGCTTCGCCTTCGAGCAACCGTGGTTCAATAATTTCGACCTGACGCTGGGTGCGACTTTCTATCGCATTGAGCTTGAGGACTCGATCATCGAGCCGTCGTCGCAGTTCATCGTCAACGACTGCTACACGAGCCCGGTGGACGTGCGCAGCGCGTTCTGTGACCGCATTACGCGCGGAGCGGACGGTTTGCTCGACTTCATCGACGCGGGTTTCATCAACCGCGACTCGGAGAAGATCGAGGGCGTCGACGTCAACGTCGCGTTCGACATGGCGGTTACGATCCTGGATCGCCCGATCGACCTCGGTGCCGACCTGGTTGCCAACCGCTCGCTGACGCTGGACGAGACGTTTCTGGACGTGAATGGCAACGTCGACTTCGATTCGGATCAGGGCGAGTTCGGCTTTCCTGACTGGAACGGCAACCTGACGCTGCGCGCGGATATCGACGACTGGCGAGTTACCTGGCAGACCCGCTACCTCGGCTCGGTCAGCCAGGACATCGATTTTGTCGATTCGTTCAGTAATGTGGATCGACGGCGGTTCCGATACCTGCCTGGGCCCGCAGAACGGCGGTGTGAATTGCCGCGATGTCGGCTTTACCGATAACTACTTCACGCATGCCCTGTCGCTCTACTATTATGGCGACGTGTGGACGTTCGGCGGCGGCATTCGCAACGTGCTGGACGAGGAGCCGCCGATGGTCGACGGCAGCGAGATTACGGCGATCAACAATACGCCGCTCGGCTACGGATACGACATCAACGGCCGCACGTACTATTTCAACGTGGCAGCCACGTTCGATGTCGGACTCTGATCCACGCGGGCAAGTCTGTTAAAGTAACGATCGAATGGCCCGCGGCATGACAACCGCGGGCCATTTTTTTGAACGGGACAGTGGAAGTGAGGACATGAGACTACGCAGATTGATGGCTACCCTGGTCGCCGCCGGCGTACTGGCAAACTCGCAGGTTGCCGCCCAGGTCGAGCCGTATCCGCTGGAGTACTGGGCGCTCAGGGACGTCATCAGCAACGTCATGGTATCGCCGGACGGCGAAAAGCTGGCCCTGCTGAAGATTCCGAATCGCGACGGCAACCCGGTGCTCGAGGTCTACGATGCAGGCGACCTGGCGGCGGAACCGCTGCGGGTCAACGCGGACCCGATGGAGATAACGAGTTTCGAGTGGGTCAGCGACACCAACATCGGTTTTCTCGCACGGCAAAAGGTCCGTGACCGAATCGAGGGCTTTAACGAGGGTGTCTACGAGGTCCGCATTGCCCAGCTGGATATCGAGGAAGAAGACTTCGAGATCTTCGACGAGACCAACCCGTCGATCGACAGCCTGCTGCCGAACAAGCCCAACAAGATCATTCTCTCGTTCAACCCGGGCGGCGACGAAGGATCCAAGCTGAAGGAGGCATTCCGGCCGCGGGCCTACTACGAATTTGACCTGAAACGGGGCACGAAAAAGTTGCTCATTCGCGGCAAGATCGATCTCGCGCAGATCGAATTTGATGGTGACGGTAATCCCTATACCGCGCGCGGGTTCGATCTCGCGGACGGCGAGTTCATCTGGTACTACCGGCCGCCTGGCGGATCGGGCTGGGAAGAAATTTACCGGATGGACGAGGACAAGTTCGAGGACTTTACGGTCGAGGGGTTCGACGATGCCAAGCCCGGCAACCTGCTGGTAACCGCGCATAACGGCCACGACAAGCGCGGCCTTTGGTCGTTCAATACAGAGACAAAGCAATTCGAGGAATTGATCTACCGGCGCTCGGACGTCGACGTGGCCGGCGTGCGTTTTCACAGCAATGAGTGGACGCAGCCCGATACGATCGTCGGCGTGGTCTACCGCAAGGACAAGTATCACTTCGAATACTTCGACGAAGTCGAGGGCGCGACGTACCGGCAACTCGAGGACATCGTGCCGTACTCGAACTATGTAGACATTACGAGCCGCTCGCGCGCCGGCGACACGCTGGTCGTCTACAATACCGGACCGCGCGATCCGGGTACGTACTACCTGGTCAAGGACGGCGAGTTCCAGACCATAGGCAGCAAGCAGCCGCTGCTGGAGAGCGAGAAGCTGGCACCGGTCGAATACATCACCTACGAGGCGCGCGACGGCGTGGAGATTCCGGCGTACCTGACCGTGCCGCACGGCGAGCCGCCGTTCCCGACGGTCGTCATGCCGCACGGCGGTCCGTTCGTGACCGAAACCGTGTTGTACGACGAATGGGGGCAGTTGCTGGCGAACAACGGCTACCTGGTGCTGCAGCCGCAGTATCGCGGCTCCACCGGCTACGGACTGGATTTCTACACGATGGCCTTCCGTGAAAGCGGGCAGGGCGGCTACAAGATGCAGGACGACAAGGACGACGGCGTACTTCACCTGATCGACAAAGGCATGACCGATCCGGAGCGAGTCGCCATGTTCGGCTGGTCGTACGGCGGGTACGCGGCGCTGGTCGCGGCGTCACGCGAGCCGCAGCTTTACCAGTGCGTGGTGGCCGGTGCCGGCGTTTCTGACCCGCTGATGCAGGTCAACTACTATCGTGACCTGCTGCGCGGCGCGCAGCGGGCCGAACAGCTCAACATGTGGGACGACAGCGTGTCGCCACTGGAGGAAGCATCGCGCGTCAACGTCCCGATGCTGCTCATTCACGGCGACGTCGACCAGCGCGTGCCGCCGGCGCACCTCAGGAAATACCTGGAGGAGCTGGACGAGTACAACAAGGATTACCGGCACATCTGGCTCGAGGGTGCCGATCACTTCTACAGCACGCTGTTCTACGATCACCAGATCAAGCTGTACGAGAACCTGATCGGCTACCTGGAAAACGAGTGCGGTCCGGGCGGACTCTCGGCAGACTGAACAACAACAGGATAAAGCGGGCCGCCGGCATTCCGGTCCCGGCGGCCGGGTTCGTTCAGAACATCTCGCTGGGGCCGGGTTTGCCGTCGTCCGGTTTGGAGCGGCTGCGTATGAAATCCCCCGTGATCATCTTGTCGTAGCCCAGGCCGGGCCCGACCATCGGGTACACGCCGGCGTCAGGATCGATTATCACCTCGAGGAACGCGGGTCCGTCGAATTCGATGAACTCGCGAATGACTTCAGCGAGGTCTTCCTTGCGATCCAGCCGCCTGGCGAATTCGAAGCCGTCGGCCTCTGCCGTCCTGACGAAGTCCTTGCGGTGCAGGGACTTGTCGCTCGCCGACATACGGCCCTTGTAATAGAGCTTTTGCCACTGGCGCACCATGCCGTCGCCGTAGTTATTGAGGACGACGACCTTGATCGGCAGCTTGTACGTCGTTGCGGTCTCCAGTTCGCCGATGTTCATGCGGATACTGGCATCGCCGTCGACATCAATGACGAGCCTTGATGGCGCCGCGAACTGCGCACCGATGGCCGCGGGCAGCCCGAATCCCATCGTGCCCATGCTGCCGGATGTCAGCCACAGCCGTGGCTGGCGAAAGTCGAAATACTGGGCGGCCCACATCTGGTGCTGGCCGACGCCGGTGGAAATGATCGCCTCGCCCCGCGTCAGCCGGTTGATTTCCTCGATCACCGCGTAAGGCTGGATCAGCGAGCTGTTGCGGTCGTACTCCAGCTTGTGATCGGCCTTCAACGCGCGAATCTCGGCGTGCCAGGCGTCGAACTGTTTTGAGAAATCGATGCGCCTGCCGTAGTCGAGCAGGCGTTCCAGGTCGCGTGCCAGCACGCCGACATGATGCCAGTCGACGTTTTTCACCTTGCCGATTTCAGAAACGTCGATGTCGAAATGCGCGATATGCCGGGCGCTCGGCGCGAAACGCGACGGGTCGCCGGCCACCTGTCGTCGAAACGAGCCCCGACCGCCAGCAGGAAATCGCAGTCCTCGACCGCGTAATTGGCAAAGGCTGTGCCGTGCATGCCGAGCATGTGCAGCGACAGCGGGTGAGTCGTGTCGCTGGCGCCGAGCGCCATCAGCGTCGTGGCGACAGGTATTCCCCATGCGTTGGCGAAATGCCGCAACGCTTTCGTCGCTTCGGCGTTGATAACGCCACCGCCGGCATAGATGAGCGGCCGCTCCGCTTCCGCCAGCATGGCATAAAGTCGCTCGCAGGCATCGTCGCTCAGCCGGTTGTCAGTGACGGCCTGCAAACGGTTCCTGTAGCCGGTGAGTTCCAGCGATCCGCCGCCCGTAAACGGGCCTTCCTGGTTCTGCACGTCTTTCGGGATGTCCACGACGACAGGACCGGGACGGCCGGTGCGCGCGAGTTCGAACGCCGTGCGCATCGTCGCCTCGAGCCGCGTTGCATCCGTGACCAGGAACACGTGCTTGGCGACGGCGCCCATGATGGCGGCCACCGGCGCTTCCTGGAACGCATCGGTACCAATCGCGTGTGTAGGCACCTGGCCGCAAATGACGACGATCGGCACCGAGTCCGCCATGCAGTCGCGAACCGGCGTAACCGTGTTGGTCGCGCCCGGGCCCGACGTCACCATCACCACGCCGACCTTGCCGCTGGCGCGTGCGTAGCCGGCGGCCATGAAGCCTGCTCCCTGTTCGTTGGCCGGCACGATAAGCGGCATGGCCACGCTGCCATCGGGACGGCGGTGCTGGTCGTTGTAGCGAAACACCGCGTCGTAGGTCGGCAGAATAGCGCCGCCGGAGTAGCCGAAGATCGTGTCGACGCCTTCATCCGCAAGCACCTGCACCACGATATCGGCACCGGTCATGCGGGCACCGGCCAGCGGGTGCGTGGTGGATGTGCGTGCCGACTGCGTGTCGTTCATGGCATTGCGGAAGAGGGTTGACGTAACTGCCGGATTCCCGGCGAGTGTTTACTATATTAGAGGGCATTGCAATACCGGTACCTGGTACGTGGTAGCCGTTCGCGGTTGCCCCGTTAGTTTCAACGGAATTCAAGGCAACACGGATACTCGACACCATGCGACACGTAATCTCGGTACTGCTGCAAAACGAGGTCGGCGCACTGACCCGCATGACGGGTCTGTTCTCGACCCGCGGATACAATATCGACACGCTGAACGTGGCACCGACGCAGGACAGGACGGTGTCGCGTGTCACGCTGGTCGTGCGCGGTTCCGATGCCGCCATAGCCCAGTTGAATACCCAGCTCGCGAAACTCGTCGACGTCGTCAACATTCATGACATGACGCTCGGCGAACATTTCGAGCGCGAACTGGCCATGGTGAAGGTGAAGCTGGGTAGCGGCGGGCTGGCAAAGGCGACGGCCCTCGCCAGCCGATTCGGTGCGGAGATTCTCGATGACGCGGCCGTGAGTTGCACGCTGCAGCTGACGGGCACGCAACGCGAGGTCGATGACTTCATCGAAGCCGCTGCCGGGATCGGTACCCTGGCCGCCGTGGCACGCAGCGGCAGCGTTGCCGTATCGAGGGGCGAAGTGACGCTGTCGTCGTACCTGCGGCAGCATCGCCTGACCGGCTGACGATCTCCGTGAGCAGCGAATTGCTTGCCGGCCACAGGCGACTGGTGGTCAAGATCGGTTCTGCGTTGCTGATCGACGCTCGGGGCCGGTTGAATCTCGACTGGGTCAACGGCTTGCTGGATGACGTGGCGGAGTGGTGCGGCGAGGGCAGGCAGCTGCTGCTGGTTTCGTCGGGATCGGTGGCGCTGGGCTCCGCCGGCCTCGGCATCGACCGCCGGCGCGCGCGCCTCGAGGAACTGCAGGCCGCCGCCGCGGCCGGGCAGATTCGGTTGGCGCGTGCCTACCAGGAACTGCTGGAACAGCGCGGGCTCGCGGTTGCCCAGATCCTGCCGACACCGGACGACACCGAGATCCGGCGCCGTTCTCAATGCGCGCGGCACGCTCGAAAAACTGCTGGAGCTGGGCGCGGTGCCGGTTATCAACGAGAACGACACGGTGGCGACGGATGAACTGCGTTACGGCGACAACGACCGGCTGGCCGCCCGGGTCGCGCAACTGGTGATGGCGGACGGCCTGGTGCTGTTGTCGGACGTGGACGGACTTTACACCTCTGATCCGCGGACGGACCGGGACGCGCGGCACATCCCGCAACTGGACGATGTCGACGACGCGGTCATGGCCATGGCGAGCGGCACCGGCCGGCGTCATGGCAGTGGCGGCATGCGCACGAAACTGCAGGCGGCCCGCATTGCGACGCACGCAGGCTGCTCGACGTGGATCATGGATGGCACCGTTCGCCGGCCGCTCACCGCGCTGGCGGCGGGTGCCCGGTGCACGCTGGTGAGCGCCGCCCGCACGCCGGCGGCGGCGCGCAAGCAATGGCTGGCGGGCATCCTCGAGGTTCGTGGCCGGCTGCATCTCGATGCGGGCGCGAGCGCCGCGCTCAGGAACGGCAACAGTCTCCTCGCGGTCGGCATCGCGGCTGTCGGCGGCGATTTCGTCCGCGGCGACGCGGTGATGCTGGTCGCCGACGACGGTGCCGAGCTGGGCCGCGGGCTCGTCGCCTACGGCAGTGGCGACGTCGAGGCGATCCGGGGCTGCCGGTCCGCCGAAATCGAAGCCCGGCTGGGCTATCACGGTCGGGCAGTCGTCGTGCATCGCGACGATCTGGTACTTTTCGACGAGCGCCGCCGATGAGGCGCGCCGACCGGCAACCGACTGCAGGCAGGTCCTTGCAATGACCCCGATGAACGACGACGACCTCGGCGCCACGATGGCGGACCTGGGACGGCGCGCCCGGCGTGCCGCCGGCCGCCTTGCCAGGGCAACGGGGCCAGAGCGCGACGCCGCGCTCCGCGGCGCCGCGACGATGCTGCGCAGCCGTGCGCACGACATTCTCGAGGCCAACGCCGCGGACATGGCGCAGGCGGAGCAGCGCGGGCTGAGTACTGCGATGCTCGACCGGCTGTTGCTGGACGAGTCGCGCATCGAGGCCATGGCGAGCGGACTCGAGGCCATTGCCGCGCTGCCGGATCCGCTGGGCCGGACGCTGGATGCCTGGGAACGGCCCAACGGCTTGCGTATCGAGCGAGTCAGCGTGCCCCTCGGGGTGATCGCGATAATCTACGAGAGCCGGCCTAACGTGACCGCGGACGCGGCCGGCCTGTGCCTCAAGTCGGGTAACGCGGTCATCCTGCGCGGCGGTTCCGAGAGCTACGCCTCGAGTGCCGCGATACACGGCTGCGTCGCGGCGGCGATGGCCGAGGCCGGTCTCGATCCGGATGCGGTCCGGCTGGTGCCGACGACAGACCGTGCTGCTGTCGGCCTGTTGCTGTCGGGGTTGTCGGGCAACGTCGACGTCGTCATCCCGCGCGGCGGCAAGAGCCTCATCGCCCGGGTCCAGGAGGACGCGCGAGTACCGGTCATCGGCCACCTCGAAGGCCTGTGCCATGTCTACCTGCACGAGTCCGCGGCGAGCGACATGGCGCGCGATATCGTCGTCAATGCCAAGATGCGGCGCACCGGCATCTGCTGGCGCGGCCGAGACGGTGCTGGTCGACGCCGCCGCGGCCGACCGGCTTGTGCCGCCGGTGGTGGCGGCGCTTGTGGATGCCGGTTGCGAGGTGCGTGGCGACGACGAGGTGCGCCGGCTGGCTCCGGCGGCAAGCGCGGCCGATGAAGCCGACTGGCACACCGAGTACCTGGATGCCATCATCTCGATGCGGGTCGTCGCGGACCTGCAGGCCGCCATGGACCATATCGCCGGGTACGGGTCCGGACACACCGAATGCATCGTCGCCGACAGCGACGACGCCGCGCGCCGGTTTTTCGCCGGTGTGGACAGCGCAATCCTGCTGCACAACGCGTCGACGCAATTTGCGGACGGCGGCGAGTTCGGCATGGGCGCCGAGATCGGTATCGCGACCGGCCGCATTCATGCCCGCGGACCGGTCGGTGCCGCAGAACTGACGAGCTACAAGTACCTCGTGCACGGGTCGGGGCAACTGCGGCCCTGATGCAGCGGGCGCACGCAAGCTACGATATCATCGTCATCGGCGGCGGCATCAACGGTGCCGGCATCGCGCGCGACGCGGCGCTGCGGCAACTGCGGGTGCTGCTGCTCGATGCGCACGATTTCGGCAGCGGCACCACCAGCTGGTCCAGCCGCCTGATCCATGGCGGTCTGCGCTACCTGGAGCACGGCGAGATTCCTCTTGTCTACGAGTCGCTGCACGAACGCCGGACGCTGCGGCGCATCGCACCGCATCTCGTCAGCCCCTTGCGCCTGGTGATCCCGCTGTACCGCGGTGGCAGCCGTGCCCCGTGGCTCGTGCGGCTGGGCATGATCGCCTACGACCTGCTCTCGCTGACGAAATCATTGCCGCGGCATCGCATGCTGAGCCGCGACGCGCTGCTCGGCGAGGCGCCGGGACTGGCGCCCGAAGGCCTGGTGGCCGGCGCCAGCTATTTCGACGCGCAGGTGACTCACGCGGAGCGGCTGGTGATCGAGAACGTTGTCGCGGCGGCACAAGCCGGTGCAGCGGTGCGGAATCACGCGCCGGTCAACGCCATCGAGCTGCGGGCGGACGGCTCTCACCGGGTTCGTTTCCGGCATGCCGACGGCGCCGACGAGGTGGCAAGCGGCCGCTCTGTCGTCAACGCGACGGGTCCCTGGGTGGATCGGCTGCTGGCCCTGACCGGCCTCGAGTTGCCGCGGCTGATCGGCGGTACCAAGGGCAGCCACCTGGTGCTGCCGCCGTTCACCGATGCGCCACGGGACGCCTTTTACGTCGAGGCGCCCGCGGACGGTCGACCCGTGTTCATCCTGCCGTGGAACGGCCAGTACCTCGTCGGCACGACGGATATCCGCTTCGACGACGACCCGGGCGAGGCGCGGGCATCGGCGGCCGAGGTTGATTACCTGCTGGCCACGCTCAATCGCTACTTTCCCCGTGCCCGCGTGCGACCCGGTAACGTACTGTACGCGTATGCCGGCGTGCGCCCGCTGCCTTACCGTGCGGACGGCCCGGAGTCCGCCATCACGCGTCGCCACATCATTCACGCGCATACGGGTGACGCGACCGGCCTGTGGTCGGTCATCGGTGGCAAGCTCACGACGTATCGCAGCCTCGCCCGGCAGGTCGTGGACCGCCTGCAGCGCGCGCTGGACGGCGGCGGTACCCGCTGCCGGACGGCGACGACGCCGTTGCCGGGCGGCGGCGAGCTGCCCGCTACGCGGCTCGCCCGGTTGTCGTGCCTGTCGACCGCCGGCCGTGAACGATGGTGTGCGCTCTACGGCAGTCGCGCGGCACGCCTGGCAGACCTCGTCGACGCCGAGCCTGGCCTTGGCGCACCGCTGGACGATGACGGCAGTTCGCTCGCCGCCGAAGTGGCGTTTGCCATCCGCGAGGAATTTGCGGGCAACCTCGTCGACATCGTGCATCGACGGCTGATGACCGGGCTGCAGCCGGATCAGGGCAATGCGACAGCGGCGGCGATCGCGGCGGTTGCGGCGCGCGAATTCGGCTGGAGCGAAGCGACGCAGGCTGCCGAACTTCGCCGACTGGCAGATTACAATCGTCGGCTGCGGGAACCTGCGGAGGCCGGTTCCGTTTTACGTTGAGCCGAGGTCAGCGCGGCATCACTATAATCGGACAATTGCGGCCGGGCCGGCATTCCGGCGCGGCCACCGGACGATCTCGGGAAGCAGACGCCATGTCCAGAACGCTCGTTGATGCCAGTCTCGCCGTCCTCGCCATTGCCGTTATGGGCCTGGTTGTTCTTGCGCCTGCGGACAGCCGGGCGGCGGCGGCCGAGCGGCCGCGCATCGGGCTGGTGCTGGGTGGCGGGGGTGCGCGGGGCGCGGCCCATATCGGGGTCCTGCGCGAGCTGGAGCGCCTCCGCGTGCCGGTTGACGCCATCGCCGGCACCGGCGTGGGCGCGATCGTCGGCGGTCTCTACGCGTCCGGCAAGACACCGACCGAGCTCGAGGAGATCGTCGCGTCGCTGGACTGGCAGGAATCGTTTCGCGATCGTACCGACCGGCGTGACCTGCCGTTCCGGCGCAAGCAGGATGACGCCGACTACCCCATCCGGTTCGAGCTCGGCGTGCGCGATGGCACGTTGCAGCTGCCAAAAGGCCTCGTGCACGGCCAGGAACTCGGCCAGATCCTGCGCGAGCTTACCCGTTCCACGGCGGGTATCACGGACTTCGACGAACTGCCCATTCCGTTTCGCGCCGGTCGCCGGTGGACATCGAAACCGGGCGAGCCGTACGTCGTGGGTGCCGGCGACCTGCCGCGCGTGCTGCGCGCCAGCATGTCCGCACCCGGCATCTTCGCACCGGTCATCGTGGACGGGCACACGCTCGTCGACGGGGGTCTCACCGGCAATGTGCCGGTGGAGGCGGTGCGGACCATGGGTGTCGACCTGGTCATCGCCGTCGACGTCGAATTTCCACTCTACCCGCCCGGCGAACTCGATTCCGCAGTGGCGATTACGGGGCAGATGCTGACGATCCTCGATCCGCAAGGAAACACGCCGGCAACTGCAGGCGCTGAACGGGGCGAGGAGACGTACCTGGTTCGCCCGGACCTGGGCAGCGTCGGGCTTGACCGACTTCCGGCGAGCATGATGTCGACGATAGAGCCGGGTGCCGCGGCGACGCGCGCAATGGAATCCCGGCTCGCCCGCCTGTCGCTCGACGAGGCTGCATGGCAGCATTACCTCGGCGAACGGCGGCACAGGTGGGAGCGGATGCCGCCATGGCAAAGACGCTGGACTTCGTGCGCGTGGACGATCAGGGTCCGCTGTCGGCGCGCGTACTTGAATCGCACCTGGATCGGCCGCCGGGTGACGTGCTGGATCCGCAGGCACTGGCGAACGATGCCGACAGCATTTTCAACCTGGATCTGTACGAGCAGGTCAGTTACCGGATCGTCGAGGAGGGCGGGGAGACCGGCGTCGTCTTCGAGACATACCCGAAAAGCTGGGGACCGAATTACCTGCGATTCGGCGTTACGCTGGAGGACGACTTCGAGGGCTCCACGTCGTTCAATCTGTCGTCGCGGCTGACCCGTGCCGGCGTGAACAGCCTGGGCGCCGAGTGGCGGACGGACGTGCAGATCGGCACCGAGCCGTTACTGCAGACGGAGTTTTACCAGCCCCTCAGCTACGACTCGCGCTATTTCGTTGCACCGCGGGCGGGTCTCGAGCAGCGCGACCTGCAAAGCTTTGCCGGCGAAACGCGCTATTGCACGGTATCGAATCACCGAGGCCGAGATCGGTGTCGACTTCGGGCGCGAACTCGGCCGCTGGGGCGAATTCCGGGTCGGTGCCTTTCGTGGCACGGGCAACGCGGCGCTCAAGGTGGGCGACCCGCAATTGCCGGATCTCGATTTCGAGAACGGCGGGTTCTTCGTCAATTTCGCGGTCGATACGCTCGATGACGGCCAGATTCCGCGCGACGGGTCGGCGGTCGATTTGCGCTGGGAGATGTCCCGGCCGGCACTGGGTGCCGACAACGAGTTCGATGCGCTCACCGGCAATTTCACGACCGTCAATTCCTGGGGCCGGCACAGCCTGTTGGTGGGCCTGAGCGTGGCGACGACCATTGAAAGCGAGACCGCGGTGCGAATTTCTTCCCGCTGGGCGGGTTCCTGCGGATGTCGGGCCTGGCGCGCGGGGAACTGACCGGACCGCACGCCGGCTTCGCGCGTGCCGTGTGGTACCGGCAATCGGGGGAAACGGGCGGTGGCCTGTTCGAGGTGCCGCTCTACTACGGCGCGTCGCTGGAGGCCGGCAATGTCTGGCAGCAGCGCGGCGATATCGATGCGCGTTCGCTGCTCATGAGCGGCAGCGTCTTCATTGGCTTCGATACGTATTTCGGCCCGCTGTACGTGGCGGCCGGCATTGCCGAGGCAGGGCGCACCAATTTCTACCTGTCGATCGGCGAAGCGCCGCGCTAGCTGTGATCTCTCAGGAGGTTGTCTCACGCAGTTTTCGGCACCGGATCGGCGAAGGCGCGACCCCGGGGAGGGCTTTTCAGGGACGCTGTGAATACATCCCTGTACGCTCCGTGACGCGGCGTCCTGCCGCGTACGGCCTGGAAAGGCCCTCCGGCAGCACTCTTCGCTCCTGCCTTCGGCGTCCATTGCGCTGGACAACCTCCTCGCAGCTGGGCTGCGCGGAAGCCGAACGGGCTGCGATGCCCGTGGGCCATACTCCAATCCTCCTCGTCGCAGAGTCCCACTATGTTCCTCGGACGATCGAAAAGACGGACTCGACGTGGGAACGTCTCGCCTCGTCCGTTTCTACCGCGCAGACTCCTGCACGAACTTCTGGGGGTGCCTGCGTCGGCGTATCGGTGCGGCGGTAGTAGCCGTGGCGTTTCGCGATGTCGGCGTAGGCGCGGTCGCGCTCGGACTCCGTCGCATACCAGCGGATGCGTTCCCAGTTCCTCGCCCAGCAGGCGCCGGAACGTGTCAGCCCGCGGCAGCGTGATACGAATGCCGTACTTCTTTCTCGATCGGCCCTTGATGGGTCGACCAGGTTGTGGCGGTGGCAATAGTCCACGACGTTGTCCGGTCCTTTCTTTGCGGCGCCGGATTATAGCGCAGGGTCGCCGGGCATGACCATCAGCCGTCCGGGCGGTCTGCTTTGGGCCGCGGCCGGCGATCCGCGGCACCCTCGCGGTCCGCCCAGCCGAGCAGCCTGCGGGTGACGAACATGTACACTCGCTTGCCGCTGGCCATCCGCAGGCGTGACGGCACGGACGGGCTCGCGAGTATCGCCTTTTCGCGCGCAGTGAGACGGTCGGCGCAATAGGTGCGCTTGTGTTTCAGGAGGTGGCGGAGATCCTCGCGTGCCAGCAGCCGGAAAACTCGCCCGCGTCGTGGCGCATGCAAGGCAAGCTGGAAATCGATGAAGGCCGGGCAACCCGCGGGCGTGACCAGCAGATCGGGTTCCTTGGCCAGGTCGTTGTGCACGATGCCGGCGCGATGCAGGCGACAGAGCAGGCGGCGCGCGGCGCCGAAGAAGTCGCCAGGGATCACGCCGGCCGCGCGGACGCGCGTGGGTTTTCGCCGTCGATGTAGCTGCGCTCGAGCCGGCCCGGACGAAATGCCAGTACCTCCGGAACGCCGTCCATCCCGTCGGCTGCCGCCAGGGCCCGTGCCCTGGGCGAGCAGCCAGCGGGCAATACCGCGTGTCAGCAGCGGCGCCGCGGACGTATCGCGAACGATACGACGCCCGTCGGGCCCGGTGCGCGCCGGCTGACCCTGCTGCGGACAGGTAGGTACTTCCGAGATCGGTGGGGAAGGGCTGGACATGATCGCGGTTGCGCCGTGATCGGCAATGCGACCGGGCCGACGCTGGCGAGCATCGGGCGGAGAGCCGGGGATACGGCGATGGGTGAGCAGCCACGCGGTTGCGATGCCGTTGCCTGAATGTCCCGGACTCCCGACACCAGCAAGCCCGACACGGGCAACAGCGAGTTTGCTCCGCGGGTCGGCCCGCCGCTTGCGCCCGGGGTGCGCGGCGGCTCGCTCCACCCGCCGGCTGACGAGAACGCTGTACAATGCGCTGGTCGCCGGCCGGTTTCGCGTTGCTGGTGCGCGCCGGAGCGCAGCGGCAAGTCGAGCCTGTTCGCGGCGACCGCCGCCCGCCTGCGCAACCAGGGCTTCCGAGCGAACTGAGCCTGGACCTGGCGCGGATTGCCGAGCGTGACGGCGGCACCGATGCGGGACGCTGGTATTACAGCATCGCCTACCCGCCTGCTGCGGCAGCTGCGCCTGAAAATCGATCTGCAGGACTGGTGGCAGGACAAGTCGATACTGAGCAATCGCCAGCGGCTGGTCGAGTTCTACGTCAGAGGTCATCCTGCAGAATATCCGCGAGCCGGTCATGATTTTCGTCGACGGGATACAGGTCGTCGAAGGTCTGCCGTTCAAGGAACACCTGCTGCCCAGCATTCGTGCGGCACACAATGCAAGGGCCACCGAGCCGGACTTCGAGCGTCTCGGTTTCGCCCTGGCCGGTGAATGCGATCCCCATTCGCTGGTGGTCGACGAATCGCTGTCGCCGTTTCGTGTCTCCGAACCCATCCTGCTCGAGAACTTCACGCGCACGGATCTCGACCTGTTCGCCACCGAGCTGAACCTGCCGACGGTCGAGGCGCGCGTTGCGCTCGATCGTGTCTGGCACTGGACGAGCGGCCAGCCGTACCTGACGCAAAAGCTTTGTCGCGCCGTGTCCCGCGATCGTCACGGGCGTGACATCGAGTCGCGCGTCGATGCGCTCGTGCTCCAGCAGCTTGCGGGTCGCTCCGCGCTGCAGAACGAGCCGCACCTGATGCACATCCATCGCCGCATCGTGCGCGACCGTGCCGACCACGAGGTCATGCTCAACCTGTACGGCCGCCTTCGCAAGGGCATGGACGTACTGTATGAGCCCGATTCTCGCCAGCAACGCAAGCTACTGGCCGTCGGCCTGGTACTCGTCAGGGACGATGGCCGTCTCGCCGTCGGCGATCGGCCTGCACGCGGCCGGTGTCCGCGGCCCGCTGGGCCAACGGCAACCTGCCGGTGCACTGGCGCGCCCCGGCCGCGGTGACGGCCCTCATCGTCATGCTGGCCGTGCGCCGGTATCTGGTACGCGCAACTCCTCGCCGAAGCCGTACATGCGTCTACCTCGTTTCGCCGACCGTTGCCGCTGGAATCGGTGGAGGGCGCCTGGCGCAACCTGCGGTCCTTTCCCGGTCATGCGGAAACGGCCGATCGGCTGTATCTCAACTTGCTGCAGAACCGGGCTGCCGGGGCGACAGCAGAGGAGCAGATCGAGGCGCTTGCCGGGTTTGCGCGCAACCTGCCTGACAGCGAGGCGTTTGCGGATCGCCTCGTCGCCGGTTTCTGGGACCGCGCGACCGAGCGGGCCATGCGCGCGGAGCGGCGCGACGAGGCCATTATCGCCGCCCTCGAATCGCTGGTTGTCGCGACGCCGGAACGGCGACGCGTCGCCGCGGCCCTGCTGGGACAGGATTACAGCCAGCTGATCGCAACGCTGCCCGCCCGGGACGCGGACCGGCTGTTGTTCAATGCACGCGATATCCTGCTGACATACGTCGAAGGCTCGCAGGTGTCGCAGTGGTCCCTGCAGAACGACCGTCTCGTCCGGCGCGAACCATGGACGATTTCATCGCTGGAGATCACACCTCTGCTGCGGCGAGTTGCCGTGGATCGCCAGGGCAACGTGTCCCGCATCGGGTTGAGCGTCAACGTGGGGCACGCGCGGCTTGCCGACTTGCGGCTCAAGCTGATCGCGCCATCCGGGCGCACCGTCGAACTCGACTTTCGTGCCGAACGCTCGTCGGCCAATGACGAGACACGCTTTGCATCCGCCCAGCTCGAGCCGTTGCTGGGCGAAACGCTCGCCGGCACATGGTCGCTGAGTCTTCAGGACGAAGCCCCCGGCGTCAACGGACACCTGATCGGCTGGAACCTCAATCTCAACGCCCAGGTACTGGTGGAGAATTTCGACAGGGGCCTCGACATTCCGGCGCCGGTGGAGCGCGAGTCGGATAGTGTCTGGTTCGATCGCGACGGCCGCTACGCGGTTGCGCGCGCCGCGCGCAGCGACAGCGCACGCCTGTGGGACCTGGCCAGTGCGCAGCCTGCCCGCACCATCGCGGTGCCCGCGGACGAACGGGTAATCGGGCTGGGTGCCGACGGACGTTACCTCGTAACCGCGGCAAGGGATGCCGTCCATCTCTGGCGTACCGTGAACGGCCGGCGCGAATCGGTACTCCCCACCGCCATCGCCGGCGATGAAGTGCGCATCAGCGACGACGGTCGCCACCTGCTGATCGTGCGTCGGGGCGAACCGGAAACCGAACTCGAGCTGTGGTCCGTCGAGACGGGCGAACGGGTCGCGCGTCTCGGCATCGCCGGCTCACCCGCGCTGCTCTCGATTGACGGGGGAGGGGCGGCGGCTGGCCGTCGCTGACTACGATCGCGCTGTTCGTTTATGGAACCTGCGCGATGGCACCCAGCTCACGCAACTCGACCTGCATGCGCAGGCCAGCGAGCTGCGCATGTCAGCCGACGGCGAGACACTCGCGATCGCCCATGGCGACCAGGGCATGTCGATGTGGCGCGTGGCGCAGCCGACAAACCCCGTCCTCATAGAACGCGCCGGCGCGCGCTGGCAATTGCGGTTCTCGGCGAGCGGCAGCCGGTTGCTTGCCGGCAGCACGCGGCGTGGCTTCCAGGTTTACCGGAGCGCTGACGGCGTGCGACTGGCGCCGCTGCTCGATGCCGGTATCGCCCCGGAGCGGGAGGCGTTGCTGGCAGTCAGCGCCGACGAGCAGATTGTCATGACCGCCGCCCGCGGCGAGCGGGCCCGATTCTGGCACCTGTCGCAGGTGGCGGAGCCGGCCGGCACGGAGGCGACGCCGGTCGCCGGGCCGGCGGGCCATCGTATCTTGCGGAGTGCAGGGGACGTGCGGGCCGCGCTGTCGCCGGGCGGTGACCACATGGCCGTGGCCGACCGCGAGGGCCACGTGCACATTCTGGACGTGGCCGGCGGCACCGTGGAGGTCGGGACGGTCGACGACGAGCTCAACTATCTCGGTCACCAGGGACCGGTCACGCAACTCGCGTTCAGCCGCGACGGCAATCGTGTCGCCAGCGCGGGCACCGACGGCAACGTGCGTACCTGGGACGTCGCCACCGGCTTGCCGCAACCTGCGTACGCCAACATCGCCGCTGGCGACGTGCGGCGCATGGCGTTTTCGCCCGATGGCGAACACGTTGCCGTGCTGGCCGGACAACGGGTCGCCGTTACGAGCGCGGAGGACGGCACCCTGCTGGCCGATCTGGATCTCGGCGCGCTGCACACGAGTCTCGCTTTCGGCGCCGACGGCGCCTTGTACCTCGGCGCGGAGAGCGGCCGCCTGCGTCGGCTCGGCGCGGACCGAACCGGCACATGGACGCTCGACAATGTCTGGCTCGGTACGGATCCCCTGCGGCACCTGGCGGCGTCGCCGTCCCGGCCGTTCGTGGTGCTCGTCGACGCCCGCGATCGTGTCATGTTGCTGGACCTGCAGGACGGCCGCCTGGGCAATGCGGTGGTCGACCTGCCGGGGCGTGTCGAGGCTGTTACCGTTGCGCCCGGCAACAGTCGCGTGCTGGTGCAGACGTCGCGCTGGCTGCACCGGCTGTCGGTCGCAACGAGCGGACTCAGCTGGCGAGACGCGCTGCTCGCACCGGCCGCGGTGGCCGATGCCGGCATTGCCATCGACCGTATTCCACCCGGCAATCCGGACGCGGGCATGCTCGACCCGCTCGGCAATCGCCTGCTGATGCTGACGCAGGACGCCGGCCGGCTGCGTGTCAGCGAACTCGACTTCGACTACAGGAACGGTCCCCTGCTGTTCGGCACCCGCGACGAGCTGCTGCTGGAATGGCGCCGCAAGCTGGCAATGGACTGGGAGTCTGCGCGGTAGAAGCCGGAACGGCCGCGACGCCCCATGGCGCCGTTTTCGGATCCTCCTCGTCACAGAGTCCCACTATGTTCCTCGGACGATCGAAAAAACGGATCTCGACGTCGGGAAGCGATCGCTCTCGTCCGGTTCTACCGCGGAGACCGCTGGCCCGGATACTTCATGAACGGCGTCGGCATTGGCAGGTGGGCGGAGGCGTGGCCCGGGGGAGGGCTTTTCAGGGCACGCTGCAAGCACGGATGTCGAGCCCGGAGCGCACACGGACGTGCTTGCAGCGTCCCGAAAAGCCCTGCCCGGCGCGCCTACGCCCCGCCTCCAATGCCTACGTGCCGTTCATGAAGTATCCGGGCTAGTCCATTGCCAGCGCGCGGCTCGCCGACGTTCAGGCCGGTGCCGGTCCGCGCAGCGTCCTGACCAGTAGCTCGAGCTTGGCGGCACTGGCGGTGCCGCCGGCAACGGCGATGCCGGCCTGCAGGCGCACGGGTTGCAGCAGCCGGCCGGGAAAGCGGCGCAGCCGCCCGCGCTTGCGGCTGAACCAGCTGCCCCACAGCCCGGCAAGCGCCACGGGAACGACCGGTACCGGGCGCCGCGCGAGGATCTGTTCGACACCGGTCCGGAAACGCTGCACGTGGCCGTCGCGGGTGATTGCGCCCTCCGGAAACAGGCAGACGACGTTGCCGGCCGCCAGCTCCGCGTCGATGCGCTCGAAACTCTCCGCCAGTAATTCCTCGTCCTCGCGGGCCGACGCGATCGGGATGGCCTTCGCCGTGCGGAAGATGAAGCCGAACACGGGCATCCGGAAGATGCGGTACCACATGACGAATCGCACGGGTCGGCGGACGCACGCCGCGATGATCAGCGCATCCACGTAGCTGACGTGATTGCAGACCAGCAGTGCCGGGCCGCTATGCGGGATGTTGTCGAGGCCCCCTGTGCGAACACGGTACAACGTGTTGACCAGTATCCAGACGAGAAAGCGCATCAGGAATTCCGGCAGCAGGGAATAGATGTACACGGCGACGGCGGCGTTGAGGACCGCGAGGAGCAGGAACAACTGCGGGATGCTCAGCCCCGCATTGAGGGCAAGTAGCGAAAGAACGGCCGCGCCGACCATGAAGCAGGCATTGATGATGTTGTTGGCGGCGATGATGCGCGACAGGTGTCGCCGTTCGGCGCGGTCCTGGATCATCGCGTAGAGAGGCACGCTGTAGAAGCCGCCGAAGGCACCCAGCAGCGCCAGGTCGGCAAGCACGCGCCAGCTGCCGGGCCGGGCCAGGAAGTCACCGACCGTGGTGACGGCCGTGACGTGCGACGCCGGCTGGGCGAAGTAGATGTCGATTGCGAAGATTGACAGCCCGATCGAACCGAAAGGCACGAGTCCTAATTCGATTCGCTTGCCCGACAACTTTTCGCACATCAGTGCACCGGACCCGACACCGATCGCGAATGCGACGAGCAATACGGTCGTAATCGCCTCGTTGCCGTTCAGGATGACCAGCGTGTAGGCAGGAATTTGCAGCGTCATCGCCGAGCCGAAAAACCAGAACCACGAAATGCCTAGGATGGACAGGAATACGCTGCGATCGACGCGTGCATAGCCGACGATGCGCAATGTCTCGGTCCACGCATTCCAGTTGAATACAAGACCCGGATCGACGGGACGTGTCACGGGGATGGACCGGCTGGTAAGGTAGCCGAGCACGGCTACCGCCACCAGGCTTGCGGCGAGTACCTGGCGCGTGTCCGGATCGACGTCCACCGACAGCCCGCCGACGATCAGTCCCAGGATGATCGCCAGGTAGGTACCGGTTTCGACGAGTGCATTGCCGCCGACGAGTTCGTGGTTCTGCAGTTGCTGAGGCAGGTAGGCAAATTTAACGGGACCGAACAAGGTCGACTGGCAGCCCATGAGAAACAGTACGACGAGCAGCATTACGTAGCTGCCGTTCATGAATGCTATAGCCGCGATGACCATGAGGCAGATCTCGACGATCTTGATCGAGCGCATCAGCAGGGACTTCTCGAACTTGTCGGCCAGCTGGCCCGCAGAGGCGGAAAACAGGAAAAACGGCACGATGAACAGCGCCCCGGCCACGTTCGCGAGCTGGCTCGCGTTCAAGCCGGCTACCTGGGTCGCCTGGAACGTGACCAGTATGACGAGACCGTTGCGGAAGATGTTGTCGTTGAACGCACCGAGAAACTGCGTGATGAAAAACGGTGCAAAGCGGCGCTGGCCGAGCAGCGCGAACTGGCTGGTTCCTGACAAGACGACATCCTTGCGTGACGCCGGTGCACTGTGGCAGACGGGCCGGCGATGGCCCCGGGCATGATTTCAGGGGCGATGTTCCTGATCCGCTTCATCATCGCTGCCTGCGGTTGACGCACGGAGCGACACGCATGCGCCCGACCCGGGAACATCCCTTGACTGGCCGGTCCGGATTCGTCCTGTTGGCGAGCCTGGCGGTCGCAGCGTGCAGCAAGGGGCCGCCACCGCCCTCCGTCGCGGACTTCGTCGAGAATGAGCGGCTGCTGGAAGCGACAATGGTGCGGTGCGCCCGCGATCGCGTCGAACTCAAGTACACGCCCGAATGCCTGAATGCGCGCGAAGCCGTCAACCGGCTGGCGGCCGCCGAGGAGGCGGAACGACGCAAGGAGCTGGAAGCCCAGTCGGCGCGCAAGCGCGAAGCCCTGCGACGTGCCCAGCAAGCAGCCGCGGCTGCCCGCGCCCGTGCGGCAGAGGCCGAGCGGCGCCGGCGCGAGGCGGAACTCCTCGGCGAGTACGAACCGGTGCCGGACGAACCGGGCGACGACGAGCAGGAGGGCGGCGCGGCGACGATGCCGCCGCAGGATCCGGGTCAGCCGGGTGCCGATGCGCCGCCGGCGGATACGGACGTCACGGAGAGCAGTCCGCCGCCCGCAACGGCGCCGGCAGACGAGAGCGAGCAGCCCGGTGATCTCGAAGCGGTACGCGAAGAACTTGAACGGCGCAACAATGCGGCTGCCGCAGAGCCGCCTCCGGACGAGGCGCAGTGACGCCAGGCATGCCGTTGCGGCTTATTCATGAAGGGGTCGCCTCGGTGGCAGGCGAAGGTGCGCCCCGGGAGGGCTTTTCAGGGACGCTGTAGATACGTCCCTGTACGCTCCGGGCTCGACATCCCTGTCTCGCACGGCCCTGAAAAGCCCTCCCGGGGCCCACCTCCGCTTTCGCGGCCGTGCCCTTCATGAAAAAGCCGGAACGGCATGCCTGGCAACCGGCTAGCGCGATTCCGGTTCGTCGGGATCGCCGATACCGAACGTGCGCACTCGCGACTCACGTTCCTGCGGTGGGGCGCCGGCGGCGCTGGCGTCTTCGCGCATGCCCGGTTGCTGTGGCAGGCGCCGGGTTTGTGCCGCCAGTACCTGGACGAAGTCGTTGGCGACGGCGGGTGCCCGGTTGCCGGAGCTGTCGAATATCTGTTGCGCCGTAATGCCGGCCGAACCGTAGAAGGCGGCATTGGCCTTGTCGTCCATCGTGACGCCGGCGCCTTCGAGCGCGACGCCCGCGAACAGGCCGCGGCTGCGTGAATAGGAATAGACTTCCGCCTCGAACTGGATATCGGTTGCGACGCCTGTGTGCCGACCCACCGGTCCGGCGGCGATCGACGCATCGGCACCCAGTGTCAGCTTGCCGGTTGCTATGCCGTCGACACCGCGGCGGGTCTTGAAAACCAGGATGATGTCGGTGGACTGTGCGCCCAGCTGCCAGCCGATGCTGCCGCCGGTCAGCGTGACGAACGCCGGGTTGCTCCACGTGCCGTCATCGCGACGCACGACGACAACACCCTTGCCGCGCCGGGCCCCGAGTCCGAAGCCGACCTTGACGACGTTGGGAATAACGGCAATCGCGTAGGCGCGCGACAGCAATGTCGGCGGCACGGCCTGCTCGGGAATACGCAGCAACTGGTCGACGACGTCGGTTGCGACGGACAGGCGTTGTTCCTCGCGGGTGGCGGCGTTCGCCGGCCATGCAAGGATGAGGGCCAGCAGCGAGAGGGCGGTGGTCACGCGGGTGCGCTTGGCGGTATTCATGGCGGCAAATCCGTGGTCTGTGGGCGCCGCGCGGCGGCGGCGATTGGCGCGGCGGAAGGCGCTGTGGCCGCCGCATCCATTGACGGGTAATGGCGCCAATATACTGCATTTGCCGCGCCACCTCACGAAACGGACGCGGGCGGCGGCAGCGGCGGCAACGGGCAGTCCAGCGTGGCGCAGACGGTGCGCAGCAGTTCCGCCTCCGCGACGTTCAGGCGGTCGTCGTCGCCCGCCGCGGCCGCCAGTGCCTCGACCATGCTGCGCC
This sequence comes from Woeseiaceae bacterium, assembly GCA_034522415.1. Lineage (GTDB taxonomy): Bacteria > Pseudomonadota > Gammaproteobacteria > Steroidobacterales > Woeseiaceae > Woeseia. Next base: position 71,795 of record JAXHLH010000006.1, read on the forward strand.
GGGCTGCATTGTTCATTCGCTGCAGCACGTCGAGGCAACGTTCGAGCTTCTCGACGCGTCGTTCCGGCGGCGCAAACGTCGCGTTCGCCGCCCAGTCGCCGAATATCGGCGGCGCCGGCACCGAAACGCGCGTTCGCCTGGCGTTGTCGGAGGAATGGCCCGCGTCGGCGACAACGGCCAGCAGCTCGATTGCGGCGTCCCTGACCGCCTGGCGCGAGGCCCGCGGCGTGCTGCGGCCGGCCGGCGCAACGGCCTGGCCCAGCGTGTGTCGCAGCGTGCGGTACAGGCAGAACTCGTGGAGATCGACGCGATTGTCGATCTCGATCAGGCGCCGGCCGAGTTCGAGCAGGTACTCGAGCTGACGCTCGGGGGTTTGCCGCAATGCGGGGACCGCGATTTCGAGCAGCGGCAGGCGCAGATGCACGCCGCCGGCGACCAGTGCCGCATGGTAATTCCGCACCAGGCCCGCACGGGCATCACCGAGCTGTTGCGCAAGCAGGTCGAGCGCGGGACGCGCCGTTGCGGATCGCTCGCCGACAAACAGCGCGAGCGCCACCAGCCACGCCCGGTCCGGCGCATGCGCGGCGCTCGACAGCAGCTCCGGTATGGCGTTGCGCAGCTGGCTCGCGTAGACGCACCTGCTGCTCCGACGGGTTGCCTACCGTGTCGGCTAGCGCCGCGGACGCGACGGCCGGCCGGCCGGCAAAGGCAGCGGTGCCCGCCGTTTCGTCCGCGGGCGGCTGCCCCGACAGCTGCAGCTCCACGCGCGGCAGCGCCGCGGGATCGAAGCCGGGTTCGAGCGCACGGATGCGATCGACCAGCGGCGGGTGGGTCGCAAACAGCGACGCAAGTTTCGCCCCGTGAGCAAACAGCATGTGGCTGACCTCCTCGGGATCGGCCTTTTTTATATAGGAGTGCTCCTCATAGCCGGCGATCTTTTTCAGCGCGCCGGCAATGCCGTCGGTCTGGCGCGTGAACTGCACCGCCGACGCATCGGCGAGGTATTCGCGCTGCCGGGACACGGCTGCCTTGACGAGGCGGGCGATGAACACGCCGATGGCGCCGAGTATCGCGAGGCCGAGGCCGATCATCAGCGCGGGGCCGGAGCCGCGCCGTCGGCTGGACACGATACGGCTGTGATAACTGCCGCGCAGCATCAGGCGCCCGATCAGGCCAAGCACCATGATGCCGAACAGTACGCCCATCATGCGGATGTTGAGGCGCATGTCACCGTTCAGAATATGGCTGAACTCGTGCGCGATGACGCCCTGCAATTCGTCGCGGTCCAGCAATTCGAGCAGGCCCCGCGTGACCGCAATGGCGGCGTCGCCCGGCGCGAAGCCGGCCGCAAACGCATTGATGCCGGCTTCCTGTTCCAGCACGTAGATTTCAGGTACGGCCACGCCGGACGCGATGGCCATTTCCTCGACGACGTTGCGCAGGCGGCGCCGTAACGGATCCTGCACGTCGGGCGCTACGAGTGTACCGCCCATGTCGCGCGCGACCCGGCTGCCGCCGGCGGATAACTGCGCCGACTTGAATGCCGTGGCGCCGAGAATCAGCAGGAGGGCGGCGAGCGCGGTGGCGATCAGCACGGCCGGTTCGGGCAGCCGCCCGTTGCTGTAGAGAGCGGCCGCGACAACGCCCGTGACGCCGGCAACGATCAGCAGCGTGGCAAGTACATAGGCCACGACCAGGCGACGCGTGGCGCGCCGCGCGTTGTCCTGCGCGTCGAAGAAGTTCATCGCGTGACGATCCGGGCGGGAGGCGGTTGCCTGGTACCTGCTCTCAGGTGAATGCTACGTCCGGCACGGCGCGCTTCTCGTCCGACTCCGATCTCCAGGAACGACGCCGCATTGAAGCGGAACATGCCGGCGACGATGTTGTTGGGGAAATTTTCGACCGCATTGTTGTAGGACAGGACGCTGTCATTGAACGCCTGGCGGGAGAAAGCAACCTTGTTTTCCGTCGTCGTCAGCTCTTCCTGGAACTGCATCATGTTTTGATTGGCCTTCAGATCGGGATAAGCTTCCGCCAATGCGAAAAGACGACCCAGGGCATTGCCGAGAGCGCCCTCGGAGGCGCCGAGGTCCTTGATTGCCTCGGCATTCGCCGGATCCGCCTTGGCAGCATCCAGGCTGGACTTGGCTGCGTTGCGCGCGGTGATAACGGCATCGAGGGTTTCCCGCTCGTGCTTCATATAGCCCTTGACGGCTTCGACCAGGTTCGGAATCAGGTCGTATCGGCGGGTGAGCTGGACGTCGATTTGTGCGAAGGCGTTCTTGACACGGTTTCTCAGGTTGACGAGCTTGTTGTATATGCCGATCGCGTACACGGCGATGGCGGCGACGATCACGAGGAATATCGTAAATGAGATCACAGTCTGGCTCCGGTAGTCTGGCGTGCAGCGGCAAGCGTAGCGTCCTGCCGCCGCTTACGCTAGCCGTTGTTTTGGCAGTAATTTCCGTCTCGGCCGCCGCCGATGGGGCCGGCTGGTTCGGGGACCGCCGGGCGATGATGGGGACGGAGGTCAGCGTCTACCTGTGGCACGGCGAGGGCCAGTCGGGGCCGGACGCGGCCGCCGCTGTATTCGCGGAAATCGAGCGCATCGAAGACCTGATGAGCACCTACCGCGAGGAGAGCCGCATCTCGGAGATAAACCGCGAGGCGGCGGTCCGGCCGGTCGTTGCCGGCCGGGAACTGCACGACCTGATCGTGCGTGCGCTGGATATTTCCGTGCTGACCCGCGGCGCGTTCGACATCACGTACGACAGTGTTCGGGCAGCACTACGATTTCCGCGCCGGCGAGCGCCCGGATAATTCGACCATCGAGCAGGAGCTGGCCCGCATCGACTACCGGCTGGTGGAGACGGATGCGACCCGTAGCAGCGTTCGTTTTCTCGCGGACGGCGTGCGCATCAACCTGGGGGGCATTGGCAAGGGCTACGCCGTGGAACGCGGGATCGAAACGCTGCGCTCGCTCGGCATCCGTCACGCGAGGGTTACCGCGGGCGGGGATACGCGCCTGCTTGGCGATCGCAGGGGCCAGCCGTGGATGATCGGCGTGCGCGATCCGCGAGACGCGAACCGTGTCGCGTTGCGGGTACCTCTGGCCGACGAAGCGGTCTCGACGTCGGGAGACTACGAGCGTTACTTCGTCGAGGACGGCATTCGCTACCACCACATCATCGAGCCGTCGACGGGCGAGCCGGCCAGCGACGTTCGCAGCACGACAATCATCGGACCCGACGCCGTCATGACGGATGCGCTGTCCACATCCGTTTTTGTCATGGGCGTCGACAGCGGCCTGCGGCTACTGTCCACATTGCCCGATTACGAGGGCGTCGTCATTGATGCCGCCGGCCGGCTCTACTACTCGGACGGCTTGCAACCGCCGGAAGCAGGCCCCGGCGACTGACGGACGCCGTCGCGCGTTGTCGCCAATCGGCGCCGCGTGCTGTCGCCGAAGTGCGACGTCTTGCCCTTTGAATTCAGGCTGCCAGGCTGCGTTCGAGCCTGTTGCTCTGGCCATCCCGCACATCGTTCCGCGCGTTTGTGACGATCATCACGGCCCGGATTGTGCGGCGCCTGCAACATGCACAGTGCAACGGATCGGCCGGCGGTGCCGGAACCGCGCGTCACCGGCTGTCCGGTGACGGGGCAGCAATGGATCTTGCTGCCTGCCAACGACCAGAGGACCTGAGCCTATGAACGGATTGAAATCCCTGCTGCTTGGTGCGGCGCTTGCCGCAGTCGCTGCAACGTCGCTGCGCGTCGTCCGCCCTGACCGGGCAGACCGCGCCGGACTTTGCGCTGAGGAGCGCCAGTGGCGACAACATGCGCCTGAGTGAGTATCGCGGCGACGTCGTCATGATCAACTTCTGGGCCACCTGGTGCGGTCCGTGCCGGCAGGAGATGCCGTTGCTGGACGATCTCTACAGCCGCTATGAGCGTGTGGGGTTCAAATTGCTCGGCGTCAATATCGACGACGACTCGCGCCGCGCAATGGAAATGGTCGAGGAGCTCGGTGTGAATTTTCCCGTGTTGTTCGACGAATCGAAGGATGTGAGCCGCCTGTACCAGGTCGAGGCGATGCCGGTCACCGTGCTGGTCGATCGCAGCGGCACCGTGCGCCACGTCCACCACGGTTACAAGCCGGGTTACGAGCAAAAGTACCTGACCCAGATACGCAGCCTGCTGCGCGAATAGCCGCGGCGCACGCCGCATCGGCGAAACACCCAGGAGAAGCCGGAAATGAAGCGAGTGATATTCGGGCGATTGCCGGCAGCCGTCTGCGGGCTGCTGCTGGTCCTGGCGGCGACCGTTTCGGCGCAGGACACCGTTCCGGCCGGCGACAACGACAGCGCGCGTGCGGAATTCAGGAGTATTGACAAGGACGTGCAGTCGCTCAAGGAGGAGGTACTGGCACTTAATCGTGACCTGTTCCTGCTGGAAGAAGAGCTGCTGTTCCCGGCGAACTCGCAGGTTGCCTTCTTCCTGTCGCTGGACGTTGGCGAGTATTTCGAGCTCGATTCGGTCAGCCTGAAGATAGACGGCAAGGAAGTCGCCAATTATCTCTACACGCCGCGCGAGGCGGACGCACTGGTTCGCGGCGGCGTACAGCGCCTGCACATGGAGAACCTCAAGGCCGGGGACCACGAACTGGTGGCGGTATTCACCGGCAAGGGACCCCATGATCGCGACTATCGCCGCGGCGCGACAGTCAACCTCAACAAGGGCCTCGGTGCCAAGTACGTGGAACTTGCGATAACCGATGCCATGGCCAAGCAGCAGCCGGAATTCGACATCAGGGAATGGGAGTGACCGTTGCCGACCCGACGCGCCATTTCGCCAGCGCCGTGGATCGTGACGGCATGCGCGCTCCTTGCCACGGCGGCCCCGGCGGCTGACCGCGGACCGGCACCGACCGTCATCGAGGACCCGCACTACGGCGAGGTCCTTTTTCACTTCTACCAGGAAGACTATTTCCCCGCGATCGTGCGCTTGCTGGCCGCGAAGTCCAGGGACCGGCTGCCGCATCACGATGGCGAAGCGGAATTGCTGCTCGGCGGTCTCTATCTTTCATACGGGCATCACTTGCGCGCCGCGGAAATCTTTGAGCGGCTGCTTGCCGGGAGTGCCGATCCGGACGTAAGAAACCGTACCTGGTTCTTTCTCGCGCGGATCTGGCAGCAGCGTGGCTACGGGGACGAGGCACAACGGGCACTTGCGAACATCGAGGGCGAGCTGCCGGGCTCGATGGAAGCCGAGCGCCGTATGCTGCTGGCACAATTGCTGATCGAGCGCGGTGAACACGCGCGCGCCATTGCCTTGCTGGAGGACTGGCGCGATCGCACCGAGTGGGGCAGCTATGCCGCCTTCAACCTGGGCGTGGCGCTGGTGCGCGAAGGCCGCATGGACGCTGCCGCCGACATCCTCGATGACGTCGGGCGCATGGAACCGTACAACGAGGAACTGTACGCCTTGCGCGACAAGGCAAACCTTGCACTGGGCTATGCGTGGCTGCAGCGTGGCGCGGCGCGGGATGCCCGGGCGCCGCTGCAACGCGTGCGGCTCGACGGCCCGTTTTCCAACAAGGCACTGCTGGGCGCCGGCTGGGCCGACGCCGAGCGCGAGGACTACGGGCGCGCGCTCGTGCCGTGGATGGAGCTGCGCAACCGCAACCTTCTGGACCCCGCCGTGCAGGAGGCGATGCTTGCCGTGCCCTACGCAATGGCGAAGCTCGACTCCATCAGCCAGGCGGCTGATCACTACCTGGATGCGATCGAGGCATTTCACGAGGAAGACCGGCGCATAGACCGGGCGATCGACGATCTCGAGTCCGGGAAATTGCTGTCCACCTTCCTCGCAAACAACGCCGGGTCGACGACCGGCTGGCACTGGCGTCTCGAGGAATTGCCCGACACGACGGAATCCCGCTACCTGTATCACCTGCTCGCGAGCAACGAGTTCCAGGAAGGCCTGAAGAACTATCGCGACCTCGACTACCTTGCCCGCAACCTCGAGAACTGGCGCGGCAGCATCGACGTCTTCCGCAACATGCTCGACACGCGCATGCGAGCCTACGAGAACCGCCTGCCAGAGAGTCGAGTCGAGCCTTGAACGCGCCGATCTGGAGGCGATGGTCGATCGCAAGCTGGCATTCGACGCGCGCCTCGACAGCATCGAGCAGAATGGTGACGCGCTCGCGCTCGCCACGGAAGAGGAGTTCGCACTGTGGGGCGAGATAACCGCCCTGGAGCAACGGCCCGTGCTTGCCGCCGACCTGCCGGAAGCCGGGGACATGCGTCGCAAGGTGCGACTCATGAAGGGCGTGCTGCAGTGGCAGCTGGAAAAGGAATTCAAGGAGCGACTCTGGCGCCTGCGACGTGACGTGCGGGAGAGTGGCGAGGCGCTGGTCGAGACCCAGCGTTCGCGCCGCCGTGTCGACGAGTCGATGCGCGAGGAGCCGCAGCGGTTTGCCGATTTCTCCGCCCGGGTCGACGGGCTGGATCCGCGCATAGAGGACTTGAGAGCACGCGTAGGCAATGCGATGGATCGGCAGCGCGTGTACCTGCAGTCGATCGCCGTCGGCGAGATGCTGGCCCAGAAAGAGCGCCTGCAGACCTACACCGTACAGGCACGCTTTGCCCTGGCGGCCATTTACGACCTGTCCTCGACGGTCAGCGAGGTGTCGCGATGATGATGCGCGCTATCGCGATGTTGTCGTGCGTTGCCGTGCTGGTGCTCGCGCCGGTCGACTTGCCGGCGGCCGACAAGGACGAACCGACCATCCGCAGTCTCGGCAACAAGACCTACAAGTTGCGACCCGGGCGATCGATCGCCGACAGCCGTGACAAGGCGCGCGACAACTATCGCGAGTTTCTCGATCTTGTATCCGACGACCCCGAACTGCGCGCGGAGGCGATGCGGCGACTCGCAGACCTGGAACTGGAGTCGGTCGAGGCCGAGCAACTGACCGCCAATATCGACAGTCTCGGCGGACAGGGCTATGACAGCGCGGTGAGCCTGTTCCGGCGCCTGCTGGAGGCGTACCCCGACTACCGGCGCAACGATACCGTGCTCTACCAGCTCGCGCGTGCTTACGAGATCGCCGGCGAGACCGACAAGGCGCTCGATACGCTGCAGGAGCTGGTCGAACGCTATCCCTCGACGGCACGCCGCGACGAGATAGATTTTCGCCGCGGGGAAATGCTGTTCCTGCGCAAGCGTTACGCCGAAGCCGAGGACGCGTACCTGCTCGTGGTCGGCTTCGGTCCGCAGTCGCGGTTCTACGAGCAGTCGCTTTACAAGCTCGGCTGGTCGCAGTTCAAGCTGGCCGAGCATGACCGCAGCCTGCAGCCGTTCTTCGAATTGCTGGACCGCAAGCTGACCGGCATCGACATGCTGGCTGGCGGCGAACCGCTCGACGTGCTGGAGCGCGCGGACCGGGAGCTGGTGGACGATACCTTCAGGGTGCTCAGCATCAGCTTTTCCTACATGGACGGCCCCGACAGTATCGACGACTACTTCGTCGCCCGGGGATTTCCCGACTACAGCCACGTTATCTACATGAACCTGGGCGACCTGTATCTCGAGAAGGAGCGGTTCGTCGACGCAGCCGAAACCTACGAGGCATTCGTCGAGCTGGACCCCGGGCATGCCAAGGCACCGTTGCTGCAGGTCGAGGTAATCGAGGCCTACAAGCAGGGCGGTTTCGCGACGCTGGTGCTGGACGCGAAGAAGGACTTCGTGGAGCGCTACGGGCTGGACCAGCCTTTCTGGCAGCGCAATCCGCCGGCCGGTAACCAGGAGGTCGTGGCGCACCTCAAGGCCAACCTGACGGACCTGGCGCAGTACTATCACGCCGAAGCACAGCGCGATGGCAAGCGCGACGACTACCAGGCAGCCGCACGCTGGTACCGGACGTTCCTCCGGTACTTCCCGGATGAACCGGACAGTGCGAGCACCAACTTCCTGCTTGCCGAGATCCTGTTCGAGAGCGAGGACTACGCGGCGGCGACGGACGAATACGAACGCACCGCCTACCAGTACCCGGCGCACGAACAGGCGGCGGAGGCCGGCTATGCCGCCATCCTGGCCTATCGCCGGCACGAAGAGTCGCTAGGCGGCGTGACGAAGTCGGACTGGCACCAGCGCTACCTCGACAGCGGCCTGCGATTTGCCGATAACTTTCCCGGGCATCCGGAAGCCGCCGCGGTCCTGACGACCATTTCCGAGGACCTGTTCGACCAGGGCCAGTTCGATCTTGCGATTGCCGTTGCGCAAAACGTCGTGGGCCGGCAGCAGCCGGTGGAACGTGACCTGATGCGGACGGCATGGACGGTGATCGCACACGCGCACTTTGACCTCGGGAATTTCGCGGCGGCCGAGGGCGCGTACTATTCGCTGCGGCCGTACACGCCGGCCGACGACGCGGCGGCACAGGACCAGATTGACGAGCGCATCGCCTCGTCCATTTACCAGCAGGGCGAGTCAGCGCGCGCCGCGGGCGACCTGGAAACCGCGGTCACGCATTTCCGCCGCGTCGGGCAGGCGGTGCCGGGCTCCACGATCCGGGCAACCGCCGAGTACGATGCCGCTGCTGCCCTCATCAATCTCGAGTCATGGGAGCGCGCCAGCGCCGTGCTGGAGGGCTTTCGCCGCGACTACCCGGACAGCGAGTTCGGCGATGACGTGACGGCGAAGCTGGCCGTCGCCTACCTCGAGTCAGGCCGCGCCACGGCGGCAGCCGCGGAGTTCGAACGAATTGCCGCCGCGCCGGCGAGCAGCGACGCGGTGCAACGCGAGGCCTGGTGGAAGGCCGCCGATCTCTACCGGGAGAGTGACGCAGCCGCTGACGAGGAACGCGTACTGGAGATCATAGTCGAGCACTACCCGTCGCCGTTCGCGGAATCGTTCGAGGCACGCCATCGGTTGCTCGAGATTGCGGAACAGGGCGCCAGTGTCGCGTTGCGCATGCAAAGGCTTGAGGAACTGAAGCGCGCCGATGCAACGGCGGGCGCGGAGCGCACCGATCGCAGCCGCTATCTCGCGGCCAAAGCGACGCTGGCTCTCGCCGAACCGGTGCGCGAGCGCTTCGCCGCGGCCCGCATTACCCAGCCGCTGGCCGACAGCGTCAAGCGCAAGAAGGCGCTGATGGAGGAGGTACTCGCTGCCTATGGTGACGCGGCCGACTACAACGTCGCCGAAGTCACGACGGCCGCGACGTTCCGCCTGGGGCAGGTCTACCAGCAGTTCGGCCGCGACCTGATGGAATCGGAGCGGCCGGACGATCTCGATAGCCTCGCCCTGGAGCAGTACGAGCTGCTGCTCGAGGAACAGGCGTTTCCGTTCGAGGAGCAGGCCATCGACCTGTTCCAGACGAACACGGCGCGTGCCGCCGAGGGCGTCTACGACGAATGGGTGCAACGCAGCTTTGCCGAACTCGCGAAACTGATCCCGGCGCGATACGCGAAACTGGAGCGCAGCGAAGATGTTGTCACGGCTCTCAACTGACACGTTGCGCGAGGTGTGGCGCACGGGTTTGATTGCGCTGCTCATGCTTTTGTGGGGCTGCGCCAGCGGACCGCCCGCGCCCGCCGACGGCGACGCAACCACGATTCCGCCGCAAGCCCGGACGCTCTACGAGCAGGCCGCGGCGGCGATGGCGGCGGGGGACAAGGTCGACGCGGAACTGCGGTTCCAGGAATTCCTGCTGCGCTACCCGGACTATCCCGGCGCGCACGTCAACCTCGCGATACTGCACGCACAGGCCGGCGACGATGCGGCGGCGGAAGAACGCATCGAGGCCGCGCTGGCCCTCGATGCGGCGCACCCGGCCGCTCTCAACCAGCTGGGCATGCTGCGCCGCCGCCAGGGCCGCTTCGAGGATGCCGAGGCTGCGTACCGGCAGGCATTGGCTGCCGACCCCGACTACGCCCTCGCGCACTACAACCTCGGTGTCCTGAGCGAACTGTACCTGCAGCGACTCGAGCAGGCGCTGACGCATTTCCAGCGCTACCAGGAGCTGACCGGCGAGGACGAAGAGGTGGGCCGGTGGATTATCGACCTCGAGCGGCGCGTCGCGGCAAATCAGCGTACCGCAAATGTGACGGAGTAACCGGTATGAGATTGCTTTTCGTTTCAGTATTGCTCTCGGCGTTTTGCACGCCGCTTGCTGCGCAGGAAGAGGCCGGCGAAGCGGCGGCCGACGCAGAAGCTTCCCGACAGGTGGCCGAGGACGCGGAGCGCGAAGCGCTGGAGCCGGGCGTGCCATCCGCGGTGCTGGCCGAGGACGTGCGCCGGACCCTCGACGACGAGCGGGTCATGGACGAGATGGACCTGGGCCGAACCGAAGTGACCGGTAACCAGGAACTGCCGAAGGTGCTGTACATCGTGCCGTGGCAGAAATCCGACCCGGGCGACCTGATGGGCCGGCCGGTCAACGCATTTGCTGGACGAGGTTCTTGCGCCGCTCGACAGGAAGCGATTCCTGCGACAGGTCGAGTACTACACCGATCTGCAGGGTGGCAACGAGTAGCTACTGTTTGATTTCGAGGAGTCATCAAATGGACGTTTTGGGCGCCATCGTGCGTTTTTTCCAACAGGGCGGGTTGTTCAGTGTACCCGATCCTGATCGTGTACGGTCTTGGGCTGGCTATTGCCGTCGAGCGCTGGATGTATCTGACCATGTCGGGTGCCAGCAACCGCGCCTTGTGGAAGAAGATCGTGCCGTTCCTGAAGGCTGGCAACTTCCAGGAAGCGGCTTCGGTTACGGCAAAGTCCAAGGCGGCGATCGGTTCGATCCTGACCTACGGTTTGTACCGCGTTAAGTCGGCACGTCGTCGCGACGACGTCGAGAAGGCCATGGAAGAAAGCCTGATGGAAGTGCTGCCGCGTCTCGAGAAGCGCACGCATTACCTCGCGACGCTCGCGAATATTGCCACGCTGCTCGGCCTGCTCGGCACAATTATCGGCCTGATTCGCGCGTTCACCGCGGTGTCGAATGCCAATCCGGCGGACAAGGCGGACCTGTTGTCGGCCAGTATCTCGGTGGCTATGAACACGACGGCGTTCGGCCTCATGGTCGCGATTCCGTTGCTGCTTATCCACGCACTGTTGCAGACGAAGACCAACCAGATCGTCGACAGCCTCGAGATGGCCAGCGTCAAGTTCCTGAATGCCATTACCGAGCGTCAGCTCAAGCCCGCGGGAGCGGCCGCATGATACGTGCGCGCCGGGGAGGTCGTCGCCGCAACACGGAGACGGCCGAACTGAACATCACGGCTTTCATGAACCTGATGGTCATCCTGGTGCCGTTCCTGCTGATTACGGCAGTGTTCTCGCGTTTGGCGATTCTGGAACTGAATCTGCCCGGCTCCTCGAGCGAGCCTGCCGATGAACAGGAACTGGTATTCCAGCTGGAAATCATCGTTCGTGACGATCGCATCGTCGTCGGCGACCGCAATGTCGGCGCGCTGGGCGTCTACCCGGTGCAAGACAACACGCACGATCTCGATGCCCTGAGCAGGAAGCTGGCCGAGCTGAAGAACAGCTACCCGGACAAGACCGACGCGTCGATCCTGCTCGAGGCCGATATCCCGTACGACACGCTGGTGCAGGTCATGGATCGCGTCCGCGTGGCCGAGAACATCGAGGACGGATCGATCGTCCGCACCGACCTGTTTCCGGACATATCGATAGGCGATGCGCCGCTCGAGGAAGGAGGCGCCTGACCATGAAGATGTCGGCACGCGCAAAACGCATGGACCGGCGCCACGAGCGCGCAAAAAAGGGCGGTTCGCTGAATCTCGTCTCGCTGATGGATATCTTCACGATCCTGGTTTTCTTCCTGCTCGTGAACTCGTCCGAGGTCGAGGTGCTGCCGAACGCCAAGGACATCCAGCTGCCCGAATCCATCGCCGAGAAAAAGGCGGAGGAAACGGTCGTGATACTGATTGGTGACGAGGACATTCTCGTGCAGGGCACACCGGTCGTGCGCGTTGCAGACGTCATGCAGCGCTCCGGCAATCGCATCGACGAACTGCGGGACGCGCTCCTGAAGCAGAATGATCGTGCGCTGCGCCGTTCCGGCGATGCCGCCGGCGAGGTCGCGAATCGTGAAGTGACGATCATGGGCGACCGGGATATTCCGTACCGGTTGCTGAAACGGGTCATGGCGACCTGCACGGAAGCCGACTACACCCGGATTTCGCTTGCCGTGCTGCAAAAAAGCTCCGATCAGCTGGAGCAACTGTCGGCCGCGCGCTAGCCAGGGTCAGGAGTCACGGTTTGGATATTCCCTACTACAGAGAATACGAGCTGCCCTGGACCAGCAGCTCCGGCCAGGAGCGAAAGTTCCGGCGGCTGCTGCTGACGGTCATGCTGGCGATCGCCGTGCTTGGCATCGTCTGGCCGTTCCTGCCGTCGCCGCAGCCAGACCCCGACCAGGTCGAGGAAATTCCGCCGCGCATCGCAAAACTCCTGCTGCAGGAGAAGCCGCCGCCGCCGCCGCGCGCCGAGCCCGAACCGGAGCCCGAACCCGTGCCGGAGACCGAGTCCGAGCCGCAGCAGGTGGCAGAGGCCGAACCCGAGCCCGAGCCCGCACCCGAGCCGCCGCCGGTCGATCGCCAGCAACAGGCTCGTGAACAGGCGCAGGCGGCGCTGCTGCCGTTCGCCGAGGACCTGGCGGCCCTGCGCGACAGCGAGGTCCTCGACAAGGTCGCGGACAATCGCCCGCTGACGGCGTCGGTCGGCGAGGCCGTGCGCAACGAACGCTCGATGATCACCTCCAGCGCGGGCGCCGCAAGCCGCGGTATCAATACGGCGACGATGAGCCGCAACACCGGCGGCAGCGGGCTGGGCGAACGCGCCACCACGCAGGTCGAGAGCCCGGTCGAGGGTATCGGGGCGAGCGCCGGTGGTGCGCGCCGTACCGGTTCCAGCGGCAAGGCGTCACGCAGTCGCGAGGAGATCGAGCTGGTCTTCGATCGCAACAAGGGCGCGATCTTTGCGCTCTACAATCGCGCGCTGCGGCAGGACCCGACGCTGGAAGGCAAACTCGTGCTGCGCCTCACCATTGACCCGAGCGGCCAGGTCACGTTTTGCGAAGTGGTATCGAGCGAACTGGGCAGCGACGACCTCGAGCGCAAGCTGGTGCAACGGGTGCTGCTGTTCCGCTTCGAGGCCAAAGACGTCGAAGCCATCACGACGACCAAGCCAATCGATTTCTTCCCGGCCTGATCCGCGGGCCGCCTGGCCCGGTCTTCGTGAACGGGCACGATCTCAGAATGGCGAAGGTGCGGCCCGGGAGGGCTGTTCAGGGCCGCTGCGAGCACGTGCGATCGTGCGCGCCCGGGCTCAACGTCCGTGTCGCAGCGTGCCCTGAACAGGCCCTCCCGGGCCGCGCCTTCGCCGACCGCTGAAGCCAATGCCGTTCATGAACACCCGGTCGCGGCGGTCCGCGGGTCAGGCCGGTCCCTGGCCGTCCTGGACGATCGCCTCGCGTATCTTGTCCAGGCCGGGGCGTCGCCGCGGTGGCGTCTGTCCAAGGCAATGCTTCTCGCGCGGGCAGCTGGCGCTGCGCGGGCAGATGATGCTGGCGGGCTGCTCCGCGCCGTTGGCTATCCAGCCGATGTTCAGGATGTTCGCGACGGCGACCAGCCGTTTTTTTGCCGCGGCCGGAATCTCGCCGACGCCACCGCTCTCATTGCAGGCGGCCTCGATCTCGTCGATGGTTGCGTCGGCATCGATGCCCTGCGCCAGCAGGGCCGGCGCGAGGTCGACGCCCGCGCACATGACGTGCGAATTGCCGGCCGCGTCCTTGTCGCGCACCGACTGGCAGCAGTAAAGGCGCTTGTCCGTGCCGCTGCGCAGCACGGATATTTGCGCGGACGGCTTGCGGCCGCGCGCATTCAGCATCTTGAACACGGCCCAGTGGCGGCAGGGGTCCGACACCATCCGCATGTTGCCCCACGGCAAGGGAATGCCGTTGCCGCGATAGACGGCACGCAGGATGCCGGGCGGATAGGCATCGAAGTAATGCCAGTGGCGGTAGGGCGAGACGCTGGTCATGCGCCGCATGACGAGACCCGTCGGCAGATCGACCCGCGCGCCGATGTCGGTGGCATGGCGGTGGCGGGCGAGGAACTGCCGGAACGGCGTCTTGGGACCCAGCAGGGCCGCGGCGAAGTAGCTGCATTCGAAGTCACGCCACGCATAGAGTATGTCCTTGGCGTCAAGCTGCGGCGACTCGGTCTCGGGCTGGCGCATCTCGGGCTTCTCGCCGGCGACCTGCGCGGCGCGTGCCCCGTCGCCGCCGTGCAGCATGAGGTGGCCCAGGTGGTTGGCCAGTTCGTACTTGAGGCGTTGCGGCGTTGCTTCCAGTTCGCGATTGAGCCAGACCGCTGCCGGGTGCCTCGAAAAACGAGCGCAGCAGCGAGTTGTACGCCGGCGATTCGCCCGAACGGCTGCGGCCCGCCTTGTGGTCGAACCAGCGAAGCGTCAGTCCGGCGTCGCGGCACAGGCGACGGACGTCATCGAGCCGCAGCGGGAACAGCTTCCTGCCGATGCCCTCGGCAGCGCGCTCGAGGTCGGGAAAGCGGTTCTGGCGCGTTTCCTGGTGGGCCCGGATCAGGAGGTGCGCGAACTGGGTGCCGGTCGTGCCGGTCTGTGACAACAGCTCCGGTATCGCAATCTGCAGGAGATCGCCGCTGAACAGGAAGCCCGGTTCGAGCGGCATGCCGTCGATGCCGCCGCTCCTGGCCTCGGCGACGATCACTTCGTCCTCGAGGGTCTCGTCGAAGAACCACTCGACGTCCTTCTGGAAGATGCCGGCGATAATGCGCATCAGTGGCATGGACGGCACGCGCTTGCCGTTTTCGATCATCGACAGGTAGGACACCGACGGCGCGTGTTCGGGGTCGGATCTGCCGCGCGCAGCGCACGGACAAATCCTCGAGCGTCAGGTCGTTGCGGCGGCGTAGCCGACGGATCTTGGTGCCGAGGAAGTGGGCTTTGCGCAGCAGTCCCGG
The DNA here is from genome assembly GCA_034522415.1 of Woeseiaceae bacterium. GTDB lineage: Bacteria > Pseudomonadota > Gammaproteobacteria > Steroidobacterales > Woeseiaceae > Woeseia. The sequence goes on from JAXHLH010000006.1 coordinate 86,830, forward strand.
GGAATTGGTCATAACATGGAATGTGAAATTAACAGTGTAAAATTTCTGATGTGAAATTCTATAAATAGTTTAACTAGGGATGCGCCCTGAAAGCCACGAGAAACGCCGGGAAGGGACGCGGGAGGGCGTCATGCAACGCGACGAACAGATCAGAGAACTGCAAAACGAGTGGGCGGACAATCCGCGCTGGACCGGCACGCAGCGTGATTACACGGCGGCGGACGTCGTACGCCTGCGCGGCAGCGTGCGTGTCGAACACACGTTGGCGCGTGTCGGCTCGCAGAAGCTGTGGCGCATGCTGCACGAGGAGCGGCCGCTGTGTGCGCTCGGCGCGCTGACCGGCAACCAGGCCATCCAGGAGATCCAGGCCGGCTTGCGGGCCATTTACTGCTCGGGCTGGCAGGTCGCGGGCGACGGCAACAGTGCCGGTGAAATGTACCCGGACCAGAGCCTCTACCCGGTGGATTCGGTGCCGAAGATGGTGGAGCGTATCAACAATGCCCTCCTGCGCACCGACGAGATTCACTCGCTGGAGCGCAACGATGACATCGACTGGCTGGCACCGATCGTCGCGGACGCGGAAGCCGGCTTCGGCGGCACGCTGAATGCCTTCGAGCTCATGAAGGCCATGATTCGCGCCGGCGCGTCGGGCGTGCACTTCGAGGACCAGCTGTCCAGCGCGAAAAAGTGCGGTCACATGGGGGGCAAGGTGCTGGTGCCGACGCAGGAAGCGGTCAGCAAGCTGACGGCTGCGCGGCTCGCCGCCGACGTCCTCGGCGTGCCCACTGTGCTGGTGGCGCGCACCGACGCGGACGCGGCAAACCTGATCACGGCGGACGCCGATGAACGCGACCACGAGTTCATCACGGGCGAGCGCACGTCGGAGGGTTTCTACCGTACGCGCGCCGGCATCGACCAGGCCATCGCCCGCGGACTGGCCTACGCGCCGTACTCGGACCTGTTGTGGTGCGAGACGTCCCGGCCGGATCTCGAGCAGGCCGCGCGTTTCGCCGAGGCGATACACAGCTGCTACCCGGACCAGTTGCTTGCCTACAACTGCTCACCGTCATTCAACTGGCAGGCCAACCTCGACGAGCAAACGATCGCCAAGTTCCAGCGCGAAGCTCGGTCGCATGGGCTACAAGTTCCAGTTCATCACGCTGGCCGGCTGGCACGCGCTGAATTCGACATGTTCCGGCTGAGCCGTGCCTATCACGCCGAAGGCATGTTCGCTTACTGCGCAACTGCAGCAGCGCGAATTCGCCGACGAAAAGCACGGCTTCCGCGCCGCGAAACACCAGTCGTTCGTCGGCGCCGGCTATTTCGACGCCGTGCAGAACACGATCATGTCCGGCCAGTCCTCGACGACCGCCCTGAGCGGCTCCACCGAGGAGGAACAGTTCGCCGCCTGAAAGTCGTCAAGGGTGCGCCGCCGCTCGGGCGGCGGCGCACCACTGCTACGCGATGGGCGGAGTTTCCCGAGCCCCGCAGACTCTCTCACCCTGTGGCCAACCACCTTGCCGGCTGCTATGGTTTCAGCTCTGCACGGCGCCATCGCCGTGGCCGTGCCTCGCGGCCCGGCGGGCATACGACGGGGAACGCTATTGAAACTTGCATCGCTGGCAAGCGGCGGACGCGACGGCACGCTGGTCGTCGTCAGCCGCGACCTCGAACGGGCCGTCGCGGTGCCGCAGATTGCGGCAACATTGCAACGGGCCCTGGATGACTGGGCGGCCTGCGCGCCGCAGCTGGAAGCCGTGGCAGGGCAGCTCGACGCCGGCACGGTCGAGGGCAATTTCGCTTTCGAGCCGGCCGCGGCCGCGGCGCCGCTGCACGCGCGCCTTCGCTCTGGGTCGATGGCAGCGCTTACGTCAATCATGTCGAACTGGTCGTCACGGCAAGGCCCGTGGCGCGGAGATGCCGGCAAGCTTCTGGCCACGATCCGCTGGTGCTCCGGGCGGGTCGGACGACCTGCTCGGACCGTGCGAGGACATACGCGTGCCCGGTGACGAGTTCGGCATCGACATGGAAGCGGAAACCGCGGTCGTCACCGACGATGTACCAATGGCATGCAAGGCGGCCGATGCCGCGGCGCACATAAAACTCGTCATGCTGGTCAACGACGTGTCGTTGCGCAACCTGATTCCCGGCGAGCTGGCCAAGGGCTTCGGTTTCTACCAGTCCAAGCCGGCGACGGCATTTTCCCCGGTAGCGGTGACCCCGGACGAACTCGGGAATGCCTGGCGGGACGGCACGATCAATCTGCCGTTGCGCACCTACCTGAACGATGAACTGTTCGGTGAGCCCGAGTGCGGCGTCGACATGACCTTCAATTTTCACCAGCTTATCGAGCACGTCTGCAAGACGCGCCGGCTGGGCGCCGGAACGATTATCGGTTCCGGTACGATTTCCAACTACGACCGGTCGCGCGGCTCCAGTTGCATCGCGGAACGCCGCATGCTGGAAACGCTGGAGCAGGGCAAGCCGAAAACGCCGTTCATGACGTACGGTGACCGGGTCCGCATCGAGATGCACGACCGGAGTGGCAACAGCCTGTTCGGCGCGATAGACCAGCAGGTGGTGCGGCCCTGACCGGGGACACTGGCGATGACCGCGACTCTCAACTACCTGGCAGGCTTCGATAACCATCATTCGAGCGAGGCCCGCGCCGGCGCGCTGCCCGTCGGGCGCAATTCGCCGCAACGGGCGCCGTTTGGTCTTTATGCCGAGAAGTTCAACGCGACGGCCTTTACGGCGGCACGCGGGCGGCCAGTGCCCGCAGCTGGTTTTCCGGGTTGCGGCCGTCAGGTGGTGCGCCGGGGTTGTCGCCGAGATCGATGCCGGCCTCCTGCGGACCGCGCCGTGTCACGAAGTCGCTGTGCCGCCCGACCCGTTGCGCTGGGCGGCATTGCCCATGACGGATTCCGCGGCGGACTTCGTGGATGGCCTCACGACTATCGCGACCAACGGCGACGCGCGTACGCAGGTCGGTATCGGGATTCATATTTACCGCGCCACCCGGTCGATGGAATCACGGTTTTTCTACGATGCCGACGGCGAGCTCCTGGTCGTGCCCGAGCTGGGAGCACTGCGCCTTGCGACCGAATTCGGCGGACTCGATGTGGAGCCCGGGCACATTGCGATCGTGCCGCGCGGCGTCAAGTTTGCGGTACGGTTGCACGGCGCCGAAGCGCGCGGCTACGTTTGCGAGAACTATGGCAGCCGCTTTGCCTTGCCGGAGCTCGGCCCCATCGGCAGCGACGGACTTGCCAATCGCCGCGATTTCGAGGCGCCGACGGCGGCATTCGAGGAGCGCAACGGGGAATTCGAGCTCGTTGCCAAGCTCGGTGGACGCCTGTTCCGGTGCGCCGTCGATCATTCACCGCTGGACGTCGTGGCCTGGCACGGCAACCTGGCGCCGTATCGCTACGATCTGCGGCGCTTCAATACAATGGGCACGATCGGTTACGATCACCCGGACCCGTCGATCTTCACGGTGCTGACGTCGGTGTCCGATACGCCCGGTACCGCCAACGCCGATTTTGTCGTATTTCCGCCGCGCTGGCTGGTCGCCGAGGACACGTTCCGGCCGCCCTGGTTTCACCGCAATGTCATGTCCGAGTACATGGGCCTGGTCTACGGCGAGTACGACGCGAAGACCGGCGGCGGCTTCATGCCGGGCGGCGCGAGCCTGCACAACTGCATGACACCGCACGGGCCGGACGCCGATACGTTCGAATCGGCAATGACCGCCGACCTCGCGCCGCGCAAGCTCGCGGATACGATGGCATTCATGTTCGAGTCCCGCTACCTGATCGAACCGACGGCATTCGCGATGTCGACCAAGGCGCTGGATCGCGACTACAGCCGGTGCTGGCAGGGGCTGGACAGCCGTTACGAGTCCTGAGCGACGCTCACCGGATCACCACGGCGCTGCGCGCCTCGTCCTCCTCCGTCGTTGCGAGACGGCGAAGCCGGCGTGGCAATCTCCCCTGTCTGGCTGGGAGAAAGAGTCACCGGATGGCCACGGCCTTGCGCGCCTCGCGATGAAAGCGTTTTCCAGGCCCTCTGCAAGTCAGCGGCACAGTTTTGCGCGTTTTTTCTGCAGCTCCCGCAGGCGTTTCGCCAGCCGTTGTCCTTTTCTGGCGCCGTAGCCGGCGCGCATGTCGGCGTGAATCTTTTCGATGCGGGCCTCGATGCGTTCGCATTCCTTCGCGCTGTCGCCACGCGGCGCGGCGTCCGCCGTGGCGGCCGGCGACATGCAACATGCCAGCACCGTGGCGGTCAGAGGGTATCGCATGGTCATTCTCCGGTTGCCTGGTACGAGTCGAAAACGCGAGAATCGCGACTCACAAGCTCCCGGTCCAGTGCCGTTTCCGGCGAAACCGCCGGATTTCGGCGACGGCAGCGGGTGCCGGCCAGGTCGAATTAACAGGTGGGGTGCTATGGATCTGAAGATGTTGGGGATGGTGTTCGGCACCGTGTTCCTCGCGGAGCTGGGGGACAAGACCCAGCTGGCGACGATGCTGTTCGCGGCGCGCGAGGCCGACAGCGTGCTGGCCGTATTCCTGGGCGCATCGCTCGCCCTGATCGCGGCCTCGGCGCTCGCCGTATTCGTCGGCGGCCTGCTGACCGAGGTTGTGGACATGCGCTATCTCTCCTACATCGCAGGCTTCGGATTCATCGCGGTCGGTATCTGGACGCTTTGGCAGGCCTAGCAGCCTGTCGGACTTGGGCGATCGTTGCGCCAGACGGTGGGAAATTGAATCCGTTTTGTCGATCGTTTGAGGAGAATGGTGGTTCCATTTGACGAAAACGATGCGGGACTCGGGCCGATTTGCCGCCGTCACAGTAGGATCGGGCCCAAGTCCGACAGGCTGCTGGGTGCCGCGCGGTAGAAGCCGGTCGCCATGCCCATTCGGTGTTTTGAGGTGAGTCGGGTGTGAACAAGTTGCCCCTGTCCACGGCCGCGCTGTCCGTGCTGGTAGCCGTTGGTCTCTGGTATCTCGCCACGCTGCTCGAGAGCGACGCGCCCTGGCTGGAGCGGCAACCGGGGTGACAGAACTGCCGCGCCCCAATTCGGCCGCCAGGTCGAGGAAAGCCCCGTCTTCGGCAGTCCGGCGGCGCTCCGTTGCCAGGAGTCAGGAGCGGAAAATCCAGGCGCTGGTCGCCGATTCGCGTTCGTGCGAGACCGACGACGACTGCACGATCTTCGACTACGGCTACCCGATACAGTGCCTGACGTCGGTGGCGAAGTCGGAGATCACGCGGCTGCGATTGCAATACCGCGAGTACGAGGCGGATTGCGAGTTCCGCGTCTATTACGATTGCCCGTCGGAACCGATGGAGCGCAAGCCCGTGTGTCGCAACAATCGTTGTGAAGTCGAGTTGCAGACGCACGATCTGTTGCGCGACGAAACGTTCGAATACCTCGGTATTGACGAGTCGCAATGACGCGGTCGACCGGTTTCCCGCCGGTCGCGGCGGACGATGCTCGCGTCCTCGTCCTGGGCAGCCTGCCGAGCGACCGTTCGATTGCCGTCGGTGAATACTATGCGCACCCGCGCAATGCGTTCTGGCCGATTGTCGAATCGCTGTTCGGTATTCCCGCTGATGCCGCCTACAGCGAGCGAGTCGCCCGGCTGTGCCGTTGCCGGGTTGCGCTCTGGGACGTGCTGCAATCGTCGCTACGTCCGGGCAGCCTGGACTCTGCCATCGACGTGGCCAGCGCAACGCCGAACCGCCTCGTATCCTTTCTGCACGGGCACACGGACCTGCGACTGGTCGCATTCAACGGGCGCAAGGCCGCCGACCTGTTTGAGCGCCGCGTGCGGCCGAACTGCCGGGCGCCGCTGCCGAGGGTCGTGACATTGCCCTCGACCAGCCCCGCGCACGCGGCGATGAACCATGTTGACAAGCTGGCCCGCTGGACGCTGATCCGGGATGCGGCGGAAGGCCGCCGGCTCCCGGACGGGTGACGGCAGGCGCGCCACGTCCGATGCCGGAGCGTTCACGAACAGTCGGCGCAACCGCCTGGCAGGCTGCCACAACCCGGCTATTCGACAGCCTGTCAGAGGGCGCTGTCGCCGGTCTCGCCGGTGCGGATGCGCCAGACCTGGTCCAGCGTCGTGACGAAGATCTTGCCATCGCCGACCTTGCCGGTCTTGGCGCTGTTGACGATGGCCTCGATCACTTCCTCGACCCGGTCGTCGGGCACGGCAACCTCGATCTTGGCCTTCGGGAGGAAGTCGACGACGTACTCCGCGCCCCGGTAAAGTTCGGTGTGCCCGCGCTGGCGGCCGAACCCCTTCACTTCGCTGACCGTCATGCCCTGAACGCCGACCTCGCCCAGCGCATTGCGAACGTCATCGAGGCGAAAGGGTTTTACGATGGCTGTCACGAGCTTCATACGTCGGTTCCTGTCTGTGGCGGTGCCGCCATTCTATACGATGCGTGGCGGGCGTTCGCCCGCCCGGCGGCTTGCCTGTCCCCGGGCTGCGCGGGTATTGTCTCCAGTTCGGCCGGCTGAAGCCCGGCAATCGGCAATGGACGGGCACGTCATGGTCAAGGCACGCGAGCTGCTGCGCGAACCGCAAGGCCTCCTCTACAACGGGGCGGCGCTGGCATACGCGGTCACCGGCTACGCCGTCGGGCTGGGCGGCCTGTTCCACGCCAGTCTCGCGGTCAACCTGCCGGCGATGCTCCTGCTGGCCCACGCGATGACCATTGCCGCCTACCTGGTGCACGAATGCGGCCACAACCTGGTGTTCCGCAGCGTGCGTCACAATGCGCAGCTGGGCCGTTTCCTGACCTGGCTCTGCGGCGCGTCCTATGGCACCTACGAGGACATTCGCTACAAGCATTTCCGGCACCACATCGACAACGACGACGTCGTCTGGTTTCGACTTCGAGCGCTTTCCACGAGCACCCGGCGATCCTGCGAATCACCCGTGTGCTCGAATGGTTCTACATTCCGGCCCACGACCTGATCATGCACGGGATCATGGTCGTCACGTCGTTCGTCATTCCGGAGCGGCGCGCGCAACGCGCGCGCAATGTCCTCGTCATCGCGGTGCGGGGCGGCCTGTTCGTCGTCGCGCTGGTCTTCGTGCCGAAAGTCGCGCTCCTGTACGCCGTTGCGTACATGCTGATGATGACGGTGTTGCGGTTCATGGACAGCCTGCAGCACGACTATCCGTACAGCCTGACGCTGTTCGATCGCCGGGCCTCGCCGCGCCGGGGCGATACGGCCTGGGAGCAGGAACACACGTTCAGCAATCCGCATTCGCTGCGTTACCCGAAACTCAACTGGCTGACACTCAATTTCGGCTATCACAACGCCCACCACGCGGACATGCACGTGCCGTGGTACCGGCTGCCCGACCGGCATCGCGACCTGTACGGTGACGACCCGGAGGTGGTCATTCCGTTCGCGGCGCAACTCGGCATCTTTCATCGCCAGCGCGTGCGGCGCATCGTCGACAACCACGACGCCGGTGCGCCGACCGGCCGGGACTACCTCGTTGCCGCGCGACGTGGCGAGGTATACGGCGGTAATGCCGCGTCATTTCTTACGTCGTTCTGACGACGCGCGACAGCCGGCCGCACAGTACCGATTTCGTGGTGCGTGACTATTTCGATTCCGCGGACTGGCATGCGGCTATCGGCCGCATCATCGCCGCGGAAGAGGGCGACGAGATCGCCACCGCACTGGCCGATTCCGTCGGACTCGTCGTTAACCACGAGGGTACCTGCCTGATCGCGTTTCACAACGACGCCGGTCCGAGCGTGCTGCATCATACGCTGGAGCCGGCCGGTGCGCGTCACTATCTCGACCGCTACCTGGCGGGGCCGTACCTGCTGGATCCGCTGTACCAGCTGGCGATCCGCGAGATCAAGCCGGAACTGTGCCGCTTTCGCGACCAGCTGCCCGACCGCTTCCGCTCCAGCGAATACTACCGGCAGTACTGCGAGCGGACCCACCTGCGTGACGAGATGGACTTCCTGCAGGACGTGTCGCCACGCACGACGCTGGTGCTCGTCGTGGGCCGTCGCAACCGCCGCTTCTCGCAGGCGGAACTGCGCCGCCTCGAGGTCATCGCCCCCACCGTGCGTGCCGCGATGGGCCGGATCTGGCGACGACGCTCCGGCCCGCCGGCCGCCGGCAGCGACAACGACGACTTCCACCACCGCCTGACGAACTGTTTCGAGCGCTTCGGCGAAGGCGTGCTGACCGATCGTGAAAGGCAGATCAGCCAGCTGCTGTTGCGCGGGCATTCATCGAAATCGATAGCGCGCGAACTGGAGATTGCACCCGGTACCGTGATGGTTCACAAGCGCAATCTTTTCGGCAAGCTCGGCATAAGCTCACAATACGAACTGTTCTCGCTGCTGATCGACGAACTGGGTCGCTGAACGTAAACGCGACCGCCGTCACAATTCCCTGCCCATACCTTCGAAATGGTATTCAGCTACCCGGGTGCCACGGCGAACATGCAGCGGATTAGCGCTGATTGTTCGTGAACGGCACGGACCCGAAGGCGGAGGTGGGCCCCGGGAGGGCTTTTCAGGGCCGTGCGAGACAGGGATGTCGAGCCCGGAGCGTACAGGGACGTATTTACAGCGTCCCTGAAAAGCCCTCCCGGGGTGCGCCTCCGCCTGCCACCGAAGCCGAACCGTTCACGAATAATCCGGACAGTACCGTCACGCTCGTCGACGGTTAACCAGCCAGGTAGCACACCATGTTCGATTTTGACTTCGGGCTGGGCGAAGAGATCGACCTGCTGCGCGACAGCGTACGCAACTTCGCCGCCGACCAGATTGCCCCGCGCGCCGGGGAAATTGACGGTTCCAATCAGTTTCCGCGCGATTTGTGGCCACGGCTCGGCGAGCTGGGACTACTCGGCATTACCGTCGAGGAAGAGTACGGTGGCGCGGGCCTCGGCTACCTTGCGCATGTCGTGGCCATGGAAGAGATCAGCCGCGCCTCGGCGTCAGTCGGTCTCTCCTACGGTGCGCATTCAAACCTGTGCGTCAACCAGTTGCGGCGCTGGGGCAACAGCACCCAGAAGTCGCGTTACCTGCCCGCCCTGATCAGTGGCGAGCATGTCGGCGCGCTTGCCATGAGCGAGGCCGGTGCCGGGTCCGATGTCATGGGCATGCGCACGCGCGCGGAACGCGATGGCGATGACTACGTGCTGAACGGCAGCAAGATGTGGATTACCAATGGGCCCGAGGCGGATCTCACGATCGTCTATGCCGTTACCGACCCGGGCGGCAAGTCGCGGAGAATCAGCGCGTTCCTTGTCGAGGGCGATACACCCGGTCTCGAACGCGCGCAAAAGCTCGACAAGCTGGGCATGCGCGGCAGCGACACGGGCGAGCTCGTGCTGACGGATTGCCGGGTGCCGGCCGACAGCATGCTGGGCGAGCCCGGCAAGGGCGCAGCCATCCTGATGTCGGGCCTCGACTATGAGCGCCTGGTGCTCGCGGCGGGTCCGCTGGGTATCATGCGGGCGTGTTTCGATCTCGTCATGCCCTACGTGCACGAGCGCAAGCAATTCGGCAAGCCGGTGGGTACCTTCCAGCTCATGCAGGGCAAGATTGCCGACATGTACACGACCATGAATTCGTGCCGTGCCTACGTCTATTCGGTGGCGCGGGCCTGTGACCGGGGTCAGACTACGCGTTTCGATGCGGCCGGCTGTATTCTCATGGCAGCGGAGAAAGCGACCTGGATGGCGGGCGAGACGATACAGGCACTGGGTGGAAACGGTTATATTAACGAGTTTCCGGCGGGCCGCCTGTGGCGGGATGCGAAACTCTACGAAATCGGCGCCGGCACCAGCGAGATCCGCCGCATGCTGATAGGCCGCGAACTCTACGACGCCACTGGCTGAATCGAACGCCGATGCCCAAGCTCACCAGCAAAGTCAATCCGGACTCGGACACGTTCCGCAAGAACACGGCCGCGAACCGTGAGCTCGTGGACAGCCTGCGCGATGACCTCGCGCGGATCGCGGCGGGCGGCAGCGAACGCGCGCGCAAGAAGCACCTGTCGCGCGGCAAGCTGCTGCCGCGTGACCGGATACGGACCGTCGTCGATCGGGGCGCGCCGTTCCTGGAGCTGTCGCAACTGGCGGCCTACGGGATGTACGACAACGAGGTACCGGCTGCCGGGATCGTCGCCGGCATCGGGCAGATTCACGACATCGACTGCATGATCCTGGCGAACGACGCGACCGTGAAGGGCGGCACCTACTACCCGCTGACCGTGCGCAAGCACCTGCGGGCCCAGGAGATCGCCGAGCAGAACGGCCTGCCTTGCGTCTACCTGGTCGATTCGGGCGGCGCCTACCTGCCCATGCAGGACGAGGTGTTCCCGGACCGCGATCATTTCGGCCGGATCTTCTATAACCAGGCGCGCATGTCGGCTCTTGGCATCCCGCAGATCGCCGCGGTGCTGGGCTCGTGCACGGCGGGCGGTGCCTACGTGCCGGCCATGTGCGACGAAGCCATTATCGTCCGCAACCAGGGCACGATTTTCCTCGGCGGGCCGCCGCTCGTGAAGGCGGCCACCGGCGAGGTGGTCGAGGCAGAGGCCCTGGGCGGCGGTGACGTGCACTCGCGAATCTCCGGCGTGACGGACTACCTCGCGCAAAACGACACGGAAGCGCTGCAGACCGTCCGCGACATTGTCGCCAACCTGAACCGGCGCAAACCGCAGCCGCTTAACCTGCGCGAGCCCCGCGAACCCGATTTTCCCGTGGAAGAGCTGTACGGTATCGTATCGCGCGACTTCCGTTTCCCGTACGACGTCCGGGAAGTCATCGCGCGTATCGTCGACGCGTCGGAGTTCCAGGAGTTCAAGGCGCTGTACGGTGCGACACTCGTGTGCGGGTTCGCCCACCTGTACGGCTACCCGGTGGGTGTGCTCGCCAACAACGGCATCCTGTTTTCCGAGTCGGCCCAGAAGGGGGCGCACTTTATCCAGGTGTGCAACCGGCGCGGCATTCCGCTGGTCTTCCTGCAGAACATCACGGGCTTCATGGTCGGCCGCAAGGCCGAGCATGGCGGCATCGCCAAGGATGGCGCCAAGATGGTCAACGCCGTCGCGACCGCGTCCGTGCCGAAATTCACCGTGATCATCGGCGGCTCGTTCGGCGCTGGCAACTACGCCATGTGCGGTCGCGCCTACGGACCGCGCCTGTTGTGGATGTGGCCGAATGCGCGCATCTCCGTCATGGGGGGCGAGCAGGCATCGGTCGTGCTGTCGACCGTGCGGCGCGACGGCCTGGAGGCGCGCGGCGAAAGCTGGCCGGAAGACGAGCAAAAGGCGTTCGAGCAGCAGATACGCGACCAGTACGAGACGCAAGGGCACCCGTACTACGCGAGCGCGCGGCTGTGGGACGACGGCGTCATCGACCCGGCGGACACGCGTCGTATCCTGGGGCAGGCGATCTCCGCCTCGATGAACCGTCCACGAGACGAGGAGCTGCCGTACGGCATCTTCCGCATGTAGTCGTCCCGACACGCTCCTGCACGTACTGCCCGATGCGTTATCATGCAGCCTTTCCGGCAAGCGGTGAGCGTGCATGGCGACACTCAGTGGCAAGACCCTCTTCATCACCGGCGCCAGTCGTGGCATAGGGCTCGCCATCGGCAAACGGGCGGCAGAGGACGGCGCCAACGTCGTGGTCGCGGCCAAGACCGCCGAGCCGCATCCCAAGCTGCCGGGGACGATTTACACTGCCGCGGAGGAAATCGAGGCAGCCGGCGGCGCGGCCCTGCCGCTGGTGTGCGACATCCGTGACGAGCAGCAGGTCGAGGAGGCCGTGGCTGCCGCCGTCGAGCGCTTCGGCGGCATCGACATATGCATCAACAACGCCAGCGCGATTTCACTGCGCGGTACCGAGCAGACCTCGATGCGGCGGTTCGACCTGATGCACCAGGTCAACACGCGCGGCACGTTCCTCGTGTCCCGCACCTGCCTGCCGCACCTGCGCAAGGCTGGCAACCCGCACATTCTCATGCTGTCGCCGCCGCTGGAAATGCGCGAGAAATGGTTCGCCCCGCACGTCGCCTACACGATGGCCAAGTACGGCATGAGCATGTGCGTGCTGGGCATGGCGGGAGAATTCCGGGAACACGGTATCGCGGTCAACGCGCTGTGGCCGCGGACGGCGATCGCCACGGCAGCGGTGCAGAACCTGCTTGGCGGCGAAGAGATGACCCGGCGCTCGCGCAAGCCCGAGATTATGGCGGACGCCGCCCACGTGATCCTGACGCGCGCGAGCCGCGAGTTCACGGGCAACTTCTGTATCGACGACGAGACCCTGGAAAGCGTCGGCGTCGAGAACCTCGACGACTACGCGGTCGATTCGTCCCAGGAACTGGTGCCGGACTTCTTCGTGGAACCGCGCGGCTGACGGCGTGGCGTCCCGGCAAGAGCAGTTCAGCGGCACGCGTCCGGTTCGCGAGGCGCACCGGTTCGACGAGAGCGGGCTGGCGGACTACCTCGCGGCGCACATCGAGGGCTTCGAGGGCCCGCTGGCCGTCAGCCAGTTCCGGGGCGGGCAGTCCAACCCGACCTACCGGCTGGATACGCCGTCCGGGCGTTACGTGCTGCGCCGCAAGCCGCCGGGCAAGCTCCTGAAGTCGGCGCACGCGGTTGACCGTGAGTACCGCGTCATCGCCGCGCTGCACGGCGCCGGGTTTCCCGTGCCGCGGCCATGGTTGCTGTGCGAGGACGACGACGTCGTCGGCACGACGTTTTTCGTCATGGATTTCGTCGAGGGACGCATTTTCTGGGAGCTGGATCTGCCGGGGATGGACGCGACCGAGCGCGGCGCCCTGTACGACGACGTCAATCGCACCATCGCGGCGCTGCACAACCTCGACTACGAGGCGCTTGGCCTCGGGGACTTCGGAAAGCCGGGCAACTATTTCGAGCGGCAAATATCACGCTGGTCGAAACAGTATCGTGCATCGGAAACGACAACCATCGAGGCGATGGATTTCCTGATTGACTGGCTGCCGAAGCACATTCCCGAAGACGATGCGAGCAGCATCGTGCACGGCGACTTCCGGCTCGACAACCTGGTCATCCACCCGCACGAACCGCGCGTCGTCGCCGTGCTGGACTGGGAGCTCTCGACCATCGGGCATCCGCTGGGCGATTTCATGTACCACCTGATGGGCTGGCAGATGCCCGAAGTCGGGTTCGGCTCGGCCGGGCTCGCCGGCAAGGACCTGGCCGCGCTGGGCATACCCGGCGAGGACGAGTATGTCCGGCGCTATTGCGAACGCACCGGGCGGCCGGAGGGAATCGCCAACCGCGAATTCTACGCGGCCTACAACCTGTTCCGGCTGGCGGCTATCCTGCAGGGCATCGCGGGCCGCGTGCGCGACGGCACGGCGTCGAGTGACCACGCCGAGCAGGCAGCGCGCGCCGTCGGGCCGCTCGCCGACCTGGGTCGCGACTACGCGCGCAGGACCGGCCGTTGACGGCCGTGCGGAAACACACTCATTCGGGCAATGCAGCAAACGACATGTCCCTCGACTACGACGCAGTACTTGCCGCCGGGCTGACGGACGCGCCCTGTCACTACGGGGACCGGGCGGCAATGCTGTATGCGCTCGCCGCCGGTTTCGCGGGCAACGGCGAGGACGGCGCCGAACTCGACTACGCGTTCGAGGGTCGCGCGCTGAAAACGGTGCCGACACTCGCGGCGGTGCTGCTCGACAATCGCTTTCTCGACGACTGCGGCTGGGACGCCGGCAAGGTCGCGACCGTGGACCAGCGGCTCGAGCTTTATCGCCCGCTGCCGCCCGCCGCCGAGTTGCATGCGGACCGCCGGGTCGTCGCGGCACTCGATCACGGCAAGGGCAAGGGGGCCAGCGTGCTGGTCGAATCCGAAGTGCGCATGGCCAAGGACGGCACGGTGCTTTTTACCTTGTCGAACACCTTGCTCGCCCGCGGCGTCGGCGGTTTCGGCGGCCCGCAGGGAGAGTTGCCGCTGCCTCACCAGCTGCCTGAGCGTGAGCCGGACCTGCAGTGCGACCTGCCGAGTCATGCCACCCAGTCACTGCTGTACCGGCTCCTCGGGGACCGCAACCCGGTGTACGCTGACGACGCGCTTGCCCGCCGCCACGGCTACGATCGGGCACCGCTGCACGAGCAGTGCACGGCCGGCATGGCCTGCCGCGCGATTCTGAAGACGATCTGCGAGTATGATTTCACGCTGATCGCGGGCTTCGACCTGCGCTTCACCGCGCCGATGTACCCGGGCGAGATCCTGACCACGGAGATGTGGCAGGTTCGCAATATCGTGTCATTTCGCGGTGTCGTCCGGGCGCGCAATGCGGTCGTTATCGATAACGGGCGCTGCGCGCTCGCAGGCTGAGTGACCGGCTTCCTCGTCCGCGGGCCTGAACGCCAGCCGGTACTCGAAGTCCATCGCCCCGGCCACCCGCAAGGCGCCGAATGCCGCCGTGAACGGCTCCAATCCGAGCTCGGCGTGGTGCACTTCACGCTTGCCCTCCGCAACGATCGAGTTGCTGTCCACGCGGACATGCACCGGCATCGCCAGCACATGTTGAGCGCCGCGCAGCCCGATATCGATCTCTGCTTCCACGCTCGGGTACTGACCGGCAATCCGCCGCGCCGTGACCGTTGCGAGCGGGTGTGCGGCCGCGGCCAGCAGGTCAGCACCCAGCATATTGCGGCGCGTGGCCGCAATGTCCTCGGGCGGCACCGGCACCGGGAAGGCTTCGCCCGCGGCTTCGCGCAGCGCCCGGTCGTCGACGACCAGCCCGGCGAGCGGGAATTCGAGCGCCATGACCGAGTCTGGCAGGGTCGGCGCGACCCGCAGGCAGCCGGTGATGTTCCGGTGTGCGACGATGTGATTGTGGCCCAGGCCCCTGAGCAGGCCGGCCCGATACACCCGCACGTGCACGTGGCTCGCTGCGCTGTCGACCGTATACAGGCCGGGCGCCGGCTGTGCTGGCACCGGCGGCGCGAACACGAGGGCGAGCAGCACGGCACCCCGCGCAAGGCGGCGGTGCGCAGGTCGCAGGAAGGACGGCTCTCGGCGCGGGCGCATGACCGGTATCATGCCGCCTGGACACGCATACTGAAAGCGGCCGAACGACCGCCAGGGGGAGCAGCGATGAGCACCGCACCCGTAAGTCTGGAATTTGAAGAGCATGTCGCCATCGTTACGCTGTCGCGGCCGGAGAAACGAAACGCCGTCAGCCTGGCGATGTTCGATGCCCTGGCGGACGTCGCCGGGACACTGGCGGGTCGGCAGGACCTGCGCGCCGTCGTGCTCCGCGGCGCCGGCGAGCATTTCTGCGCCGGTATCGACACGGCGGTGTTCTCGGGGGAGGGCAGCGACACCTTGCCCGGGCGCATGCAGCCGTTGCCCGGCAGGCCGGCGAATTTTTCCAGCACGCGGCGCTCGCCTGGCATGAGCTGCCGGTGCCGGTCATCGCGGCGCTGCACGGCGTCGTCTACGGCGCCGGGCTGCAGATTGCCATGGGTGCCGACCTGCGCATCGCCGCGCCGTCGACGCGCTGCTCGGTGATGGAGATACGCTGGGGCATCATCCCGGACATGGGCCTGACGGCGACCATGCGCCACCTGATGCGGCTCGATGCGCTGCGCGAACTCGTGTACACGGGGCGCGTCGTCGACGCCGACGAGGCGCGGACGCTGGGCCTCGTGACGACGGTAGCCGATGAGCCGCAGGACGCCGCAATGGCCCTTGCCCGCGCGATCGCCGCCAGTTCGCCGGACGCCGTGCGGGCGGCGAAACGACTGCTCCGGCACGGCTTCGACGACCCGGTCGCCGCCTCACTGGCGCGCGAGGCCGAACTGCAGCTCGGCCTCCTGGGGACGCCCAACCAGGCGGAGGCGGTGCGAGCAAACCTCGAGAAACGGGTGCCGCGCTTCACGGACGCCAGCGAGCGGTCCTGAGCCGGGCTATGGATCGACGCCGCCGGCTGCGCCGCGGCCGGCACCGCGCAGGCCACGGGTCAGCACGTCGGGAAAGGCCACCACGATGTCGCGCCCCTGCGCCGCGTCGCCGTGAAACCATTTCGGGATCCAGTTGATCGCGCCCATGATGGCGTTACCGGTCATGCGCACGTCGCAGGGAGCGATGCTGCCGTCGTCGATGCCTGCTGCCAGCAGGTGCTCGAACGCGAGGCTGTGGCGCCGCGACAGTGCCAGCACCTCGTTGCGGTGATCTTTCTTCAGTGACGGGATTTCGCTCATGATGGCGACCGGACCCCGGTCCCCGACTATGATCTCCACGTGGTGGCGAACGTACAGGCGAGCCTGGTCGAAGCCGAGATCCGCCTCGGTTGTTGCCCGCGCCATCGCCTCGGCACCCAGTTCCGCAGCACGCAGGTAGCACTGGTAGACCAGTTCCTCCTTGTTGCGCACGTAGTAGTAAAGCGCCGCATCCGTCAGGCCCAGGTGCCGGGCCACGTCCTTGAGGGACGTGCCGCTGTAGCCTTTCTCGTTGAAACAGCGCGCGGCGGCTTTCAGGATGCGCACGCGCTGCGCGGCGAAGCGGGTATCGTCAGCCGGTTGTGCCATCGCTTGCGGAGTCCTTCTGGCTACGGATCGCGGCGGGGAACCGGCGCGGGGACCGCGACCCTGTCACGACCCCGGTCCGACCTTGAGTTCTGCCGTCACCTGCATTATTTTAATTGGCATTAAAATTTAATCAATGCCGGAACTGCTTGATTCCCATAGCATAGGTGGCGCCAGCCGGGCGCCACGGCCGGTCCAGGAGAGCGTTCATGAGCACTGCAGCAAGCGACCTGCCGCGGGCCTCGGGCGAGACCGCCGAGCCGCCGCTGCGCTTCGTCACGGCTGCCTCGCTGTTCGACGGCCACGACGCGGCGATCAACATCATGCGCCGCCTGATCCAGGCGCGAGGCGCCGAAGTCATCCACCTGGGCCACAACCGCAGCGTCGACGACATCGTCCGCGCCGCCGTCCAGGAAGACGCCGACGGTATCGCCGTCAGTTCCTACCAGGGCGGTCACAACGAGTTCTTCCGCTACATGATCGATCGCCTGCGGGAGCTGAACGCGGATCACATCCGCGTGTTTGGCGGCGGTGGCGGAACCATCACGCCGGAGGAAATCCGCGAGCTGATGGATTACGGCGTCGAGCGCATCTACCACCCGCACGACGGCATGGAGATGGGCCTCGACGACATGATCGACGACCTCGTTCGCCGCACGCACGAGGCACGTCGCGAAACAGCACCGCCGCAGGACATCGACGCCGGCGAGATAACGCAGGTGGCGGCAATGATGTCCGCCATCGAGGAAGAGGCGTTTGATACCGCGCGGCTCGAATCGTTGCGCAAGGCCTGGCGCATGCAGGCAGGCAAGGTGCCGGTCGTCGGCATCACCGGGACCGGCGGCGCCGGCAAGTCGAGCGTAACCGACGAAATCCTGAACCGCTTCCTCGGTGCGTTTCCGGACATGCGCATCGCGGTACTGGCTGTTGACCCGACGCGCCGCCGTACCGGCGGCGCGCTGCTGGGCGATCGAATTCGCATGAACTCACTGCGTTCCGAGCGCGTGTACATGCGCTCCATCGCCACCCGCCGCCAGCATCTCGCGACCAGTGAAATGCTGGCGGACCGTATCCTGTTCCTGAAATCCCTGGGCTACGACCTCGTGCTGGTCGAGACCGCCGGTATCGGCCAGAGCGACAGCGAGATCGTCGATCTCGTTGACTACTCGATCTACGTCATGACCAGCGACTACGGTGCCGCGAGCCAGCTCGAGAAGATCGACATGCTGGATTTCGCCGACCTGATCGTGCTGAACAAGTACGACAGGCGGGGCGCGGAGGACGCCCTGCGCGACATTCGCAAGCAGTGGAAACGCAACCACGTCAGGTTCGACGTCGCGGCGGAGGACATCCCGGTTTACCCGACCATCGCGAGCCAGTTCAGCGACCCGGGCGTCACGTGGATGTTCATCCAGCTGTGCCGGCAACTGCAGGCCAAGCTGGCACTGGACGAGGCGCTCTGGACGCCGGATCTGGAGGTGACGGAGAAAGAGCCGCGCGCCATGGCGATCATCCCGGGCAGCCGTATTCGTTACCTGGCGGAAATTGCCGAGCAGGGCCGCGATATCAATGACTCGATCGCGACGCAGGCGGCCCTCGCCAGCGAGCTGCAGCACCTGCACGGGGCCCTGGCCGCGCTGGAGGACGAGCGGCTGCCCGAGGCACTGGCGCCGTACGAGGACGACGCGCTGACCGGCGATGGCGATCGTTCCCTGCTGACGCTGCGGCAGCGCTACCAGGAAAAGCTCGGTGAACTGTCCGCCGAGGCCCTGTCATTGCTGCGCCAATGGCCGGAGCGCGCGGCGGCCGTGCGCGCCGACGAATACAGCTACGAGGTGCGCGGCCGGGAGATTCGCGGTCGCAACTACCGCGAGAGCCTGAGCCACCAGAAAATTCCCAAGATCGCCGCGCCGCGCTACCGCGACTGGGGCGAGACACTGTCGTTCCTGATGCGCGAGAACCTGCCGGGGGGCTACCCGTACACCGGCGGCGTCTACCCGTATCGGCGCATGGGCGAGGACCCGACGCGCATGTTTGCCGGCGAGGGCACGCCAGAGCGTACCAACCGCCGCTTCCACTACCTGTCGCACGGCCAGGAGGCGGCGCGCCTGTCGACGGCATTCGATTCGGTGACACTGTACGGCGAGGATCCCGCCGAGCGGCCGGACATTTACGGCAAGGTCGGCAACTCCGGCGTATCGATTGCCACTGTCGACGACATGAAGAAACTCTACTCGGGCTTCAACCTGTGCGCGCCGACGACGTCGGTGTCGATGACGATCAATGGCCCGGCGCCGATGATCCTCGCGTTTTTCATGAACACAGCAATCGACCAGCAGGTCGAGCTGCACCTGAAGGAGAACGGCCGCTGGCAAGAGGCCGAACGCAGGATCAACGCGTATTTCGAGGGCAAGAAGCGCCCGGAATATGTCGGTGACCTGCCGCCGGGCAATGACGGCCTGGGCCTCGCGCTGCTCGGTATTTCCGGCGACAAGCTGGTCGACGCGGAGACGTACGAGTCCATTCGCGATAAGACGCTCGCCCAGGTACGCGGCACGGTACAGGCCGATATCCTCAAGGAGGACCAGGCGCAGAACACCTGCATCTTCTCGACGGAATTCGCGATGAAGATGATGGGCGACGTGCAGCAGTTCTTTATCGAGGAAAATGTCCGGAACTATTACAGCGTATCGATCAGCGGTTATCACATTGCTGAAGCCGGCGCGAATCCGATCAGCCAGCTCGCCTTTACACTCGCGAATGGTTTCACGATCGTCGAGTACTACCTGGCGCGCGGCATGGACATCGACGCGTTCGCGCCAAACCTGAGCTTTTTCTTTTCCAACGGCATGGACCCCGAGTACTCGGTCATCGGTCGAGTCGCCCGTCGCATCTGGGCGCGGGCGATGCGTGAGCGTTACGGCGCCGGCGCGCGCAGCCAGATGCTGAAATATCACATCCAGACGTCGGGCCGCAGCCTGCACGCGCAGGAGATCAGCTTCAACGACATCCGCACGACGCTGCAGGCCCTGTACGCGCTGTTCGATAACTGCAACAGCCTGCATACCAATGCGTTCGACGAGGCCATTACGACGCCGACGGAACAGTCGGTGCGCCGGGCCGTCGCGATACAGCTCATCATTTCACGCGAGCTCGGGCTGAATTTCTGCGAGAACCCGTGGCAGGGCTCGTTCATCATCGACGAACTGACGGATCTGGTCGAGGAAGCCGTCTACCAGGAGTTCGAACGCATCTCCGAGCGCGGCGGCGTGCTCGGCGCGATGGACACGATGTACCAGCGCGGCAAGATCCAGGACGAAAGCCTGTATTACGAGAGCCGCAAGCACGACGGCAGCCTGCCGCTCATCGGCGTCAAGCACATTCCTGCCGAAGAAAGGGCAGGAGGACGAGGTGCGCGAGCAGGAGCTCATCCGCTCGTCGGACCGCGAAAAGGAAAGCCAGATCGCGCACGTCCGAGCGTTCCAGGAGACGCATGCCGCGGAAAGCCGCGACGCGTTGCAGCGGCTACGCAAGGTCGCACGCGAACGGGGCAACCTGTTCGAGGAACTCATGCACGCCGTCAAGTCGAACTCACTGGGCCGGATTTCGGGCGCGCTGTACGAGGTAGGCGGCGAATATCGTCGGAATATGTGACACTCTGCGTCCCGGAAACACCGCTCTAACCATTCGCAGGGAGTCGACCCGCCGTGATCAAGGCCAGGGCCAAGTCACTGTTCATTTACCCCGCCGTGGCGCTGTCTCTGCTGCTGTCGCTGGTGGCGGCCGGCTTCGCGCTGGCCGGCGGGCCGGAGCGCGCCGCGTGGTGGGGCGCCGCCTTTGCCGGGCTGCCGCTGCCGTTCACGCTGTGGCGTCTCCGCTCGGGACGCATCGCCCGCACGACCGAAAACCTGCCGCTCGCTCTGCTGGTGGCCTGCGGCGGCGTGTTCGTCGCGGCCTGGGAATGGCTCATGGAACGGGTCGCCGGCTGGCCGCCGCTGGTCGTGGCCTCCGTGTCGCTGCTGCTGCTGCTGCTCTACGTGTTCTGGTACTCGCGCTACGGCCGTATTGGCAGCAGCCGGCTGGACGTCGGCGGCAAGCTGCCCGAGTTCTCGCTGCAAGACGCACGTGGCAACCGGGTCGCCAGCAGCGAGCTGCTGGGACAACCCGCGGTGCTGGTGTTCTACCGCGGCAACTGGTCGCCCGTGTGCCTTGCGCAACTGCGTGAGATCGCGGCCCGCCACGAAGAATTCGCGCAGCTCGGCAGCGCCGTCGTTTTTATTAGTTCGCAGCCCGCCGAGCGGACGAGCGAACTCGCCGGGCAGCTCGACGCGCCGCTCGCCTTCTGGGTCGACGAGGGGAATACGGTGGCCGAAAGCCTGCATATCGCCGTGCGCGACGGTGTGCCGGCATGGCAGCCGGGTAACTATGGCCGCGATACGGTCATGCCGACGGTTGTCGTGACCAACGCGAACGGTACTATTGTCTATGCCGACCAGACCGACAGCTACCGGGTCCGGCCAGAACCCGACGTATTTCTCGCGATACTGCGACGTGCCGGAGCCATTGCCCGATGAGTGACGAAGTCCCGAAGTCCTTTCTCGACAACCCCACGCTGTACGAAGGCACCTATCTTGAGTTCCTGGGGTTCCGGCTGACCGCCTGGAAGGACGGTTTCTCGCGTCTCGAGATGCCGGTAAAGAAAAAGCATCGCAACACGGTCGCCTACCTGCATGGCGGTGTCATCGCGTCGCTGCTGGATATCGCCGGCGCCGTGTCCGGAAGCTACGGCGTATCGAGCGAATTGGTTTCGGTCACCGTCAACCTGAACTGCAATTTTATCGTGCCGCATCGCGGCGACCTGGTAGTTGCCGAAGGTGAATTGATTCGGCGGACTAAATCGTTGTTCTTCGCGCAGGCGAAGCTGCTGGACCGCGATAACAACCTTTTGTGTGCCACGGCGACGGGCACGTACAAGCAACAACAGCGCGAGTCCGCCGCGCCGGTGGGCTGAGACGTTGAGCGAGGTATACGATGACTGACGACAGGTTCCGGCTGGACGGACGCACGGCACTGGTCACCGGCGCCAGCAGCGGGCTGGGCAGTCACTTCGCGCGGACGCTGGCCAGCGCCGGCGCGACGGTGGTACTCGCCGCGCGACGGCGCGAGCGGCTCGAGTCGCTCGCGAAGAAGATCACCGATGCCGGGGGCACGGCGCACTGTGTCGATATCGACGTCACGGATGGCGAATCGGTGGACAAAGCGTTCGCGGAGATTGACGCGCTGGGCCTCGAGCTCGACATTCTCGTCAACAACGCCGGCATCGCGCGTTCCGGTTTTGTCTCGGAGCTCAGCGAAGAGGACTGGGACGCCGTGCTGGATACGAACCTGAAGGGCGTTTTTCTCGTTGCCAGGGCCGCGACGCAGCGCATGATCAAGCGGGGGCAGGGCGGCAGCATCGTCAACATCGCCTCGGTGCTCGGCTACCGCGTGTCGAAAGCCCTGTCGCCCTACATCGCGGCAAAGAGCGGTGTCGTCAACTTCACCAGGGCGCTGGCACTCGAGAACTGCCGGTTCGGCATACGCGTCAATTCCATCGCGCCGGGTTACTTCTCGACCGAAATCAACCAGGGCTTTCTCGAGACCGAGGCCGGCCGGAAAAACCTGCAGCAGGTGCCGATGCGCCGCGCCGGCCGCTACGAGGAACTCGACGGCGCCCTGTTGCTGCTGGCCTCCGATGCCGGCAGCTATATGACCGGCAGCAACATCACGGTCGACGGCGGCCACCTCTGCAGCTCCCTGTAAGCGAAAAGTAGCCGACGTGGGCCCGCTGGCCGGATTCCGTATCGTCGAGATTGCCGGCATCGGGCCGACGCAATTCTGCGGCATGCTGCTCGCTGACATGGGCGCCGAACTTCTTCGTATCGAGCGCATTGAAGCGGATGCGGCCAGCATGATCCCGCGCCGTTACAACCTGATGAACCGCGGGCGTCCCTGTATTACGCTGGACCTGAAATCGGACGCCGGCCGCGACGCCGTGCTCGCGTTGTGCGAGGGGGCGGATGCGCTCTTCGAAGGCTTTCGCCCCGGCGTCATGGAGCGCCTGGGCCTTGCGCCGGAAGCCTGCCTGGCCCGCAACCCGAAACTCGTCTACGGCCGCATGACCGGCTGGGGACAGTTTGGCCCGCGCGCGGGGCAGGTGGGTCACGACGGCAATTTCGTCGCCCTGGCCGGCGCGCTGCACGGCATCGGCGAACCCGGACGGTTGCCGGTGCTTCCTGCCAACCTACTGGGCGACTTCGGCGGTGGCGCGACGTACCTCGCCATGGGCCTGCTTGCCGCGTTACTCGCGGCGCAACGCTCCGGCGAAGGGCAGGTGGTGGATGCCGCGATGGTGGACGGCGTGGCCTCGCTGACGACGCTGCTGCACGGCATGCAGGCGGCCGGGTTGTGGTCGGACGAGCGGGGCAGCGACTTGCTGAATGGCGGCGCACCGTTTTACCGATGCTATGCAACGGTGGACGACAAGGCCGTCGCCGTTTGCGCCCTGGAGCGACCGTTCTATGGCGCCCTGCTGGAGGGACTGGGGATCACCGATCTCGACCCGGCGGCGCAGTACCGGCAGGACACCTGGCCAACGCAAGCCGAGCGCTTCGCGGCCGTTTTCGGGGCAGAGACTCGCGACCACTGGTCCGGCCACTTCGCAGACACCGATGCCTGTGTCACGCCGGTTCTGACACTGGCCGAAGCCCAACGCGACCCGCACCTCGTCGCCCGTGGCACGTTCGTCGAGATCGACGGCGTCGCCCAGCCGGCCCCGGCCCCGAGATTCCTGCGAACGAGCCGCGACCCGCAGTCGCCGCCACACGCGGGCCGCGATGCAATAGAGTTAATGGAGGACTGGGGCGTCCCCACGACCATCATTGGCAAGGTCGAGTAGCCTCCCGCTATCCGCTCCCCACCAATCCGCAGGCGCGGCATCCTGCCCGACCCGCGCCACCCACGACCGTAGGCGCGGCATCCTGCCCCGACCCGCGCCACCCAGACCGTAGGAGCGGCATCCTGCCGCGATCCACTATTGTCGTTGCGTGCGATTCCACCGATGACTGGTCGCACTCGGTCTCGGCGGGACGGTCGGACATGCGTCAGGCCTGCATCGGGCGCAGGTGTAACGCCGTGTCGGTGTGCTGCTCGAACGAGGCGACCTTGCCATCCCGGAATTTCCAGACATGCGCGAACGGCGCGCGGAAGCTCTTGCCTGTTGCCTTGTACGTGCCGCTGTACTCGCCCAGCGAAACGATCGTGGTGCCGCTCGTGACAAATTCGCGGGGTACCGCGGCGAAATCCTCCCATTCCGTGCCCAGTTTCATGAACACGTTGGCCAGCACCGCATCCGGCCCGATTGAAACGCCGCCGTACGGCCCGCCTTCGGCTTCGCTCCAGCGTACATCGGGCGCGAGCGCCTCGAGAACAGCGGGCACATCGCCACGGGCAAACGCGGCGTACAGGGATTCGACGGCTTCAATGCTTTGTGTCATGTGTCGGGTTCCTTTGTAGTTATTGTGTCGTTGCAATTGCCGGCAATAGTGCACGTTGCCGCCGAAAAGTGCGAATAGGCGAGTACGGACATCCGCACCACTATCCGATCAACGTCGTTGCTATTCAGCTGGGCACCGAGGAACCGCCATCCTGGCTGCCCAGCGAAAAGAATAGGTCAACTGCCAGTTCTGCCCAAACGTGTTTGCCGCCTAACGCCTTGGCGATCAGTGGTGGCCGCGAAGCGGCCGTCCGTCTGCATCGCCTTGTTGGGCGGCATCGGCGCAAACGAAACGACTCCCAATCGGGAAAAGAGGCTGGCCTCCCGAACGTTCATGGATTCGAGTCGACCTCCTCGATGATGAGCACCGACACGTTGACGCGAGGCTGATTACGACAGCGCTTCGTCCAGAATCTTGAGGGCCAACGGCCAATTCTCCTTGTGCCCGTCGCGCGACTTCTCGGAGACAAAACCGGAATGGGTCAAGCTGACTTCGGTAGCCCTGCCTTTGGAGGCAAGCTCAATCCGAAGGACCGTCTCGGCTCCTTCTGTTCCCTCTGCGGTCCCGTTTCCCGTCATCCACGTCATTTCGATGAGCTGGTTCTCCTTGACATCGAGGAATCGGCCGTAGTGGGGATGCCTGCCCCAGTCATCCCGATTGTAGAAGAAGTATGGGCGCCCTGGCTCGGGCACCATGGCGAGCGTTCCGGCCTGGGCGAACCAGGTGTCGAAGCGTTTCGTCCAGGCGGCGAAGACTTCTTCTGGCGTGGCGTTGACCGTGTACTCGCAGGACATTCGCAGTGGTCGAGCGGAGAGATCGGGACGGGGAATTGAGCTCACGGGGACCTCATGACGAGACGTTGAACTTCCCAAGACAATACCACGGCGGCATGACTACTCACCCGCCTCAAAGAGCGAGAGTATATCTTCTGCTCGTTGTCTGAACCCCCGAACATAGAACAACACGTCTGATCCGTAGGTGACCTCTGCATCGCGGCTGCCTCGAAGCGGGGATCGTCTGAACGTTTCAAGCGACACGACTACTGCCGTAGCGGCTGTGGCCCCGGGCCCGACCCGATAGTCGTAAAAGGATCGACCGGGAAGCGTTTCGAACAGCAGGCGTTCATAGTTGCCGATCGGCTCCAGGTAAACCGCTCGGGTTGACCTGTAATCATTGAGACTGCTGGCGATAGCACTCCGAAGCCGCGCATCACGTAGTAGCGCCAGCCGGCCAGAGCTTCTCTAGCTCTTGATAGGTCTCCGCCCGCAGATTCGGGAATTTGAACGTAGGTTGAGTAGTCGACCTGATGGATGAACTCTGAGGGTCTCGTTCGAAAGCGCTCATCAAAGGCAATTCGGGCAGGGCCAGAATGAACTGAACCTTCTCATGAAATATCTGCTCATGCTGAGTCAGAATCTCAACGTTGGTTCTCGTCTATCCATCAATCGCGAGATGTACACCTGCTCGAGCTGACGATCCTTGCGCCCCTGGTTCCAGTTGTCCGCTTGGAGGGCGACGAATATGCCCAGCACGACTATGGCAAACTCGATCGCGACAGCGACCCGGAATCTCGCGGCCGAATGGCTGCAATGAAACGTCGTATCATCACTCCAAAGCCTCCGGCTGCTGGTGGTGCCCCTCCAGCCCAGGGATGAAGGCGACTGAAGGTGTCTGCTCATGTTTCCATGCCGCCTAACGTTTGAGCTAAGCTGCCCGTGACGGCAGGCTTTGCGGGCCCGGACGAGAAAATGTACCGTGTACCTTAGGCGGGGCTCACCGAAGCCTGCCGTAGCGGGTCAGCTTGAGCGAGTGGTTAGGCCGGTGCTGAGGTACTTGTGGGCGAATGACTCAGTTGCTTCTTAGGCACCTTCGCCCCCGCTTCTGCAACCGTGAACGGTGCTCGGCGTGCCTTCTGGTCGCTCTGTGCCATTCGCATGAACGATAAGCTTCTGCGAACAGACCGCGCCTGAACGCTGGCGTGTCGCTTTGCCAAGCTACTCGCACACTATGTGGGTCGATGGGAACTGAAGACCAGATCTGTCCGACTTGGGCTCTTGTGTACAGAAGACTCCTTCGTTGACTGTGTAGCGTATACAGGCCAGCCACCTTGGTTTTGGCCTCGACTGCACTCGACACCGAGTTGGCTCGTGCAGGAATATGATGGAACTGCCGTCTTCCGAAACGGCAAAGCAACTGGGTTGCTCTGGAAAGCCCCAGTTGATCAACGATGAGCGCGGACGCACAGCTTCCCAGATATATCGTATCGGAGTCTCTCTCCGTTTGAAGGTAGAAGTCCTGTCGCGGCTGACACTTAAATCCTAGCAGGCCGTCTGTAGCATTCACGACTTGGAATCCACCGTGTTGGAAAAAGAGATCTGTCTGCACACGCCGAAAGTAGCAATAGACTAGTCAACGAGCAGACTACAGCGATCGTGGTCACGGAGCTCTGCCTTCGTCCGTCTGCAGCGCCTTGTTAGGCGGCAACTTCCACGTAGTCCACATGGCTGGTTGCAGGAGGAATTGGCAGTCTGTCCGCTTTGAGACCTTCCAGGTGAAACTCGATCGCCGCTCTTATCTCGCGTTCCGCTCCTCGATCGTCGAGCCCGTCGCAACACAGCCAGGCAAATCGGGCACGTACGCCGAAAATCGTCACCCGCCGATCATCACCATCGCGTATCGCATGAGACTCCCTCAACTTCAGACCCGCCTGCTTCAGGATACTGTTGAGCGTCCCCGGTGCCAAGTTGTCGGACGGCCCGCCGGGAACCGTGTTACGCGTCCCTTCTCGGTCGGATGCTTCAGCTGCCGTGGCTCCCGCGGCGGCACTTCAAACCAGCCGTCGGCTTTCAACAACCGCAACACCGCCGCACTTTCATTCGCCCACGGTGAGCGGGCGATACCGATTTTGCCTACGTCGAAATTTGCGCCATTTGCCGCCTAACGCCTAATCTCACCCGCACTTGATGCAGACCGCCGAGGGCAGTGCAGGCGGGGCTGGGTCAAGTGTCGGCGGCAGCGCATGGTTTGCTGCCGCTCACCAGTCAATCGGATCTTCTGGACATGCGAAAGATCAGCCGACTTCTTGGTTACCCACAAGATCACACGCCGCACGGCAAGCCAACTCTCCGGACTACGACCAAGCGCCTTTGCAGAGCCGAAGTGCCATCTCCGGCATGACAGCGCTACGCGAAGCCACAATACGTGCAAGGTGGACGGCGCCACGCCAAGGCTTTCTGCGAGCGATCGAATACTGATATCGAAAGGCTCGAACGTAGAGTCTCCCGGATAACTCTACGGATGCGGGGGACGATGCATAGTCATTGTGATAATCCTCAGTCCAGCGCGTGGACATTTCCTTGATCGAATTGAAGTCAGCCGCCAGTTACCATTCACCCAGATTGACCATCGACCTTTCATACTGCCCTTGAGAGGGTGAAACTGGTACCCGGGGACGTCCATATCTTCGATGGTCTGAGCCGTATCCAACGCCGATAGCTGCAATCTGAGTCGGCCGCCGTGTTTGGCTGGATCCCCGACTTTTTTCCAGTTCTCGAAAAACCGCTTGAGGCCTCGTGGCGGAATGACTTGATCACTCGCCAAGTATAGCGCGTTGCGCATCGCGAAGCTCGATGAAGCAGCCTAACGCCTAAGCTCATCCGCACTTGACGCAGACCGTCTGAGCAGCGCAAGGCGGGCTGGGTCAACGGTCGGTGCAGCGCAGTGGTCAGCAGGGCATCAGCTGTCAGCTCCTTTGCCAGAAATCCAACACATTTCGCCAACGACATGAGCTGAGCGCACCTTCGGTAGCGCTCAATTGCGCCTTGAGCATCGTCTCCGGAATCATATCGCCCTCGTTCTCACTCGCCTCAAACGACAAAGCAACTGAAGTAAAAGGTACCAATCCGGTTCTCGTATCCAAAGAACGGTTCACGCCAGACGATTTAGACCGGTCCGCCGCAAAAAGGCGATGCCTTTGAACGCGACAGTAGCTCCGATAAACGAGCAGAAGATCGGCTTGGCACCGAGCAGCCGCTTCGCGAAGATGGGGAACTGTCTTTTGTTCAGGTATAAGGATTGATGGAAGATACGATGCATCGTAAACGCGCGGCGAGGAGACAAGCTGCCCAGTACGTCTGTGCGATTCTGTCCGACGCCAAAGCCAACTCCTCCGACCACTCAGACCAGATTTCGCGACCGAACGGCATCAGGGCGACTCGGCCTAGCATCGGAGGCGTGTAGTCGTACTCAGTATCCTGCCGATAAGTCGTCGGAAAGTACTGATTCGTCACCGGAAAAGTGAGGCTGTGCCGGAATCGGAAGTAACTGAGTCACAGCATCGCATCTGGTCTGGCGGCGGTTGAGACAGGCACAGCACAGCCCGCCGTTACGAACAAGATCAAGCAAGGACAGTTCGATCACCGTTGATGCTCCTGATGCCTAACTAATGCATTAGTCAGCGGCCAAAGCAAGGCGGCGCGGCTCTTGCGCATGCAAGAGGCGTGACACCTTGCTTTGGTCCGTCTGCATCGACTGCTCAGGGCGGCACTAAGCGGGCGTATCCGCCGCATATCTTGCCGTATAGCCTTTCCGGCTTCCCATAGATCCACGGCCCGCTGGGCATTAAGCCAAAACTCAGGACTGTTGCCTGAATAGTCGGCAGAGCCTGAGTGCCATTTCCGGACTGACTGCCCTCCGCTCTCGCAAGAGTTCGTTGATGACTGACGTGAAACGCCAGCTTCCGCCAAGCCACTTACCGTCAAATCGAGATCCGCTCGCCAAAAAATCCTCCCGAAGCATCTCTCCAGGATGCATCGGGCGGCGCTTGAGACCTGTGTTTGCAATGCTCATGCTACAGTCCGCCGATTAGTGGTAATCGCAGACCTCAACTTCACTATCGCCATCCTCGAAGCGAAAGCATATCCGCCACTGATCATTGATTGAAATCGAATGCTGACCTTTCCGATCACTTTCCAGCGCATGGTTAGGCGGCACGTACGTCAATGAGTTCGCCCTGCGACCGGGGAGCAGGAACCGGATCACCCGCTTTCGTCAATCCGTCGATGTGAAACGAATCGCTTTGAATCAGCGCAATCACCCTCTTCGGGTTTCCGCCGCCGCAGCACAGCCAGGCGAAGTCCGGCACGTAGGCACCGAAGCCGTTCTTGCTCTCTTCCACAACTCACTAAGTACTTCATGGAGTTCATTTTAGACCAGCCTGCTTGAGAATGCTGTTCAGAGTACCCGGCGGAACTTCCACTCCGGGCTTCCCTGATACAGTTACCGTCCCCGCTTCTACCGCGCTGAGCTGACGGTGGCTGCCACGGGTTCGCTCCACCGCCCAGCCATCTTCTCTCAGCAGCTGAAGAATTGCCCGAACTTTCATTCGCCCAATATCTCTGACGATAGTCACGATGCTAGTTGCGAATCTGGCCGGTTTGCCGCCGACCAACAAGGTTGAGCGGCGAAGGACCGCCAACCGGGCCGTTCGCCCGCTCCAACCGGTTGTTAGGCGGCGCCCAACGTATGTCCTCGACCTGCATCGCAACGTATGAAGCGCGCGGTTCGGGGCAGCGAACCCGAACGAAGCCAGCAGTTGCCTCCGACTCATAGCAGGAGGCAACCGCCACCCAAATGGCGTAGAACAAAAGGGTCCTCTCTTCGTCGCTGAATGAATCTGCCCAAGAGCAGCCCGGTCGTACGCAAAGAGGCGAACGGCAGAGCGCGTTCCATATGAGCGACGAACAATACCCACCAGGCGGCGTTGCAATCTGACTTGTCGCTGAAGCGTGTCAGGTAGTGGCTCGATGGGATCAAACGCCCTTGATAGAGCCGGCTCCAGCAGGTAAAGCGACGCCAAGAAAACATATCGCCTATGCCAGTCGGGGCGCTTTCGATGGAGGAAGGCAAGAAGTAACAAGCACCGAAAACCCCGGCAGCAGCAACCTGGTTGGCTTGGACCAGAAAACTCATCCGGTGCCACGGCTCCCAGACCGACCAAAGAACGCAGGCCGTCGCGGAGTGCTTATCTTGACTGGCCGCTAGAAAACCCGCAAGCCGAAGCTTGCGATGGAGGGCTATGTTGCGTGCGCGGTACTGAGGTTTGCCTGTGTGAAGAGCACCAGCATCCAGGCCAAACAGAACGAGCCATGAGCGATGAACTTCGGGTCGGTATTGCTCGGCTGGTCGATCTTCCAAAAAGGTTATCAGAGAAATCCCCAGACGCTCAGAAAGAGAAGGAGCGCGGTTGCGTACGAGAAGAAGTACTGGTCGCATCCAATTGCGAGCCGGCGCGGTATGCGCGGTTTCCCTAGCCTCCAGCCTAGTCTCCATCACGTTGCTCATGCTGGTGTCGGCAGCAGCCGGCTGACGTCTTAAGCTCACCCGCACTTGACGCAGGCCGCCTGGAGCGGCAGCGCAAGGCGGGCTGCGCTCAAGTGGCGGGTGCAGCGCATCGTTACGCGCCGCACCGTGCAATAAACCTCGCTGCCACTTTCTCGAAGAAGCGACGGCAGACTCAAACGAACAACAAGAAACTCATGAAGCGTCCCGACTGATCGACGCCAGACCGATGCTGACAAAGTATCTCGTCTGCGCTTCGGAAACGGCAATCAGACCTTTTTGCCTTTAGCGATCATCTTGTCGATCCTACGATTCTCGCTCCCGTTTACTGCAGCCGCAACAATGAACCAGAAAATGATCCGAACTCCGGCCGCTGATCATAGAAAGAAGTAAGTGAAGAACGTGGCTGGTTCTCTTCTTTTTGCTCAGCAGAACTGAAACCTCCTGATCAGTATACGGAATTCCACCGCCCTTCGGGGCGTGACAGAAATTGCATCGATCTGGCACACTCTACAACCCGGGCAAGCTGGCGCCTTGCTGATACTCGCTTTCCGCATCTCCGAACACTCGATGAGAGCCATAGATCTTCCCTTCAAATCCGACCCGCTGGGCCAACAGAGAGCATCATCGCAGCACCGGGCGGGCGATCGGGACCTTCGCTTATGGGGATATATTCTTTCTCCGGCCATATTCAAATCAAAAAGCAAGACGTCTCGAGTGCCATACACGCATTCAGAGACGACAATGCGTCTCTGCTGCGGCCTAACGCCTAAGCTCACCCGCACTTGACGCAGGTCGCCTGGAGCGGCAGCGCAAGGCGGGCTGGGTCAATGTCGGGTGCAGCGCATGGTTAGGCTGCGCCTGTGACGTTCTGTACAACAAGATGCGAACCCATTTCGGATTTTCCATCGTGCCACTTTCCATCCCAAGATAACCTTTATACGCAACTTCGACGTGTCCACTTCATTGGATTTAGCCTGAACGGTAGCGACGCAACCGTCCCGACTTTCGTCCATTCTCTCTTTCAAGACCGAACGGGCTCGATCATTGGCTGAAGTTCAACCCATTTGCCCTTGACCACAAGATGAAGTCGCAGTCTGCCGATGCTCCAGCAGTTCTTGCAACCGTATGGACTGATCGACGTCGCCAGTTGAGAGGGATTTCACCAGTCCACACCGTGTTCAACGCACCGTTCCGGACCCGGCTTTTCGAGATGTAGCAAGTACACTTGTACTTCGTGGGCCGGCGACCATCGGCGGCTATTTTCCAGAACCAAACGACAGGAACGTGCTTCTTCCGGCCTTCCTTCAACCACATTCCCTTCAGCATAGCTTAGCTTTACTCGAGCGCTGCTTCCCAATCTTGGGTCGAGAATTGAAAGCGTCAACTTTGGCGGAAAGAGCCCAGCACGCAAATACTGCCCGAATAGTGCTACAAGCACTGCAAAAAATGTTGCAGCGGCAGCACCGAGTGCAACCCACCAGTTCATCCAAAATTGCGCTTCGGCGGTCACCGTTGTTGAAATCCCGACAGCAGCCCAACCATCCAGTTCAGTGGCAAAGGCAAGCTGGCGTGGCTTTTGCGAATGCAAAAGGCATGGCAGCTTGGCTTTGTCCGGTCTGCAGCGCCTTGTTAGAGCGCACCACCCAACGATCTGGTTTCATTGCGTCAGGCCTACAGGCCTTTTGGAGAGCGCGGCGACTGGGTAGACTGCCAAAGCCGATAGCGCGCCCAGCACAATACAAAACGAAACTGTGAAAGGATCCGTCGCAGCAAGTAACATCGGCACCGCGGCTCCAACCAAAGCATCTGCGCCGGTCATTGTTACCATTGTCAGGCGCTTTGTGAAATAGTTCGATCAAAGTGGTAATCCTCCAAGGAATGCCAACCAACTTGCGATCTGCAGCGCACCATGCCGAACCTCGCTAAGCTCCACAGCGAGAAGCCATCGATGGCAATGAGCAGGACAAGTGCGGCAGCCGTCAGTGAAGCAGCGGCTGCGGCGGCTAACAGATACGCCACGTCCCACAACCGTCGCATCTGCGTTCTAACGCCTAAGCTCACCGGCACTTGAGGCAGGCCGCCTGGAGCGGCAGCGCAAGGCGGGCTGGGTCAAGTGTCGGGTGCAGCGCATGGTTAGGCCGAGTTTGTACACTTTCTCTGCATCCAGGAATGCATGAAATACTCCAAAGCTCTCAAGATTGTCCGGCAGCTGAAGAAGGCTATGCATCAGCTTTTTGGCTCCGAGCCACTCTGCAGCAGAATTCGGTCCGTTCATTTCAGCTGCGTTGATGAAATTGACAAAGCATCATAGACCACTATCGATACGATTCACTTCTCTCAGATAGAACTGGTGCGCAAGCCGATCGGCGTATTGGTAAAAAGAGACTCTGCCCAGGCTGCCGTGCTGCGTGGCGCAATGAGTCTTCGCGTTCTCTCCGAGGCTCTCGGCGTGAATAAGCTGTACTCGACGCTTCGGCGCTTGCACTGGAGCCGGGCGACGCCAGCTCCGGAGTATGCGCTTTCGCCTGAACGAGTAGGGGCCGGCCTTTCGACGTAATGCCAAGCGCATCGCATCTGGGGCCCGCTTCGCGGCCAGAACTCCGAAAGCGGCATCATAATCCGTTCAGTCAGACGAAGCTTCTCTAAAAACTCAGCATCTTTACAGACCCCCCGGGAATCGTCCTCTTTGACCGGCGATGCGCGCAAAGAACTGACTCGTCCGCAGCAAGGGCACCCGCTTTCCGCAATGAGACGACAAAGGACTCTGGACTAGCCTCTACGACCTGCGCGGTAGCAAAACCTGGCTTCCTCTACGTGGTTTAGTCACGGTCACCCAAGAGTTAATTGCAGTCTAGCGCTTAAGACAGCCCGCACTTGACCGCAGGCCGCCTGTAGCGGCAGCGCAAGGCGGGCTGGGTCAAGTGTCGGGTGCAGCGCATGGTTAGGCCGCACCTTGTGACTTTCTAGTTCCTGCTTGCGGCAGTAGCAGTCATTTGCACGAAGCTCGTCAATAATTTTGTGCCCAATGGACGATCTCTCGTACTGCCGTCCAATCCGTGAATTCATCTCCTTGGGTCTGAGCAGTTCCCGTCCAGACCTTAGCGCCCTGACTCCACTTCATACAAAACCACCGTCGCATTCGCCCATGGCATTTCACTGTGTAGAAACGCCGACCGATTTCCACTGACTGTCTGCGAAACGCCAGTATCAGTGAACTCAACGCAGAATCGCCGGCGATCAGCTCTAGCGACACGCATCAACTGGAACGCCTGCTGCATGTATCGAAATCGCGAGTGGGCGGCGCGATATCCATCATTCGAAAACCCTGGTGCTCCGGTTTTCGCCAAAATTCGATTATGCATTGTAGTTTCCAGATCTTGACGCCAGTTCTCAATCACTGGTGTCAATCCATACCGCAGCAGACTGGAAAGTCACGCCTGCGAAGTCGGGATCGTGAAGGACGTGAGCGACGTTGATGCGCAGGAGCTGAGCAACCCGAGAACTGTCGCGCTCAAAATCAAGCGAACTGAATCTGATTTTCGAAAGTTCATGTGTGCCTCAGGACCAAGAATTCAATACTTCGGCAGGTCCATGTGTCAACGCCGCACCAGCGTGTCAGCTGCGGCCTAACGCTGAAGCTCACCCGCACTTGACGCAGGCCGCCTGGAGCGGCAGCGCAAGGCGGGCTGGGTCAAGTGTCGGGTGCAGCGCATGGTTAGGCTGCACTTGGCACCGACCTTTTGGCTGCTTTCTTCAATAGCGGTCATTCGTTTCACCTGAAGTGCAAGAATCGGTGGACAGCCAACGGCCAGAACCGGACGCTGAGTTAATGGCGGCAACGAGCCTTCCGGCTGGTCG
This sequence comes from Woeseiaceae bacterium, assembly GCA_034522415.1. GTDB lineage: Bacteria > Pseudomonadota > Gammaproteobacteria > Steroidobacterales > Woeseiaceae > Woeseia. Next base: position 121,168 of record JAXHLH010000006.1, read on the forward strand.
CGCTGACGTACAAATAGTTTTTTTCGGATCGATAACGATACATGAACGTGACTCTTCCAACCATTGTGCGTTGATCCGCAAATGAGGGCCGAATTTTCGAGAATCATCAATGGCAACCGAAATTGGGGTCGGGTTGCACCAATCCTACCGTGAAGCCGCGACTTGATGCGGCCCAGTGGACAGCTCGATGTGCTTCGTTTCACCCGCCCCGATTCCGCCAATGATTTCTACTCATCGACCAGCACGCTGCAATTTTCTTGCGACGTTGGTGGCATCGACTTTCTCTCATCATGGTCAGATGCCCTGCGGGACGATTACTGTCAGCGACTACGTTTTGTTGATGCTTTTTCAAACGCCGACCAAGGAGGAAAGCGGCGCCAATCCACGCGGATACAATGATGGCAACTGGGATGTAGGGCGTCAAGAGAGTCCATCTGAGTTCAGGTTTTCCGGCCAGGGTGTAGGGGGAGAGTGAACCGCCGCATCGGGTCAGCAGCGGCCTGGCCGACGGAATTCCTCAGCGACCGTCCGCTTCCGGGTAAATAGCATACACGCGGATACGACGTACTTTCTGCTGCAGCCTAACGGTCAGATCAGCGGCATGGCAAAGCGGCGCGGCCCTCCGCTCTGCAAGGGGCGTGACGCTCTTGGCATGTCCGCTGCATCTGATCGTCGGGCAGCCTTGCCGCTTAGGCGGCCGGGTCATGTTTCTTGAACACGGCCATGACGTTCGCGTGGACTCTTGATCGTAAAGAATGCTCTGCTGCTTTCAAACAGCGCGCGGGCCGTGGCTTCCTCCGTATATATTGGCCTCCTCCACCTGCGATCGGCACCCGATGCCAACAGGAATTCGACGATGTTGGCCAGATTCAGAGGCACGATCTTGTCTGTATGATTGCACGCCGTTGGTGCCGGCGTAGTGGGAGCAACGTCGCGCCGTGGCCGTACTGCGATCGGGCACGTACCAGGTTGGATCCTTCTCCCATCTGTTCCTTCAAAGAGGATAGATCACCAGCGAGCATTGTGTTGACCGCGCACTCGAAGTCGGCGTCGAAGATTGCTCTTCAAGGGCTTCTACTTCATCCCAATCCTTGTATCCGTACTCTCGAGCGATGGTCGCCCTTCCGTCGTTCATTGTGAAGGTGTAGTCGAGTATTTGTGCTTCCGATTTTCCCACCAACTGGGGATGCCACGAGGCAATCTGGAAAACGACCGAATGGTCCTGATTGTCGTGGGCTTTCGTGAGTACCTCGCCTGCAGCTCGAGCTGCGCTCCAATCGGCAGCGCATAGAACTCTCTGTTAAACAGGTCACCGTAGAGCCCTGAGCTTCTGCACTCACTATCGATGTAAGCTTTCTCGTTCACTTCATCTCCGACGTCGAGGATGCTGCCTCCGTAACGTTTCAATGCGCTCTGTTTCCTCACCAAGCCATCCTGGCTGCCCAACGATAGAGCTCAGCGGCATCAGCGCGAAGCGCGAGTGCCGTCCGCTGGAGTGACTTGTTGGGCGTCATTTCGCTCTCGCATAATCCAGTTTCCCGTATGCCTGGTCCGGTGCCCACCAAACAGCACTGGTAGTCTATCGTTTTATAGTCCTCGACTCATCTATCGCTCACTCTCCAAACGAACTTTAGTCCCGACCAAATTTCATCGACCGCACACACCTTCACATCCACTAGCCCTCCATCAACGCCAGCCGCCCAACCTTGTCGCCGTCCAGGTTGTTTCCATCTGGAGGCCTTCTTGGGGCCACGACAGCCAGAGCATTCCGCCCTTTGCATCGCCTGTTGCCAAACTGGGAATCGCTGTACCAGGTCGGGATGCCCTCTACAAAGGCCTGCAAAAAATCCATGTCTTTGCCTGGCCGCTGCAGCACCTCCACGCCTCTGGCAGAGGCCCCAGTGTTTCTGCGTAATCATCTGGAGCCGAGGCGAACGCCACGCGCATACCAGGCTTGATGCCTAGCTTCTTTACGAGGGGTGTCCCGGAATATCCCGCTGATTTCGCCATCACGCCTTCATCCAATATGGGCCGATGAAAGTTTCGGTGAGCTGCCGGAACGAACGCAAGCACGCACACATGACGCCTAATGCTAAGCCACCGTACTTGACGCAGACCGCCTGGAGCGGCAGTGCAAGGCGGGCTGGGTCAAGTGTCGGGTGCAGCGCATGGTTAGGCGTCATTTCGATAGTCTACAAGCAGTCGCCACTTGAACAATGCGCAAGCAGTGAGCCAAACGTAAAGAGAGGTACCAGCAGTACGCAACCCCTCCTGAAACTAAGACAATTAGTCGCCTACCGACACCTCTTTTGCTGAGGAAAGCGAATTAACAAGGCCGCAAGAGCTGTTATTAGTGCGCCGAAGATAGCAACAGCAACAAGGTCACGATAGAGAATGAACCAGCCGCGCTCTCCTAGAAAGATAAAGAATTGGCTAGATTTATAAGACCGGCAGCTAGTGCAACCACCAAAGTCACCTTCCACCAGTCCGATGCTCGAATTACCAGTTCCGTAAATGCGCAGACCAGTTAGTACGAAGCCTCCAGCAACACCGATCAAAGCGAAAATGAAGAAGTAACCCACCACACCAGGCCCATCTACCGCCCAATTGGTCGTTCTCTGTTTGAGGTTCTCATGCGTAAGACATGGTGAGCCCGCAAAGGACGACTATTGCGCAAATGGCAAGAAAAGCGAAGGTGTACGTTGATCTAGTTGCAAACTTTGGCATGACAGCTTGCCTTTGTCCGTCTGCAGCGCCTTGTTAGGCGGCACTTCTGCGGCCATACAGAATTGCACCTGTCAACCCAAAGGCCACTGTAACGATCAGAGAGAGACACAGAAGTTCACAGTTGCTTCGTTCTCCGCAAGTTCATCATGATCTTCCCCCGAGACTTCGGACACAGGGTTAAGCTGCTTGGCTCAAACTGCATCGGTATTTTATACCCGATTGCAGAACGTTTTCTCTGTCGATTGTAATACGTTTCTACGTATTCGAATATTTTCGATTTAGCTTCGCGCCGAGACGTGAATCGTTCCCGGTGAACCAGTTCGACTTTCAGCGTGTGAAAAACTCTCCATTGCGGCATTGTCATAGCAGGTCGCCTGCTGGCCCATGCTGCAACGCAGACCGTTGTTGCTGGATCAATCGCTGATAGCGCTTTGAACAATACTGGCTGCCACGGTCCGGATGAACGATCGTCTCCTTTGGAAAGTGGCGGCGGAACATTGCCATGGTCAAAGCGTCACAGACCAGCTTGTCGCGTCATGCGCCGCCTCATCGACCAGCCCACAATAGCGCGTGAATAAAGGTCCATCACGACCGCGAGATACAGCCAGCCTTCGTCGGTCCAGATATAACCGCACATCACTCACCCACTTCTCGTTCGGTGACCCAGCTGTGAGGCTCCTGCTCGATCAGATCGGGCGCCACAGGCTGGCCGTGATCGGAGTCGGTCGTCACCGTGAACTTCTTCGCCTGGATTGCCCTCAGGCCCAGTCGGCGCATCCTTCGGCGACCCGGTTCTCGCTGCAGGCAATCCCTTCATCGTGCAAATCGTCCGGTGAGCCGGGGTGCGCCGTAGCGTTGCTTGTGTCGCGCGAACAGCTGCGGCGTATGCGATTGTCCAGCTCCTTGTCCGAGCACGCCTGCCGGCTCGGACCGCGCCCCTGCCAGTGGTAGATCCGCTCCTGGACACGTCCAGAACTCCACACATGAGATTGATCGGCCAGGCCTTCTTATGCGTATCAATAAATCGATACCTCATGAGTTTTCCTTGGCAAAGAAGGCCGTCGCTTTTTTTAACACTTCCTTTTCCATACGCAGGCGACGGTTCTCCGTCTCCAGCTCGTAAATCCGTTGCTGCTCAGCCGTACGTTTTCCTTTGCCCGGAAATGCCTCTGCCCTATCGCCTTCCAACTGCCGTTTCCAGCGTCCAATCAGCGCGCCATTCACGCCTAAGCTACGGCCCGCTTCTGCACAGCTGTATCCCTGATCAGTCACCAGCGAAACGGCTTCTCGCTTGAACTCCCGGTTGTGCGTTCTTCGTTGCTTTTTCATCTAACACTCGTCTTGAATCATTTTCATTATATGATTCTTAACTCGGTGTCCAGTATCGTGGGGAAGATCATCAAGCTCAGACTGTCCCGTGGTCAGCAGGCTCAGCAACAGAAACGTCGCAACAACGACCAGCGGAATTGAACCACCAACCAGGGCCGCTCGCAGCCGAGAAAAAGTTGTACCTCACCGACCTGAGCACCCGCCCAGAATGCCGCGAGCGACATAAACAGAAACAGGAACTTGGAAGCGAAGGGTAACAAGAGCCAGGACAGCAGTGAACCATCCTCCAACCCGCCAGTTTTATGATTCAGCGCAATCCAACCAGACCAGTTACCAGCAAAGTGCCGCGACAGCCAACACCGCCGGTAGCCAAACAATGCGCACGACCGCCATCGTGCCGCCTAACGCCTAAACTCACCGCACTCGACGGCAGACCGCCTGGAGCGGCAGCGCAAGGTGGGCTGGGTCAAGTGTCGGGTGCAGCGCATGGTTAGGGCCGCTTTGACCACCTGATACGGATGCTTTCTGGAAAGATTCGCATCGACGAAGCACTCTGCGGGATAGAGGTAGTCATCACCGGACTCATCAATGACCCTGAGCTGGCCATGCTTCGCGGCATCACCGTCGACTATTGATTCGTAGATTTTCCGCCTTTCAAGGGAGGCCGGATCCCAGTTTTCGATACAGATTACGAATGTGGATCGCTTCATAAGGCGGCACCTAATCAAGGAAGTGCTTGATCTTCAATTCCTTCCGTCCGATCCCAGTAGCTTCGTACCAGCGTATCTCGGCGCGCCGGATCGCACCATCCGCGAAGCGGCACATCGGCATATGCCCTTGCGCTTTCGCCTCTTCCCTTTTCCATAAGCGCGATGAAGGCGTTTCAGCTCGCAGCGAATTGCATTGCCGGTAGCGAATGTCTCAGGGTTCTCAATCTTGCCGACAATCTCAATATCTCACGGCTCACCTGAGAAGCGGCCTAACGCCATGTATGAGCTTGTCAGCTCCATGCTTTCGTCAGACGGCACGTTTACCGCCACCACCGCCGACGAACTGCATCACGAACTACCATGTAAATGTGCCCGTTATTGAGAGGTGTTCTATAGGCGCCAAGCCCACCCAAAACACTAAGGGCATACGCAGCCATGTGCCACCCCTCCGCTTCTTCAGCTTTCCAATAACCTTGCGAAGTCTTTCTGAATCGTTGCGTCGGCTGCGCTCTTCACCTGTAGTCAGAGTAGCGAACGGATTCAGGCAGGCTTTCATTACCCCATGCCCACATCCAAGTTCCGCCTCTACTGGAATACGACCCAACAAATACGACATTCGTGGTGACGCGTCGTTTGCCCTTGGTGCGAAAAAACAAGCTCTGCGGCTCCATTTTGAATCCCATTGTTCCCAATCGTTCAATGGTATCTTCAATGAGATTGTCTGCGCAGTTTGCAGTTGTTCCACGCATTCGTCGATGATGGCTGAGTAGGCATCAGAATCTTCTAACCAATTACGAGCACAAGCGTCGGTGTAGCATTGGCTGCAGGAGTTTTTATACCCGCTTCCTTCTCAATTTCCTGGGTCCACTCACCTATCGTGGTAATCTGAGCTTCACATGCATTGCACCAAGCATCCGGATATAGCGCGTGAGTGGGTTCTCGGGTTATAACCAAAGACAACACCCCGACTTTCACCTGATGCGAGATGTTGGCACATGTAGGTTGCTGATCCGCTGCCGTGGATATTGCACTCTACTTCCCCATCTGGATGACAGCGTATACCTGCCGCCTAACGGTTGAGATCAGCGGCCGAGCAGCTGGCGCGACTCTTGCGAATGCAAGAGGCGTGACAGCTTGATTTGGTCCGTCTGCATCGACCTTGTTAGGCAGCGTCTGCATCTCGTTTGGACGAACCAAGCAAAAATCGCTTCAACGGACCAAAGCCCGTGACTTCAATACTTTATGCACGAGGTTTCTCGAAGTCATCAGCCTGCAAAAGAGGGCGAACTGCAATCAGACTCAAACCATAAGCCAAGAATACTACCGGCACCAGTAACGCAAAAGATGATTACCAGACCGGCTATCGCTTCAGCAGGTCTTTCGGAAAAAGAAAATCTCGAGCCCAGCATCGATCCCAAAGGACGTTGAGGCCACCCACAAAAGGAGTACACAACACGCCAAGCCAATCAGCAAAGCGAGGAATGCCTGCGTCAGTTCGATCATAGCGATGCGGATTGGTCGTTCCTCAGGTCATAGCCGCCCAACGTTGAGCTCACCGGCACTCACGCGGGCCGCCGCGTCGCAGCAACGCAAGGACCGGGTCAAGTGTCCGGTGCAGCGACTGGTTAGCTGTCATCGTTCGTCCTTTTCGAAGCCCAAAGTATCCCAATCATTGGGAAGCGGGTAGAGGGTCCAGCCCGGCTTGCCCACGCTGGTCGAAGTAACCCGTTCGTATCCCAGATTCCGAACTATCTCCAGTAACGTCAGAACTCGCCCAGTTTCTATGCTGGGACTATTTCCTCATGTGGATGGGTTTATCTTTAGCGTGGCGTGAGAGAACGATTTTCAAATCTTCGACGGAACAAATCACATTGGCGCCAATGGTAACTGAGTCCGCCTTCAATTGGATCTTAAGGACTTGCTCTTCAGCTGACATTAGCTCCAAGGAAGACTAATGCTATGGGAAGTAACGCAATGACTCTTGCCGAATTTGATCGGTAAATGTGACTTTCTTATCTTATCCGTAAGGATCGGCATGACGGCTGACGCCTAAGCTCACCGCACTTGACGCAGGCCGCCTGGGGCGGCAGCGCAAAGTGCTGCGGTAGACGCATGACTGTCAGCGGCAACTTCGACATAGTCGACGCGACTGGATGCCGGCGGGATTGGAAGGTTGTCAGCCCGCAGTCCGTCTGGGTGAAATGCGATTGCCTCGCGAACTCGGTACTGCCTCAGTTACGGTTGACCCCATCGCGATCACATTCAGGAACTGCGGCACATCGCTGTGAGTTATGCCGGGCGTAATGCGTATGCCGTAACGCCTCAGGCAGCATTGCTTCGAGCATAGTTGACGTGCAACTGCCAAGTCTACGGCGGCCAGGTACTGCGGACCCTTCCATCGATGCTGACCTTCTGGTGATGCCGAACGCGCAATGACATCCGCGCGCGATAATCCGACCAGCGCATTCGTCCTGCACAATGACAGAGCAGTGCCACGCTACCCGATGACTGGGCTCAGTGCCGCGCTACTGCAAAGTCGAGCGGGTGTACCTGGCTGCAGCCGGAGCTGGCCGTCAAGACTGCACGTAGGTAGCTGTTCGTGAATGGACCGTAGTCGAGTGCTATGACATCATTGGCGGCTGATGCGGCAATGCGCTCGGCGTCTCGGCATGGATGCGACAAGCTAGGCTCTGAGCATGTGCGGACGGCTAGCCGGCACGTAGCGTGGACGGGACACGTGTTGCGTGATGCGGCGATCCGAAGGACATGTCGGCGGCGGCCGAAGAGCGGTTACTCGCGTGGTCGCTGCGGTCACAACAGCGTGACTGTGCTGCCGCGGTACACGATACAACCTCTCAAAGGCTCACCTGCTGTTGGTGAAACAACAGCATCCGACACCATGTGCACGAGACCAGCGTGCAGCGCGCGGTTCGGCGCGCCGCACGTGCAGTCTCGATTGACAGGCCGATCAGTTCGCAGCACATTGCGCCACTACTTTCGCCACGCATTTGCTCGAGCGCGGTTATGACATTCGGACCGTTCAGGAGTTGATGGAACATGCGGACGTGCGAAAAACGCAGATTTACACGCACGTGATGAAGAAAGGTGCCAGTGGCGTTCAGAGTCCATTGGATTGATTGCTCCAACACGCGACGGCGCAACGGCCATGCGGGGCCGGTATTGCCAACCCTGCCGCGCCTGCGTATAGTCACTTGCTTGTCGTCAGCAAGTAAGTTGCCGGTTATGTCATGAACCGCTGCCGAGCCGCTTGCGCCGGAAGTCGGGTGCCCCAATCTCACTATGACAGAGCTCTCCAGCGTTTCCGCAGAAACCCCGCGCACTCAGGCCGAGCGCACGGCGCAGTCCGATCGCGCCATGCTCGATGCGGCGGTCGATCTCGTTCTCGAGCGCGGCACCGAGAAAACCACCCTGGCCGCCATCGGCGAGCGCGCCGGCTACAGCCGCGGGCTTGCGACCTATCGCTTTGGCTCCAAAGCCGGGCTGTTCGATGCGGTCTGCAAGTCCATCGGGCGGCGATGGCTGGGGTATCTGGAAGCCGGAGTTGGCGCAGCGACCGGGATCGAGGCGATGACCGCGGCACTCGATGCGTTTTTTCGCTTCATGCAGGAGTCGCCGCGCGAGGCGCAGGTGTTGCACCTTTTATACTGCGGCGCCGCCAGTCCGACTCTCCGAGTACCGCGAAACCTCGCGCGGCGTACACCTGCGCCAGCAGCGCGACGTTGCCGAGTGGATTCGTGCCGGCATTGCCGACGGCACCATCCGTGACGACGTCGACGCGGACAGCGTCGCGGCGCAGTACATCGCCTACATCTCCGGCATGACCTATCTTTGGGTCATCAGCCCCGAGACTGTCGATTTCGACAAGGCCAGCGCCAGCATGAAGCGCCATCTCCGACTCAGCCTGGCGGCAAACGCCGGCAGCTGACCTTTTCATTCACGAGGAATACCTGCATGGCCGACGCCTTTATTTTCGATCACCTGCGCAGCCCGCGTGGCCGCGGCAAGCCATCCGGCGCGCTGCACCCGATCACGCCCGTTGACCTGATGACCCAGGTATTGGTCGCCCTGCGCGAGCGCAGCGAGCTCGATACCGCGCGGCTCGATGACGTCGTGCTCGGCTGCGTGACGCCGGTCGGCGAGCAGGGCGCCTGCATCGCGCGCACCGCCGTGCTGAATGCCGACTATTCCGAAAACGTGCCCGGCAAGCAGCTGAACCGCTTCTGCGCCTCCGGTCTCGAGGCCGTCAACACGGCCGCCGCGCAGATCATGGCCGGGCAGTCGGATCTCGCCATTGGCGGCGGCATCGAGTGCATGTCGCGCGTGCCGATGGGTTCGGATTCCGGCGCCATGCATGCCGACCCGGCTGTCGCGTTCAAGACCTACTTCGTTCCCCAGGGCATCAGTGCCGATCTCATCGCCACAAAGTACGGTTTTACCCGCGAGGCCGTCGACGCCTATGCCGGCGAGAGTCAGAAGCGCGCCGCGCATGCCTGGGAGCAGGGCTGGTTCGGCAAGTCCGTCGTGCCCATTCACGATCACATCGGCCTGCCGGTGCTGGAGCGTGACGAGCACCCGCGGCCCGGCACGACGATGGACGACCTGGCTTCCCTGAAGCCCGCGTTCACGATCCCCGGCGAGCAGGCCGGCTTCGATGCCGTCGCGTTGCAGAAGTACCCGGAGGTCGAGCGCATCGAGCACGTGCACACCGGTGGTAACTCCTCCGGCATCGTCGATGGCGCTGCCGCGGTGCTGATCGGTAGCGAGCAGGCCGGCAAGGACCTGGGCCTGAAGCCGCGCGCGCGCATTCGCGGCTTCTCGTCCATCGGCACCGACCCGACCATCATGCTGACCGGCCCCGCACCGTCGGCCGAAAAAGTGCTCAAGCGTTGCGGCATGGCGGTGAAAGACATCGATCTCTTCGAACTGAACGAGGCGTTCGCGTCAGTCGTCATGCTGTTCATGCAACGGCTCGGCATCGAGCACGACAGGATCAACGTCAACGGTGGTGCGATTGCCATGGGCCATCCGCTCGGCGCGACCGGCGCAATGATCCTCGGCACCGTGCTGGACGAACTCGAACGGCGGGACCTGTCGACCGCGCTCGTCAATCTCTGCGTCGGCGGCGGCATGGGCACCGCGACCATTATCGAACGCGTTTAGTCGCGCGTACTCAAGGAATAGACCATGACCGACATGACCACCATCGACTGGCAGCTCGACGACGACGGCGTCGCGCTGCTGACGATCGACGTACCCGAACGCTCGATGAACGTAATGACGCCGGAATTTCTCGCCGACATTGCGGCGGCGGCCGGCCGCATCGGCGACGACGAGAACGTCAGGGGCGCCGTGATCACGTCTGGCAAGGACGCGTTCATGGCCGGTGCGGACCTGCACGGCATCGTCGAAGAATTCGGGAACAAGAGCGCCGCCGAGCTGTACCAGTGGTGCCGCGGTCTGCAGCAGGCGCTGCGTGCGCTCGAGACCTGCGGCAAGCCGGTCGCCGCCGCCATCAACGGCACGGCGCTCGGCGGCGGACTCGAGGTCTGTCTCGCCTGTCACTACCGCGTCGCGGCGAACAACCCGAAAACGAAGCTGGGCCTGCCCGAAGTGCAGGTCGGCCTGTTGCCGGGCGGCGGCGGCACGCAGCGGCTGCCCCGGCTGATCGGCATCGAGCCGGCGCTGCGACTGATCACAGAGGGAAAGCACCTCGACCCGCACAAGGCGCTGGAGGCCGGCTTCATCGATCGGGTCGTGCCGCCCGGCGACGAGATCGAGGCCGCGAAGGCATGGGTGCTGGAGACCGACGTTACGGACGCGCCGTGGGATCGGAAGGGCTTCAAGGTACCCGGTGGTGCCGGACTGATGCACCCGAAGGCCGTAGAGACCTTCGTCGTCGGCAGCGCGCTCACGCAGAAGCTCACCAACCACAACTACCCGGCACCGCAGGCGATCCTGTCGGCGGTCTACGAGGGCACGGTGCTGCCGATCGACCAGGCGCTCGATATCGAGACGAAGTACTTCGTCAAAATGTTGATGAGCCCGGTGTCGCGCAACATGATCAGGACGCTTTTTATTAACAAGGGTGCCGCCGACAAGCTCGCGCGCCGGCCGACGGAACCGGCCGAGCGCAAGGTACAGAAGCTCGGCGTGCTCGGTGCCGGCATGATGGGCGCGGGCATCGCCTGGGTGTCGGCCTACGCCGGCATGGAGGTTGTGCTGCTCGATACGTCGGAGGACAAGGCGGAGAAGGGCAAGGACTACTCGCGGCAGCTCGCGGAGAAGCTCAAGGGCCGCGGCAAGCTGGACGATGCAACGGCCGATGCCATCCTCGCGCGCATCCACACCGGCACGGATTTCGGCGCGCTCGCAGGCTGCGAGCTGGTCATCGAGGCCGTGTTCGAGGATCGCGGCGTCAAGGCGGACGTCACGCAGCGCGCCGAGGCCATCATCGGCGAGGATGCGATCTTCGCATCCAACACGTCGACGCTGCCGATCACGGGCCTGGCGGAAGCTTCCGCGCGGCCGGCGCAGTTCATCGGCATTCACTTCTTCTCCCCGGTCGAGAAGATGCCGCTGGTCGAGGTCATCGTCGGCGAGCAGACGAACGATGTCGCGATCGCACAAGCGCTCGACTACGTGCGCCAGATCCGCAAGACGCCGATCGTCGTCAACGACAGCCGCGGCTTCTACACCAGCCGCGTCTTCAGCGTGTTCTCGCGGGAGGGCATCAACATGCTCGCCGAGGGCGTAAACCCCGCGCTGATCGAGAACGTCGCACGACACGCCGGCATGCCGGTCGGGCCGCTTGCGGTCACGGACGAGGTGTCGCTTGAGCTGTCCTACCACATCAGCGAGCAGACAAAGAAGGATCTCGGCGATGCGTACCGGGCCAGCCCGGCCGATGCCGTCATAGAAAAGTTCGTCACGCAACTCGGCCGCAAGGGCAAGCGTTCCGGCAAGGGCTTTTACGACTACCCGGAAGGTGAAAAGAAGCGCCTGTGGCCGGGCATCGCGGAGCACTACCCGCGCGCGGACGCACAGCCCTCGGCCGCGGAAGTGCGCCAGCGCCTGCTGTACGCGCAGGCGATTGAAACGGTCCGGTGCGTGGATGAGGATGTCGTCACGCACCCCGCCGACGCCGACATCGGCTCGATCTTCGGCTGGGGTTTCCCCGCCTGGACCGGTGGCACCCTGTCGTTCATCGAAACGGTCGGCTTGAGCGAGTTCGTCCTCGAAGCCGACCGGCTCGCGCAGGCGTACGGTGAACGTTTCGTGGTACCGGACAGCCTCCGCAAGATGGTGGCGGCGGGCCAGACTTTCTATACGGGCGCTGCTGCCGCAGCGCGCAATGCCGCCTGAGGACATCACGATGAGCGAATTCGAAACGGTCCGTTACGAGCAGGACGGCGCGGTGGCCGTCATCACCATCTGGCGGCCTGACGCCATGAACGCCTTCAATACCCAGCTCCGGCGCGACCTGCTCGCGGCGTTTCAACGCGCGGCCGGCGATGACAGCGTGCGTGCGGGTCGTACTGGACGGCCGAGGGCCGCAGCTTCTCGGCGGGCGCCGACCTGAAGGACGGCATCGACACGAGACAAGCCGGTCGACGAGCTGTTGCAGACCGAGTACCGGCCGATCTTCGAGACCATCGCGACGATGCGCCAGCCGGTCATTGCCGCGGTCGGCGGCTCGGCGGCCGGCATCGGCATGTCCTACGCGCTGGCGTGCGATCTGCTGATCATGGCGGACAACGCCTTCCTGCTGTCGCCGTTCTCGACCATTTCGCTGGTGCCGGACGGGCAGACCCTGGTTCCTCGTGCACCAGCTCGGTTACCGCGTCGCGTTCCAGCTCGCGATCGAGGCCGAGCGCATCGGCGCCGAACGTTGCGTTGACCTGGGTCTCGCGCAACCGTACGGCGCCGCCTGACCGGCTGCGCGATGACGCGATCGCCTGGGCGCAGTCGCTTGCCGAGCGTGCGCCGCTTTCGCTGGCCGCGACCAAGAAGGCCATGCGTCACGCCGCCGGCAACGACTGGGCGTCCACGTTCGATGTCGAGGCGCCGTTGCAGCGCGAATGTCGTGACAGCAAGGATTGCGTCGAAGGCGTGACCGCTTTCTTCGAAAAACGCAGACCCGAGTTCACCGGCTCCTGAGAGGCATGACTGGAACGATTCCAGGGGAAGACTTATGAGACGCAGAATCTTCGACGACGAGCACGAGATGTTCCGCGACTCCGTGCGGAGCTTCATGCAGAACGAGATCGGGCCGCACAGCGAACGCTGGCAAAAGGAGGGCATCGTCGATCGCGAGGCCTTCCGGAAAGCCGGCGAACAGGGCCTGCTGCTGATGTGGGCCGACGAGAAATACGGCGGCGCCGGCGTGCCGGATTTCCGTTACGAACAGGTCCTGATCGAGGAGAACGCCCATCACGGCGATGTGGGCTTTTTCATCACGCTGCACAGCCGCCTGGTCGGACCGTATATCGGCGAACTCGGCACGGATGAACAGAAAGAACGCTGGCTGCCGAAGAGCATCACGGGCGAGCACGTACTCGCCGTCGCAATCACCGAGCCCGGTGCCGGTTCGGACGTCGCCGGCATCCGCACGCGAGCGGAGGACGAGGGCGACCATTACCTGCTGAACGGCTCGAAGACCTACATCTCGAACGGCATACTGGCCGACCTCGTCGTCGTCGTCGCGCGTACCGATAACGAGAAGCGCCACGGGCTGTCCCTGTTCGTCGTCGAGCGCGGCATGGATGGCTTCGAGCGCGGCCGCAATCTCGAAAAGATGGGCCTGAAAAGCCAGGACACGGCCGAGCTGTTTTTCAACAACGTGAAAGTGCCGAAGGAAAACCTGCTGGGCGAGTGGAACCGTGGCTTCTGATCACCTGATGCACTTCCTTGCCGAGGAGCGCCTGCTGGGCGCGGTCGGTTACGTCGCGCATGCGGAAGCCGCGTTCAACCTGACGATGGATTACGTCCAGGAGCGCAAGGCCTTCGGGCAGACGATCGCCGATTTCCAGAACACGCGCTTCGAACTCGCGGACATGCGCACCGAGATCGACGTTGCCCAGGCTTTCGTCGACCAGTGCGTGATGGCGCACAACGACGGCAGCCTGTCGGCCGACGATGCCGCCAAGGCCAAGCTGTACACCAGCGAGCTCGAGGGCCGCGTCATCGATGCCTGCGTGCAGCTCCACGGCGGTGCCGGCTACATGATGGAGTACCCGATCTGCCGGATGTACCTCGATGCGCGCATCTCGCGCATCTACGCGGGCAGCTCGGAAGTGATGCGCGAGATCATCGCGCGTTCCATCGGCCTCGATCCGCGCAAGAAGCGATCGGGCAGCGAGGGCAAGGAGCGCGCGGCCTGATCGATCAGCCTCCCCGGCGTCGCGGCGCCGGCGGGCGGCACGTAGGCTTCCGCCTGTCCTACATCGGTTGGCGGAGATCCAGCAATGAAAGTCGCATTTATCGGTCTCGGTGTCATGGGCTATCCCATGGCGGGCTACCTCGCGGGCGCAGGGCACAGCATCACGGTTTATAACCGCACGACCGCGAAAGCCGAATCGTGGCTCGGCAAGCACCAGGGCGAGCGCGCTGAAACACCGCGTGACGCTGCAGTCGATGCCGCGATCGTGTTCGCCTGCGTCGGCAATGACGACGACGTGCGCGAGGTGCTGCTGGGCGAGTCCGGCGCGCTGGCCGGCTGTACCGCCGGCAGTGTCATCGTCGATCACACGACGGCCTCCGCCGAGGTCGCGCGGGAGGTGGCGGGGGCCGCGGCGCAGCGCGACGTGGGCTTCCTCGATGCGCCGCTCTCCGGCGGCCAGGCTGGTGCCGAATCCGGCCAGCTGACGATCATGGTGGCGGTGACCAGGCGTATTCGAGCGCGTTCGGCCCGTCATGGACAGTTACGCGAAGGCCATCACGCGCATCGGTCCCACCGGCCACGGACAGCTCGCCAAGGCGGTCAACCAGATCTGCATTGCCGGCGTCGTGCAGGGCCTGTCCGAGGGACTGCATTTCGCGAAGCGCGCCGGTCTCGACGTCGAAAAAGTCATCGGCGCGATTTCCAAAGGCGCGGCGCAGTCGTGGCAAATGGAGAATCGCTGGCAGACGATGGTCAACGATGAATTCGAATTCGGTTTTGCCGTGGAGTGGATGCGCAAGGACCTTGCAATCGCGTTGCGCGGAAGCGGAGCGTAACGGCGCCACGCTCGATATGACGCGGCTGGTTGACGGTTACTACGCGGCGATCGAGGGCATGGGCGGCAAGCGCTGGGACACGTCGAGCCTCATCCGGCGACTGGAGAAATCGCCGCAATAGCCCGCCGCGGGGCCTGAAATCGCACCGCGAGATACTGTATAGTGAACCGGCCACAGGGGTGGCGAAGGTGCGCTGATTCCTTCGCCTGAGATCGGGCGCCGCACCCGCGGCATAACGGGAAACCCTTAGAACCTGACCCGGGTAATACCGGCGTAGGAAGAGGATTCGAAAATGTCCCGCAAGCGCCAGCCGCATTTCGCGGCCCTGTTCATTGCCATCGCGTTTTCCACCGGACCCGTCGCCGCCGATGAAGTGCTGGAGGAAATCATCGTCACGGCCGACTTTCGCGAGCGTCGCGCGGCCGAGCTGTCGCCGTCCGTCAAGGTACTCGACGACACGGCCATCGAAGAACGGGCGGTGCAGCACTTCGAGGAGCTGATCGCGTCGGTCCCCAACCTGAACTGGTCCGGCGACGGCCACCGCGCGCGCTATTTCCAGATCCGCGGCGTCGGCGAGCTGGAGCAGTACGAGGGCGCGCCGAATCCGTCGGTGGGCTTCCTGATCGACGATATCGATTTCAGCGGTATCGGCACGATCGCCACGCTGTTCGACATCGAGCAGATCGAGGTATTGCGCGGCCCGCAGGGCACGCGCTTCGGCGCCAACGCGCTGGCCGGCCTGATCTATGTCCAGAGTCGCGAGCCCTCTGCCGGATGACGAATGTCCCGGCCGCGAGCGCCTACAGGCCGGCGGCGACGGTAGCGCGTGGGTGCCGGTTTCGCGCTCGGCGGGCCGCTGCGGGCGAGGACCTGCCGCGCTTCCGGGTCGTCCGCACAGCATCACGCAGCGGACGGTTTTCGCGACAACGCGTATCCTTGACGAGGACGACACCAATCACGCGCC
Source organism: Woeseiaceae bacterium (assembly GCA_034522415.1). Taxonomy (GTDB): domain Bacteria; phylum Pseudomonadota; class Gammaproteobacteria; order Steroidobacterales; family Woeseiaceae; genus Woeseia. The sequence continues at coordinate 137,134 of JAXHLH010000006.1, forward strand.
GCGAAGAAACGACGCTGCGCGGCAAGACTGCGACTGGGAGACCGGATCAACGGACTGGTACCTGCGTAACGCTGGCGGGCCTGTATGCGGACATCGACGACGGTTACGACGCATTTGCTATCGACAACAGCCTGACGATGCGATCCGACAAGCCGGGCCGCGACGCGCAGGAGAGTGTCGGCGCGTCGCTGCGGGCGGACTGGCACGCATCGGAACGCGTCGACGTTCGACGTCCATTACGATCGGCGGCGGATTCGACCATCGATTTCTCGTTCGACGCCGACTGGGGCAACGACGATTTCTGGGCGCCGTTCACTTACGACTTCACCACGGTCAGCGACCGTGAGCGGCGCACGGCGAGCCAGGAGCTGCGGCTGGCCTCCGGCCCGGCCGGGCGGCTGTTCGGCGATCGCGCCGACTGGCTCGTGGGCGTCTACGTGCAACGGCTGGAAGACCTCGTCACGACGAGGAACGAGGGCATCTACGTCGATCCGGGCTCAGGCTTCAACGCTGTCGATCGACGGCCGGCTGGCCAGCGATTTCGAGGCGCTCAGCACGGCGGTGTTCGGCCAGCTCGACATCGACGTCGGCGACGCCGGACTGATTACGTTCGGCCTGCGCGGCGAGCGCCGGGCTACCGACTACACGGATTCGGCCGGGCTGGCGCTCGAGCCCGCGGAATCGATGCTGGGCGGCGAACTCGAGTACCGGCACGAGTTCGCCGACGGCCTGTCGGCCTTCGTCGGGCTGTCGAAAGGCTACAAAGCCGGCGGCTTCAATCTCGGTGGTGCCGGAAGGGCGCCGCGAGTTCCGGCAGGAGGCCCTGTGGAACCTGGAGCTCGGCGTGCGCACGGCGTGGCTGGACGACACGCTGTTGCTGAACGCCGTCGCCTTCCTGAGCCGCACGCCGCGACCAGCAGGTGCGTACATCGTTCCAGCTCGTGCCCAACGACCCGGCATCGTTCGTGTTCTTCACCGACAATGCGGCCAGCGGCCGGACGGTGGGGCTCGAGTCGGAACTGCGTTACCGTCCGGGCGAGCGCTGGGAATGGTACGCGAGCATCGGCCTGCTGGATGCGGAATTCGACGACTTCGTTACGCCGCAGGTCGACCTGGGCGGCCGCGACCAGGCGCACGCGCCGGGCTATACGCTGGCCGCCGGCGGCATATGGCGCCACCCGTCCGGCCTGTACGCGCGTGTCGACGTATCAGCGAAGGACGACGTACTTTTTCGACGTCAGCCACGATCAGCGCTCGTCCGCGTACGAGCTGGCGAACGTGCGTGTCGGCTTCGAGGGCGACCGCTGGTCCGTCGAGGGCTGGGGACGCAACGTGTTCGACGAGCGTTATGCCGTGCGCGGTTTCTATTTCGGCAACGAGCCGCCGGACTTTCCGAACGAACTCTACATCCGCCAGGGTGACCCGCGGCAGTTCGGGGTCACATTCGACCTGTATTTCTGAGGAGTACCGCCATGAAGGTTGCAGTGGACATCAGTCTCTACCCGTTGCAGGAGGATTTCATTCCGCCGATCAAGGACGTCATCGAACGGCTGCGCAGTCATGACCGGCTCGACATTGCCACGAATCCGATGAGCACGCAGATCCAGGGCGACTACGAGGCGGTCATGGAGGCGCTCAAGGCTGAAATACAAACTACGTTCGATCAGTTGCCGAAAGGCCGTTTTCACGATACGGCATCCTGAATGACCCGATCGAGCGATATCCAGACGCTGACTCAATGCGCGCATCGGCTCGCCGACCTGGTCGGCAGAAGCCAGGCGCTTTTCCCGGCTGGAGCTCGTCGCCGTCCTGCTCGCGATCGGGTACCTGGTGCTCGCCATTCGCCAGAACATCTGGTGCTGGCTGGTGCGCGCTGGTCAGCACCGCCTGCTACGTCGTGCTGTTCATCGATGCGCGGCTCTACATGGAAGCCGTGCTGAACGTTTTCTACTTCGGCATGGCCGTGTACGGCTGGACCGTGTGGACGTCGGGCGTCGCGCGTGACGCCGGGCTGCCCGTCGTGCGCTGGCCGGCGCGGGTGCATATCGGCGCGATCACCGTGGTCGTGCTGCTCGCACTGGTCAATGGCGCGCTGCTGTCGCGCTACACCGATGCCTGGTACCCGTACATCGATTCGCTGACGACCTGGGCCGCGATCTGGACGACGTTCCTCGTCGCGCGCAAGGTCCTGGAGAACTGGTGGTACTGGCTGGCGATCGACGCCGCATCGGCCGTCATCTTCTGGGCCCGCGAGTTGCCGCTGACCGCGCTCCTGTTCGTCTTCTACGTCATGCTCATCCCGGTCGGCCTCGTCAGCTGGACCCGCGACTACCGCGGACGACAGCCGGCTCGCACATGACCGGCGTCGACCGGGCCAGGGTCGTCATGGCGTCGATCCCGGGCTGGGCCGGGCGCGATGTCGACATCACGCCATTGTCCGGCGGGCTGACGAATCGCACTTTTCTTGTCAATTGGGGCGCGGAGCGCCGCGTTCTGCGGCTGGCCGCCGAGCCGGATCCCGCAGGTATCCGGGACGCGGAACTCGAGGTGCGCATTCAACAAACCGCGGCACGGCACGGACTGGCCGCCGCGATCGAGTATGCCGACCCGGCGGCCCGCGTACTGCTGACGGAATGGCTGCCGGGCACCACCTGGGACGCCGGCGCGCTTCGCGATCGCGCCAATCTCCGGCGCATTGCCGGCCTGTTGCACCGGCTGCACGCGTTGCCGCGTTGCGGCGTGGCCTACGATGCGACGGCCGCCGCGCAACACTACCTTGACGCCATCGCGGAGCAGGGACCGGTGTCCGACACGGCACGCCGTTGCCTGCGCATCATCGAGGAGGCACCGGCATCGCACGCGCCACGCTGCTGCCACAACGACCTCGTCGCCGGCAATATCGTCGTCGGCGAGCGGCTGGCGTTGCTCGATTTCGAATACGCGCGCGACAACGAACCGTTATTCGACCTGGCGACGCTGATCGGCTGGCACGATCTGGATGAACGAACCGCCCGCTATCTCCTCGATGCCTATACGGGCGGTGCCGACGGGACGGCGCACGACCGGCTGGCCGCGGAACGTCGCCGCTTCGACGCGATACAGTACCTGTGGCTGGCGCACCGCCAGGGCGTGCAAGGCGGCACGGACGAAGCGCGGCGCCTGGTTGTCGTAGCCGAACGGCTGTACTGACGCGCTACCAGGCGTTACGCAACTCGCGCAGCTTCAGGAACACATCGCGCGCGGCGGGCTCGGGAGGCAGGTCCGGGAACGCTTCTCGCAGGCGCGCGATGACCGACGGACTCTGCAGCCGGAAGAACGTGTTGATATGGCGTTCCTCGGCTATCGTCGTGACGCGTGCCTGCTCGGGATCATGGTCCGCTTCCTCTTCCAGCAAGCGCCTTGCCGCGTCGTTGTCCGGCTCGCGGTCCAGCGTGAACTTCAGGTTGTTCTCGAGGTAATCGTGGCCGGGGTAAATGCGCGTGTCGTCGTCCAGACGGTCGAGCTGTTCGACGAACGTCCGGTACAACTCCTCCGGGTGTCCGCCGTTGTGGCAGTTGCCCGCGCCGGCATTGAACAGCGTGTCGCCGCTGAACAGGGCGGGCTGGTCCGTGTGCGACAGCAGGCAGATATGGCTCATCGTGTGACCGGGCGTGTCGAGACATTCCAGTTCGACCGTCTTGCCGACGCGGATCACATCGCCCCGGCCGACGCCGCGGTCGACGTTGGCTATGCGCCGCCCGGCATTTTCGTGCGCGATCAGCGTGGCGCCCGTTGCCGCGACCATGGCCTTGTTGCCGCCCGTGTGGTCCGGGTGCTCGTGCGTGTTCAGCACCTGCGTGATCGTGTAACCGCATTCGGCGGCGCGGTCGAGGCAGCGCCGGTAATCGAGCGGGTCGATCGCGAGCGCCTCGCCGGTCTCCGGGCAGGCGATGAGGTAATTGAAGTTCCTGAGGGTATTGGCGGTCCAGATCTGCTCGACGTGCATGGTGTGTCCCTGCGAGTTGTCCGACCCGCCACGTTAGCCGGGATGCGGCCCGCGTGCGAGTCGGCGCCGCTGGCGGACGAGCGCGGCCGGCCGGTCGCGCCATGGTTGTGGGGAAATTACGACAACAAGAATCCCGATGCCCGCGCGCGGTGCCCTGATACTGTGCCCCGATTGACATCAACGAGGCTTTCTGCGAACTTCCTTGCCGACAGTGCGTCGTGTCTGTACAACAGTTAGCGACCGACGCCACCGGACGACACCTTCAGGCACGACTTGGCGGGGGATACGCAAGGCCAGGCACATGCTCTGCAGGCACTTAACAGCGGCCCGCTCCTGCGGGCCGCTTTTTTCGTGGGGCTGGAAGACCTGTGGGAGCGGCTTCCACCCGCGACCGGGTGTCTCCGTGCCTCCGTAGGAGCGGCTTCCAGCCGCGACCGGGTGCTCCGCGCCTCCGTAGGAGCGGCTTCCAGCCGACGACCGGGCGAATCGCGGCTGGAAGCCTGGCTCGCGCTACGGTCCCGTTGCCGCCCGCGGCGACAAAGGTACTCACCGCGGTAAGGTCAGGCATTGCCATCAGGAGGCCTGCAGCGCCCGCCACACACGCTGCGGTGACAGGGGCATGTCGAGGTGCTCGATGCCGCGCGCGGGGAGGGCATCGAGTACCGCGCTGACCAGCGCCGGCGCGGCGCCGACCGTACCGGCCTCGCCCGCGCCCTTGACGCCCAGCGGGTTGCGCGGCGAGGGCACTTCCCGGTAGCGGAAGTCGACCGGCGGCATCCAGTCCGCCCGCGGCATGCCGTAGTCCATGAACGTCGCGCTGATGAGCTGGCCGCTGTCGGGGTCGTACAGTGCGTGTTCGGTCAACGCCTGGCCCAGCCCCTGCGCCACGCCGCCGACGATCTGGCCTTCGAGGATCAGCGGATTGATCACGACGCCTACGTCGTCCTCGATCGTGTAGCGTACGATCTCGACCATTCCGGTCTCCGGATCGATCTCGACTTCGCAGACGTGACACCCGTTGGGGTAGGTGCCGCCGTCCGGCTCGAAGCGCGCGGTACCGGCGAGGCCGGGTTTCGACGCCGGCCGGGCGCGTCGACTCGTCGCAACGACGCGGCCGCGACCCTCGGCGCTGGTCATGCGGCGGTTCGTCCCGGCGTCGCGGAATTCGCCGTCCGCGAACGCGACGCCGTCGGCCGTCGTGCCGAAAATTCCTGCGGCCGTCTCGCGGCCCGCCGCGACGAGGCGCTCGACAGACCGGTACAGCGAGGAACCGGCGATCGCCATCGTGTTCGCGAGCACAATCGGCGCCCCTGGCCGGTCGGCGACGCGGCCGCTGTTGCCGGTACGAATGCTCGATGCACCCGCGCCATCGATACCGCGCAAGGCCGGCCGCCAGCATTTGCGTGAAAGTGGTTTCGTGGCCCTGGCCGGCGGATTGCGTGCCGACCATGGCGGTGACGCGTGCCCTGCCGGCGTGAAGCTCAAGTGGGTGTCCTCGCCGCCCATCGCCGAACAGATCTCGACGTAGTACGCGAGCCCGATACCGCGCAGGCGACCGCGCTGCCGGCTCTTGTCGCGGCGCTGCGCGAAGCCGTCCCAGCCGGCGCGCTGCAGCGCGGCATCCAGCACTTGCGCGTATTCGCCGGAATCGTAGCTGCGGCCCGTGGCCGTCGTGTAGGGAAACCGCTCGGGCCGGATGAAATTCCGCCGCCGCAGCTCGATACGGTCGATACCCGTCACCTGCGAGCAGCGGGCGCGGTCCATGAGGCGTTCGATCAGGTAGGTGGCTTCCGGCCGGCCGGCACCGCGATAGGCGTCCACCGGCACCGTGTTGGTCAGCATCATGCGGATATCGACGTGCACATGCGGAATATCGTAGGCGCCCGTCGTCATGCACGCGCCGAACCACGGAATGACGGGACCGGCCTGGGAGCAATACGCGCCGATGTTCGCGGCAATGGAGGCGCGCATCGCGAGAATGCGCCCGGCATCGCTCAAGCGCGATCTCCGCGCGGCCAGGCCGTGGTCACGGCCGTGCACGTCGGCGAGGAAGCTCTCGCTGCGATCGCCGGTCCACTTGACGGATGGGCGGCCGAGCGATTCCGTCGCGTACACGGCAACCACCGTTTCACATTGGCAGGAAGAACTTCAGGCCGAACGCACCGCCGACGTCGGGCGAGATCACGCGCAGCTTGTCGGGATCGAGGTCGATGCACTTCAGGATCCGGTCGCGCAGCGGGTGCACGCCCTGGCAACCCTGGTAAACGGTCATGTGGCCGCTGTCGGGGTCAAAGGAGGCATTACAGGCGCGCGGGGTCATCGGCGGCCGGCGCAAGCCGGTCGTCGACCAGGTTCGACGGACACGCTTCGCGCGGCCTTGTCGAACGCGGCCGCGGTCGCGTCGCGGTCGCCGTACGCCGCGATGCCGAAGCAGTTGTCGTCTATGCCGTCGTGTACCGGCGGACCGGATCGGGCGGCGCGCGGGTCGACGACGACCGGCAGCTCGTCCACGTCGAAGTCGATCAGGTCCGCCGCTTCGCGCGCGATGGCGGCGGACTCGGCGACGACGGCCGCGACCGGTTCGCCCACGTAACGTACCCGCTCGCGGGCAAGCGGCGGCTGCCTGATGGGCTTGCGCGAATTGCGCGGGTCGGGCATGCCCGCGCCGGGGACGTCGCGCACGCCGGCACGCTGCAATTCCTCGCCCGTGTAGACGGCCAGCACGCCGGGGACATCGCGTGCAGCGGCAACATCGATGCTCGTTATGGCGCCATGCGCGTACGGGGAACGTGCGAACGCCAGCCACGCCTGCTCCGGCAACAGGATGTCGTCGGTGTATTGTCCATGGCCGGTAATGAAGCGCTGGTCTTCACGGCGGCGAAGCGCCTGGCCGGTGCCGAATATACCCACGTCCGCCTCGGCTCGCTGTCGATCGGCGCATTGTGCGGCGCGCCCTGCGTCAATTCAAATGATTATTGCGCGCCGGTTTGTTAGATTGTGCGCACTTTCGCCCAACTGAAAACAACAGCGACCCGCAATGAAACCCGAACAACGCGCCGCGTACTGGCGTGCCAACCTGCGACTCGTAGCAGGCTGCATGGCCGTCTGGTTCACCTGCTCCTACGGCTTCGGCATCCTGTTGGTGGAGCAGTTCAACCGGTTCACGATTGGTGGCTTTCCCCTCGGTTTCTGGTTTGCGCAGCAGGGATCGATCTACGTGTTCGTCGTGCTGATCTTCTTCTATGCTTGGCGCATGAACCGCCTCGACCGCAAGTACGACGTGCATGAAGACTGAGGCGTCCTGATGGACCTCAAGACAATGACCTATCTCGTCGTCGGCGCGAGTTTCGCGCTGTACGTCGGTATCGCCGTCTGGTCGCGGGCCCGCAGCACCGGCGATTTCTACATCGCCGGCAAGGGCGTGTCACCGCTCGCCAACGGCATGGCGACGGCCGCGGACTGGATGAGTGCGGCATCGTTCATCTCCATGGCGGGACCGATCGCCTTCCTCGGCTACGACGGTTCCGTCTACCTGCTGGGCTGGACCGGCGGCTATGTGCTGCTGGCGCTGTTCCTGGCGCCGTACCTGCGCAAGTTCGGCAAGTTCACGGTGCCCGAATTCATCGCGGAGCGGTATTATTCGCGGACCGCGCGGATCGTCGCGGTCATCTGCCTGATTTTCGTCTCGTTTACTTATGTCGCGGGCCAGATGCGCGGCGTCGGCATCGTATTCTCGCGCTTCCTGGAAGTGGAGGTGGCCGTCGGGCTGGTCGTCGGCATGGGGGTCGTGTTCGTCTATGCCGTCCTCGGCGGCATGAAAGGCATCACCTACACGCAGGTGGCGCAGTACTGCGTTCTCGATCTTTGCGTACACGGTACCCGCGATCTTCATCGCGCTGCAGCTCACCAACAACCCGTTTCCGCAGGTCGCGTTCGGCGCCGATCTCGCGGGTACCGACACGGGATTGCTGCAGAAGCTGGATGATGATCGTCACGTCACTGGGC
>JAXHLH010000007.1:0-160395 GCA_034522415.1 Woeseiaceae bacterium
GTACGTCTGGAAGTTCGTGGAGTCCGCGTATTTCGGCCGGCAGGACACGCCCGAAGAGATTCGCGAGGCACCCGCCTGGATGCTGGCCGTCCTGTGGGCCGCCGTCGGGCTGAACGTCTACTTCGGCCTGCAGCCCATGTTGCCGCTGGATCTCGCGGGAGAAGCGGCGCGCGTGCTGCTCGCGGAACCGGGGCTCGGGGCGGCACCGGGTCCGTGAGCGCGCGCGGCACGCGCACCGCGTCGACAGGTGTTGCGGGCGCGCCGTAACGCCGCCGACGGAGGTCACAACGATCGCCAGCGCAAGCAGCAGTGCCAGGCGGGAGAGGCGGACGCTCATCTCTCCACCAGCCGATAGCCGAAGCCGCGAATTGTCTCGATGCGATCGCGACCCAGCTGCTTGCGAAGACTGTGGATGTGCACTTCCAGGGTATTGGAGTCGACGCCCTGGCCCAGTCCGTACAGTTGCTGCACGAGGCGTTCCCGGGCGACGGTTGCTGCCCGCCTGGATCAGCACGGCCGGCCGCGTCGCGCTACCGGCCGCAGCCCGCTACAGCGCCTTGACCGAGGCGATCAGCTCCGAGGCCATTTCCTGCCCGTCGCCGTACAGCATGCGTGTCTGCTCGAGGAAGAACAGCGCGTTCTCGATACCCGAAAACCCGGTTCCCTGGCCGCGCTTGATCACAATGACGTTTTTCGCCTTGTCCGCGTTGAGGATCGGCATGCCGTAGATCGGGCTGGCCGGATCGGTTCTTGCGCTCGGGTTGACCACGTCGTTGGCGCCGATGACCAGTGCCACGTCCGCCGTCGCGAACTCGGCATTGATCTCCGTTTCGTCGTAGATGATGTCGTAGGGCACGCCGGCCTCGGCGAGCAGCACGTTCATGTGACCGGGCATGCGGCCCGCGACCGGGTGGATGGCGAACTTGACGTCCACGCCGCGCTCGCGGAGCAGTTGCGCCAGTTCCCAGACCTTGTGCTGCGCCTGGGCGACCGCCATGCCGTAGCCCGGCACGATCAGCACCTTGTCGGCGTACGCCATCATGATCGCCGACGTCGCTCGGCCGTCGATAGGCTTCATGCTGCCCTCGGGACCCTCGGCGGCGGCCGCGCCGGTGTCGCCGAAGCCGGCGAACAGGACGTTGGCGAGCGAGCGGTTCATCGCCTTGGCCATCAGCTGCGTCAGCAGCGTGCCGGCCGCGCCGACGACCGTGCCGGCGATGATCATGGCCGCGTTTTGCAGGACGAAGCCCTCGAACGCGACGGCCAGTCCGGTCAGGGCGTTGTACAGCGAGATGACCACCGGCATGTCCGCGCCGCCGATCGGCAGCGTCATCGTGACGCCGAGCAGCAATGCGAGCAGGAAAAACACGGTGACGACACTGACGCCGCTGTGCTGCACGACGATGACGCCCGCGATGACCGCGGTCACGACCAGCAGCAGCATGTTGACGATCTGCTGCCCGCTGAATCGCACCGTCTTCTTCATCAGCCCCTGCAGTTTCGCGAATGCGATAAGGCTGCCACTGAACGACACGGCGCCGATCAGGCCGCCGAGGACCGCCAGTATGCCGAAAGTCAGGCCGTGATCCTCGCCACCGAACAGTTCGACCGCGGCGATCGCCGCCGCCGCGCCGCCGCCCATGCCGTTGTACAGCGCGATCATCTGCGGCATGTCGGTCATGGCGACCCGCTTGCCACTGATCCATGCCGCGATGCCGCCGATGGCGATGGCGACGATCATCAGGATGTAATTCGTCATTCCCGGGTACAGGAACGTGACGACCGTGGCGACCACCATGCCCGCGCCGGCCCAGAGGATGCCGCCGCGCGCCGTGACCGGCGAGCTCATGCGCTTCAGGCCGAAAATGAACAGTATGGCGGCGATGAAATAGCAGGCTTCGATCAGCCCGCGAACAGGAACAGCATCGGTCATCTACTTGCTCCCCTTGCTGCTCTTGAACATCTCGAGCATGCGCTCCGTCACGACATAGCCGCCGACCGCGTTGCCCGCGGCCAGCACGACACCGACGAAGCCGATTACGAGCTCCAGTGTCGTGCTCGCCCGGCCCAGCGCGACCATAGCGCCGACCAGCACGATGCCGTGCACGAAGTTCGACCCCGACATCAGCGGCGTATGCAGGATGACGGGCACGCGCCCGATGATTTCGTGGCCGACGAACGCCGCCAGCATGAAGATATAGAGTGCAATAAATCCGTCGATCATCATGCGGATTCCCCTTCGATCTGTTCACGGGTGGGTTCGTGCACGATACTGCCGTCGCGCGTCAGTGCGGATTTCGCGAAGACCTCGTCATCCCAGTCGATCCGGAGTTCACCTTCCTCGATCGCGGGCGAGATGAAGTTGAACAGGTTGCGTGCGTACATCTCGCTGGCGTGCCGGCCGACCCTCGCCGGCAGGTTCTCCGGCCCGACGATCTTGACCTTGTTATGAACGACCGTCTCGCCGGCTTTCGTCAGTTCGCAATTGCCGCCCGTTTCCGCGGCGAGGTCCACGATGACGGCACCCGGTTTCATCGCCTCTACGGCGTTTGCCGAAATGATTTTCGGCGCCGGTCGGCCGGGAATGGCGGCCGTCGAAATGACGACGTCGGAGACCGCGATTTCCTTTTCGAGCGCTTCCTGTTGCTGCGCCTTTTCCTCGTCCGTCAGTTCGCGTGCGTAACCGCCTTCGCCTTCCGCCGATACGCCCGTCTCGACGAATTTCGCGCCGAGGGACTGCACCTGTTCCCGGGTCGCGCTGCGCACGTCGTAGCCCTTGACCACCGCGCCGAGCCGTTTCGCGGTTGCGATGGCCTGCAGGCCGGCGACACCGGCGCCGATGACGAGTACCTGCGCCGGGCGTATGGTGCCCGCGGCCGTCGTCAGCATCGGAAAGAACTTGTCGAGTGTTGTGGCTGCAATCAGCACCGCATGGTAGCCGGCAACGGCCGCCTGGGAGGACAGCACGTCCATGCTCTGTGCGCGCGAGATTCGCGGGATCAGCTCCATGGCAAAGCCGGTGTGCCTGCCGTCGTTCAGCGCTTTGACCATGTCGCGATTGATGTGCCCGTGCATCATGCCGGCGACGATCCTGCCTTCCGGCAGTTTCCTGACGACGTCGGCGGCGGCCGGTTGCACCGTGAACAGGACGTCGCACCCGGACAGCACCTCGTCCGGACTCGCAATCTCCGCGTCGGTGTACTCCCCGTCGAGCAGCTGGGAGCCCTCGCCGGCTCCCTGCTCGACCAGCACCTTCACACCGAGCTTGTGCAATTTGGCGGTGATTTCGGGGGTCAGGGCAACGCGGGTCTCGCCCTCGAGTCGTTCCTTCAGCACGCCAACCGTTAGCGGCATCGCCTGTCTCCGTCGGGTATGTCAGTCGCTGGAATTCGCCTTTTTCTTGTTCCGCGGCCGCCCCGGCCCGGCAGCCGGACGGCGCCTTTCGCCGGGCAAAACCGCGTGCATCCGGGCGTAATACGAAGCCGGCATAATGACATAGAGCGGCCCGTTCGCAAACTCCGGCCGGCTGTTGGTTTTTTCGGCGGGGTGCTGCAAACTAGTCGCAAGGCCATGCAGGCCGCGCGAGGATGAGTCAAGGTGCTGTACGGTATCGCCTCAGATCTGTCGCAACAGGTTCTCAGGACCGATGTTTCCGGGATGCCACTCGAGTGGATCGACTACCGCGAAGCGGTGCGGTTGTACCACACGGAGCAGGTCGCCTATGCCTGCGGTACGCACCTCTACACGCTGTGCGGCGGATTTTGCGCGCTGACCGGCTCCCGCAGCACGATCGACGTCAGTTCCATCATCGCGACGCACCGGCACCAGCCAGGGCCATGCCTGGGTGCATGAGCAATACACGCCGCCGCTCAACAATCGCACGCTGTTCAAGCGCGATGCGAACCTGTGCCTTTACTGCGCGATGCGCTTCCCGACCCGCGAGCTGACGCGCGATCACATCACGCCGCTCTCGCAGGGCGGCAGCGACGTCTGGAACAATGTCGCCACCGCGTGCCGGCGCTGCAACAATCACAAGGGCGGGCGCACGCCGGAGCAGGCCGGGCTGCAGCTCATTGCGGTGCCCTTCACGCCAACCTACGCCGAGTACATCTACCTGAAGGGTCGCCGCGTGCTGGCCGACCAGATGCAGTACCTGCTGGCACACATTCCGCGTTCCAGCCCGCTGCATGCGCGGCTGACCGATCACCTGTCCGAAGGCGTGGCGCTCTTCGACGACCTGAACTGATGGCCGTGCCGGCGCAGGCGCCATGCAATACCTGATCGATGCCAGCGTCTACGTCTTCCGCGCCTGGTATTCCCTGCCGGACGACATGGTCGACAGCGAGGGCAATCCCGTCAACGCGTTCTACGGCTTCTGCCGTTTTCTCGGCGACTTCATGGAAAACGTGCAGCCGGAACACGTCGCGGTATTGTTCGACGAGAGTCTTGCCACGTCGTTTCGCAGCGAGATCTACCCGGGGTACAAGGCCAACCGGGAGCCGGCACCGCCCGAGCTGAAACGGCAGTTCGGACTGTGCCGCGAGTACGCGCGGGCCATGGGCCTGGTCGAGTACGCGCACCCGACCTACGAGGCGGACGACCTGATCGGTACGCTGGTCAACGAGGGACGCGTGACCGGGCTGCCATCGACGATCGTCAGCCGTGACAAGGACCTGGCGCAGCTCGTTTCGGAGCACGACGTGTTCTGGGACTTCGCCGGCCGCGGCCGTATCCGCTACGCCGACATTCCCGGCGTGTTCGGCGTGTGGCCGGAACAGATCGCCGATTTCCTCGCGCTTGCGGGCGATGCCGTCGACAACATTCCGGGCGTTCCCGGTGTCGGCAAGAAAACGGCCGCCGCATTGTTGCAGCATTTCGGTTCGCTGGACGCGATCTTCGCAAACCTGGATTGCATCCACGAAGTGAAGGTGCGCGGCGCGAAAACGCTGGGTGCGCGGCTCGCGGAACATCGCGCCGCCGCTGAACTCGCGCGACAGCTCACCGGGATCGCCTGCGACGTGCCGATAGAGCGCCGGGCAGGCGGACTGCAGCCCGAGCGGCCAAGCCTCGGCGCGGTCAACGCGCTGTTCGACGGCGCCAACTTCGGCACGGCACTGCGCCGGCAGGCGGAGCGCGTCGCCGACCTGCGCTGAGCTCGCCGTGCCCGACTGGCAGGCCGTTGCAGCGGAGCTCGGCGCTCACGGCGTCCGGGTCGATCGCGACACGCCGCCGCGCGCCACGGGCGGCGGCGATATCAGCGCCGCCTGGCGCCTGGCCACCGCCGACGGCGCCGTGTTCGTGAAGACCGGCCCGCCCGCCGCGGAGGACATGTTCCAGGCAGAATCCGAGGGACTGGCGGCCATCGCGGCGACGCGCTCCGTGCGCGTCCCCCGGCCCGTTTGCACCGCGGCGATTCCCGGTGGCAGTTTCGTCGCGATGGAGTGGCTGGATCTGTCGGCGGCCGACGCGGCCGGCAATCGCGCGCTGGGCGGGCAGCTTGCGGCGCTGCACCGGCACACGGCGGACACGTTCGGCTGGCACCGCGACAACACGATAGGCCGCACGCCGCAGCCGAATCGGCAGGTCGACGACTGGACCGCGTTCTATCGCGAGCAGCGCCTGCGCCACCAGCTCCGGCTCGCCGATGCCAACGGCTACGGTGGCGCGCTGCAGGCAGACGGGGAGCGCCTGCTCGCCGGGCTGGATGCGCTGTTCGACGGGTACCGGCCACAGCCGTCGCTGCTGCACGGCGACCTGTGGGGCGGTAACTGGGCCGTCAGCGGCGGGCATCCCGTGATCTTCGACCCGGCGACGTACTACGGCGATCGTGAAACCGATCTCGCCATGACGCGGTTGTTCGGCGGATTCTCGGGCGACTTCTACGCGGCGTACGAGGCGGCCTGGCCGCTGGCGGATGGCGCCGACCGGCGACTGCCGCTGTACCAGCTCTACCACGTGCTGAACCACCTGAACCTGTTCGGTTCCGGCTACCTGGCACGCGCCCGCGCGCTGCTGGCCGAACTTCTTTTAATCATGTAGCAACGTCAGGCCGTCGCCGGCGGCGGGCCTTCCTCCTCGGTTACCTCGTAGGTCTCACCGAGAAAGTCCTCGTCGAAAACGTACAGCCGCGTGCCTTCCGGCGCCTGCAGGACACCGTGTGCGCCCTCGAAGCCCGGGTATTTTTGCCAGCGAAAGCCGTGCCGCTCGACGGTGGCGGCCAGTCTTTCCGGGTCGTGGCACTTGAAGCACAGGGAGGGACGATCGAGCGCGATGCTCTCGCTGAGACCGAGCGCCATGCCGCCGGCATCGAAGCGCATGTGTGTCGTGGGCTCCTCTCGCAGGCGCTCGACGTGCGGCGCGAGCGGCGCCCAGAAGCGCGCTGCGTGCAGCGTGTCGCGTGCCGGCAGCGTCAGTTCGAAGAATGTCCCGCACAGTGAATCACCGATGTCGTCGGGCGGCGGGGAACAGGTGCGCGCCTCGATCATGACGATGTTGTTGCCTTCGGTGTCGACGAATCCGAGCTCGTTGAAATGATCCTCGTCCAGCTTCAGGAACGAAAAGTCGAAGCCGTGATCGGCCATCGAGCGGGCGTGCCGGCCGAGGTCCGGCTGCACGAACGTCAGCGCCGGCGAATCGAACGTCCGGTCGTGCAGGCCGATACTGAGGTCGCCGTCGCTGATGACGGCATAGCGGTGAGCCCAGGCGTCACCGGTCTGCAGCTCCCGGAAGCCGAGCGCCTTGTAGAATGCCAGCGATTCCAGCACGTCGTCGCATTGCACACTGACCTCCAGCCACTGGCCCAGCATGTCAGTTCTCCGCGCCCAGCCGGCGCGCCCGCCGCAGGCTGCGGTCCAGCTCGCGGGCCGCCTCGGCGTGCGACCAGTCGGGCGAGGCTTCCGGCCAGCCGGACGCGTTCTTGGCGACCAGCCGGCTCAGGAACGCCACGTGATCGTCGCGCGCGTTCAGCGCCGGCACGTAGCGGAGCTTGCCGCCGCCCGCGGCCGCGTACAGTTCGGCGTTCTGCAGGCGAATCTCTTCCAGCGTTTCGAGACAGTCGGCCGCGAACCCCGGACACACCACGTCGATGTCACCGCGGTGTTCCGCGCCCCATTCTTCGAGCAGCTCGTCGGTGTAGGGCTTCAGCCAGGGCTCCCGACCGACTCGCGACTGGAAACTGACGCGCCATTCGTCGTCGGCCAGTTCCAGCTCGGCGGCCACCAGGCGCGCGGTTTTCTGACACTGGCAATGATACGGATCGCCGTCGTCCAGCATGCGGCGGGGCAGCCCGTGAAACGAGAACAGCAGGCGCTCGCCGGTGCCTTCGCGGTCGCGGAAGTCACGGATGCTGGATGTGAGCGCGGCAATGTAGCCGGGTGCATCGTGATAATGATTGATGAACCGCAGCTCCGGAATCCAGCGACGCCGTGCGAGCGTGCCGGTGACGTCGGCGAATACCGATCCGGTCGTCGTATTCGAGTATTGCGGATAGAGGGGCAGGACGACGACGCGCCGGACATACTGTTTATGCAGGCGGTCCAGTGCGTCGGCAATGGAGGGTTGCCCGTAGGACATGGCCAGCTCGACATGTACGGCGCCGGATAGTCGCGAAGAGAGCTGCTCCGCGACACCGCTCGCGATATCGCGGCAGTGCAGCAGCAGGGGCGACCCGTCGTCCGTCCAGATCTTCGCGTAAGCCGCGGCCGTGCGCGCCGGTCGAATGCGCAGGATGACGCCGTTCAGGATCAGCCACCACAGCGGCCGCGGCAGCTCGACGACGCGCGGGTCGGACAGGAACTGCTTCAGGTAGCGGCGCACGGCCGCCGTGGTCGGCGCGTCCGGCGTACCCAGGTTGACGAGCAGCACACCGAGTGACTCCGGCGTGCCGTGCTCGTAACGAGGCTCTGAAAAATAGCGCGGCATGACGCAGAGAGTATCCGTGGCAGCGACCGGCAGGCGCAAGTCGTTGACGCACGTTACTAAAATGCCGTCAAAGGCGCTACTGATCGCCCACCATGAGGAATTCTCGCCGCCGCAAGTGGTGCGCCGCGGACCGCCGTTGCGGTCAGTCCCGCCGGCGGCCCCCGTCCCGCGCGGCGACGTCGCGCCCGCTCAGCAGGTCGTCGAGCGACGGCGGCGGATGGTCGGGACCCATATGGCCGGTGACCAGCCGGGTGCGGTAGTCCCGGTAGGCGCGCATCGCCTGGAAGCCGAACAGCCACAGGATCGGCAGGTTCGCGTAGATGATGACGCCGAGGCCGATGCCGGTCAGGTTGTCGAGATCGGTACTGGTCGTAATGTGGCCCAGCGTGGCAACGAGGATCAGCGCACAGTAGAAAATCCGGAACGGGAGCACGCCGCGCCGGCCCGCGAGATAAACGGCGCCCTGCTCCCCGTAGTAACCCCAGGCGATGATCGTCGACACCGCGAACAGCCACGAGCCGACGGTGATCAGCCACTTGCCCAGCCCGGGTGTCACCGAGTCGAATGCCTTGGCCGTCAGTGTCGCGCCGACGAAGTCGCGGTACAGCCCGTCGTACCGGGGTTGCGGTCGGGTCGTGCCCGCCTGCGTTTCCCATGCGACGGCGAATTCGTCACCACGGGCAACGACCGCGCCGGGCCACCGCACCGGTTCCCCGGCATCGGTATCGACCACCATCATGACCGGTTCGCCGTCGCGCCAGTCATCGGCCGGCAGCGGCGTGTCGTCGAATGACCAGCCGGCGGCCGACTGGCGCGCCTGGGGCATGCTGTCGAGTGCCACGTCCGGGTCGCGATCCCAGATGCCGGTCGACAGGATGATAAGCGCGGTAAAGGTGCACACGATCATCGTGTCGATGAAGGGCTCCAGCCCGGCGACCAGCCCCTCGCGGACCGGCTCGTCGGTCTTGACCGCCGAGTGCGCGATGGCGGAGGAACCCTGGCCGGCCTCGTTGCTGAAGATGGCGCGCTTCATGCCGAACAGGAAGGCCGTCGCGGCGGTTCCGCCGACGAATGCGCCGCTGGCTTCGGTCGGCGAGAACGCCGACGTGACGATCAGCAGCAACAGGCGCGGAATCTCGGGGGCGTTCATAACCAGCACGTACAGGCCGCAGGTCATGTAGAGAAAGACCATCGTCGGTACCAGCATCGCGGTCACGCGACCGATGCGGCGAATGCCGCCCAGCAGAACGCCCGCGACCAGCAGCGTGAGAACGACGCCGCTCATCCAGCCCGGTACGCCGAAGTACTGGCCGGTGATGTCCGCGACGTTCCAGGCCTGGAACATGTTGCCACCGGTCGAGGCGGACATCATGATGCAGACGGAGAACAGCACGGCGAGTGCCTTGCCCAGCCAGGCAAACTCCGGCTTGAAGCTGCTGAACGCACGATCCGCGACCCACATCGGGCCGCCGTGCGGATTGTCGGGGTCGTCGGTATTGCGATACAGCATCGACAGCGTGACCTCGGTCAGCTTGATCGACATGCCCAGAAAGCCGATGACCCACATCCAGAAGATCGCTCCGGGACCGCCCAGTGCGATGGCCAGTGCGACGCCGCCGATGTTACCCAGTCCGACGGTACCCGACAGCGCGGCGGACAGTGCCTGGAAATGGTTGATGGCGCCGGGGTCGCGCGGGTCGTCGTAGACGCCGCGGACGACGCCGGGCGCGTGAGTCAGGACCCGGTACTGGCAGAAGCCGCTCCAGATCGTGAACACGACGCCGGTGCCGCCGATGATGAACAGCCAGGTTTCGTTCCAGAGAACGGCATTGATGCCGGCGAGCAGCTGCCCGAGATCGCCCACGGGGAATTTCCGGCGCTCAGCCGGCGGCTTCGAGGATGGCGGTGACGCCCATGCCGCCGGCCGTGCAGACCGACACGAGGCCGCGGCCCGATCCCTTGTCGCTCAGCAGCTTCGCCATGGTCGCAACCACGCGCGCGCCGGTTGCGGCGAACGGATGGCCGATGGCAATGCTGCCGCCCTTGACGTTCAGCCGTGCCAGATCGATGGGTCCCATCGCCGCGTTGCGACCCAGTCGCTCGCGGCAGAATCTCTCGGACCGCCACGCCTTCATCGTGGCAATGGTCTGCGCGGCGAATGCCTCGTGAATCTCGTAGTAATCGAAGTCCTGCAGGTTGAGGTCGGCTTCTTTCAGCATTTCGGACACCGCGAACACCGGCGCCATTAGCAGCCCGTCCACGCTGACGAAGTCGACGGCGGCGACCTTGCAGTACGTCAGCCAGGCGCTGACGGGCAGGTTCTTCGCCCGGGCCCATTCTTCCGACGCAAGCAGCACCGCGGCGGAACCGTCGGTGAGCGGCGTGCTGTTGCCCGCGGTCATCGTGCCGGCTTCCGACCGGTCGAACACCGGCTTCAGCCGGGCCAGTTTTTCAGCCGACGTGTCGCGGCGAATGTTGTTGTCTTCGGCGATGTCCAGGTACGGCACGACCAGCTCATCGTAAAAGCCGGCGTCGTAGGCGGCGCCGGCCTTCAGGTGACTGGCGAGCGCGAGCTGGTCCTGGTGCTCGCGGCTGACCTCGAACTCCTTGGCCGTGATCTCGGTGCTTTCGCCCATGGACAGCTGGGTCTGCGGCTCGACCACGCCCGGCAGCTGCGGCTTGAAATGTCGGGGCCGCAGCCGGAACCATGGCTTGAGCTTGTCGAGGAAGTTCCGCCCGCGAAAACTGTCCATCAGGATGGCCCGGTAGTCGTCGGGATAAACGATGGGTGCGTCGCTGATGGAATCGGTGCCGCCCGCGATGCCCGAATCGATCTGGCCGAGCGCGATCTTGTTGGCGATCTGGATGCAGGCCTCGATGCTCGTGCCGCAGGCACGCTGCAGGTCGACGCCGGGCGTGCGCAGCGACAGTCCCGAACCGATGACACTCTCGCGCGCGAGGTTCCAGTCCCGCGAATGCTTGATGACGGCGCCGAGCGACACGTCGCCCAGCGTCTGGCCGCGCAGGTCGTACTTGCGGACCAGCGCGTCCAGGGAGGCGGTCATCAGTTCGAGGTTGGAGCTTCGCTTGTAGGCCGTGTGTGCCCGGCAAAACGGAATACGCAGGCCGCCGATTACGGCAACGCGTCGAGCCTGGCCGTCGTGTAGCATCTCGTTCTCCGCCTTTGCCCCGTCCCGTGGAACTCTACACGAAGACCCGAGGCAGCGTCATTGTGCCGTGCTAAAGTCGCGCACCATGGCGGCCGCGGCATGACGACGTTCACCTCGAGCAGGAACTGGCGGGCAGAAGCCACGGCACTCCTGCGGCTGGCCGGGCCGCTGATCGTCAACAACCTGGCGATCGCCGGCATGCAGTTCGCCGACGCGGTGATGGCCGGGCGACTGGGCGCGCGGGCACTTGCGGCCGTCGCGGTCGGCGGCAGCGTCTGGTTTCTCGGCTTCACGCTGCTGCTCGGGCTGATGATGGCGATCTCGCCGATTGCCTCGAGACACTTTGGCGCTGGTGAGTTGTCGCTGATCGGCCGCTACACGCGTCACGGTGTCTGGCTCGCGGCCATCATGGGTGGGGCGCTTATCGTCGCGGCGCAGTTCTTCGCGGTCCCCTTGTTGCGATTCTTCGGCATCGATGAATCGTTTCGCCAGCTGACCACCGACTATGTCCAGGCGATCATGTGGGGCGCGCCGGCAATTTGCGCCTTCCTCGCGTTCCGCTTCACGACCGAGGGCATCGGGCACACCCGGCCCATCATGTACACGTCCCTGTTCGCGCTCGTGTGCAACGTGTTCCTCAACTGGGTGTTCATGTACGGCCACCTGGGCGCGCCGGCCATGGGCGCCGTTGGCTGCGGCGTGGCCAGCGGCGTAACGATGTGGCTGATCATGCTGCTGCTGGGCGGCCACATGTACCTGCACCCGCGCTATCGTCCGCTCGCCATCTTCAGCCGGCTCGGCGCGCTGCGGCCGGAGGTCATACGCGAGATCGTCGCGCTGGGCTGGCCGATTGCCCTGACCATTACAGCCGAGGCCGGCTTGTTCTCCGCCGTGTCGATCCTGATGGGAACCCGCGGCGCCGACATCACGGCGGCGCACCAGATCGCGCTCAATTTCTCGTCGACGCTGTTCATGGTGCCGCTCGCGCTCAGTTCGGCGATCACGATCCGCATCGGCCACGCATTGGGGGCCGAGAATGCGCAGGCGGCGCGCTACGGCGGCGTCGTCGGAATCACGATGTGCGGTGCATTCATGGCCGCGTCGGCAACCGTGCTGCTGGTGTTTCGCGATCTCGTGGTGCGCCTGTACACCAGCGATCCGTCCGTACAGGCTATCGCGGTCAGCCTGCTGTTGATAGCCGCCGTCTTCCAGGTGGCCGACGGTATCCAGATTGGCGCCGCCGCGGCATTGCGCGGCTACAAGGACACGCGTACGCCCATGGCCATCAACGTGTTCTCGTACTGGGTGCTCGCCTTTCCGCTGGCCTACGTCGCGGCCATCACGCTGCAGGCGCCACCGGCCTGGGTCTGGGGCGGTTTCGTACTCGGGCTGACCGTGGCGGCCGTGCTGCTCAGCGTGCGTTACAACCGCGTGTCGGGACAGGCGCTCGTGCCTGCCCCGGCCTGAGCCGCCGCCGTCATGCGGACGCTTGCCCGCCCTGGCCGAAATCCGGCGCGTCGCCGGCCAGGTATTCCTCTTCCTCCGGCGTGTTCTGCCGTTCGAGTACGCGGTTGCGGTGCGGGAAGCGGCCGAAGCGCTCGATGATGTCGTGGTGCAACTCGGCGAACTGGGCAATCGTCCGGAACGTCTCCCGGTAGGTAGGCGATACCGCTTCGGCGAGTCTGTTGTAAATTTCCACGGACTTCGCCTGGACCTTTTTCGATTCGGCATGCTGCAGCGGCATGTAAAAGAATACCCGCTCGATCGGGGTCAGGGTCTTGTCCTTTTTTTCCATCGCGCCCTCGACACACAGCTTGAGCGCTGCCGGGTCACCTGAAAATGCCCTGGCCGAGCCGCGATGAATGTTGCGGGGAAACTGGTCCAGTAACAGGATCAGCGCGAGACGGCCGTGCGGGTCCTCGGCCCAGTGTTTGAGTTTGCCCGCCGAGGCCCGTTCGACATCGTCGCTGAAAAGGCGCTCGAGTTCATGATCGAGTTCCGGATTCTCGCTGAACCAGAAGTCCATGCGGCCGTCGATCTGCGGTGCGCTCAGGGCTTTTTCCTTGAACCAGAACGACAAAATGCGCTCGATCCGTTGCTGGTCATCGTCCGTGATGCTCGCATCCATGCTTTCGCTGAGTAGTTTTACCGGCATGTCAGCATTCCGTGACTATCGGACGCGTTACAGCCTACCCCGAACTGCGAACTACGTCACGAATCCCGCCTTTACACCTTTTGACCGGTCGCGTATGGATAGGGTCTCGAGGGGCGGGGCAGACACGATGAACGATCTTCGCGGGATCGGGACCTGGCGCGGTGTGCCGGCCTTGCTGGCGGCGGCGCTCGTGTCGGGCTGCGGCGAGCCGCCGGCACCGCCCGAGGAGGCTGTCCGGGCCTGGATCGCCGCGGCCGAGGAGGCCGCGGAGCGCGAAGATCGCGCGACGCTCCTTGCCATGGTCTCGCCTTCCTACGCCGATGCGCGCGGCAACGATCGCGACGCGCTCGATCGGCTTTTCCGCTTCTGGTTCATGCGCATGAACAACGTGTCGTTGCTGGTCGGCATCGACGAGGTAATCGTGCATCGCGCCTCCTTCGCGGAGGCGACCATGACGGTCGGTCTCGCCGGCACCGGCGGCGGTACGTTCGGCCTCAGCGCGGACGCCTACCGGTTCGACATCGAATTGCAGGCGGACGGCGACGAGTGGCGGCTCATCGGCGCCCGCTGGGGCGAGCTGGGGCAGGAATTGCGCTGAGCGCCCGCGACGGAGAGTGCAGATGGTTACGAGAATGAAGATCGGCTCGACCCTGGTGGCTGCGTTGCTGCTGACAGCCTGCGCGAGCCATCGGCCAACACTGCAGAGCCCCGCGGTGGAACTGAGTGGCGTCGAGCTGGAAGAACTCAGTTTCGACCGGCAGTCGTTCCTGCTGCATTTCGATGCGAGCAATCCCAACGGCATCCCCCTGCCTGTCAGAAGCCTGCGGTACAAGGTCTTTCTCGAGCGCCAGGAGTTCGCGAGCGGCGAGACGACAGGTCACTTCACGATTCCGGCCAACGGCAACAAGCGCTTCAGCGTCGACGTCGAGCTCGATCTCATGTCGTCTGCAAGCCGCCTCGTGTCGCTGCTCGGCAGCAGCGGCGGCCGGCCGCTGGAATACGACCTGCACGGCAGTCTCGCCGTCGCGGTACCGTTCGCCCGACCGCTGAACTTTTCCGCAGCGGCACCATCAGGGTGCGCTAGACAGCCCGGATTGTTCATGAACGGCACGGCCTCAAGGGCGGAGGTGTGCCCGGGGGAGGGCTTTTCAGGGCCGTGCGAGACAGGATGTCGAGCCCGGAGGGGTTTAACCCCTTTATCGCGGACGCTTACGAAAAGGCCGATAATGGCCCGGGAGGAGCGTCATGGCAAAAAGAAGAAAATACTCCGCGGAGTTTAAACACGAAGCGGTCGCCCTGGCGAATCAGCCCGGCGTGACCAAGGCTCGGATCGGCCGCGAACTGGACGTCAATCCGACTTGACCGGCAGAGTCTCACGGCACCACTCAATCCAGGTGTTCAGCCAGAAAAACCTCCATCGCAGAAAACACGGCCAGCCGATTCGCGTACTCATCCAGGTAGTGTGTACCCTTCTCGAACTCCAGGTAACTCGATATCCAGGCCCACATCTTCGGCTTTCCATTCGAACGCCCGCGATTGACCGACGTCTACCCGCGTATCTGCGGTTCCGTGCGCCATCAGTATCGGTGCCCTCATATCCCGCACGTGACTGGTCGGTGAATACTCCTTCAGCGCCTCACTGTCCTCGGCGGACGAGATGTCGCCGATCATCTTCGAGACAATCGCCTTGCGCTCGGTGTACAGCGAGTCCATACGGACCATGTCGTAGAGATCCGGGATGCCGGCGATGCTGACGATGCATCGATAATCGTGCGGCTTCTGGTAGGCGGTGACCAGTGCCACGTAGCCACCATAGCTTGCACCCACCATGCACTTGCGGTCGGTGTCGACGATTTCCTGTCCGGCCAGCCAGTCGACGGCATCGTAAACATCCAGCTGCATCGAGCGGCCCCACTGGCGGTATCCCGCCGTCTCGAAGGCCGTCCCGTAACCCTCGGAACCTCGGAAGTTGACCTGCAGGACCGCGTAGCCACGGTTCGCGAAGAACTGCACGTACGGATCGAAGTACTGGTAGTCGCGGGCATGGGGGCCGCCGTGCGGGAAAACGACCAGCGGCGGCTTGCCGCTGGCATCGAGCGGCATTGTCAGGTAACCGTTGAGGGTTGTGCCGTCGCGCGCCTCGAATCGGATTGGCCGCACTTCGGGGAGGCGCTTGCCTTCGAGGTGCGGAAACTTGCTGTACCAGGCGCCCCCGGCCTTTTTGTCGAGATCGAGCCAGATGTATTTCGGTGGTGCGTTGTCACGAATTGCGGAGATCATCAGGCGCTTGCCGCTCAGGTCGCGGCTCACGATGGTCGTTTTCAGGCCGGGAAAGCTTTGCTCGACGAGTCGTTCCGTCGCGGCAGCGTCGTCATCGAAGTAGTGATCGACGCGGTAGTGGTCGTAGTAGTAGACGCCGAGTACCTCCGACTCATCCGCCGACAGGATCGCTCCGGCGATGTCGAATTCGTCGACCGCATACACGAGTTCCAGGTAGTCGCCGTTCTCGATGTCGTAGCGCCAGAGCGCTTGCCTGCCGAGTTCGTGGTCGCTGATGACGAGAGCCGTGTTGCCCCGGACCTCGACCGGGAGAAAGGTCTCGTCGACGAACATTTTTCGCGTGTGCAATTCCTGCCAGTCGCCTTCGCCGCCCGGGCGGTACCAGATGGTCTGCGCACGTCCCGCAGGAATTCCAGGCCAAAAGTGACGTTGCCGTCGCGATCCGCGTACCAGTCATCGACGTCGTAGGAATTGATGAACTGCTTTTCGAAGTCGTTGCGGGTGATATCCACCTTGAACACGGCGAAACCCTCGTCGCGCTCGTCGTAGAGCTCCATCAGGATGTGATCCGGGTCCTCCGGCAACAGCGACAGGATGTGGGTGGTCGACAGGTAGCTAACCCAGGATTGTACCGGGCGCGTCGGTTTCCGCCGAATCTGTCGCATGCCCTCGCCGTCACGCCCTACCTGGTAAAGCCTGCCGACGCGGACCGCGTTGCCGTTGATCGAATCGGCCTCGCTCACGGCGATCAGCAATCGCTCGTCGTTTGCCCAGCGCACGCGGTCGATGCGGTCCTGGCCATACTTCAGGCGCACGATGGCATTGAGCTCCCGGCTGCCGAACGGACTGACGACGATCGTCGGGCCGTCCTCGCCGTTCAGCACCGCGGCAATCCACTCGCCGTTCGGCGAGATCGTGGGTTGCTCGATCATGGGCGGGTGGCCGAAATGTTCCACCGGCAGGCGTTCCGCCAGCACCGGGGCCGCCAGGCAGGCGGCCAGCACGATAATCCATCCGCGCATCTTCGGTCCCTTATTACGGCAGGAAATATAGAGCCAAGTTTAGCGAATGATGACCAGATCAGGTCAGTTTTTTTGCCGTCGGTGCCCGATCCCGGCCCACGACAGGCTGCCAGGAGCCCGGGAACGGTGCGGGCCGGCCGCCGGGCGGGCGAGGCTGCAAAGTTGCACGCGAAATGGCAAAGACTGAGGCCGCAACACCATCGGCCGCCCGCGCGCGGCGCCGCACTCCCTTACCAGACGCCGCGCCCCGCGGCAACTGGCCGAGTTCCGGCGTGCTGGCATATACTCAATGGTTCGCGCGCTCCTCGGCCCATCCTGCCGCTGTTCATCACGCAAGCGGCTACCGGCGCCGCTATCCGGTGGCCGAGCGCCCGCTCATTCGCACACCACGTCCGGGAGATGTCCGCCACGATCTCCCCGGGGACCATATGACCGAGCCGTCCGCACAGGGCCTGTACGACCGATCGCTGGACCGCGACAGCTGCGGCTTCGGCCTGATCGCCAGCATCGACGATCGAGCAAGCCACTGGGTCGTGGAAACGGCGATTGCGGCCTTGTGCCGGCTGACGCACCGGGGCGCGGTCGCCGCGGACGGCAGGACGGGCGACGGCTGCGGCCTGCTCGTCAAGTTTCCGGAGGAATTCCTGCGCGCGGCGGCTGCCGACGCAGGCCTCGCGGTGGCATCCCGGTTTGCGGCGGGCACGGTATTCCTGAGCCGCGACACGGAGCGTGCGCGTGCCTCGCGAGAGGCGATCGACGCGGCCATACGGGACAGCGGACTCGAGCCGGCCGGCTGGCGGGTGGTGCCGACGGACAGTTCGGTGTGCGGCGAACTGGCACTGGAGACGTTGCCGCGGATCGAACAGGTGTTCGTCAATGCACCGGCCGGCATGCAACGCGGCGCGTTCAATCGCAGCCTGTTCGTCGCGCGCCGCCGCGCCGAGAATCGCTGCGGTGAGATCGACGACGCCGTCTACATAACCAGCCTGTCGTCGGCAACCATCAGCTACAAGGGCATGGTCATGCCGGACGTCCTGTCGACGTTCTACCCGGATCTGCAGGACGAACGGCTGCAAACGTCGGTGTGCGTTTTTCACCAGCGGTTCTCGACAAATACGCTGCCGGAGTGGCGGCTGGCGCAACCCTTCCGGTTTCTTGCACATAACGGCGAGATCAACACCATCCAGGGCAATCGAAACTGGGCAATCGCGCGTGCCGAGAATTTTCGCTCCGACAAGCTCGACGACCTCTCGGAGCTGCAGCCCATCGTTTCGCTGACGGGGTCGGATTCGTCGACGCTGGACAACATGCTGGAGGTACTGCGGGCCGGCGGCATGGATGTCCTGCAGGCCGATGCGCATCATGATTCCGCCGGCGTGGCATACCGTCGACACGATCGATCCGGACGTGCGCGCTTTCTACGAGTTCTACGATCGCCACATGGAGCCCTGGGACGGACCGGCCGGCATCGTGCTGACGGATGGCCGCTACGCGGCGTGCTGCCTGGACCGCAACGGCCTGCGGCCGGCGCGCTACGTCATCACGCGTGACCGGCACATCACGATCGCCTCGGAAATCGGCGTCTGGGATTACGACACGGCCGATGTGGTCGAGAAGGGCCGGCTGGGCCCGGGCGAAATGCTGGCGGTCGACCTGCGCCAGGGCAGGGTGCTGTCGGACGACGATATTCACGACATGCTGAAGTCGCGGGCGCCGTACAAGAATGGCTCAAGCAGGGCGCGCGTTACCTGGATTCCGAGCTGGTCGATCTCCACATGGCCGCCGAGCCCATGAACGCGGAGACGCTCGGCGACCTACCAGAAAATGTTCAACCTGAGCCGCGAAGAGCTGAACGACGTCGTCGCGGTGCTCGCGCAGGCCGAGCTGGAGGCGGTCGGATCCATGGGTGACGACACGCCCATGCCGGTCCTGTCGCGCGAAGTCAGGCCGTTGTTCGATTACTTCCGGCAGCAGTTCGCGCAAGTGACGAATCCGCCGATCGATTCGCTGCGCGAGCGCATCGTCATGTCGCTGCAGACCAATATCGGCCGCGAATGCAGCCTGTTCGACATCGGGCCCGAGAGTGCCCACCAGGTCGTCATGAATTCGCCCGTGCTGTCACAGCGCAAGCTGCGACAGTTGCTCGGACCGGACATGTACGCGGACAGTCACGCCTTCATTGACCTGAACGCGCCGGACACGGAGACGCTGGCGGAATCGGTCGCGCGCATCTGCGACGAGGCCGAGCAGGCGGTGGCCGACGGCAAGCGCCTGATCATGCTGAGCGACCGCTACCTGAAGCCGGGCCTGCTGCCCGTGCACGCGTTGCTCGCGACCGGCGCCGTGCATCATCGCCTGATCGGGAAGGGACTGCGCTGCAAGGTCAACATCCTCGTCGAGACGGGCGTGGCGCGTGACCCGCATCACTTCGCCTGCCTGCTGGGCTACGGCGCGACAGCGGTTTATCCGTACCTCGTCTACCAGAGCCTCTACGACCTGGCCCGGCGCGGCAACGTGGACAAGCAGCAGCAGCTCGGCCGCAGCTATCGCCGCGGCATTCGCAAGGGACTCTTCAAGGTCATGTCCAAGATGGGCATCTCGTCCGTCTCGAGCTACCGGGGCGCCCAGCTGTTCGAGATCGTCGGCCTGCACGACGAGGTCGTCGACATTTGTTTCCGAGGCACGATGAGCCGCGTGCAGGGCGCGAAGTTCGCCGACCTGCAGGACGACCAGCGGCGCCTTGCGCGCGCCGCGTGGGAACCGCGCAAGCCCCTCAACCAGGGCGGCTTGCTCAAGTACGTGCACGGCGGCGAATACCATTGCTTCAACCCGGACGTCGTTGCGACCTTGCTGGCCGCGGTGCGCTCGGGCGAATACGCCCACTACCGGGAGTACGCCGCGCTGGTCGACGAGCGGCCCGTCGCAACGTTTCGCGACCTGATGAAGACGAAGGCCGCCGGTCCGGCGATCGCCGTCGACGAGGTCGAGACCATCGAGTCCATACTCCCGCGCTTCGACAGCGCCGGCATGTCGCTGGGCGCCCTCTCGCCCGAGGCGCACGAGGCACTGGCGATCGCGATGAACCGCATCGGCGCGCGGTCCAATTCCGGCGAAGGCGGCGAGGACGCCGCGCGTTACGGCAACGAGCGCACGTCGAAGATCAAGCAGGTGGCGTCGGGGCGCTTCGGCGTAACGGCGGAGTACCTCGTCAACGCCGAAGTCATCCAGATCAAGATCGCGCAGGGCGCGAAGCCGGGCGAGGGCGGCCAGCTGCCGGGTCACAAGGTCAACGACATGATCGCCCGGCTGCGGTACGCGCGGCCCGGCGTCGGCCTGATCTCGCCGCCGCCGCACCACGACATCTACTCGATCGAGGACCTGGCGCAACTGATCTACGACCTCAAGCAGGTCAATCCCGAAGCGCTGGTGTCGGTCAAGCTGGTTGCCAAGCCCGGCGTCGGCACGATCGCCGCCGGCGTGGTCAAGGCATACGCGGACCTGATCACGATCTCCGGTTACGACGGCGGCACCGGCGCAAGCCCGCTGAGTTCGGTCAAGTACGCGGGCAGCCCGTGGGAGCTCGGGTTGTCGGAAGCGCAGCAGGTGCTGCGCGCGAACGGCTTGCGCCACCGGGTGCGCCTGCAGACCGACGGCGGCCTGAAGACCGGGCTGGACGTCATCAAGGCCGCGATGCTGGGCGCCGAGAGCTTCGGCTTCGGCACGGCGCCGATGGTCGCGCTGGGCTGCAAGTACCTGCGCATCTGCCACCTCAACAATTGCGCGACCGGCGTCGCGACGCAGAACAATGTCCTGCGCAGCGAACACTTCATCGGTCTGCCCGAGATGGTCGTCAACTACTTCCGTTTCGTCGCCCGCGACGTGCGCGAGCGCCTCGCCGAACTCGGAGTCAGGCGCTTCGAGGACATCATCGGCCGTACCGACCTGCTGGAGCGGCTGCCCGGCGATACGCGTCGCCAGCAACAGCTCGATATCGCGCCGATCCTGTCCAGCGGCGGGCTTGCCGACGACGTGCCGCGCTACTGCATCGAGGCGCGCAATGCGCCGTTCGACCGCGGCGAACTCGCGGAGCAGATGGTGGCCGATGTCCTGCCGGCGATAGAGAGCGGCAGCGGCGGCCGGTTTCACTACGCCATCCGCAACTTCAATCGCTCGATCGGTGCCCGCATTGCGGGCGAGATTGCGCGCCGGCACGGCAACCACGGCATGGCCGGGTCGCCTCTGCACATCGAGCTGACCGGCACGGCGGGCCAGAG
Organism: Woeseiaceae bacterium; assembly: GCA_034522415.1. GTDB lineage: Bacteria > Pseudomonadota > Gammaproteobacteria > Steroidobacterales > Woeseiaceae > Woeseia. The sequence goes on from JAXHLH010000007.1 coordinate 20,822, forward strand.
CTTCGGCGCGTGGAACGTGGGCGGGCTGGACCTGCACCTGACCGGCGACGCGAACGACTACGTCGGCAAGGGCATGACCGGCGGGCGCATCGTTCTGGCGCCGCCCGCCGACGCATCGTTCGAAGCGCGGGCTACCAGTATCGTCGGCAACACCTGCCTGTACGGCGCGACGGGCGGCGAGTTCTACGCGGCGGGGCTTGCCGGCGAGCGCTTTGCCGTGCGCAACTCCGGTGCCCTGGCGGTCGTCGAGGGCGCCGGTGACCACTGCTGCGAATACATGACCGGCGGGGTCGTCGTGCTGCTGGGACGCAGCGGTGTCAATTTCGGCGCCGGCCTGACCGGCGGCTTCGCCTACGTGCTGGACCTCGACCGCGACTTCGTCGATCGCTACAACCACGAGCTGATCGACATTCACCGCATAACGCCGGAAACGATGGAGGCACACCTGCATCACCTGCGGACGCTGATCTCGGATCACGTGGAGTACACGGGCAGCGCGTGGGGCGAGGAACTCCTCGAGGATTTCCGAACCTTCCTGCCGAAGTTCTGGGTCGTCAAGCCGAAGGCGGCCGAGCTCGGCTCGCTCATCGAGATCGCTGCGCCAGGCAGCCTGATCACGACCATGTCGAAGCACCCGTTGCAGTTTCTCGAAGTCCCCCGCCGCGATCCGGAGAAAGCGCCTGCCGAAGTGCGCATCCGGCATTACTCGGAGATCTACGGTAATTACGACGGTGCCGATGCCGCCAGCCAGGCCGGCCGCTGCATCGACTGCGGCAACCCCTATTGCGAGTGGAAGTGCCCGGTGCACAACTACATCCCGAACTGGCTGCGCCTGATCGAATCCGGCCGCCTGTTCGAGGCCGCCGAGCTGTCGCACCAGACGAATTCACTGCCGGAGATCTGCGGCCGCATTTGCCCGCAGGACCGTCTGTGCGAGGGCGCCTGCACGCTGAACGACGGTCTCGGTGCCGTCAGCATCGGCAGCATCGAGAAATACATTACCGACGAGGCCGTCAGGCAGGGCTGGCGGCCCGACATGTCGCAGGTCATCGATACCGGCAAGCGCGTGGCGGTCGTCGGCGCGGGACCCGCCGGGCTGGCCGCGGCCGACGTGCTCGCCCGCAACGGCATCCGGTCGGTGGTCTACGATGCGTACCCGGAGATCGGCGGACTGCTGACGTTCGGCATTCCGCCGTTCAAGCTGGAGAAGCACATCGTTCGCACGCGGCGCGAGATTCTCGAGGGCATGGGCGTGACCTTCGAACTCAATACGCGCATCGGCACCGACCTGCCGTTCGAAACACTGCTGGAGGAATTCGACGCCGTGTTCCTCGGCATGGGGACCTACCTGTCGGTGCGCGGCGGCTTTCCGGGCGAGGACCTGGGCGGCGTCTGCGAAGCGCTGCCGTATCTCGTCGGCAACATCAACCGGCAGCTCGGCATTCGCGATCCCGCTTTTCCCCACATCGATCTTGCCGGGCGCGACGTCGTCGTGCTGGGCGGCGGCGACACCGGCATGGACTGCAACCGCACGGCGCTGCGGCAAGGGGCGAGATCCGTGACCTGCGCGTATCGCCGCGACGAGCAGAACATGCCGGGCTCCCGCCGCGAGGTTGCCAACAGTCGTGAAGAAGGGGTCACGTTCCTGTTCAATCGCCAGCCGCTGGAGATTGTCGGCGGTGACCGGGTCACCGGCGTCAAGGTCATCGAAACGCGCCTGGGCGAGCCCGACGCCAGCGGCCGGCGCCGTCCGGAACCGGTGCCCGGGCACCGAGGAAATCCTGCCGGCGGAAGCCGTCGTCATCGCCTTCGGCTTTCGCCCCGATCCGCCCGCGTGGTTCGGCAGCCACGACATCGGCGTGCTCGACAACGGCCGCGTGCGTATCGACAAGCTGTCACGCTACGCGTACCAGACGACCAACCCCAAAGTATTTGCCGGGGGTGACATGGTCCGCGGTTCCGACCTCGTCGTCACCGCTGTATTCGAGGGCCGCGAAGCGGCCCTCGGTATCACGAACTGGCTAGAGGTCGAAGGCGGCACCTGAGCACGCCGTCTTCGCAAGAAGCCAGGAAAGGCGCTGTCATCGCGAGGCGCGCAGCGCCGTGGCGACCTGGTGATGTTGACTCGGTGCCAGCCCGAAGAGATTGCCACGCCGGCTGCGCCGGCTCGCAACGACGGGATTTCCTCAATGCCCGATATCGCCCTCGCTGAACAGGTAGTCCTTCAGTTCCTTGTCGAGTCGCGGGTCGCGGCGGCGTATCCATTCCAGGACCATCGCGGCGTGTTCCTTTTCCTCGTCGCGATTGTGGGCGAGGATCTTCGCGAGTTCCCTGTCCTTGCAGGCATCCACTCGCTGGTTGTACCAGTCCACCGCCTCCAGCTCTTCCATCAGCGAAATGATGGCGCGGTGCATGTCGCGCGTCTCGTCGCTCAGTTCCTCTACCGGCTCGTGATAACCCTCGTTCGACATCGCTCGTTCTCCTGCTCTTTGTGGCCTGACCCGTATTCTAGCTGTTCCGCTTCAGCCGTACCTCGAAGCGCACGCCGCCCTCGACATTGTCCGCGACTATGCGGCCGCCGTGGCCCTCGGCGATCAGGCGTGCGACGAACAGGCCGAAACCCAGGTGCTGCCCGCCATCGCCGGGGCGCACGGAGATCAGCGAATCGAACAGCTGTGTGCGCATTTTCTCCGGCAACGGCGGGCCGGCGTTCGTGACCGCGAGCGACAGGTGATCGTCGCCGGCATCCAGCGTGACGACGATCTCGTCGCCCGGTTGCGTGAAGTCCACGGCGTTGTCGATCAGCTTGTCGAGCATCTGGATCAGCAGCTCGGGCGCTCCTCGCAGGCGCGCATCGGCTGCCCGGCCGTCGTAGCGAAAGCGATGTTCGGGCCATGCATCGGCATAGGCGGCGATCGTGGATTGCAAGACCCGATCGAGATCGAAGTGCTCCGGCTCGGCGTTGCCGATCAGCTCCTCGACACGGCTCGCTTCGCTCATGGCGTTCAGGATGCGCTTCAGCCGGTCGACGCCGTCGCGCGCGCGTTCCGTGTAACGCCTTCCTTCCGCGGACAGCGGCTCGTGCTCGAGATTCTCGAGCGACGAGCGCACGATCGTGAGCGGCGTGCGCAGCTCGTGCGACAGCCGGGACGCGAGCGTACGCAGGTAGTCGTTGTAGGCGCCCAGCTTGCCGAGGACGCTGGAAAAGCTGCGTGACAGGTCGCCGATCTCGTCGCTCGCGGACAGGCTGGGCAGGTCTGCGCTGACCCGGTCGTCGTCCAGCGCGCGGCGCGCGCCCCGGCTCAGCCGGCGCACCCGCTGCGACAGCCAGGTGGCGTAGCCGAGCAGTGCACCGGCCGCGACCAGCGTCGCGAGCAGCGTGAAGTTCATCAGCCGTGTCAGGGCATCGCTCGTGAGACTGAGGATCGCGTCGGTCCCCTGCTGCAGCACGACGGCGCCGGTCTGCACCGTGCCGGACCAGACGGGCTGCGCCACGGCCACCACCGCGCGCCCGGTCTCCGGCGAGCGAAACCAGCTCGTTGCCGCGTCGCCGTTCAGCGCCTGCCCGATGTAACCCTGCTGCTCGCGTCCCGAGGCTGACGGTTCCGCCAGTGCCGTCTCCTCGGCCGGTTCCAGGATGGCGTCGTACGCGTAGCGCAGCCAGCCGACATCCGCCGCTCCGCTGCCGCGACCGCCGCCCGACAGGCTGCCGGCGAGCGCCAGCCGCCAGCCGCTGCGGTTCGTCACGACCAGCCGCAGGCCGTCCTGCACGTATCCGCGCAGCACGCTCTGCAAAACCGGCGACGGCGTGACCAGCCGGCCCGGCCGTGCACCGTCGAAGGTGCTGTTGCGGACGACGTTACGCGCCGTGCCCGCATTGTGGACCGTCAGGCCGAGCATGGGCCCCGGCACCTGCCGCGGGATGCGCGCCTCCAGCTGGTAACCCGCGGGCGTGTCCTGCCAGTGGGCCGCGATACGCGGCTCGATCCGGCCGTCTCCCCGGCGTGCGACCAGCTGCCCCGGCGCCTCCGCGACGAAGATGAACTCCGTCGTGCGGCCATCCTCGCCGGCGCTGACGAGCGTGATGCGATCGGCGTCGGCGTCGAACGCGTCAGCGCCGCTCGCGTAGCGAACCTCGTCGTCGCGTATCTCCGCGTACAGCCAGAGCTGCTGGCGCCAAAGTCCGAGCACGTAACGGGCCGGCCCGTCGATGCCGCGCAGTGTCTGCAATGACGATGCGGTCACCGACCAGTCGCTGAAATAGCCGTCGAGCAACGGCTCGCGCTCCAGCGGGTGGGCGTACAGCTGCGTCGCGCCGAATACGCCCTCGTCGCGGGTCGCCAGGAATTCGGCGGGGAACTGCGCCAGCGAATCGGCAATCGCCTGTGCCGTGCCGGCCAGCATCTGCTGCTGTCCTTCGCGCAACGCGGTCTCGGTCTCGCGGATGAACTGGCAGCCCGCCCACGGCAGCACCAGCGTGAGCAGGCTCACGAGCAGCAACTGGCGCCGCAGGTTCATTGGAGGCCGGGGAGACCCTGCACGGCGCTCACTGGCCGGCGAGCCAGCGGTAACCCATGCCGTAAACGGTCTCGATGGCATCGAACGCCGGGTCGATGGCGACGAACTTGCGCCGGATGCGCTTGACGTGCGAGGTGATCGTGTTGTCGTCGAGCACGGCCTGGGCCGCGTCCATGAGTTGCTGCCGGTTCTTGACGTGCCCCGGATACCGCGCGAGCGCGTGCACCATCCAGAACTCGGTCAGCGTCAGTCCGACCGGCTGGTCCTGCCAGCGCACCGTCATGCGATCGAGGTCCAGTTCGAGGTCGCCGCGCCGCAGCCGCGTTTCGCCGCCGTCCGGCCGCTGCATGGCGTCCAGCCGGCGGAACAGGGCCGCGATGCGTGCCATCAGGTGCGGCAGGCTGATGTCTTTCGTCAGGTAGTCGTCGGCACCGAGGCGCAGTCCCGACACGGCATCGAACTCGCTGTCGCGTGCCGTCAGGAAAATGATCGGCAGGTCGTTCGACATGTGGCGCAGATGCCGGCAGAGCTCGAAGCCTCCCTCGACGTCGTCTTTCAGGTTGATGTCGATGACGACGAGATCGGGCAGCCGCGCCTCGAACGCTTCCAGCGCCGGCTGGCGCGCGGCAAACAGGTCGACGGCATAACCCTCGCGACGAAACGCGGCCGCGTAGTTCTCGCGGATCGCGGCCTCGTCTTCAACGATGGCGATTCTCCTGGACATGCGGTTACCGCGGCGGGAAAGCCACAATTTGCCACATTCGGCCGGTGCATTGCCACGGCCCGGACCGCGGTTCGTCCCGATTGGCTGCTGGGATAACAGCCAGGTTTCGAACGGGGATTGCCGCAATGACACGACACTGCATCAACGGCCGCGATGCGGCACGCATCGGCAACGCACGACAGCGCCGCAGCTTGCCCATCCTCATGCTGGTGGCGCTTATGCTGCTGCCGCCTGTTGCAGCGCAGGCCGGCGAGATGCCCGAGCCGCAAAGCGGCAGCCTGCTGCTGCGCATGGCGGACGGCTACCGCGTGGCCACGCGCATCAACACGACCGTCGACATGACGATCAGCGGCACCGTCGCCCGCGTCAACGTCAGCCAGGTCTTTCGCAACGACGGCAGTGACTGGGTCGAGGGCAGCTACGTGTTTCCGCTGCCCGACGATGCCGCTGTCGATCGCATGCGGCTTGTCGCCGGCGACCGGGTGATAGAAGGCGAGATACGGGAAAAGGAACAGGCGAAGAAGGAATACGACGCGGCGCGGCAGGCCGGCAAGCGCGCCAGCCTGGTCAGCCAGCAGCGCAGCAACCTGTTCACGACGGCAGTCGCCAACATCGCGCCGGGCGAGACCGTAACCGTCGAAATCGGCTACCTGCAGACGGTCGTCTACGACAGCGGCGAATTCAGCCTGCGGTTTCCCACGACGATGACGCCGCGCTACATGCCGGGTTCGCCGCTGCCGGACCGGCGGGGAAGCGGCTGGTCGGCGGACACGAACCGCGTGCCGGACGCGTCCCTCATCTCACCGCCGGTCGTCGCGACGTCCACGGACCACCGCCTGTCGCTTACCGCGACGATCGACGCCGGCGTGCCGCTGGAGCGGGTGCTCAGCCGCTATCACCCCATCGCCGTCGACGACGACGGCGAGCGTTACGCGGTCACGCTGACCGGCGCGCACACGGCAACGGATCACGACGTGGAACTCGCCTGGCGGCCGGCGCCGAGCGAGCAACCCCGGGCAGCGTTGTTCGGGGAGACCGTGAATGGCCATCACCACCTGTCGCTGCTGCTGTTGCCGCCGACCGAACAGGCCCCCGACGCAACCGTGCCGGCACGCGACCTGACCTTCGTCATCGACACGTCGGGCTCGATGCACGGCACGTCGATCGAACAGGCGAAGCGTGCCGTTGCCCTGGCGCTGGACGCATTACGGCCGCAGGACCGCTTCAACCTGATCCGGTTCAACTCGGTCACGGACGTGCTTTTTTCCGGGAGCGTGCCGGCCACCGCGGAGCACCTCTCGCAGGCGCAGGCGTGGGTGCGCCGGCTGACGGCAAACGGCGGCACCGAAATGCGGCCGGCGCTGACCGCCGCGCTGCGCGAGACCGGGGCGGGCGGGTTGCGGCAGGTCGTCTTCGTGACGGACGGCGCGGTCGGCAACGAAGCCGGGTTGTACGAGCTGATCGAAGAAAAGCTCGGCGCCACGCGACTGTTCACGGTCGGCATCGGTTCGGCGCCAAACGGCTGGTTCATGCGCAAGGCCGCCGAGGCGGGTCGCGGACGCTTCGTGACCATCAGCGCGCTGCACGAAGTGAAGGACAAGATGACGCGACTGCTGACCCGGTTGCGGGAGCCGCAGTTGACCGACATCGAACTCGCCTGGCCCGACGGATCGCGGGCCGAGAGTTACCCCGCGCGCATTGCGGACCTGTATGCCGGTGAGCCGGTGACGGTGCGCGCGCGGCTGGCGATGGCGCCGCGGCCGGGCGATCTGCTGGTGATCCGCGGTAACGGCCCGACCGGGCCCTGGGCGGCCGAGGTAGCGCTGGCGCGCGCCGACGACAACGAGGGCGTTGCCGCGTTGTGGGCGAGAGCGAAAATCGGCGCCGCACTCGACGCCGGGCGGCGCGGCGCCGACGCCGACACGGTCCGCGACGATGTCATCGAGACCGCGCTCGCCTACCAACTGGTCAGCCGGCACACGAGCCTGGTCGCCGTCGACCGGACGCCGGTGCGGCCGCCGGACGCCGGCCTGACTCGCGAACAGGTAGCGAGCCTCCTCCCCTACGGCCAGAGCCAGCGCGCGATCTTCGGCTTTCCGGCCACGGCGACCCCGGGACCGGCGCTGCGGTTCGCCGGTGCGGTCTGCCTGCTGCTGGCGATGCTCGTTTTCCTGTCGCGTGTCTCTGCGTTGCGAGGACCGGCCCGTGCCGCGGCTGATACCCCGCACTAGGTCCGGACTGCTGATGGCCCTGCTGCTCGGCATCGGTTTCTGGCAGCTGGGCCGGGGCGTCTGGATTCCGGCCAAGGCGTGGCTGGCGCAGGGGCTGATGCAGCACGCGTGGCTCAGGGCCGGCGCCGGTGCGGAGACCGCGCGCCCGTGGCCCTGGGCCGATACGGAACCGGTCGCGCGGCTGTCGGCACGCGGCGGCGAGGTCGAGCTGATCGTGCTGGCGGGCGGCTCCGGGCGCGTGCTCGCCTTCGCGCCGGGGCACCTGGAGGCCAGCGTGTTGCCGGGCGATGCGGGCAACAGCGTCATCGCGGGTCATCGCGACACGCACTTCCGCTTTCTGCAATACCTGCAATACGGCGATATCATTCACGTGGAGCGCAGCAACGGTCGCGTGCTCGAATTCCGCGTGACCGGCATCGACGTCGTCGACGCCCGCAAGGGCAGCGTGATCCTCGATACCGACACGCCGATGCTGACGCTGATGACCTGTTACCCGTTCGACGCCGCCGACCCGGGCGGGCCGCTGCGCTACGTGGTGACGGCGACGCTGGCGTCCTGAACGAACTCGCGCGCCCTGAACAGCGTCGCAACGCTGATCGCATCCGTAATCTCGCCGCGCTCGGCCATGCCGATGGCCTCGGCGAGCGGCAGCCGCCGGATCTCGATATTCTCGGTTTCCTCGAACTCGGGCTCGCCCTCCGTGAGTCCGCGTGCGATGAAAACAACGCCCTGTTCGTCGGTAATCGAGTTGCTGGTATGCAGGCGCATGTACTCGCGCCACGCCGATGCCGAGAGCCCGGTCTCCTCGCGCAACTCGCGTCGCGCGGCCTCCACCGCGGGTTCGTCCATCGGCGCGCCGCCCATCGGCAACTCCCAGGTGTACTCGCCCAGCGTGTAACGGTCCTGCCCGACGAGCCATGTATGGCCCGCATCGTCCAGCGGCAGGATCGCGACGGCCCGGTTCTTGAAGTGCACGCGGCCGTAGAGATTTTCACCGCCGCCCGGATTGATGACGCGATCCTCCGTCACCGTGATCCACGGGTTGTCGAACACGGTGCGCCTTGCCAGCCGCTTCCAGCTCACGGGCGTCGTGCCTCGCAGCGGGAATGACAGTCTCCGGCTGCGCGGGTAATCCGGCGGCCGGATCTTCCTGAACAGGCGCGTTTTGCATTGAACGGTCCGGCGGTTACAAGGTCAACGGCAGGATAGTACAGGCGCGGCCGGCCGGATTGCAGCCCGGCAACGGCTGCGTCATAGTGGCACGGTACCGGCCGCGACCGGTATGCCACGCCAGCCTCCGGTATTCCGATGAAACCAGCCCAAGCCCGGCTTACCCAGGGGCCGGTCGGCAAGCATCTTGTCGACATGACGGTGCCCGTTCTGTACGGCGTTGCCATGATGATGCTGCAGGGCTTCGCGGATGCCTGGTTCATCGGCCAGGTCGGCGATCGCGAGCTGGCGGCACTCGGTTTCGCGTTTCCGGTACTCATGGTCGTGAGCAGCGTTGCGATCGGCCTGGGTGCCGGCACGTCGTCCGTCGTCGCGCGGGCCATCGGCGCCGACGATCACCGCCGCGCGCGGCGGCTGGCGACCGACAGCCTGCTGCTGTCCTTCGGCATCACGGCGGTGATCTGTGCCGTCGGCATCCTGACGATCGATCCGCTCTTTACGCTGATGGGGGCGCCCGCGGACATGCTGCCGCTCATCGGCGGCTACATGCGAATCCTGTACATGGGCGTGCCGTTCATCGTCGTCGGCATGGTCGGCATGAGCAGCATGCGGGCAACGGGCGATACGCGCCTGCCCAGCCGACTGATGGTTATCGCGTCCATCCTCAACGTTGCGCTGGACCCGCTCCTGATCTTCGGTTTCGGCCCCATTCCGCGCATGGAGCTGGAGGGGGCCGCAATGGCGGCGCTGCTCGCGCGCGGGACGATCTTCGCCGGCACGCTGTACTTCATGCAGCACCGCCTCGACATGCTGAGTTACAAGCTGCCGCCGCGCGACGAGATGAAACAGTCCTGGCGGGACATACTGCACGTCGGCATTCCGGCCGCGGGGACCAACGCAATCATCCCGGTCGCGACCGGCGTGATCACGGCGATGCTCGCGCGCTACGGGACCGATGCCGTGGCCGGCTTCGGCGTTGCCAGCCGCATCGAATCGGTTACGCTCGTTATTTACTACGCAATGTCCGCGATCATCGGGCCGTTCGTCGGCCAGAACATGTCGGCCGGCAAGTCGGACCGGATATTCGAGGCCCTGAGGCTTTGCTCGCTGTTCTGCCTGGCGTCGGGGCTTGCGATAGCGGCGGGGCTGGCGACGTTCAGCCAGTCCCTGCCGGGCCTGTTCAGCGACAGTGCCGACGTGACGGACGTGGCCGCGCTGTTTCTCTGGATCGCGCCGGTCAGTTACGGCACCTACGGCATGGTCATGGTCATGAACGCGTCGTTCAACGGCATGGGCAAGCCGATGCCGGCGGTGGTTGTCAGCGTCGCGCGCATGGTCGTCATCTACCTGCCGCTGGCGCTGCTCGGCGACTGGTTGTTCGGCATGGCCGGCATCTTCGCGGCCTACGCCGCTGCAAACGTGACGATGGGCATCGTCTCCTACCTGTGGGCCCGCAGCTCGGTCGAGGAGCAATGCGAACGGAACCGGCATCGCGGCCCGCCCCCGGAGCCCGTGTCCCAACCGGTAACGCAGCGTTGAGCAGGTATCGGCCCGGTTTCAGCCGCCCGCCGCGCCGAGGACGCGGCGGCGGTCATACGCGTGCATGCCGACGCCGCGGCTTGCCATGAACAGCGTGAACGCGAGCCACAACCCGTGGTTGCCCAGCGGCAGCAGCAGGTACCAGGCGGGCATGAATACGCCGAACGCGGACACGAGCATGATGTCGCGCATGGCGCGCGCGCGCGTGGCGCCGACGAATACGCCGTCGTAAAGAAACGACCAGACCGAGACCAGCGGCGACACCACCATCCACGGCAGGTACTCGAGGGCGGCGCCGCGCACGCCGGGCAGGTCCGTGAGCAGCCGGATCGCGACGGGCCCGCCCAGCGCGTACACCAGGCTGAACCCCGCGGCCACGGCCAGCGACCATCGCAGCGTCAACGTGACGGCGCGTTGCAGGGCGGCCGTGTTCTTTTCGCCCACCGCGCGCCCGGCCAGCGCCTCGGCGGCATGCGCGAGGCCGTCGAGGGCGAAAGACAACAGGTGCTGGAGATTCATCAACACCGCATTGGCGGCGAGCACCAGCGTGCCCAGCCGGGCGCCCTGCGACGTGATGAAGGCGAACGTGAAGACCAGCGCCATCGTGCGGACGAACAGGTGGGCGTTGATGGCGAAGAAGGCCGCGTAAGCGCGAACCGAGGTGAGCCGCGCGCGGTGCCACCGGCCGCCGCGCCGGCGCAGTTCGGCGGCGACGAAGGCGAAGCCGGTTGCCGCGCCCGTGTACTCCGCGATGACCGAAGCCGCCGCGACGCCCTGTACCCGGAAATCGAACACGACGACGAACAGCAGGTCCAGGGCGATGTTCGTCACATTCGTCACGAGCACGATGTACAGGGGCACGCGCGCGTTCTGCAGCCCGATGAACCAGCCGATCAGCGCGTAACCGGCAAGCGTCGCCGGTGCGCTCCAGATGCGAATGCCGATGTAGTCGCGCGCGTGCGGCGCGATGCCCGGATCGGGGCCGAGCAGGCCGATGCCCAGTTCGGCGAGCGGCGTCCTGAGCAACAGGAGGACCAGCGCGATGCCGGCCGCGACCACGAGCGCCTGCCCGAGCGCGGTGCGCAGGGCGTCGTCGTCGCGCGCGCCGCAGGCTTGCGCCGCGATGCCGGTCGTCCCCATGCGCAGGAAATTGACGCCCGTGTACAGGAAGCTGAATACCGCGCCGCCGATGGCGACGGCGCCGAGGTAGGACGCATCCTCGAGATGCCCGGTCACGCCGGTATCGACCATGCCGAGCAGCGGCACGGAGACGTTCGAAACGACCAGCGGCGCGGCGATGCGCCAGACGTCGCGATTCTGCGGCAGCCGCTCGATGACCGGAACCTCGTTGCCGGAGGCGGGACCCGCGGTCAGAACGCGTTGGTGCCGGTCAGTTCCTTGCCGACGGCGAGCTGGTGCACGGTCTCGGTCCCTTCGTAGGTGATGACGCTCTCCAGGTTCAGCATGTGGCGGATCGGCACGTACTCGGCACTGATCCCGCTGCCGCCCAGCATGTCGCGCGCGTCACGCGCGACATCCAGTGCCATCCGGCAGTTGTTCCACTTGGCGAGGCACACCTGCGTGGGGCTCAGGTCACCGCGATCCTTGATCCGGCCGAGCTGCAGTGACAGCAGCTGTGCCGTCGTGATGCCGCGCGCCATGTTCGCCAGGCGTTGCTGAATTGCCTGGTTGGCGTTCAACGGCCTGTCGAACAGGATGCGGTCCTGCGTGTAATTCAGCACTTCCCGGAGGCAGGCCTGCGCGGCCCCGATGACGCCCCAGGTGATGCCGTAGCGCGCCTGCGTCAGGCAGCTCAGCGGGCCCTTGAGGCCGGTCACGCCGGGCAGCACGTTCGCCTCCGGCACCCGGACGTTGTCGAGGAACAGCGACGCCGTTACCGATGCCCGCAGCGAAAACTTGTTCTCGATTTCCTGGGATGTGAAACCCGGCATGTCTTTTTCCACGATAAAACCGCGCACGCCGTCGTCGGTCATGGCCCAGACGATCGCGGCATCCGCGATCGTGCCGTTCGTGATCCACATCTTGGCGCCGTTCAGTATCCAGTCGTCGCCATCCCGTTTCGCACGCGTCTTCATGTTGGACGGATCCGAGCCGCCGTGCGGTTCGGTCAGGCCGAAGCAGCCGATGACCTCGCCGCGCGCCATCGCGGGCAGCCAGCGCTCCTTCTGCTCGTCGGAGCCGTACGCGTGAATCGGGAACATGACGAGGCTGCTCTGGACCGAGACGAAGCTGCGCAGGCCGCTGTCGCCACGCTCCAGTTCCTGGCAGATGAGGCCGTAGGACACGCTGTTCAGGCCGGCACATTCGTACCCGTCGATCGAACTGCCCAGCAGCCCGAGGGCAGCGACTTCGCTGACCAGCTCCTGCGGAAAATAGTGCTTCTCGAACGCATCGCGAATGATCGGCAGTACCTTGTCATCGACGAAGCGCGCGACGGAGTCCTGCACCATCTGTTCGTCCTCCGACAACTCGGCGCGAACGTCGTACAGGTCCAGCGGATTCAGTTGCTTGCGGCCGCCGCTGGCGGCCTTGGTCGGCGCGGTACTTGCCACGATGACTCCTGGTTGGTCGGGTCGCAGGGGCGGACGATTCTACCGGAAAAGCCCTCCCGGGGCCCACCTCCGCCCCTGCCATCGTGCCGTTCTGAATCATCCGCGCTAGTGCGGGATACCGAGGCGGCGGTAGAGCGTCGACAGCAGCCACAGCGGTGCGATCATCAGCAGCTGGATATCGCGGAACACCGCCCGCAGGCCGCCGTTGGCGCGATGCCCCAGGTAGAGGCCGGCGACTCCGGCCATCGTCAGCAACGCGGCGCCCGGGCGCAACCAGCCGTCCTGCAGCGCCAGCCAGGTCTCGGCCGCGGTGATGCCGAGAACGACCGGCAGCATGCCGATCGCGAGCGGCACCGAGATAATGAAATAGTAGATGACCGCGGCCATCAGGAAGACGCTGCCCCAGTTAACGAGCGGCGATATCGCCTGCAGTTCGGCCGGCACCGGCAGCGCCCAGAGCAGGCCGACGACGCCGAGCAGCAGCGCGGCAATGCCGGGCCAGTAGGCGACGCGCAGCCGCACGCGGGCGTGTTGCTGGCGGAAGCGATCAAGCCATTGGTCGGTTTCAGACATAATCCGGTGGGTACGCTGCCCAGGCAGCCGCCGTTTTTCAGTCGTTGTTCAGCATCAGGGCGGTTACAATACCGCAGGCTGGCAGGTTGCGCGGGAGAAAAGCCGCGCGCCGGCACAGACACTTTCGCACAGGGCAAATTCGAGGAGTCGAAATGGCGACCAACGGAACGAAAATGGCAGTGCTGGGCACCGTGCTGGGCCTGGCGCTGGTGGGCTGCGAGACGCTGGATCCCTACACGCAGGAATCGAAGACCAGCAGCGCAACCAAGGGCGCGATCATCGGCGCCGTCGCCGGCGCGGTCGTCGGGCTCGCATCCGGCGACGATGCCGTCGAGCGGCGCCAGCGGGCCCTGATCGGCGCCGGCGTGGGCGCGCTGGCCGGCGGCGCGGTCGGCAACTACATGGATCGCCAGGAGGCGGAGCTGCGTGCCGAACTGCAGGGCACCGGCGTCAGCGTGACGCGGGTGGGCGACAACATAACGCTCAACATGCCGGGCAACATCACGTTCGCGACCGACAGCGCCAACCTGAATCCCGCGTTTTTCGACGTGCTGACGTCCGTTGGCAAGGTCATGACGGAATTCGACAAGACCGTGGTCGAAGTGGCCGGCCATACCGACAGCACGGGCAGCAGCGCTTACAACCAGGGCCTGTCCGAGCGGCGCGCCCAGTCGGTTGCGCGGTACCTGCAGAATCAGGGCATTTTATCGCAGCGCCTGATCACGATCGGGCTGGGCGAGGATATGCCCGTTGCGGACAACTCGACGGCCAGCGGACGCCAGGCAAATCGCCGCGTCGAGATCACGATGGTGCCGCTGACCAGCTGATTCGCTGTTACGACCGGCGCGGCGGACGTCGTTCCGCCGCGCCGCGCTCCACACCCGCTTCAAGAACAAGAACAAAGCTCAATAACAACAACAACAAGATGAGCGCGAATCCCGTTTATGGCAAAGACCATTCCGGCGCCTGGATCGAGGCAACCGGCGTCGTCCGTCGCCTGCTGTCCGACGACGGCAACGGGGAGCGGCATCAGCGCCTCATTCTCGACATGCGCAACGGCCAGACCCTGCTCATCGCCCACAACATCGACATCGCGGAGCGCGTGCCGCTGGGGCTGGGCGATCGCATCCGGTTCCGCGGCATCTACGAGTGGAACGATCTCGGCGGGCTGGTGCACTGGACGCACGACGACCCGCTGGGCGCCGAGGACGGCGGCTACATCCGCTATCGCACGCGGGTGTATCGCTGATTGCTGCGTACGTAGGAGCGGATTCCGTAGGAGCGGATTCCGTAGGAGCGGCTTCCAGCCGCGATTAACGCCCAATCGCGGCTGGAAGCCGCTCCTACACCACCACGCGACGCGAGCCTGCCGTGATCAGGCGGCTGCGGCGGCGTCCATGGCCGTGCGCAGCTTCTTTATCGCGTTGCCTTCGATCTGCCGTATGCGCTCGGCGGAGACGCCGTAGCGATCGGCCAGTTCGTGCAGTGTCTGCTTCTTTTCGGCCAGCCAGCGGCATTCGAGAATGTCACGGCTGCGTTCGTCCAGCTCGTCCAGGGCGTCGGCCATGCGGCTGGTCGCATCGTCGTTCCAGTCGGACTGTTCGACCTGCATGGCCGGATCGGCGTCCGGACTCGGCAGGTAGGCGGCCGGCGTGAACTGGTGATCGTCGTCCGCATCCGGCGCCGGATCGAACAGCGCGTCGCGCGCGCTAAGCCGGCGTTCCATTTCGGTCACTTCCTGCGCACTGACGCCGAGGTCGTCGGCGACGGCGCGGGTCTCGTCGGCCGACAGCCAGGCAAGGCTCTTCTTGGCCCGGCGCAGGTTGAAAAACAGCTTGCGCTGCGCCTTGGTGGTCGCAACCTTGACGATGCGCCAGTTGCGCAGCACGAATTCGTGGATTTCTGCCCGGATCCAGTGCACCGCGAACGACACGAGCCGCACGCCGTAGTCCGGGTCGAATCGCTTGACGGCCTTCATGAGGCCGACATTGCCTTCCTGGATCAGGTCGCTCAGCGGGAGGCCGTAACCGGTATAGCCCTTGGCGATGTGCACGACGAAGCGGAGATGCGCGAGCACCAGGTCGCGCGCCGCGTCCAGGTCTTCCCGGTCACGGTAGCGCCGCGACAGCGACTGCTCGTCCTCCTTGCTCAACACCGGGATCGAGCCGACGGCCTGGATATAGGCGTCGAGACTGCCGACCGGGCCGGCCAGGATCTGGTCTGGATTGCGTAGTGCAAGTGCCGTGGTCATGGACTGTCGTTACCTCCTCAAATCTGCAGTGCGAGTTTAGCACTCTCCGCATTAGAGTGCTAAGCGGGTCGTGAGTTCCGTCACGGTATCGGTCGGAAAAAGACGTCTTTTCAGAGGGTTGACGCCAGCCCGCCGGGGTCGCCGGGCGTCCCGCGGGACGCCTCAGCGCGGCTCGATGCGGCGCATGTGCCGGGCCGCCGCCAGCCAGGAGCCGGTCAGCCCCAGCAGCACGCCGGTGCCGACGATGGCGCCGCTCTCGGCGAGGCTCAGCGAGAGAATCTCGAAGCGGCTGCTGTAGAGCCCGGCCAGCCGCGCGACCGGCGCCCTGAGCGCGTACAGGCCGTAGCCCACCAGCCCGAGCGCCAGCAAGCCGCCGCTGAATCCGTACCAGAACCCCGAGTAGAGGAATGGCCGTCGCACGAACGCATTGCTGGCACCGATCAGTTTCGTGACCTCGATTTCATCGCGGCGGTTCTCGATGTCGAGCCGGATCGTGTTGCCGATGATGATCACGATCGCCGCGCCGAGCAGGATGGCGCCGATGCCGATCGCGCGCTGCACGATGTCGAGGATCGCGAGGAAGCGCTGCACCCATTCCGAGTCGACCTGCACGATATCCGTCTGCGGCAGGTTGCCGATCTCCTCGTGCAACAGGCCGACCGACGCCTGCGTATTCGCGGGCGCCGGCCGGATCACGAGCGTGTGCGGCAGCGGATTGTCGGCGAGATAGTCGAGCGCGTCGCCGAAGCCGGAACCCGCCTTGAATTCCTCGAGTGCCTCCGCCGCATCGATCAGCGTGACGCTGGCGATGTCCGCGCGCTGGGTGAGCAGGTCGCGGACGTTTTCCGCCTCGGCGATGCTGGTGCCCGGCTTCAGGTAGACGGAGAAGTCGAGCGCATGCTCCCAGCTGTCGCCGAGGCTGCGGGCGTTCTTGACGACGAGATGCAGCGCGGCCGGCAGAGCGAGCGTCACGGCGATGACCAGCACCGTCAGGAAGGTCGCGAAGGGCTGGCGCGCGAGGCGGCCCAGCGAACCGATCATCGTGCTTGCATGCCGCATTGCCCAGCCCGCAACCGGGCCGGTGCGACGGGGAGCTGCCTGCTCCTGCGGGGTCACGGGCGCCACGGGTCACGCTCGTCGTCGTCGCCCGCCAGCGCGGACACGAAGTCCTCGTCCTCGTCCGCCTTGAGCGCGCCGTCCTCCAGCGCGATGCGGCGGCAGCCGAGCTGGTCGATGAGCGCGATGTCGTGGCTCGCGATCAGCAGCGTCACGCCAACTTCGTTGAAGCGGCGGAATATGCGCATGACTTCCAGCGACAGGTCCGGGTCCAGGTTGCCCGTGGGTTCGTCGGCGATCAGCAGCTTCGGCCGGCTGACGATGGCGCGCGCGATGCCGACACGTTGTTGCTCGCCGGACGACAGTGTCTCCGGACTCTGGCGCTCCTTGTGCAGCAGGCCCACCTGGTCCAGTGCCGCGCGCACCTTGCGGGCGGCTTCCCGGTGCCCGGTTCCGGCGATGACCAGCGGCAATGCGACGTTGTCGAAGACCGGCCGGTCGTACAGGAGCTTGTGATCCTGGAAGACCATGCCCAGCTGTCGCCGGTAGGCCGGGATGCGGCGTCGCGACACGCGGCGGAGATTCTGCCCGTCGATGATGACCTGGCCGTTCGTGGGCCGTTCGATCAGCGCGATGAGCCGCAGCAGCGTGCTCTTGCCCGCGCCGGAATGGCCGGTGATGAACACCATCTCCCCGCGGTCGACGGTCAGGCTCAGGTTCCGCAGCGCTTCCTGCCCGCCCGGAAAACGCTTCGTGACCTGCTCGAGCACGATCATGATTCGGTCCCGTCGTCCGTGCCGTTTTGCAGCAGGGCCCCGGCGAAGTCGTCCGCGACGAACGGCTGCATGTCGTCCAGCGATTCGCCGATGCCGATGAAGCGCACCGGGATGCCCAGCCGGTCGGCGATGGCGAGCAGGATGCCGCCCTTCGCGCTGCCGTCGAGCTTCGTCACCGTGATGCCGGTCAGGCCCAGCGCCGCGTGGAATTTTTCGGCCTGCGACAGCGCGTTCTGGCCGAGGCCCGCGTCGAGGACCAGCATGATCTCGTGCGGCGCCGCGTCGTTTTGCCGCTCGAGCACGCGCTTGATCTTGGCGAGTTCGTCCATGAGTCCCTGCTGCGTCTGCAGTCGCCCGGCCGTGTCGGCAAGCAACACGTCGATACCGCGCGAGCGAGCCGATTCGTAGGCATCGTAGATGACGGCGGCGGGATCCGCGCCCGCCTGTTGTGCAACGACCGGCACGCCGTTGCGTTCGCCCCAGACCTGCAGCTGCTCCACCGCGGCGGCCCGGAACGTATCGCCGGCCGCCAGCATCACCGAGTGGCCCTCGTCCATCAGGCGCCGCGCCAGCTTGCCGATGGTGGTGGTCTTGCCGGCGCCGTTGACCCCGACCACCAGGATGACGAACGGCCCGTCGCCGGTCTTTATCATCAGGGGCTGTTCGACCGGTTCGAGTATCCCGAGCAGGGCCCGCCGCAATGCCGCGTTGAGCGCCGTCATGTCGCCGAGTTCCTTGCGCGCGAGTTGCCGGTGCAGCCCGGCGACGATACGTGCCGCGGTCTCGACGCCGACATCGGCCATGACCAGCCGCGTTTCCAGCTCGTCGATGACGTCCGCGTCGATGCGCCCGCCCGGCACCAGGTTGGCCAGGTCGTAGGTCAGCCAGCTCTCGCCACGGTTCAGGCGCTCGCGCAGCCGCGCGACGAAGCCCTTGCGCGGTGCCGCTTCCGGTTTGTCTTTTTTGCCGAACACCTGCAATCCTGTGTCGTCAGCGCTCAACTTGCGGTGTCAAACGCCGTATTCTGAACGTCGCGGCGGCGCTTGTCGTCATCACGTGCCGGTGAGGTGGCAGCATGGCAAATTCGCGGCGGGGCAGGCAGAAGGCCGGCGCCCCCGGCCCGGGACGGTTGCGCATTGTAGCGGGAAAGTGGCGCAGTCGCGTGTTGCCGGTCGCCGGTATCGACGGGCTGCGGCCGACGTCCGGGCGGGTTCGCGAGACCCTGTTCAACTGGCTGGCGCCGCACATTGAGGGCGCGCGCTGCATCGACCTGTGCGCGGGCACCGGCGCGCTGGGCTTCGAGGCGCTCTCGCGCGGCGCGCGCTCGGTCGACCTGGTGGAAAACGCGCCGGCCGCGGTGCGGATGCTGGAGCATTCGCGCGACGCGCTCGGCGCCGCCACGGCACGCATCCACCCGGCCGATGCCGTCAGCTGGCTCGCATCGCGGGCGCCGTGGCCGGCCGACATCGTGTTTCTCGATCCGCCGTACCGCGATGCGCTGCTGCCGGAAATGTGTAGACTGCTGCAGGATCGCGGCTGGCTGGCGCCGGGGGCGCTGGTCTACCTGGAACAGGACCGGCAGCTGCCGCTGGATTACCTGCCGGCGGCGTGGCGGGTGGCCAGGGACAAGACGGCGGGCAACGTGCGTTACCTGTTGCTGACGCCGGCCGGGCCGGCCGAGGCCTGACATAGGAGAGCTGCATGACCGTCAGCGCAATGTATCCCGGGACGTTCGATCCGATCACGCTGGGGCACGAGGATCTCGTCCGGCGCGCGTGCCGCCTGTTCGATCGCGTCGTCGTCGCGATCGCCGCCAACCCGGGCAAGGAGCCGATGTTCTCGCTCGCCGAGCGCGTGGAACTCGCGGAGGATGCGTTGGCCGGCATCGGCAACGTGGACGTTACCGGATACGACGGCCTGACGGTCGACTTCGCGCGGGATCACGGGCTCGCGGTCATCGTGCGCGGGCTGCGCGCCATCTCCGACTTCGAGTACGAATTCCAGCTCGCCAACATGAACCGGCACCTGACGGACGACGTCGAGACCGCCTTCCTGACGCCGACGGAAAAATACACCTACATCTCGTCGAGCCTGGTCCGCGAGATCGCCAAGCTGGGCGGCGACATCAGCGAGTTCGTGCCGGACAACGTGCGCATGGCCCTGATGGAGCGCTGTTCGCCCTGACGGTCAGCGCTGGCAGCGCACGCAATAATACGTCGAGCGTTGACCCTGCACCGTTGCACGCAGCGGGTGCCCGCAACGCCGGCACGGCCGGCCGCCGCGTTCGTAGACCGCGAGCTGCCGGCGAAAGTAGCCGGGTTCGCCGGTGCCGCCGTGAAAATCCCGCAGCGTCGTGCCGCCCGCCGCCAGCGCCCGGTTCAGCACGCTGCGGATGGCGTAGGCGAGGCGCTGCATGCGCGGCAGGGCAATACGGCCTGCCTGCCGTGCCGGGTGAATCCCGGCCTCGAACAGGGCCTCGCTGGCATAGATGTTACCGACGCCGACGACGACGCGGGCATTCATGATGAACTGCTTGATGGCAACGCGCCGGCCGCGGGACAGCCGCCAGAGATACTCGCCGGTGAACGCATCGCCCAGCGGTTCCGGCCCGAGCTCGGCCAGCAGCGGATGGATCGTGCCGCGATCGCTCCACAGCAACGAGCCGAAGCGCCGCGGATCGCGAAACCGGAGCGCCTTGCCGTTGCTCATGAGCACGTCGACGTGATCGTGCACGCCGGCCGGCTCCGCCGGCTCGACGATGCGCAGGCTGCCCGACATGCCGAGGTGCAGCATCGCGGTGCCGGCATCGGTCGAGAACAGCAGGTACTTGGCTCGACGATCCAGCGCGTGCACCGCCTGGCCGCGGAGCTTGTCCTCGAGGCCTGCCGGCACCGGCCAGCGCAGCCGGCGTTCGCGGACGACGACGCGTTGCACGGTGTGATCCACGACGTAGGGCAGGATGCCGCGGCGGCTGGTCTCGACTTCGGGCAATTCAGGCATGGCGGCTACGGCGCGGCAGGGGCAAACGAATCGGTGGCGACCGCGGAACGATGGGCCGCGGGCCGACTCCAACAACGTAACGTCGGGGCGCGGCGCAGGCCGCCAAAATCGTGACGGCGTCCTTTCGACGCTCTGACGCCTCCGTTATAGTGACGGTTCTATCAAGGCTTTCCGGGATTATTGCATGGAATTTCTCTACGGTGCGCTGAACCTCTCGTTCTGGGGTTACGTCCTCGCGATGCTTGTCATGCTGCAGGTGTCGATGATGGCGGTCACGCTGTACCTGCACCGCGACCAGGCCCACCGGTCGCTGGACCTGCACCCTGTGTTGCGCCACTTTTTCCGCTTCTGGATCTGGTGCACGTCGGGCATGCTGACGCGGGAGTGGGTGGCGGTCCACCGCAAGCATCATGCGTACTGCGAAACGGAAGACGACCCGCACAGCCCGCAGATTTACGGGCTGCGGAAAGTGCTGCTGGAAGGCGCGGAGCTCTACCGCGAGGAATCGAAGAATCCCGAGACGCTGGCGAAGTTCGGGCGCGGAACGCCGGATGACTGGCTGGAGCGCAACGTCTTACGAGCGATCTGCGTTCGGCGGAATCCTCCTGCTGATCGCGTTCGACCTGCTGATGTTCGGCGTGCCCGGCATCATCATGATTGCCATCCAGCTCGTTTCGATGCCGCTGTTTGCCGCGGGCGTAATCAACGGTCTCGGCCACCATACGGGCTACCGGAACTTCGAATGCAACGACGCGGCCACCAACCTGGTGCCGTGGGGCGTGTTCGTCGGTGGCGAAGAGCTGCACAACAATCATCACGCATTCCCGACGTCGGCCAAGTTCTCGGTCCGCCGCTGGGAGTTCGACATCGGCTGGATGTACATCATGATCTTCCGCGCGCTGCGGCTCGCCCGGGTGCGCAAGGTGGCGCCGCGACCGGTACTCGCCGGCGAGCCCAAACGCCACGTCGACATCGACAACCTGCGCGCCATTATCGTGAATCGCATGCACGTGCTGCGCGATTACACGCGCCAGGTGACGCTGCCGGTGCTGGAGCGGGAGCGCACCGCGGTGGCGGCCGGCGGCCGGGCCCTGAAGCGGGCAAGGAAGCTGCTCGTACGCCAGCCGTCGCTGCTCGACGAGGGGTCGCACCAGCGCCTGCGAACCATATTGTCGGATCACGCATCGCTGCGCACGGTTCACGAATTCCGCGAACGCCTGACCGAACTCTGGAACGGCGCCAATGTCGGCAACGACAAGCTGCTCTCGCAGCTGCGCGACTGGTGCACCGAGGCGGAGGCGAGCGGCATCAAGGTGCTGGAGGATTTCGCGGAGCGCCTGCGGTGTTATCGATTGCAGCCGCCGGCGGCGTAGGAGCGGCTTCCAGCCGCGATTCTTCCACGTAGGACCGGTGTCCAGCCGCGATTCGTCAAATTATCGCGGCTGGAAGCCGCTCCTACTTGATCTTCGCTTCCTTGTAGACGACGTGCTTGCGCGCCTTCGGGTCGTACTTGCGCGTTTCCATCTTTTCCGGATGCAGGCGCTTGTTCTTGGTCGTCGTGTAGAAGTGGCCGGTGCCGGCGCTGGACACGAGTCGTATCTTGTCACGCATGTCGGTCTCCTTCGCCGTTAGATCCGCTGGCCCTGGGCACGCAGGTCCGCGATCACCTTGTCGACGCCGTGCTTGTCGATCAGGCGCAGGCCCTTGTGCGATACGCGCAGGCGCACGAACCGCTTCTCGGACTCGAGCCAGAACCGCTTGTGCTGCAGGTTCGGCAGGAAGCGGCGCCGCGTCTTGTTGTGGGCGTGGGAAACGTTGTTGCCCGTCTGCGGGCGTTTCCCGGTTACCTGACAAACCCTGGACATAACGTTTAAGTCTCTGATTTCATATAAAGTTGCCCGCGAGTCGCGGGCAGAGAGCGCGTCTTTATACCAGCCTGCCGGGCGCCGATCAAGCAGGGGCGCTGCCACCGGACCGCCTCGCGGCTGACTGATTTCAGCCCGGATCGTTCATGGACGGCACGGACTGGGAGGCGGAGGTGTGCTCCGGCGGAGACTCAGGCCGTGCGGAGCGGGCGTCGCGACGCCGGGGCTGTGCAGAGGTCGCCAGCGTCGCTGACAGCCCTCGCGACAGGGGCTGCGCCGAGGTCGCCACGCCGACTGCGCTCCTCGCGACGATCGGGGCTCAAGCAGCCCGCGGCTGGCCAGCGACGTGCAGCGGCCGTCGCCGATGACCAGGTGGTCCAGCAGCCGGATGTCGACCAGCTCCAGAGCGGCCCGCAGGCGCCGCGTAATGCGCTCGTCCGCCTGGCTGGGCTCGGCGACGCCGGACGGGTGGTTGTGCGCCAGGATCACCGCCGCCGCGTTGGCCGCCAGTGCCTGCTTGACGACCTCGCGCGGGTAGACGCTGGTGCCGTCGATCGTGCCGCGAAACAGCTCGTCGAAGCGAATGACCCGGTGGCGGTTGTCGAGGTACAGGCAGCAGAACAGTTCATGCGGCAGGTCGCGGAGCTGCGCGGCCAGGAATGCCTCGGTGTCGGCCGGGCTGCGGATCGCCTGCCCGACAGGTAACGACTGCTCGAAGTAGCGTCTTGCGAGATCCGGGAGTGCCCGCAGCAGGATGACGCGGGCCTCGCCGACGCCGGCCTCGGCGGCGAGTTGCTGGTCGCTGGCGCCCAGCAGCGCGCGCAGGCCGCCGAACCGCGCCAGCAGGCGGGCGGCGAGCTCGGCGGCCGCGGCCTCGTTGCCGCCGGCCGTGCAGGAAGCGCGGCCAGCAGCTCGGCGTCGCTCAGCGCGCCGGCTGCACCAGCAGTTCAGCTTGCGGCGGGGCGCCAGCTCCGCACCGGCAATACCGTGTTCATTGACGCTCCCTGTCACTGACACCGGCCGCCAGTATCTGTCGTTGCCGTCACTGTCGCCACGCACGAATCCGTACCGTAGCCCGCGATAAGCGGCCGGAACGGCCCGCGACGCCGGACCCGCCTTGCGGCAGCCGGCCCGGTACGCGTCGTCAAAATAGAGGGCCGGTGGCTGGAACGAGCGCTGGCCGCGGCTAAGCTGCGGTTCGTTCAAACTGGACACGGACGCGATGAGCATGAACACGCTTAAACGTCTTGCTGGGTGTCAGCGGCGGCATCGCCGCCTACAAGGCGCCGGATCTCGTGCGGCGGCTGCGCGAGCGCGGCGCCGAGGTGCAGGTCGTGCTGACGACATCCGCGGGCGAGTTCGTGTCGGCGACGGCCTTGCAGGCCGTGTCCGGGCGTATCGTGCGCGACAGCCTGTGGGATCGCGAGGCCGAGGCGGCGATGGGCCACATCGAGCTCGGCGCGCTGGGCGGATCGCATCGTGATCGCGCCCGGCCACGGCGGAAATCCTCGTCGCGTCTCGCCACCGGTCTGCGGCCGACCTGCTGCAGCGACGCTGTGCCTTGCCAGCGAGGCGCCGGTCTTCGTCGCGCCCGCGATGAATCGCGTCATGTGGGCGCACGCCGGCGGTGCAGGCGAACCGCGCCGTGCTGGAACGCCGCGGCGTCGCGCTGCTCGGTCCCGACAGCGGCGACCAGGCCTGCGGCGAGCAGGGCCTCGGTCGCATGAGCGAGCCGGACGCGATTGCCGCCGCCGTGCTGGGCGCAGAGGCGCCGCGCGCGGCGGCCGGCCCCGCGGCAGGGCAGCGCCTGGCCGGCCGGTTGGTCCTGGTCACGGCCGGGCCGACGCGCGAGGCAATCGACCCGGTGCGCTACATCTCGAATCGCAGCTCCGGCAAGATGGGTTATGCGCTCGCCCGGGCGGCGCAGGCCGCCGGTGCGCGGGTGATCCTGGTCAGCGGGCCGGTGGCGCTGGAGGCGCCGGCCGGGGTCGAACGCGTGCTGGTCGAATCGGCAGAGCAGATGTTTGCCGCGACCCACGAGCACATCGACGATGTCGACATCTTCATCGGCGCGGCCGCGGTTTCCGACTACCGTCCCGAGCAGGCCTCGGCCCACAAGATCAAGAAATCGCAGGCGGAGCTCAGCATCGAGCTGGTACGAGCGCCGGACACGCTCGCCTCGGTCGCCCGGCTGGAGCACGCACCGTTCACGGTCGGCTTCGCCGCCGAAACCGACCGGCTGCAGCGACTACGCGCGCGGCAAGCTCCGCAACAAGCGGCTCGACATGATCGTGGCCAACCAGCGTCGGGGCCGGCGAGGGCTTCGACCGGGACGACAACGCGGTCGAGGTATTCTGGGCCGATGGCGGCAAGGCCTTTCCTCGTGCGCCGAAGAGTGAACTTGCGCGCGATCTCGTCGAACTGATTGCGGACCGCTTTGAAGCGAGCCGTCGGCCGAGACGCCAGACCGAGCTGCCGGCGCTCGTGCGGCCGGCGTGACTGAGGACCGCGCCGTCGCGACGCGATTGCGCTGAAAGTGCTGGACCTCGCGCGTCGGCGACACCGAGTTGCCGCTGCCGCACTACGCGACCGAGCGGCTCGGCGGGCCTGGACATGCGCGCTGCGTCGATCGACGCACGCTCGTCGCCAGCCCGGCGGACACCGTGCTGGTGCCGACCGGCCTCGCCGTGCACATCGGCGACCCGGGTCTCGCCGCCGTGCTGCTGCCGCGTTCGGGTCTCGGTCACAAGCACGGACTCGTGCTCGGCAATCTCACCGGGCTGATCGACTCGGACTACCAGGGGCAGGTCTTCATTTCCTGCTGGAACCGCGGCAGCGCCGCCTACGAGATCGAGCCGGGGGCGCGCATCGCGCAGATGGTGTTCGTGCCGGTGGCGCAGGTCGCGTTCGACGTCGTCGAGGATTTCGGCGCGAGCGCGCGCGGCGACGGCGGGTTCGGGCACTCGGGCACCGGCTGAGCGCGATCGCCGCGGCCAGGCCGGGACGACGCCTAGTTCAGGCCCTTGAGCGTCTTGAATCGATCGATGTCGTCGTCAAAGCGGGCGACGATGGTCTGCTCGTCTTCGCGGAAGCGCTGCAGGTTGGCCTCGTGCCGCTTGATCGTGTCGCGCGTTTCGTTCAGGTCGGCAACCAGGTCGGGGTCGACCATCGGCGCGTCCGGGTCCTCGCTGTAGGGGCGGTATTTCGAGGCTTCTTCCTCCAGCGACTCGAGACGCCGCTGCAGGTTGCGCAGGTAGAGCTCCGTGACGCGTGCCTGCGCCTGGAACAGTTCGATGCGCCGGTCGCGATGCATCTCGATCTCGTCGATCGACAGGTAGGTGGCGAGCAGTGCCTGGTCCTGGCGCCGCTGCAGCTCGCGTCCATTCGGAGCTCTTCCTGGCGGCGTTCCTCGGCCCGCTCGGCATCGGTCTTCTTGCCCTGCAGGATCCCGACCGTTACGCCGGCCTCGTTCAGCACCTGCTTTTCGTTCTCGGCGTACTCGGGCGGGATGCTGTCCCTGTGCGTGCACCCGTCCGCCGTCATCCAGCGCCAGCGGTAGAGCTTCTGCGTGTTTTCGGCGGCGAGGGCGCGCCGCGTGAGGGTCAAGTAGCGGAGATACGGCTGCGGCAGAGTCGCATGGCCGAAATATCACATAATCGTGGTGTCAAAAAGAGGGACTGGTTCGCGTATTTGGAGCTTAAAAGCCACGATTTCCGCTGTAAAGGCGGGCCCCGGGATGGTATCAGGCATTCCCGACGCCGTAGCGCTTGCGATAGTCGAGCACGGCCGGCAGGTGCTCGCCGTATTCGCTCGATTCCTCCAGCAGCTCGATCAGGTCCTCGAGGGAGACGATGCTGATAACGGGGATATTGAGCGTCTGTTCCAGTTCCTGCACGGCGGAGCGCGCGTCCCGGCCGACCTCCTGCCGGTCCAGCGAGATCACGAGACCGGCCACCTCGGCGTCGCTCGCCGTGATGAGCCGTTCGGCCTCGCGGACCGCGGTCCCGGCGGTGATCACGTCGTCGACGATCAGTACCTTGCCGGACAGCGGCGCACCGACGATGTTACCGCCCTCGCCGTGGCCCTTCGGACTTCCTTGCGGTTATAAGCGTACGGCACGTCGACATCGTGATGCTCGCCAGCGCCGCAGCCGCGAGCGCGGACCGAGGCGGAATGCCCTTGTAGGCAGGCCCGAACAGCATGTCGAACTCGATCTCCGCATCGTTGATCGCCGCGGCGTAGTAACGGCCGAGTTTCGCCGCCGCGTAGCCGTTGCTGAACAGGCCGACGTTGAAGAAGTAGGGACTCTTGCGGCCCGACTTCAGCGTGAATTCGCCAAAGCGCAACACACCGAGTTCGAGTGCGAGTTCCAGGAGTTCGCTCTTGTAGGCGCGCATCGTGTGGGGACCCGGAGTTACCTTCTGTATGATGTGCGGCTCTGGCCGCGCTGGCCCGGTGGCGCCGATCGAGGGACGAAAAGTATGCCACAGTGCCGGATTCCTGTCCGACCCGTCAGACGATGGCGGCGCCGGCGGCCCTCCCGGCCCCCGGTTGGCCGGTCATGAGATTTCAGCCGCAACCAAAATCACTATCGATCGGTAATAGAACGTGTTTCGTGTCATCAGTCTGAACGCCAATGGCATTCGCGCCGCCGCACGCAAGGGCTTCTTCCAGTGGATGCAGCAACAGGATGCCGACGTCGTCTGCATCCAGGAGACCAGGGCACAGGAACACCAGCTGGCCGACGAGTGTTTCAGGCCGTCGGGCTACCACTGCTACTACGAGGATGCGGTCAAAAAAGGCTACAGCGGCGTGGCCATCTACACTCGCCACGAACCGCGCAAGGTCGTGCGCGGTCTCGGCATTGCCGAATACGATGACGAGGGCCGCTACCTCGAGGTACAGCTCGACGGCCTGTCCGTCGTTTCCGTCTACCTGCCGTCCGGGACCTCCGGTGACGTGCGGCAGGACGTGAAGTACCGCTTCCTCGATCATTTCGTGCCGCACCTGCAGAAGATTCGCCGGCGGCGTTCGCAAACCATCCTGTGCGGCGACTGGAACATCGCGCACCGGGAAATCGACCTGAAGAACTGGCGCGCGAACCGCAAGAACTCGGGCTTCCTGCCGGAGGAGCGGCAATGGATGGACGAACTCTTCGGCAAGCACCGTTTCGTCGATGCGTTTCGCGTGGTCAATCCCGATGCGGAACAATACACGTGGTGGTCGAATCGCGGCCGCGCGTGGGAAAAGAACGTCGGCTGGCGCATCGACTACCACGTCGTCACGCCGGGCCTGAAAGACCGGATCCTGGACAGCGACATCTATACCGACATGCGTTTTTCCGACCATGCGCCGCTGACCATCGACTACGACTGGGGATGACGCCCTGAACGCCGCCGAACACGCTGCGAATGCCACCGGCAACGGCGGGCCGGGCTGGCGGTATTACCTGCAGCAAAAGATCGTCGCGCTGTTTTTTCTCGGGTTTTCCGCCGGGCTTCCGTTCCCGCTCGTTTACTCGACGCTGACCGCCTGGCTGGAGGAAGCCGGGCTGGAGCGCAGCACGATCAGCACGTTCGCGTGGCTCGGCTTCGCCTACAGCTTCAAGTTTCTCTGGTCGCCGCTGGTCGACGCGCTGCCGCTGCCGCTGCTGACGCGCTGGTTCGGGCGCCGCCGCGCCTGGCTGCTGGCCGCGCAGGTTGGCGTCGGCGTCTGCCTCGCCATGCTGGCGGACCTCGATCCGGCAACGGCACTGGGTGCATTCACCGGCATCGCCATCGCCGTGGCGTTGCTTTCCGCGACGCAGGACATCGCGCTGGACGCCTACCGCATCGAGATCGCCGAGGTCGAAATGCAGGGCGTGCTGGCCGCCGCCTACCAGTACGGCTACCGCGTCGCGATTGCCGTGGGCACGGCAGGCGCGTTGTACATCGCCGAGTTTGGCTCGTGGTCGATGGCCTACAAATCCATGGGTGCGTGCATGGCCGTCGGTGTCATCACGACGCTCCTGTCCCGCGAGCCGGCATCCAGCGACCGCGTCGTCGAGCGCTTCAGCGGCACGCTGATGGACGGCATCGGGCACTGGCTTTCGACCGCCGTCATCGGTCCGTTCGCCGATTTCTTTCGCCGTTACGGCCGCTTTGCGGTCCTGTTGCTCGCGTTCATTGCGGTGTTCCGGATCAGCGATTACGTGCTCGGCATACTCGCAAACCCGTTTTACCTCGACATCGGTTTCAGCAAGGCCGAAATCGCCAGCGTCGCGAAGATATACGGGCTGTGGGTATCGCTCGCGGGCACGGCGGCGGGGGCGTGGGCCATCCTGCAATTCGGCCTGGCCCGCTGCGTGGTGCTGGCGACGGTGCTCATCGCGGGCACGAACCTGTTTTTCGCGGCCCTGTCGCTGACCGGCCCCAGCCTGTCGATGCTGACCGCAACCATCAGCGCGGACAATTTCGCGATGGGCTTTGCCGGCACCGTGTTCATCGCCTACCTGTCGAGCCTGACGAACATCGCCTTTACGGCCACGCAGTACGCATTGTTCAGCTCGGCCAGCACGTTCTTCGGAAAACTGACGGCCGGCTATTCCGGCAACGTGCAGGAATCGCTGGGCTGGACCGGGTTTTTTCTCTATGCGTGCGCGGTGGGCATTCCGGCCATCGTCCTGTCCGTGTTCATCGCGCGTTACTACAATGAATCACAGCGACTTGCCTCGAATTCATCCGGTGAATGACCGAAACCTGCAGCGTGTCACGGTGGGTCGGCTCGACGAACTCGACGACCCCGGCTGCCGCGAATTCGAGATCGGCGAAGGTGACTGGCCGTTCCGGGGGTTCGTCGTGCGTCGCGGCAACGAGGTCCGCGCCTACCAGAACTACTGCATGCACGTCGGCCACCCGCTCAACTTCAAGCCGGACAGTTTCCTGACCCGGGACGAGAGCCTGATCATCTGCGCCTCGCACGGGGCGCTGTACGAAATCGGCAGCGGCCTCTGCGTTGCCGGCCCGTGCACGGGCAAGCGGCTGCGTGGTGTCGACGTGGAAATCGTGGACGGCCTGGTCGTGGTCGAGGGGCCCGATTCGGCCTGACGCCTATTCCGTCTGTTCGAGAATGGCGAGCGGGTCGTGCCAGCCCAGCGGCAGGTCGGCCGTGGAATCGTCCAGGTAGTCGGCCGGTTCGATGTCGACCGAGCCCGACCAGTCCTCCGGTGCCCGCACCTGCTCGATGAGCATGCCGGGCCAGGTCTCGAGGTCCACCTCGTCGATGGTGCCGTCGAAGTGCTGCAGTTCCACCGTTGCGTCCTGCTCGTCCACGGCAACCACTTCGAACAGCGCGCCGTTGCTGCGGCGGTACCAGTTGCCGATGCCGGGGTATGCAATTGCCATGATGCGTCACCTCGCGGGGCAAAAAGCGCCCGGGTCGATGACAACGGACCCGCCCGTTGCCGCTCCTCCCCCTGTTTCAGGTATAGGTCATGGGCGCCAATGTGCAAGTCGCGTTGCGGTGAGGTCTTGAGTCGCCGTCAAGGCATGTATCGCAGGCGACTGATTTGCAGACTCAAATGCGTTCGAGCTTCCAGTCGACGATTTGATGGCCCCGGGCGAGGCCGCGCCGCTCGAACTTGGTAACCGGGCGCTCCAGCGGCGCGTCGCCGGCGTGTTGCCGGCGTTCGACCGGTCGGAAAAGGTCGGTGCGGGCGAGTGCCTCGTCGATGTGCTCCGCGTAGCCCGCCCAGTCGGTCGCAATGTGCAGGTGACCGCCGGTCGCGAGGCACCTGCCGCACAACCCGAGAAACGCGTCGTTGACGATGCGCCGCTTGTGGTGCCGCTTCTTGGGCCACGGGTCCGGGAAGTACAGGTTGATCCGCGTCAGTGTGCCCGGCGCGATTCGCTCGCGCAGCACGTCGATCGCGTCCATTGCCATCACGCGCAGGTTGGTGACGTCGGCTTTCGCGGCGCGCAACAGGCAGTGACCGATGCCGGGCTCGTGCACCTCGATACCGAGGAAGTCGGCATCCGGCCGTGCAACGGCCTGCTGAACCAGTGTCTCGCCGTCGCCGAAACCGATCTCGAGGATGCGCGGCGCCCGGCGGCCGACTGTCTCGTCCAGGTCGTCCGTCGAATCGCCCGGGTCAATACCGAACCGTGGCCACAACTCGCGCATCGCCCGCTCCTGGGCAGGCGTCAGCCGACCGCTGCGCCGCACGAAGCTGCGCACGCTGCGTTTTTTCCTGGTTTCCGTTATCAAGACCTGCAACTGCCGAACTGTGAAAAAACCGATGCTCCCACGCCGCACACTCGGTGGGCCTTTTTGTAGCAACATTTTGGAGGAGAAAGCTCGCGTTTTTTATTCTCGCTTCTTGATACCTGGTATTCGTGGATGCGGCTCATTTTGCAGCTCAGTTCAAGGACCGCTTCGGGTTACCTTTTGCCGGACGACAGTTTACCAGCCCAGCGGCTGCGTACGGTCGCTTGCCGGCCCCTGTGTTGGCCGGCGGCATCGGGCAGGACTTGGACGGGAGTCGCCGGTTGCCTGGGTCGAGCTATAATCTCTGCTGTTGCCTCAATCCGGACGGTCGCTATACCTGTTTCGACGGTTTCTGAAAACGATCGGGGGGCTCCCGTGATCACGCGAATTCTCGTAGTTGCATTTTCGTTGGCTGTAGCGCCGCTGTGCTTGGCAGGTGAAATCCACGCCGCGGCGGAGCTGAGTGTTTCGGATCTGGAAGAGTTGGACCGTTCGAATACTGTTGTCATATTGCCGGGTGGATTGTTCGAAGAGCACGGCCCCTACCTCCCGACATTCACCGACGGATACCTGAACCAGACGGTCTCGGCGAAACTCGCATCTCAGCTCGCTGAAAACGGCCATGACATCCTGATGTTCCCCATCATCCCGATTGGATCGGGTTCTCCTGAAGACTTTGGCGGGCTTCCCCTGTTTTCGGGTTCATATACCGTCCGGCCAGATACACTTCGTTCACTATTCATGGACTTGGGTGCTGCGCTCGGTGACGATGGTTTCCGGCATATTTTCATCATTCACTACCATGGATCGCCTGGCCACAATCGAGCACTCCTCGAAGCCTCGGAATACTTCAATGATCATTATGAAGGAGAGATGGTTCCCCTTTCTGTTTTACTCTATGCCGCGGAAGGGTCGTCGAATCAGGTATTCGATGCGACTGAGTTAGCGGAGAACGGATTGCCGATTCATGCTGGTGCTCACGAGACGAGCCGCACGATGTTTATACGACCGGATTTGGTGAGCGATGACTATGTCGAGGCGCCAGCGGTTCCGGCGCATCGGGCCGAAGAACTAAGTGAGATTGCGAGGTCGGCCGGCTGGCAGGGCTATTTCGGTTCACCCAGACTCGCCACCGCCGGCAAGGGTGAAGAATTGGTGGCTTCGCGCGTGGCTGCTGTAGTCGAGCTGGCCACGAAAGTATTGGATGGATTCGACTGGAGGCAATTGCCGAATCGAGCTGACATCGCTGGCCTGCCTCGAGCATTCGTAGATTTGGACGAAACAAACCTCGCACGGGCCAAGCGGGAAGAAGCAAGGCAGCAGCGATGGCTCGATCAACAAAGTCAATCCTTCAATAGCAAATGACTGGATGACTCCTTCTGGCCGGGAGTCGCCAGTTTCGCAATTCGCGCTACAATCTCTGCTACTGATCCAAAGCAGCCGTTCTCTCTATTTCTCCTTGCATGTTCGAAGTGCGGGCTGTAGTAGTGCTGTACCGGCGGGTGTCCCGCAGGAACATAAAGAAGGGGAGTGCTCATGAAGCAAGCAAAAAACGATTTACCGACTCGTCTCGAAGCTGGCGGTGTCTGCTTTAACGGCTAATGACTGGGGCGATATCAACGTCGCTCGCGTTCGGTTCCCTGCTGGTGCGGACGCTACTCCGCTGCTTGAAGGATTACCGAACAATCTATGCCAGTGCCCGCACTGGGGCACTGTGGTCAAAGGCTCCATTCATGTGACCTATGCAGACGGCACTGAGGAAACGGTAAACGCTGGCGAGGTTTACTACTGGCCGCCAGGACACACGGTCAGAGTTGACGAGGATTACGAGGCAATTGAGTTCAGCCCAAGCGATCAAATGGGTGAACTTATGAATCACCTTGAAGCAAAACTGAAAGGCTGAACCGGCTACAAGCATGTACGCATAGCGCACAGGGGCCATCATCCTAGGAGAAGCGGGGCCCTATTTGCTTTCAAGGGATTCCGCTTCTGGCCGGCTGCCGCCTGACTCGGCAGATCAGATCTGAGCCCTCGACCGTCCGCTCGTAGGCGAAAACAGTCGGTTGAAGCCCGACATAAATTGAAACTGTACGGACGATCAGGTCTGGGCTACTCCACGGGTCGGCGAACCAAACATTCGCGTCATCGCATCACGTCAGTGCAGATATTGTGGCGGCGGACGCTCCCGAACTGAATTTTCCTGAACGCTCAACAATCCTCCCGCGGGAGCGTGGGACGCCACCGGCAACGCATAGCCGACCTCAGGCACCGCGATGCCGTCCGGCCGGAAGAAGGTCCATCGGTCGAGGAAATCCCTGTCGATCCGGAAGCCGCCTTCGTGCACCAGCGCGTGATGGCGGGTGCAGAGGAGCAGCAGGTTGTCGAGGCAGGTTTCCCCGGCGTTCGCCCAGTGCTCGATGTGGTGAATGTTGAGGAAACGACGGTTGTCGCAACCGGGGAAGCGGCAACGGTTGCCGTCCCGGGCCCGCACGGCGCGCGCCAGCGCCTTCGGCACGATCCGGGACTTCCGGCCGATGCCCAGGGGCTCGCCCTCGGCGGTCTCGGTGATGATCACGGCCTGCCCGTCACAGCAATGCCGCTTCACCGCCTCGAGCGGGACGGCGGCGCGGCCCTCGTGCCCTGCGAGCGCCGACTCGTCGACGTGGATCGTCACCAGGAAGTTGTCGCTGCCGGCGTCACCGTCGCCGGCCAGGTAGCCGTTCAGCAGGTTGACGAAGGCATCCGCCTGCCGCGTCGGCCAGGCGGTGTCGACGAGATCGGGCACCTCGAGTGCGGCGTCGTCCCGTGCCTTGTCGAGCGCCTTTTCGAGCAGCTCGCCGGTGTCGAGCGGCAGCTCCACGGTCACCGTCATCAGGCTGCGCTCCCGGTCGCGCCGGATGCGCAGCGAGCGGTTCGCCCAGGCGCGTTCGGCCGTGCCGATGGAGGCGTCGCGCCCGCAGCGCAGCTCCCGGCAGCGCTCCGCGACGGTAACGGCCGTGTGGCGCAAGGCGAAGGCGAGGAGCGGCGCTTCGTTGTCCCGGTTCGCGACCCGCGTCAGTTCCTTGACCTTGGAGTAGGACAATTCGCCGTCGCCGAAGGCCGCGGCGATCCGCGGCAGGCATTTCAGGGCATGGGCCACCCGGACCTTTTCCCGGGCCGTGGTCAGGCTGAGATCACAGCGCCAGGCCAGCCACTCGGCGCAGGAGGACAGGCCCCACTGGACGAAACCGGCGCGCTCATCGAACTCCCGGATCATGACCAGCAGCTCGCTGGTGGCCGCATTGATGCGGGTGCAGAGGGCGAGGATGCGCCGGTCGAGCGCTTCGATGGGTGTCAGGTCGGCAGGCATGGCGGGTCTCTCCAGGCGGCGTGAACGGGTACTGGTATTTTATCCAGTACCCGCTCGAAAGTCCATTCGGAACAGACAGTTAAGGCTTATCACTGGATTATCCGTTGCAAATGCCCGCGGCATCGCGTTGAATGCCCCGCACATGAGGAATCGGCACGCATTCAGCTTTTCCCGACGGCTGCGACGGACGACCGGCGTCGCTCTCGCGGCCTGCCTGGTGTTGCGTGCGTTGATTCCGGGCGGCTACATGCCCGGCAACCTGCTCGCGGGCGAGTTCATGGTGCTGTGCCCGGAGGGCCTGCCGCCCGTCGACATGATGCCGGGCCACGCGGGACACGGTGACCCGGACCTGCCCGCGCTGGACGCGGACCGGAGTTGCCCGATCGGCACCGCGCTGCTCGCCGCGGCACCGGCGCCGGAAGCCGGCCAGGTCGCGACCCTGGTTCGGGGAGCCGCAACCGGCGTTCCGCCTGCTGTATCACCGCCGCGCCGCCATTCTCCCGCCGGCTACCGGCCTCGCGCGCCGCCGCCCGCCCGCATCGTCAGCTAACCGACCGCGCACTTTGTGCGCGACCTGAACGAATCGCGGAGTATCACCATGCAGACAACACTGCGCGCGATGACGGCCGCCTGTGCCGTCCTCGTCCCCCTGGCCGCGCCTGCCGATGAGGGCACGCGGGCCGATTCCCATGCGCCGATCGGCGTCATGGCCGACCATTACCACGAGCGGGGCGAGTGGATGTTTTCCTATCGCTTCATGTCGATGTCGATGGACGGCAACCTGCAGGGTTCCGACGCCATCGCACCGGAGACGATCGTCACGACCGAACCCAATGCGTTCGCCGGCCAGCCCATGCAGCCCCCGACGCTGCGCGTGGTGCCGCTGGACATGCGCATGGACATGCACATGCTGGGCATGATGTACGCGCCCACCGATCGCATCACGCTGATGGCGATGACGTCTTTCCTCGATAACGCCATGGATCACGTCACCTACCAGGGCGGCGCCGGCACGACGGTGCTCGGGACGTTCACGACGAAGTCCTCCGGCCTGGGCGACTCGAGCCTCACGGCACTGGTCAGCATCATCGACAGCCCGCACTCGAAGTTTCATATCATCGGCGGCCTGTCGTTTCCGACCGGCAGCATCGACGAAACGGACACGATCCTGACGCCGATGAACACGACACCGTCGCCCCGGCTCCCGTACCCGATGCAGCTCGGCTCGGGCACCGTCGATCCGCTGGTCGGTGCGAGCTACATGGCCCTGCACGGGACGTGGTCCTGGGGTGGCCAGTGGCGCAGCACGTTCCGGGCGTGGGACAACGACGACGACTATCACCTGGGCAGCGAGCATCGCCTGACGGGCTGGGCCAGCTACCTGTGGAGCCACGCGTTCAGCACGTCCGTGCGCCTCGAGCACTACCGGCGCGAGAACATCGACGGCGCCGACCCGCTGATCGTCGCGCCGGTGCAGACCGCCGATCCGGACCGCCAGGAGATCCGCCGCACCGAGCTCGGTCTCGGCGTCAACTGGGCGGGCACCGGCACGCTGGAAGGCTACCGCGTGGCGCTCGAGTACCTGGTGCCGTTCCAGCAGGATCTCGCGGGCCCGCAGCTGGAGACGGATTCGCGCCTGGTACTCGGCGTGCAGAAATCCTGGTAGGCGACGGACGGCCGCCCGCGCTGCAGGTTCAGCGCGGGCGGCCGAGGAAGAACGTCACGAGCCCGGCGGAGAGCAGCGTCCAGCCGGCCCACGGGAGCGTTTCCAGGGCGAGCAGCAGCGTGCCGCTGATGGTCGCGGTGCCGGCGAGCAGCAGGACGAACCGCTGCCGCTGCTGGGCGGCCAGCTCGCGCTCGACCTTGTCGAGCGCACGCGAGTTGACCGTGATGCGAAAGGTGCCGTCGGCGGCCTGGTCGGACAGTTGCTTGACCACGGCCGGCAGTTCGCGCATCGCCTCGCGCAGCAGCGGCAGGTTCTGGCGGAAGCCGTCGATGACCGCGCGCGCGCCGACCTGTTCGTCCATCCAGCGTTTCAGGACGGGCCGGGCCGTCTTCCACAGGTCGAGTTCGGGGTACAGCTCGCGCCCCAGCCCCTCGATATTGAACAGGGTCTTCTGCAGCAGGATGAGCTGTGGCTGGATTTCCATGTTGAAGCGCCGTGCCGTCTCGAACAGGCGTATCAGCACCTGGGCAAACGAGATCTCCGCCAGCGGCTTGTTGAAGATCGGTTCGCACACCGTGCGCACGGCGGACTCGAGTTCGTCGATGCGCGTATCCGGCGGTACCCAGCCGGAGTCGATGTGCAGCCGGGCAATCTTCTGGTAATCGCGATCGAAAAACGCCAGGAAGTTTTCCGCGAGGTATTGCTGGTCGGTGGGACTGAGCGTGCCGACGATGCCGAAATCGACGGCCGCGTACTTCGGGCGGTCCGGGTCGTCGACCTGCACGAAGATGTTGCCGGGATGCATGTCGGCATGAAAGAAGTTGTGGCGGAATACCTGCGTGAAAAATATCTCCACGCCGTTCTCGGCGAGGCGGCGGATGTTCGTGCCGGCGGAGCGCAGCGCGCTCATGTCGCTGATCGGGATGCCGTAGATGCGTTCCTGCACGAGCGCCTCGGGCCGGCAGTAATCCCAGTAGACGTCCGGCACGTACAGCAGGTTCGAGCCCTCGAAGTTGCGTTTGAGCTGGGCCGTGTTGGCGCCCTCGCGCATCAGGTCCAGCTCGTCGATGATCGTCTTGTCGTACTCGCGCACGACCTCGAGCGGGCGCAGCCGGCGGCTGTTTTCCCAGTAGCGGTCAGCCAGCCCGGCGAGCGCGTACATGACCTCCAGATCGCGATCGATCATTGCGCGCGACGCCGGGGCGCAGCAGCTTGACGATGACCTCGGTGCCGTCGTGCAGGGCCGCGCTGTGAACCTGTGCGATCGACGCGGCCGCCAGCGGTTCGCGGTCGAAGCGGGCGAACACGTCGCCGACCGGCCGCTCGTACGCGGCATCCAGGATAGCGACCGCCTCGGCCGCCGGGAACGGCGGGACCTGGTCCTGCAGCCGCGCGAGTTCGTCGGCGATAGCCGGCGGCAGCAGATCCCGGCGCGTCGAGATGGCCTGGCCGAACTTGACGAAGATCGGCCCGAGCTCCTCGAGCGCGAGGCGGATGCGCTTGCCGATCGGTGCCGAACGGTCGACCTTGCGGGGGAACAGGTAGAACAGGTAGCGCAGCGGCCGCAGGAAATGCGTTTCGGTGATGACGTCGTCCAGCCCGTAGCGGACCAGGACCCGCTGTATCGTGAGCAGCCGCAGCAGTATCCGCTGGCGCCAGATCATGCCGGCCGCGCCGGCTCGTCACCGTCCCTGCCGGCGTTCCGCTCCAGGCGGGCGAGGCGGCCGCGGCAACGCGCTCCACGTCGTCGCGCAGCGCTGCACGCGCTTGCGAAACGCCTCGACCTCGTAGCGGCTCGGCAGCGCGCGGCTCTCTTCCTGGAGGTACTCGCCCACGTCCTGGCGCAGTGTCGCCGCGCGTGTCGGCGCTCCAGCGCGCGACATCGCGCACGACGTTGCCGATGCCGTGTGCCGCGGCGTCGCCGACGACACCGGACAGCTCTTCCTCCCAGTCCGGCCGGGCGTGTTTCAGCAGCGCGCGAAAATCGTCCGCGAGCGTCGCGTCGCCCGTGAGCTCGACCCGGCCGTCACGAATCAGGGTTTCGCCGGCCGGGCCGGCCAGCCGGCCCAGAGCCAGCAGGGAGCCCGTCAGCACGACGTCCGGGTCCTCGTCACCGGCGTCGGCCAGCTGCAGCAACCCGTTGTCGATGCGCACCGCAATGGCCAGTGCCGAGTTGCGAACGCGTACCGCGATGACACGCTCGTCCAGCCGCGCCGCCAGCTCGCGTGCCGGCGTCGACTCGCCGATGCGACGGTTGAGCAGCGCCACGAGCGGCTGCAGCACGTCGCCCAGCGGACCCATCAGAGACGATACCCGACGTGCAGCGCGACGATGCCGCCGGCGAGATTGTGATAGCGGCAGCGGTCGAAGCCCGCCGTCTCCATCATCTGCTTCAGCGACTCCTGGTCCGGGTGCATGCGTATCGACTCGGCGAGGTAGCGGTAGCTGTCGGCATCGCCTGTGACCAGCTTGCCGAGCAGCGGCAGCATGCGAAACGAGTACGCGTCGTAGGCCGGGCGCAGTGCCTCGGCGGGTTGCGAGAACTCGAGGATCAGCAGCTTGCCGCCGGGTTTCAGGACGCGCAGCATGGACGCCAGTGCGCGTTCCTTGCGGCTGACGTTGCGCAGGCCGAACGCGATCGTGATGCAATCGAAGCTGCCGGGCGCGAACGGCAGTGCCTCCGCATCGACCTGCGCAATCGCGAGGTTGCCGGCGACTCCGGCGTCGACCAGCCGCCGGCGGCCTTCCGCCAGCATGCTGGCGTTGATGTCGGCGAGGACCACCAGGCCGGATTCGCCGACCCGGCGGGCAAAGGCGCCCGCGAGGTCGCCGGTGCCGCCGGCGAGATCGAGCACCCGCTGGCCGTGCCGGACGCCGGCCTGTTCGATCGCGTAGCGCTTCCAGAGCCGATGCAGCCCGCCGGACATGAGGTCGTTCATCAGGTCGTAGCGGCCGGCGACGGAATCGAACACGCCGCGAACGCGCCGTGCCTTGTCCCGCAGCGGAACTTCCTCGTAACCGAAATGCGTGCGTTCGTCGCTCATGCCGTCAGCCGTCGGGCGATGTGCGGCGAGCATAACCCGCGGCCGCGAGACGGTCGAGGTAGTCGCGCCAGCGCGACTCGTACTCGCTGCCGAGCTCGTGCAGGTAACGCCACGTATAGAGCCCGGTATTATGGCCGTCGTCGAACACGAGACGCACGGCGTAACGGCCGACAGGCTCGACGGCGGTAACCTGCACGTCTTCCTTGCCGGTCTGCAGCACTTCCTGGCCGGGCCCGTGACCTTTTACCTCGGCCGAGGGCGAGCAGACGCGCAGGTACTCGAACGGCAGGTCGACGCTCAGGCCGTCGTCGAAGGTGACGGACAGGCAGCGTGATTGCCTGCGCAGCCGGATTTCGGTGGGTGTCGGATCCATCGGGAGGTGCTCCGGAGGGCGCGCCGGTCAGAGGATGTAGCGGCTCAGGTCCTCGTCCTGGGACAGCTCGGCGAGATGTTCGTCGACGTACGCGGCGTCGACGACGACCTTGCTGCCGCTCCTGTCGGACGCCTCGAAGGAGACCTGTTCGAGCAACCGTTCCATGACCGTGTGCAGCCGGCGCGCGCCGATGTTCTCCGTCGTCTCGTTCACGTGGAACGCCACTTCCGCGAGGCGCCGCACGCCGTCGTCGGTAAATTCCAGCTCCACGTCCTCGGTGCCGATCAGCGCCCTGTACTGCGACGTCAGCGACGCGTCCGGCTCGGTCAGGATGCGGACGAAATCCTCGGTCTTCAGGGATTTCAGTTCCACGCGAATGGGAAAACGGCCCTGCAGTTCGGGGATCAGGTCGGACGGCTTCGACACGTGAAACGCGCCGGAGGCGATGAACAGGATGTGATCCGTCCGCACCATGCCGTACTTGGTGTTGACCGTGGAGCCTTCCACCAGCGGCAGCAGGTCGCGCTGCACGCCCTCGCGGGACACGTCGGCGCCCATCGTCTCCGAGCGGCGCGCCACCTTGTCGATTTCGTCGAGGAACACGATGCCGTGCTGCTCGACGGCATTCAGCGCCTGCGCCTTCAGCTTGTCCTCGTCGATGAGCTTGGCCGCTTCCTCGTCGGTCAGGAGCTTCATGGCATCGCGTACCTTGAGCTTGCGCGTCTGCCGCTTGTTGCCGCCGAGGTTCTGGAACATGCCCTGCAGCTGGCTGGTCATTTCCTCCATGCCCGGCGGCGCCATGATTTCGACGCCGACCGGCACGGCGGCGAAGTCGATCTCGACTTCCTTGTCGTCCAGCTCGCCCTCGCGCAGCTTCTTGCGGAATTTCTGGCGCGTGCCGTTGTCGTCGCCGGCGGCCTGCGGTTCTTCCTGGCTGTGCGGGCTGCCCGGCAGCAGTGCGTCGAGCAGCCGGTCCTCGGCCGCATCCTCGGCGCGGTGCCGTACCCTGGCCATCTCCGTTTCGCGCGTCATCTTGACGGCGATGTCCATCAGATCGCGGATGATGCTGTCGACCTCGCGGCCGACATAGCCGACTTCTGTGAACTTCGACGCCTCGACCTTGATAAAAGGCGCGTGCGCCAGTTTCGCGAGGCGCCGTGAAATCTCGGTCTTGCCGATGCCGGTCGCGCCGATCATCAGGATGTTCTTCGGCGTGATCTCGCTTTGCAGCGGCTCGCCCACCTGCACGCGGCGCCAGCGGTTGCGCAGCGCGATCGCGACGGCACGCTTGGCCTCGTCCTGGCCGATGATGTGCTTGTTCAGCTCCTGGACGATTTCTCTCGGGGTCATCTGGGACATGCAGTTATTCCGTGCTATTTGTCGCGAACGCCGTCGCCCGGCAGTTCCTCGACAATGATGTTGTGGTTCGTGTAAACGCAAATCGTGCCGGCGATGGTCAATGCCTTTTCAACGATCTCGCGCGCGCCGAGGTCGGTGTTCTCCGACAGCGCCATGGCGGCCGCCTGCGCGAAGGCGCCGCCGGAACCGATCGCCATCAGCTCGTCCTCGGGTTCGATGACGTCGCCGTTGCCGGAAATGATCAGCGATGCTTCCTCGTCCGCGACGCACAGCAGGGCCTCGAGCCGGCGCAAGCGCCGGTCCGTGCGCCAGTCCTTGGCGAGTTCGATGGCCGCGCGGGTCAAATTCCCGTATTGCTCCAGCTTGCTCTCGAACAGCTCGAACAGCGTGAACGCATCCGCGGTGCCGCCCGCGAAGCCGGCGATCACCCGGCCGCCCGCCAGCGTGCGCACCTTGCGGGCGTTGTGCTTCATGATCGTGTCGCCGAGGCTGACCTGCCCGTCACCGGCCATGGCCACGCGGCCGTTGCGCCGCACCGAGACTATGGTCGTTCCGCGATATTGTTCCATGCTGGTCTGTCCTGCTGCTGGCGCCGGGGAACAGCGCGCCGCGCTGAGCGGCGCATGGCGGTGCGCAGCGGCGGTCAGCTCCTCGTCTTCTTGGCCCGGGCGCGTGGATGGGTCCGGTCGTATATCTGGGCCAGGTGCTGGAAATCAAGGTGCGTGTAGACCTGGGTCGTCGCGATGTTGGCGTGCCCCAGCAGTTCCTGCACGCCGCGCAGGTCGTGGCTGGATTCCAGCAGGTGCGTGGCAAACGAATGCCGCAGCAGGTGCGGGTGCACGCGCGTGTCGATGCCTTGCTTTTGCGCCCAGTGCGCCACGCGCTGCTGGACCGCGCGATGGCTCAGGCGGGTACCGTTGCGGCTCAGGAACAGGGCATCGGTGTCGCCGCGGTCCAGCTCCGGCCGGGCGGCCTGCCAGGCGCGGAGCGCCTCGCGGGCCTTGCTGCCCACGGGCACCACGCGTTCCTTGCCGCCCTTGCCGGTCACGCGCACGGTTGCGTCCGCGAGATCGACGTCGCGGCCGTTCAGCGCGGTCAGCTCGGCAAGCCGCAGGCCGGAGGAGTAGAACAGCTCGAGGATGGCGCGGTCGCGCGCGACCAGCGGTCCGTCGCCGCGGATCTCGACGAGCCGGCCCATGCGGTCGGCATCCAGGTTGCCCGGCAGGCGCTTGCCGGAGCGCGGCGCGCTCACCGACGCGACCGGGTTGCGGGTGACGATACGTTCGCGCAGGAGGTAGCGAAAAAAACTGCGGGCCGCGGACAGGCGCCGCTGGATGCTGCGGGGCGAGAGTCCCTTGCGAAAACAGGCGGCCGCGTAGGTGCGCACGTGTTGTTCATCGAGGGATTGCCAGCCGGCGACGCCGTCCTGCGCGCACCAGGCGGCGAGGGCCTCGAGGTCGTGGCGGTAATGGCGGCAGGTCAGCGGCGACAGGCGCCGCTCCATGGCCAGGTGGCGCAGGAAGGCGGCAATCAGCTGGCGGTCGTCGTCACCCATGCCGCGGCATCCGCGCGCGAGGCGCCGGTCAGTAGCGGCACAGCGCGGCGGCCACCAGTTCCCCCAGCCGGGCCAGGAAATCGATGCTCATGCCGGGGTGAAAGCGGTCCGCGTCGGCGCTGCCGACGGCGAGAAAGCCGCTGCCGCACTTGCGGCCGAGCGGCACCAGCGCGACGGACCCGACCTCGTCGGATTCGCGCGGCCAGAGAAAGTCGCGCTGCGCGTCGCGTATCTGCCCGCAGCGCGGCGCGCTGCTCTCGAGAAAGGTGGCGAACGCCGCGAGCGACGGGTCGTCGCGCTCCAGCGGCCGGAAGAACCGCTGGCCGTCGGTGTCGGTGAACCGGTCGGGGTCGGTGAACAGCACGAGCACGGAGTGCTCGGCGCCGAACGCGGTACGCAACGACGCCTCCGTGGCGGCCAGCGCTTCCTGCAGCGTGTCCGCGGCGAGCAGGGTCAGCGACAGGGCGTGGATTTTCCCGGCGAGCCGGTCATTGGCGCGCGCGACGTCCAGCAGCTCCCTGAGGCGGCGCTCGAGTTTCAGGTCCTTCTGCCGCAACACCGACACCTGCCGCTCGACCAGCGAGACGCTGGCGCCGGTTACGTGGGGAAGGCGGAGCGAGCCGAGCAGACTGTTGTGGCGTTCGAAAAAATCCGGGTGGTCGGCCAGGTAATCGTGCACCGCCTGTTCGGACACCGGCGCATCGACGAACTCCGGTTTGGTCTGCGTGCTCATAAGGCCGGTTTTCCCCTTTCCAGTTGTGCCAGCGGCCGCGTTCCTGCGGCAGAGTGCCCGGGCCGAAGCTTAGCACGACTCACCGTCGCGGCCCGCGTGCGGAGGCGCCGTGAAACGCGGGCCGGCGTCGTCCGCGGGTGCCCGATGGACTTTTTTCGCCGGCACCGGTAGTTTACATAAACCTTCAAAATCAATAAGCACAAGACCGGGGTTTGAGATGCGCCATATCATGGTCATGAACGCCAAGGGCGGCTGTGGGAAGAGCACGCTCGCGACCAACATCGCGGCCTGTTTCGCGGACGAGGGCTATGCCGTCGCACTGGCCGACTACGATCCGCAGCGATCCAGCCTGGACTGGCTGGAAAGGCGTCCCGCCAACCGCCCCGAAATTGCGGCCGTCGCCGGCTTCGAGGACGGGCTGAAGCGGGCCCCGCGCACGGCCGACTACCTCGTCATCGACGCGCCCGCCCGCTCGCACGGCCCCGAGCTGACCGAGCTCGTGCGGCATGCCGAGACGATCGTCGTGCCCGTGCTGCCGTCGACCATCGACATGCAGGCCTCGGACCGCTTCATCAAGGAGCTGAAGGCCGTCGGCAAGGTCGAGCGCAAGGAGGCCAAGATCGGC
The DNA here is from genome assembly GCA_034522415.1 of Woeseiaceae bacterium. Lineage (GTDB taxonomy): Bacteria > Pseudomonadota > Gammaproteobacteria > Steroidobacterales > Woeseiaceae > Woeseia. Next base: position 64,046 of record JAXHLH010000007.1, read on the forward strand.
GTCGTCGCCAATCGCGTCCGCGAATACACGCTGATCTTCGAGGAGCTGGACGACTACCTGACCTCGGCCAGGGTGCCCTACATCACGGCACTGCGCGAGGCACAGAATTACGTCCGCGCCTACACGCGCGGGCTCGGGGTCCATGAGCTGCCCGAGTACCTCGCCTGGCCCGAATGGGAGCAATGGGAGCCGCTCGTCAAGTGGCTGCACAGCAAGCGCAGCCAGCCCTGACGCTCACCCCGGCCGCGCCCGTCCGCGGCGCCCTCAGTCGCTCGTTGCCGCCAGGCTGGCGCGGATGCCGTCGGTTGCGTCCGCAAATCGCGCGCGGACCCCCAGTTCGTCGTGCAGCCGCGCCAGGTCCAGCCGCCGCGATTCGGTCAGGAACGACAGGCGGCGACGGTCGAACGTGCGCGCCGCCTCGGCACGGCTGACCCGGGGCGGCGGCGGGAGCCCCGCCAGTTCCGCCACCCTGAGGGCAAACCACGTGGCGCTGCGGTAGTCGCCGTCGCCGACGTTGCAGACGGCCGGCACGACGGCGAGATCCGCGGCGGCGCGCACCGCGCGGACGAGATCGTCCACGTGAATGCGATTGCCGGGCCCCGCGTCGGCTTCCCTGAGGACCGGCGTGCCGGCTTCCAGTCGTTCGAGACCCAGCCGGCCGGGCCCGTAGATGCCCGGGACCCGCAGGACGACGCGTTCCACGCCGTGTGCCTCGCACCAGCCGGCCAGCTGCGTTTCGGCGGCGACGCGGCGCCGGGCGCGCGCCGTCTGCGGCGCGACCGGCCGGGTTTCCGCAACCAGCGCGCCGCCGCAGTCGCCGTATACGCCGCTGGTGCTGAGGTAGACGAATCGCACCGGCGGCGCCGGCAGTGCCGCCAGGAAGCGCTCGAGCCGCGGCTCGCCGGCGCCGGGCGGCGACTCCGGGCGCGGCGCGATCGTGTAGATGACCGTGCGGGCCGCCGGCAGCCGGGCATCGTCGGCATCCGGGCGGTCGAGGTCCAGGGCGAGCAGGTCGTCGTCGATTGATCGCTCGCGCGACGTGCGGTGCCGGCCGCGTCGCCGGCCGGCAGCGTGTCCAGCAGCCGGGCACCGACGTAGCCGGCGCCGGCAATAAGGTACTGGCAGTCGTACACGCGGCGGGCGGGAACTCAGTCCCCGCCCGGCTCCGGTCCCAGCCACGGGAGCGCGGTACCGGCCATGGGCGTCACCATGCCGAGGCCGGCGCGATACGCCTCGGCGGCGGCGTCGTCCTCGCCGAGACGATTCAGCAGGCGCCCGTACTCGTGGTAGGCCTCGGGCGTCGGCCGGATGGCGATCGCGGTTTCCAGGTAGCTGCGGGCCTTGCCCCACAGCTCGGCGCGCAGGCACAGGCGCGCGCTGGCCAGCAACAGGTCGGGGTCCTCGGCGTGATCCCTGAGCCAGCGCTCGGCCCGCCGCAGCTGGCTGCCCGGATCGCTGCCCGCGACGGTGCCGTAAATGCGCACGAGGGCCGGCTGCCAGTCGCGCTTCAGCGCAGCGGCCAGTTCCTTCTCGGCCTGGTCGTGCCGTTCGAGCCGGACCAGCGCCTCGAAGTACGCCGCCTGCACGTCCGGATTGCGTTTCAGCTTTGCCGGCACGCCGGACCAGGCCGCGGCGACGGCATCGGCGTCGGTGGCGGCGTGCAGCTGCTCGGCGTGCACGCGCACCGTCCACGCATCCAGCCGCGCGGCGTCGACCCGGCCGTGCTTGCGCAGTCGCGGCAGCAGCTCGGCAAGCTGCGGCCAGTCTTCCAGCCGGTAGTAAAGCCGCCCGAGCAGCGCCAGCGCGTGACTGTGATTGGGCGTGTTCTGTTCGATCTGCCGCAGGGTGGCCAGCGCTTCCTCGTAGTTCTCGTTGTCGAGCTGCAGTTCGGCCTGTGTCAGGAGAACCGCGTTGGCGGCATCCGGCATGCGTTCGTAGGCGGCCTTGAGCCAGCTGTCGCGGCGGCCCGTTTCACCCTGCAGGTGCGCCGCGCGTGCCGCCTGCAGGTAGTTGAGCAGCGGCGCGTCGCTGACGCCGGCGGAGCGCGTCAGCAGTTTTTCGCCGCGCGCAAAATTGCCCTCGGCAATCTCGATCATGCCGCGGGTCAGGCGCTGACCGGCGCGGCCTGCGCGGTAGCGGCCCGCCGCCTCGCCGAGCCTGCGCGGCGCGCGCCACAGCTTGGCGAGCAGCCAGAGTCCGAAAACGAGCAGCGCGAGCAGCCCGATCATGGCGGGGACCGCCATCTCGACGAGATAGCCGCGGAAATGGATGACGATGTAGCCGGGGTCTTCCAGCAGGAAGCTGGCGACGAACGCGCCGATGAGTATCGCGGCGACGACGAGCAGGCCGAATTTCATTGGCCGGGCCCGTTGCTTCCTTCGCTGCCGCCGTCGCGCAGGCGCTCGCGTCGTTGCAGGGCGACCTGCTGCCGCAGCAGCTCGAGCGAGCGCGAAATGTCGGGCAGCGTGGCCGTGACCTGGAGCTCGCGCAGCTCGTCGATCGTGTCGAGCGCGCTTTGCACGGGCGTGCTGTCGCGGATCGTAGTATTCGTCGATCCAGCGGCGGGCGTCGTCGAGACTCTGCCGGAACAGCTTCTTCTTCGCCGCGCAGCAGCGCGAGGCGGGCGGCCTGCAGTTGCAGCGCGAGATTGCTGCGCAGGAAGTAGGCCGCGTCGGGCGGCAGCAGCGGTTTGACCGGGCGGTCGCTGCGGCGCACCGAGATGACGTTGCTCAGGGAATTCCTGAGAGCGGCCCACGCGCCGCGCCGGACCGCTCAGGTCGTCGGATACCGCCGGGTCGTCGAAGTCGGGACGCACGACGTCGGTGCGCAGCGGCAGCGACCGCGTCGCGTCCGTCAGGCTGGACAGGGTCAGGGCGGCACTCTCGATGTCGACGGTATCGACCGCGTCCAGGGCGCGCAACTCGTCCGAAACCTGCTGCCGCACCGTGACAAGGGACGAGTCGCCGAGACTGGCGAGGCGCTCGTCGGCCAGTTCCAGCGCGGTGCGCGCCACGTCCACGTTGTTGGCCAGCGTCAGCTGGGCGTTGGCGATCTGCAGGTAGTATTCCGCCTCGGCGAGCAGCCAGGTGTCGCGCAGTCCGCCGGCGACGCCCTGCAGTGCCGCGATTTGCGATTCGATGCCGGACAACCGCCCGGGCAGCGCTTCGAGCGGCCGCAGTGCGCTGCGTGAGCTGGCGCGACAGCGCGTCGATTGCCTGTTCCGCCTCGTTGCGCGCGTCGCGCAGGTCGGCAAGCGCCTCGGCATTGTCGTCGACACGATCCTCGAGCGGTTCGAGTTCCTCGAGCGTGCCGGCCAGCCGCTCGATGGCCGCTTCGTTGGTCACGCTCAGTTCGTCCGGGCCGCGATCCGACAGCCACAGCAGCGCGAGGCCGCCCAGCGCGGCCAGCGCGACGAGCAATGCGAGGCCGGCGGTCAACAGCGGCAGGCGCGACGGTCGCGCGGCGGCCCGCGGGTGCGGTGGCCTCGGCCGCGCCGTCGCCAGCTGCCGGTCCGGGTTCCGCGTCGTCACCGCCGGCGGCTGCCGCCGCGGTCGCCGGTCGCGCGTGCCGGTGTCTCGTCAGTGCCGTCGTCCTGCCCGGAGCGGTTTTCCGCTGTTGCCGTCTCGTCCGTCGCCGTGTCGTCCGTCGCCTCGTCGTCGGCGGCCTTGTCGTCCTTACGGGTGTCGTCACTCATGTCCAGTGTCCGTTCGCGTCTGCCAGTCGGCCGCCATTGCCGCGACCAGGTCGTCCGCACCGGGTCCGGTCGCGAGCAACGCGCGCATCTCGGGAGCCTGATCCGAGCTTGTTTGTATCACACGACTGCTGGGGGTAACCAGCCGCACCCGGTGCAGCGCGTTGCGGCACGCCGCAGGCAGCAATTCGAGCAGATTATCGAACGATGCGACGCTCATGGCGACCACGTAGGCCAGCCGGCCTGCCTGCCAGTCGTCGGCCAGCCGGGTAAGGGCCGCCGCGGACGGCCGGCTGCGGCGGCGCGCGTAGGCCGAGACGATGTCGACGCGCGCACCGCGTTCCCGCAGCACGTCGGCGAGGAGCTCGCGGCCGCGATCGCCCCGGACGATGCGGACACACCGGCCGCAGACGTCGCGCAATGCGGTTTCCGCGAGCAGTGCTTCACTGTCGAAACCGGCGGCCGGCAGTATGTCCACGTCACGCCGCAGGGTTTCCCGGACGGCAGCGGCGGTCGCATCGCCGACGGCGGCCAGCCGTGCGCGTCCGGTGGCAGCGTCATGGCCGTGCGCGACCGCGTTGCGACTGACGAAGATGACGATGTCGGGTTCCGGCAGCGAGGCGACGTCGGCCGCGACGTGCCCGGCATCACGCGGCACGATGTCGATGACGGGAAACAGGACGGCGCGGCCGCCCGCGTTGCCGACGGCCAGCTTCGAGTTCGCTTGCCTGGTGCGCCGGCCGTGTTACCAGCACGCCGGCGCCGGCCAGCGCGCCGCCGTTCACGCGGCCGCGTCCCTGAGGATCCGGTCGGCGCCGGCGGCCAGCAGTTCATCGGCGAGGGCGGTGCCCAGCGCCTCCGCGTCGGCGGCCGGGCCGCTACGCGTTTGCCGCAGCACCTCGCCGCCGTCGGGCCTCGCAACCAGCGCGTCGAGTACCAGCGTGTCGCCGTTGAGCACGGCATAGCTCGCGACCGGCGAGTGGCAGCTTGCTTCCAGCCGATGCGCGACCGCGCGCTCGGCCAGCGTGCGCGTCTTCGTTGCCGGATGCTCGAGCACGCCCAGCAATTCGATCAGCTCGTGACGATCGCCGCGGCATTCGATGCCGATCGTGCCCTGGCCCGCCGCCGGCACCATCGTGTCCGTGGCGAGCGCCTCGCTGATGCGGTGCGCGAGGTCCAGTCGTTCCAGCCCGGCGGCGGCCAGCACGATGGCGTCGAACTCGCCGGCCTCCAGCTTGCCGATGCGGGTCTGCACGTTGCCGCGCAGCGGCCAGACCGTCACGTCCGGGCGGCGCGCCAGCAGTTGCGCCTGGCGCCGCAGGCTCGAGCTGCCTATCCGGGCACCGCGCGGCAGCGCGGCCAGCGTCAGGTCGCCGGTGGCCAGCAGTGCGTCGGCGGGGTTGCCGCGTTCGAGGATCGCCGCGAGGCAAAAGCCGTCGGGCATGACGGCCGGCACGTCCTTCATGGAATGCACGGCCATGTCGGCGCGGCCGTCCTGCATGGCCACCTCGAGCTCCTTGATGAACAGGCCCTTGCCGCCGATCTTCTGCAGGCTGCGATCGAGAACCTCGTCGCCGCGGGTGGACAGCGGCACCAGTTCGACGCGGCACCCCGGCACGTGGCGCGAGATTTCGGCCGCGACATGTTTCGCCTGCCAGAGGGCAAGCAGGCTCTTGCGGGTGGCGATCCGGATGTGCACGCGGTCATTCTCCCTTGAGTCGGCGGCGGACGTCGGCGAGGTGGCGGCGGCTGACGAGCAACGGCTCGGCAGCGTCGTGATCGCGCAACAGGATGCGGGTTTGGCCGTCCGCTGTCTTTTCCAGCGCCTCGATGAACGCGATGGCGACCAGTGCGCTGCGATGAATCCGGACGAAGCGGTCGCCGAATTCGCGTTCCAGGAATTTTAGCGAATCGTCGATCAGGTTGTCGCCGTCGCGATGGTGCACGCGGACGTACTTCTGGTCGGCGTGGAAGAAAGCGATGTCGTCGACGTGTATGAGCCTGAGCTGGTTGCGTTCGCGCGCGCAGACGTGACTGCGGCGTTCGTTCAGCGTGCCTTCCCGCGGCATGTCCTGCAGCGCGGCACGGCGCAGGCGGGCGGCCTGTTCCAGCGCCTTGTAGAGTCGTTCGCGCCGCACGGGCTTCAGCACGTAGCCGATCGCGCGGGCGTCGAAAGCCTCGATGGCGTATTCGTCGTAGGCGGTCGTGAAGATGACGGCCGGCGGTTCGTCCATCGAGTCGAGGTGCTGTGCCGCCTCAATGCCGCCCATGCCCGGCATGCGGATGTCGAGCAGCACGACGTCGGGATCGAGGTCCTGGGCCTGCTGCAGCGCGTCGCTGCCGTTGACGGCTTCGCCGACGACCTCGAGGCCGTCACGTTCCTCGATCAGGTGCCGCAGGCGCGCTCGCGCGCCGGCTGCTCGTCGTCGACGATCAGGACTTTCATTATTCGCGGTCCTCGCAGCGGGAACAGCGAGTCCGTACGCGGTAGCGCTGTCGTCGTTATCGCTGACCCGGACCTCGGAGTTACCGCTGTAGGCGAGTTCAAAGCGCTGCCGGACGTTGTCGAGTGCCATGCGGTTGCCGTCCGCGCGGCTGCGGTTGGCAACTTTCGGGTTGCTGATGCTGATGCGCAGTCGGTCCCCGTCGCGCTGGCCGTCGATGACGACTTCGCCGCCGTCCGGCAATTGCTCAATGCCGTGGTAGATGGCGTTTTCCAGCAGACGGTTGTATCGTCAGGCTCGGGATCAGCGCATGCATCGGCAGGCCATCACGGTGTCCCAGTGCACGTCGCAGGCGGTCGCCAAGCCGCAGTTTTTCAATGCGCTGGTAGATGGCTGCAACTTCAAACTCATCCTCGAGCGTCGTCCGGTTGTGCGCGTTGCGCAGGTTCGCCCGCAGCAGGTCGGACAGGTCCTCGACAGCCTGCTCGGCCTTCTCGGGCGCGGCGCGCACCAGCGAGGCGATCGTATTCATGCTGTTGAAGAGAAAGTGCGGCCGTATCAGTGCCTGCAGCGCACTGATACGAGCCTGCGCCTCGAGCACGATGCTGCGCCGCCATTCACTCGATACGTAGAGATAGCGCATGGCGAGCGCGATGACGATGGAGCTGATGGCGAAATTGCGGAACAGGAAGCCGGCGTGCGTATCGTCGATGATGACCGACTGCCCGAAGTACTCGGTGAGCTGGTAAGCGACTTCAGCGAGCAGCAGGCACAGCACTTCGAGCAATGCGAAGGCGAGCAGGAACGCACGCATCTTGCCGGACCGTTCCACCCATGTGCGCGCTTTGCACAGCACGGCGCAGCTCAGCAGCGCGAGCCACAACACGTAGAGGGACATCTTGGCCAGCTCGGGCAGGAATTCACCGGGCGGCGTGTGTGCCGCGAGCGTCAGGACGATGGCGACCAGTTCGGCGACCAGCACGACGACGAGTATCGTCGCCGCGGCGCAGAAGTCAGGCAGGTAGGCCTGGGATGCTTCCGCCGCTTCGTTGCCCGCTTCGGCTGCACAGGGCCGAACCGGCGCTCTCCTCGTTCACGACGCGCGCATTGTAGCGCGACTGCCGCGCGCCGAGGCGATCGCGGGGTGGCGCGACCCCGGTCAGGTGCCGCAGTATTCCTCGACCTTGCCCTGCACGCGATCGCGAGCCGCCTGCACTTCCTGTTCCGTCAGGTAGACACGCTCGCCGTTTTCGTCTTCCCGGTACAGGCGCCGGGACTGCAGGAAACTCTGCAGGCGCTCCTTGTACATGGTGCACTGCTGCTGGCGTTCCTGTTCCTGGCGGCGGCGTTCCTCGGGCGAGACGTCCTCCGCGGGCGGCGTCTGTGCCTGTGCCGCCTCGCGAGTTTCACGCCGCGCCTCGGCGCGCGCCTGCGACAGCGCGGCGATCCGCGCGGGATCGGTCGGACGCGACTGGATGTCGAGCCGCTCCGCCTCCACGTTCTCGCCCGGGCGGTCGCCGTGCCGCCCGGTGCCGTTCACATCGGTCCACTTGTCGATCTGTTCGCCGGCGGCCGCGCCCGGCGGCGGCGACCGAGAGCAGGATGGCAACGGAACAACAGTGCTTGAGGGATACGGGCATGGCGACTAATCCGGGTCCGGAGGCACCCGGACCCTTTCAGGTGATAATACGAAACGTAGTACACCACGCCGGCGCACACAATGGCGTGACCCGGATCACAGGCGGCGAGGACGGCAAAAGTCGCCCCCGCGGCCCGATTCGCGGCTGGTATTCACCGGACAACTGCGGTATCAATCGCGCATGACACGCGAATCGATCGACAGCCTCGCGCGCCGCCTCGCCGAGTCGATGCCACAGGGACTGCGCGCGCTGCGCGCGGACGTGGAAGAGAACTTCCGCCAGGTGCTGAAAAGCAGTCTCGCCCGCATGGACCTCGTGACCCGCGAGGAATTCGAGGTGCAGGAGGCGGTGCTGGCGCGCACGCGCGAGAAACTCGAGGCGCTCGAAGCGCGGCTGGCAACCTACGAGGCCGGGCGCGAGGCCCCGACCCCGGTACGCAGGAAGACCGGCAGGAAGAAGGCGAAAAAGAAACCCGCGCAGCGGCGCGGCAGCGACAAGGGCGCAGCCAGGGACGACTGACCGGCGGGCAACCTGCCGGCGCGACAACCGGATTACGCCAGGGAGCGGCGATGCACGGGACCGGAAAAGCGGCGGGCGCATGAGTGTCGCGTTCCTGAGAAGCCGGGCGCAGCTCGGCGTCGACGCGCCGCCCGTGACGATCGAGGTTTTCCTGTCCGGCGGTCTGCCGGTGTTCTCGGTCGTCGGCATGCCCGAGACGGCCGTGCGGGAAAGCAAGGACCGGGTGCGCGGCGCGCTGGTGAGCAGCGGCTTCAATTTTCCGCAGGGCCGGATCACGGCCAGCCTGGGCCGGCCGACATGCGCAAGTCGGGCGGGCGCTTCGATCTCGCCATCGCGCTCGGCATCCTCGATTGCGAGCCGCCAGCTGCCCGATGAACTGACCCACCGCTACGAATTCTTCGGCGAACTGGGGTTGAACGGCGAACTGCGGCGCGTGCCGGGTACGCTGCCGGCGGCCCTGCGCACGGTGGCGGCGGGCCGCGGCCTCATCGTGCCGCGTGCCAATCTCGACGAGGCGTCACTGGCCGCGTCCGGTGTGCACCCCGCCGGTTCGCTGCTGGAGGTGGTCGCGCACCTGAACGGATCCCGGCCGCTGCCGGCGGCCGACGGTACCGGCCGCCGGCCGGGCGGCGATCCGGGACCCGACCTGCTCGACGTGCGGGCCAGGCGCTCGCCAAGCGCGCGCTGGAGATCGCCGCGGCCGGCGGTCACAACCTGTTGCTGATCGGGCCGCCGGGCGCCGGCAAGAGCATGCTGGCCCGGCGCCTGCCCGGCCTGCTGCCGGAGATGACCGAGCACGAGGCCATCGAGAGCGCGGCCGTGGACTCGATCCTCGGCATACCCGTCGACACGGCGCGCTGGCGCCAGCGGCCGTTTCGCGCGCCGCACCACACGGCCTCGGCCGCCGGCGCTGGTCGGCGGCGGCAGCGATCCGCGCCCCGGCGAGATTTCGCGGGCCCACAACGGCGTGCTGTTCCTCGACGAATTGCCGGAGTTCAGCCGTCACGTGCTGGAGGTGCTGCGGGAACCGCTGGAAACGGGCCAGATCACGATCTCGCGGGCCGGCGCGCAGGCGGATTTCCCGGCGCGCTTCCAGCTCGTCGCCGCGATGAATCCCTGTCCCTGCGGCTACCTCGGCGACCCGCAGGGCGAGTGCCATTGCAGCGCCGATCGCGTGCGCAATTACCGGCTGCGAATTTCCGGTCCGCTGCTCGATCGAATCGACCTGCAGATTCACGTGCACCGGCCATCGGCAGAGGTGATGCAGGCGCGACAACCGGACGGCGAACCGAGCCGCGAGGTCAGGTCACGTGTCGCGGCATGCCGGCGGGCGCAACTCGAGCGCGGCGGCGTCTGCAATGCGCAACTGGACGGCGACGCGTTGCGCGCGGCCTGCTGCCTCGGCGAAGAGACGGAGGCGCTGCTGTCCCGGGCCATGGAGCATCACGCGCTGTCGGCGCGCAGTTACCAGCGCATGCTGCGGGTCGCGCTGACAATCGCGGACCTCAAGGGCAAGCCGGGCGTCGACCCGGTCGCGATGGCGGAGGCGCTGAGCCTGAAGGGGCTGGACGCGGTCGTCCGGCCGGCGCCGCCTCAGTTGGGGACTTCGTCCACCATGTAATCGACGGCGGCCTGGATTTCGCCGTCGGACAGGTCGAGCCGGCCGCCCTTGGGCGGCATGTAGCCGGCCGACCCCTGGTAGCCGTTGATCGCGTGGTCGTAGAGCACGTCGGTGCCCTGTTCGAGCCGGGGCGCCCAGTTGGCGGCATCCGTCAGCATGGGCGCGCCGCCGACTCCGCCGCCGTGACAGGCGATGCAGGCCTCGTTATAAACCTGCGGACCGGTCAGCGTCGTTGCCGCCGGCTGGGCCCGTGGCGCCTCGGCGACCCGGGGTTCCGTCTGCGGAATTTCCTCGCCGGGCAGGTAGACCTCGCCGAACGGTTTGAGTCGCGCGGTGACCGCTTCACGGTACTCCTCCGTGCCCTGCGTGTACACGTCCTGCGTCACGTCCGACATCTGCATGGAAAGCACGAATATCCCGAGCGAGATGAACGCCAGCACGCCGATCACGAGGGAATACATGTCGAAAAATTTCTGATCGCGCTTCAAGGTACTGCTCCGGTCTGCGGGATTTTCGCCGGCGCCTGTCCTCTGCCGACGGAGAGAACCGGGATTATATATCAACAGCCCGCGGCCGGTCGCCACCCCGGCGGCGGCCTCAGTCGGGGTCTGCGCGCCGGAATTCGAAATCCTTCCACCGGTCGTCGCCCGCGAACGTCAGCGTGCGCACGGTGTCGGCGTCCGCGATGTTGACCTGGTTGACCTGGCCGTCAAACGCATCGCGCAGGATGTCGTCCCGCACGGCGATGCGCGCCGGCAGGCGGCCCGCATGTTCCTGGTAGACGAGCAGGTAGTCACCGGCGATCTCGGCGCCGATCGTTACCAGCGGCAGCGGTTCGTCGTCGCTGCGGATGGCAAAGCGCTGCTCCACGTACAGGGCGACGCGGGCACGCGACTCGAGCGTATCGAGTCGCAGCAGCGGTTCGTCGATCACGTTGCCGACGCCAAGAGCCGCGTCGTGCAGGTGCAGCCGGTGCACGATCTCGACGCTGCCGGTCTGCGGATTGAATTCGACGGTCGACAGGCTGCCGGGCGCGCGGTGCGCGACGGCGGTCGCGGCCGCCGCGACGAGCGCCAGCACCGCGGCCTGCCACGGGGCGGCGCGCATCAGTTGCGGCGCGACGGCTCGAGCGGCACCTTGCGCGTAGAGCCGTCCGGACCGACTTTCGCCTCGCGGAGCGTCTCCAGCATGCCCCGCATCAGGTCGCGCGTCTCGTCCTCTTCCTTGTACAGCTCGATACGCGATTTCAGGATGCGGCGCGGAAAGTGATTGTTGGAAAAATCGGCATCCGCCGTTTCGTGCCGCGGGTCGAGCTCTATTGATGCAATGGGCTGTTCGCGGATCAGCAGCTTGGTCACGAACGAGTGCTCGCGGCGCCAGATCTCGGCGGGCAGCATCAGGAATTCCTCGCTGCCGTCCTCGTTGGTGATCAGCAACGGCAACGGCGTCGGCAGTCCGCCGATGTTGTCGAAGTCGACGAAATAAATGTACTCCCCGTCGGCAACGGCACGTTGCAGGGCGCGGTATTCCCAGTCCTCGAGGCTGTCCAGCAACTCCTGGTGCACGTTGCGGTCCTCGTTGGCGGGCGTGAAGCGGTCGTGTTCGTTGTAGAAATCCTCAAGCCCCGGGTGGCGGTCGACATACGTCTCCATGCCTGCCTCGCGGTCGCGTTTCTGCGTCAGCGACTCGGGGAAGTTTTCGCGGTTCTCCTCGCGTGCCAGCGGCATCTCGACGTCGGGGTTGGTCGTCGACACCTGGTACTTGCGCACGTCCTCGACAGCAACGTCGACGTGGTCCGTGGTGTAGAACCAGCCGCGCCAGAACCAGTCGAGGTCGATGCCGGATGCGTCTTCCATCGTGCGGAAGAAATCGGCCGGTGTCGGCCGCTTGAACATCCAGCGGTGCGAGTATTCCTTGAACGCGAAGTCGAACAGCTCGCGGCCCATGACGGTTTCGCGCAGCACGATCAGCGCCGCCGTCGGTTTCGCGTAGGCATTGGGGCCGAGCTGCAGCACTGAATCCGAGTTCGTCATCACCGGCACCTGGTCCTCGCTGGTCATGTAATCGGTGATGTAATCGAGCACGCTGGGCTGCGGCCGGTAGGCCGGGTAATCCTCTTCCCATTCGATGGCGGCAATGTAGTCGAGAAAGCTGTTGATGCCCTCGTCCATCCAGGTCCACTGGCGTTCGTCGGAGTTGACCGTCATCGGGAAATAGATATGGCCGATCTCGTGAATGATGACGCCGATCAGCCCGTACTTGATGCGCCGCGACCAGGTGCGATCCGGCGCGTCGGCCACCGCTTCGCCTTCCTCCGGCTCGAACGGGTCGGGGCGGTAGCCGTTGAAGGTGATCATCGGGTACTCCATGCCGCCGCTCTTCCACGTGTTGACGGACTGCGCCGTCGGGTACGGGTAGGCGAACGAGAAGCGCGTGTAGACCTCCATCGTGTGCACGACCGCGTGGGTCGAGTACTGCGACCAGATCGGCTCGGACTCGGGCGGATAGAACGACATCGCCAGGACTTCCGGGTTCTCGCGGTCTTCCTGACGGTGGATCATCGCGTCCCAGATGAATTTGCGCGAGCTGGACCACGCGAAATCGCGCACGTTGTCGGCTTTGAAGACCCAGGTGCGGGTGTCGTCGGTGCCCTGCCGCTGGTTCTCCTCCGCTTCCGCCGGCGTGACGATAAAGACCGGGCTGTCGGAATTCCGGGCACGGTCGAGGCGCTGCCGTTGTTCCGATGTCAGGACGTCCTGCGGGTTCTGCAGTTCCCCGGTCGCGGAGACGATGTGATCGGCCGGCACCGTGATCTCGACTTCGTAGTCGCCGAACTCCAGCGTGAACTCGCCGCTGCCGAGAAACGCCTTGTGCTGCCAGCCGGCGTAGTCGGTGTAGGCCGCGAGCCGCGGGAACCACTGTGCCAGGAAGTATATATAGGTGTCGTTGTCCTCGAAGTGCTCGTAGCCGCCGCGGCTGCCGACGCGCGCCTCGTTGACGATGTTGAACGACCAGTCGACGGAAAAACGCGAACGCTGGCCCGGCTGCAGGGGTTGCGGCAGGTCGATGCGCATCATCGTGTCGACGATCGTGTAGGGCAGCGGCCGGCCGCGGCCGTCGGCGACGCGCTCGATCTCGAAGCCGTGCCGGACATCCTTGTAGAGCTGGTGACGGGCGATCGTGGAATAAGTGAGCAGGTCGGTCGTCTCGCGCTCCTTCCACGTCATGTGGCCCGCGGCCTCGGCGGCCGTTTCGGAACGCTGCTCCAGCGAGCCCGGTGCGAAGCGGTTCTGGTCGAGCTGCAGCCAGACGTAACGCAGCGTGTCCGGCGAATTGTTGACGTAGGTGATCGTTTGCGAGCCGCTGATGCGGCGGCGTTCCTCGTCGAGGCGCACGCGGACCTGGTGGCTGGCGCGTTGCTGCCAGTACTGCGGGCCCGGCGCGCCGGACGCCGTGCGGTAGACGTTGGGCGTCGGCAGGTCCGTGCCGAGTTGCCGGAACGTATCCAGGAAATCGCCCCTGGTCTGGCGGACGTCGTCGGCAAGCACGTTGCCGCCCGCGAGAAGGGCGGCCAGGCAAATGAGGTATCGCATCGGGGGACTCGTCGGCTGGCTCGTGGGGAGCGCGTTAATGTACGAAATCCGGCGGCGTCCCGGACTTCTCGATCACGAACTGAAGACCGTCGTTCCCGAAGCCGGTTCCCGACGCATTGGTTTCCATGGATACGACCGCCCGCCCGGCGTGCAATTGCAAAGGTCGCAGCGCGGTGCCAAAGTTATCGTTTCGGTTCGCTCGAGGGGAGCACCATGCTGAAAAAGTTAGCCAGCCTTATTCTCGTTGCAACGGCGATGGCGGCGTGCGGCGGTGATTCACAGCCCGACGAGACGGCGGCGGAGAGCAGTGTCACACCGGCGGATCTGGCGCTCGCTGAACGGCACTATCGCCACGGTCGACCCGGACATTGGCCATGTCGAGGCGCTCGCGGTCAACGGATACCAGATCACGGCGGTGGGCACATCCGACGAAGATGTCGGCGTACGTCGGCCCCGAAACGCGCGTCGTCGAGCTGGACGGCAGGTTCGTCATGCCCGGCTTCATCGAGGGACACGGCCATTTCATGAGCCTCGGCCGCGCCAAGCAGATCCTCGACCTGTCGCAGGTCGCGAACTGGGAGGAAGTCGTGAATAGGGTGGCCGTGGCCGTCGACAAGGCCAAGCCGGGCGAGTGGATCTTCGGCCGCGGCTGGCACCAGGACAAGTGGGACAGCGTGCCGGACGATGCCGTGGACGGCGTGCCTCGCAACGACACATTGAATGAGGTGTCGCCGGACAACCCGGTGCTGCTGGGTCATGCCAGCGGTCACGCGGCTTTCGCGAACGACGCCGCGCTGGCGGCGGGCGGCATTACCGAAGACACCGAGGATCCGGCCGGCGGCACGATCGTGCGCACGCCCGAGGGCAAGGCGACGGGCCTGCTGCGGGAAACGGCGCAGCGGCTGATCAACGAGGCCGTCGACGTCTACAACAGCCGGCTGACGCCGGAAGAAGCCGAACAGATCGACCGCGAACGCGTCATGCTGGCCGCCGATGAAGCGTTGCGTCACGGCGTCACGTCGTTCCACGATGCCGGCGCGTCGTTCGAGCGCATCGATTTCTTCAGGAAACTCGAGGAAGAAGGCGAACTGCCGATACGCCTCTACGTCATGGTGCGCCGCGAAAGCAACGAGCGCATGGACGAGATGCTGCCGTTCTACAAGATGGTCGCCGAGGGCAACGATTTCCTGACCGTGCGCTCGATCAAGCGCCAGGTCGACGGCGCGCTGGGCGCGCACGGCGCCTGGCTGCTGGAGCCGTACGTGGATATGCCGGACAGCACGGGGCTGGTGCTCGAGCCTCTCGAGGATATCGAGGGCACGGCGCGCGTCGCGGTCAGGCACGGCTTCCAGGTGAACACGCACGCGATCGGCGATCGCGCGAACCGCGAGATACTCGATCTCTACGAGCGCACCTGGGACGAGCTGGAAGTCGACGGCAGCGAGCTGCGCTGGCGCATCGAGCACGCGCAGCACATCGACCCGGCCGATGTGCCGCGCTTCGGCGAACTGGGCGTCATCGCCGCGATACAGGGCGTGCACTGCACGTCGGACGGACCGTGGATACCGAGCCGCCTGGGCGAGGAACGCACCGAGGCAACGTCGTACCCGTGGCGCGACCTGATCGACACCGGCGCGATCGTTGGCAACGGCACCGACGTGCCCGTGGAACCGATCGATGCGATCGCGTCCTACTATTCATCGGTCTCGCGCATGATGCGCACGGGCGAGAAGTTCTACCCGGAGCAATCGATGACCCGGGAAGAGGCGCTGGTGAGCTACACGCGGAACAACGCCATCGCCGCGTTCGAGGAAGACGTGAAAGGCACGCTGACGCCGGGCAAGTACGCCGATTTCGTCGTGCTGTCGCAGGACCTGCTGACGGTACCCGAAGCCGACATTCCGGCGACGGAAGTCCTGATGACCTTCGTCGGCGGCGAGCTGAAGTACGAGCAGTAGCGGCCACCCGGCCTGCCGCAGGCGAAGGCTTGCGGCAGGGCGGGCTACCTTTCTTCCGGCGTTACCTCAGTTGTTCGGCTCGCCGTCCGTGATCCACTGGCGAATCATGTCGATCGTTGCCTGCTCGAGAAACGGTCCGCCCTGCGGCATCCGGTCACCGACACTCTGGGTGCCCTCGAGTTTGCGGATCAGGTAACTGTTGTCCGGCTCGCCCGGTTGCACGCGGTCGAGCGACGGCACCTGGATGCTCGGCACGCCGACGAGCGCGGCGTGGCTGTCCGCGGTCGATGACAGGTTCATGCCCGACGGCAGTGTGTCGCTGGTCGGACCGGTATGGCAGCCGGCACAGATGGGGGTGAAGACCTCCGTCTGGATCTGAGTCAGCGTAACTGCCGCGCCGTTCTGTACGGTAACGGTGACCCCTGCCGACGAGCCCGTGTTGCCGGCCGCGTCATCGGCCTCGGCGGTCAACGTGACGTCACCGTCGGTGACTGTCGTCGTATCCCAGTCGAACGTGTAAGGGGATGTCGTGACGGTACCGACGGTCACGCCGTCCGCCAGGAAAGCGCACTTCCACGACGCCCTGGTTGTCACTGGCCGTCGCTTCCAGCGTCACGGTGCCACTGACCGTCGCGCCCGGCGAGGCCAGGTCCACCGTCGGTGCCTGTGCATCGAACTCCCCGGCATCGGGCGGGACGATCTGCCCCCGGATCTCGCCGTCGGGCTGCGCCGGCGTCGCGACCTGGCCGTAAAGCCCGCCGGCCCGGTACGCGGAGAACGCGTCCGACCCGAGAGCCTCTTCCATGACGGACCATTGCTCGGGCTGCATCGCGGTTTGCACGAGCGGCAGTAATTCCGTGCCGTTCTCGCCTTGTCCACCCTGGTAAATGCCGGCCGACGTCGCGTCGTCGGCATCCACGGTGTTGACGTAGGCGACGAACCCGCGGGTCTCGAGGTTCACGGTCGTCGCGATCACGCCGCTCGCCGTCGTCACGACCGGCGGCACCACCTGGTCGCCGCCCATCGGGCTCAGTACGACCTGGATGTTGCGTGGCGCGATCTGGCCGCGGATTTCGCCACCCGGGTTGGCCGGCGTGTGCAGGTTGACGTACAGCCGGCCGGCGAGGTAATCGTCCAGCCCCGCCGCGTCCAGCGATGCGCCGGTTGCCGACCAGTGGCCGGCGTCGCCCGCATCCTGTTCGAGCGGCACGAGAACCGGGCCGTTCTGCCCGGCAAAGCCCTGGTGGATGTGCGAGGCGGAGGCATCGTCCGCACCGTCGGCATTCAGGTGCAGTACCAGCGAGCCCGTTTCGCGATTGACCGTGCTCGCCGCGATGCCGGAGGCGGCACTGGCGACCGCCGGCACTTCCTGATCGCCGCTCAGATCGGTAAGCAATACCTCGACCGGCGGTGGCGTGACCTGGGCACGGATCTCGCCGCCCGGGTTGGCGGGTGTGTGCACGTTCGCGTAGTAGCGTCCGGCACGGATCGCGGCAATCTGCGCTGCATCGACCGGCGCATCGACCGCCGACCAGCGCGAAACAGTCATGGCGTCCTGCGTCAGGCCTATGGCGACGGGCCCGTTCGTTCCCGCATAACCGTCGTGCAGGTGAGCGGCCGTCGCATCGTCAACGCCGGTGGTGTTCGACGTGCGCCACCAGGGTGCCGGCGTCCGGGTCCAGCGTGACCGCGGACGTGCCGTCAGCCATCGTGCTGACCGGCGGCACCTGCTGGCGCCCCTCGAGCCGGTTGAACGCGAACACGATGCCATCGGGGATGACCTGTCCGCGTATCTCGCCGCCCGGATGCGCGGCACTGTGGACATTGATGTAGGTCGCACCGTCCTGCAGCGCTTCGAGTTGCGCCGCGGTCAGGGCCGCTTCCTCGGCAAACCAGTGCGCGGGGTTGCTGCCGTCCTGGGTCAGGCCGATTTCCACCGGCCCGTTCGTGCCCGCGTAGGCGGAATGCAGGTGGGCGGCGGTGGCATCGGGAAACTGCCGCGTGTTTGCGTGGATCGTGACCAGCTGGCCTGCCGCATCGAGCGTCAGTGCGACGCTGCCCGTGGCATTCGTATCGACGGCAGGCACCTCCTGGCTGCCGGACAGTTCCGCTTCAAGCAGTGTGATGCCATCCGGCAGAACCTGGCCGCGGATTTCACCGCCCGGGTGGTCGGGGCTGTGCACGTTGATGTACAGCCGGCCCGCGGCGAATGCCGCCAGCCCGGCCGCATTCAGGGTGGCGTCTTCGGCGAACCAGCGGTTTGCATCCATCGGGTCCTGGGCCAGTGCCACGATGACCGGGCCGTTCGCCCCGGCGAACGCCTCGTGCACGTGGGCCTGGTTGGCGTCGGGAAAGTCCGCCGTCTGGACCTGCACGACGATCGCGCCGTCGTTCGTGTCCAGCGTTACGGCGGCACGGCCGGACGCGCCCGTATCGACCCGGGGCACTTCGTTGTCGCCGGAGAGTTGCGTGAATCGCAGCACCATGCCGTCCGGCAGTACCTGGCCCCGCAACTCGCCGCCGGGATGCGCCGCCGTATGCACGTTGACGTAAAGCCCGCCGGCCAGCAGTTTCGTGACCTCGGCCGCATCCAGCATGGCGCCGGCGGGCACCGTGAAGTGCGTGGCATCGGCCGGATCCTGGTCGAGCGGCACCAGCACCGGGCCGTTGCTGCCGGCAAAGCCGTCGTGGATGTGGGCCGCCGTCGCGTCAAGACCGGCCACGGTCATCTCGCCCTCGACGGCACCGGACGCCAGGTTGACGGTGAGATCCGCCTGGGCCGAGGCCCCGGTCTCGACCGCGGGGACTTCCTCGGTACCGGAAAGTGCCACGCTGTACTGCTTCATGTTCTCCACGGCGACCGTGAGCTCGGCCGTGTCGGCGACGTTGCCGGCGGCGTCCTCCGCCTCCGCGCGCAGTACGTGGTCGCCTTCGGCGAATGCGCCGGTGTCCCAGTCCACGCTGTACGGTGACGACGTTGCGCTGCCGAGCGCCTGGTCGTCCACGAAAAAGCGAACCTCGGTCACGCCGACGTTGTCACTGGCGGTCACCGATACCGTCACGGTCCGGTTGACCGGACCCTGCGGCACCTGGATCGCGGAAACCGTCGGCGCGGTGGTGTCCGGCGGCGGCTCCGAACTGCCACCGCCGCTGCCACCGCCACAGCTGGCGAGGGCGAGCAGGGAAAGGACTGAGAGGCCGGTTTTGAATGCGTCGCGGTATGTCATCATCGCTCTGTACCTGCCGGTTGCGTGGGTTTGCCCGGCGCACGGGCGCGCCGTTTGTTTGCTGCGTGGGTAGCCCCGGGGGGCAAAAGGTTCAATGGGCAGGCGAATCGATCGGCGGGCGGCACGCGGTGGCGCCGCGGTTGTCCTGTATGGATCGGCAGTAGAGAATGCCCGCATGCAACGGTCGACGGGCGACAGGGTGGTTTCGGAATTGCGCCGGGCAAATCTCGCGAGCGGAAATTTTCGATGGCACTGAACCCGTGGCTGGCCCGCCGGCGCTTGGCCCGGCGATTGGCCTGGCGGTGATGGCAGCCTGGTCGCCGGCTGTTGCGGCCGAGGTCACCGGCTACGGGCTGCTGACGACCGACTACGTGTTTCGCGGCGTGACCTACAGCGACAGTCACGCGGCGGCGCAGGGCGGCATCGACGTGTCGCTGGATGCCGGCGTCTACGGCGGCTTCTGGGCGTCGACGGTCGATCTCCGGGGCGGCAGGACGCGCCGCGACGTCGAGGTGAACTACTACCTCGGCTACAGTCACGACCTGAATGCCGACTGGACGTTCGGCGCCAGCGTCGTCGCGTACACGTTTCCCGGCGCCGAGGGACCCATCGATTACGACTACAACGAAGTGTCCGTCGTGGCGAACTACCGCGATCGCGCCTGGCTCGAGTATTCCTACTCGAGCGATCTCTTCCACACCTCGCGCAGTACGCACCACGTTGAACTGTACGGTGAGTGGCCTCTGCCACGGTCCTTCCTGGTCGGCGGCGGCATCGGCTACTACGATGTGCTCGGAGCTGGCGGGCGCGGGCTACGGCTACTGGCAGGTCGGCATTACGCGGCCGTTTCGCCGGTTTGCGCTGGATTTCCGGTTTTACGACACGAATCGCGAAGTGCCCATCATCAGCGCGCCGGATCGCGGCGGCGCCCGCGTGGCACTGAGCGTGAGGCTGCCGTTCACGATCATCGGCCGGTAGGCGTATCAGCGGCAGACGAGGGCCGCGGAAGCCAGTTGCAGGGCGACGCAGGCATTGATGGATCGGGTGCCGTTCTCGGCCACCCGTTGCGATTTTCGCAGGTGCTCGGCGAGCGATTCCTGGCCGAGCCCCGGCGACACGGACAGCAACAATGCCGCGACACCGCTCGCATGCGCCGCCGCGAGCGAACTGCCCGAGCGGAAATCGTAGTGATTGCTGGGCAGCGCGACGACGATGCGCTCCGCGGGCGCGCTGAGTTCGTTCGTATCGACGAACGCGTTTGCGGAACTGCTGTATTCCGGCGGGCCGACCTGGTCCCCGTTCGTCACGCCGATGACGCCGTCCAGGCTCGAGGGAAATCGCGACATCTCGTCGCCGGGCACGGGCTGCGCCGCGACGACGACAGCGCCGGTCTCGCGCACGACGCCCAGCAGGCGCTCCAGCAGCGGATCCCGCGGGCCCGAGAGGCTGAGATTGACGATATCCGGGCCTGCCGCGGCCAGCGCGTCCAGCGCCCTGGCCAGCGTGAAACTGTCACAGACCGAGTATGCCGAGCCCGTCTCGGTCCAGCAGGCCACGTACAGGTCGATCATCGCCTCCGGCGCGATGCCCACGATGCCGCGCGCGTTGTTCGCGTTGGCGCCGATAATGCTGGCAATGGCGGTGCCGTGTTCGTCGTCGGCCGACGGCAGCCTGTCCGTGAATGCGCGCACGGTGCCGAGCCGGCCCTCGAGATCTTCGTGATCGACGTCCGCCGCGCTGTCGACCACGGCGATCCGCACTCCGTGTCCCCGCGTCAACGCGTGCGCGGCGGGAATTTCCATCACGTCGAGGCTGCGCTGCATGTCGGTCCACGTGTCGTCGTAACCGGGCGGCACCCTCGAGCGGGTTTCGAATTGCTGCAGGCGTTGCGCGGAGTCGATGCGTGCGTCAGCCTGCAGGCGCGCGACGATTTTTTCCCGCTGCCCGGCATCGGCCGGGCGAAACACGATGCAGTAGACCGACAGTGAACG
The DNA here is from genome assembly GCA_034522415.1 of Woeseiaceae bacterium. Lineage (GTDB taxonomy): Bacteria > Pseudomonadota > Gammaproteobacteria > Steroidobacterales > Woeseiaceae > Woeseia. Next base: position 84,730 of record JAXHLH010000007.1, read on the forward strand.
AATGGGCCAGCGCGAGATCTCGACCAGCTCGTAGTCGCGGCCGATCTCCGCAGCCAGCATCCTGACATCCAGCGAGACCGCGTAGCGCTTGCGCTTGCGATACGGCGCGCCGAAGCCGCCGCTGACGGGCGCGGCAGAGCGGCTCTCGAGCGTGACGAGGATGTCGCGGTCCGGGTCGGGCGCGCGATCGTCCTCGGCCTCCTCGGCCATGGCCGGCAGGGCGAGCAGGGCCAGCAGGCCGATGCCTGTCTGCAGGCGGTTCATTCGCGGTCCTGCACGGGCAGCTGCACGGCGACGACATCCACGGCACGGATTTCCGGCAGCGACGCCATGCGCCCGGTCAGTTGCTCGAGCTCCCGCAACGAACCGCGCGGCGCGCTGATTGCCACCCGGTACACGTTGTCGCGCGGCGTGTATTGCACGTTGGCGGCACCGAGGTCATCGAGAATGCGGTCACGATCGGCGTCCGCCAGGCCGCTCTCGAACGTGACTTCCAGGACGTAGTCCAGCGCGCCGGATTGAGACCCGGACGTCAGGGTCCTGTAGCGCGCCGGTTCCTCGACCCGGGGCGTGTTGCCGGAGAGAAGCATGCCGGCCAGGAACGCAACGGCCAGCACCGCGGCTACGCCGCCGAGCATCGCGCCGCGATGAATGCGTCGCCGCCGCGCGCCGGCCCGGCCGACCTTGTCCAGCAGCTTGCCGGGTGACGGCGCCGGCACGATCGGTGTTGCATCGGCGTGCAACACGGCCGTTCGCATCTGCTGCAACACCCGGATGTCTTGCCGGCACTCGTTGCAATTCTCCAGGTGCCGTTCGACGTCGCCGTGCTCCTCCGGCGTCAGCGTTCCGTTGACGTACCACGGCAGAATCTCGCGAATCCCGTCGTGTTGCCGGTTGTCATCTACCGTGATCATCGTCCTGCTCACTTGCCGTATCGTCCGTGTCCGCCGACTGCACCAGGATGCCGCGCAGCTTCCGCCGCGCGTGAAACATCCGTGTCTTGACCGTGTTGACCGGACAATCCATCACGTCGGCGACCTCTGAATAGGAAAGCCCGAGATAAAAAACAAACTCGATCGTGAGCTGCTGGGCGGCCGGCAAACCGGCCAGGCCCCGGCGGACCCAGTCCTCGTTGTCGACAGCGCTCGTGTCGTCCGCCGACGCCTGGTCCACCTTGCGCTCGTCGAGCAGCCAGATTTTCCGGCGGCGCAGTCGCCGCATGGCCTGCCGGTAGGCGATGCCGAAGATCCAGGTCGACACGCGCGACTCGCCGCGAAATTTCTCGGCGGACTGCCAGACGATCAACAGGATGTCGTTCACGAGCTCGTCGGCCGCCGGATGGGATCGCGTCAGCCGGTACGTGAACTTGAACAGGCGCCCGTGGTAGAGCCGGTACAACTCGGCCAGGGCGTCGCGGTCGTCGGCCGCGATACGGCGCAGCAGGGCCAGCTCAAGGGCGTCGTCGCCGGCGCTCTTCGCGGTGTTGCTCTCTGTCATGCCGGGTTTTGCAGCCATTTGGGTCACTGCCCTGCAGCGCAGCAATGCCTTCTCTCCGGGTAAGTACCACCGGGACGCGGAGAAGTTCAATTGCCGCGTGATTGCCGGTCCTGCCCGCCCGGGTTGGGCGGCGCGACGGTCTCGCCGCGGGATTGAACCCATCGCGGCCCGGCCGCCTACTCAGTGTATACCTGTCGGGCGAATCGGGATTCGAATCAGTGTCGATGAATCGGAAAATGGCGTCGAAAAGGGCCCCGTGGGCCGTCGTCTGCGCGTTGCTTGTGCAAGGGTGCAGCGGCGGCGACGGCACCGGCATGGCGCCGGACGGACCCGACCCGGACGGGCGTATCGACCCGCTCTATTCGGACATCCAGGCCGAGGTGTTTACGCCGTCCTGTGCGGTGGCCGGCTGCCACGCCGGTGCGGGAGCGCCGCAGGGCCTCAGCCTCGAGGCGGCCAGCAGCTACGGCCTGCTGGTCAACGTCGCCAGCAGCGAGGTGCCGTCGCTGCTGCGCGTTCAGCCCGGCAATCCGGACGACAGCTACCTGGTCCGGAAGCTCGAAGGCAACGCCGCGGCCGGTGCGCGCATGCCGCTCGGGCGCCCGCCCCTGCCGCAGGCAACCATCGACGTGATTCGCCAGTGGATAACGGAGGGCGCCACGGACGACCGGGCGTCGTCACTCGGCGATGTGCGCGTCATGGCGCTGTCGCCCGTGCCGGGCAGCACGCTCGGCGCGGCGCCCGCTGAAATCATCGTGATGTTCGACCGGCCGCTGGACGCGTCCACCGTCAACGCCAATACGTTGCAGTTGTTCGCAAGCGGCGGCGACGGCGAGTTCGGCAACGGGAACGACGTGCAGCTCGCCGGCTCGATCACGATGTCAGCCGACGGCAGGCGCGCGCGCCTCGCGACCGGCGGCCAGGCCCTCGAAGCGGACAGTTACCGGATACGGATTGCCGGCAGCGGGCCGTCGTTCGTCATGGATCTCGCTGCCAATGCGCTGGACGGCGAGTTCCACGGCACGTTGCCGTCCGGCGACGGCCGCCAGGGCGGCGACTTCATCGCCGGCTTCACGATCGACGACTCCATAACGCAAGACGCGCCGGACGGGCTGTCGCCGACGACTGCAGCCGACGGCGACCTTCCCTGAAATGCTTCTTCCCGGAGATTCCAACATGCCGCAAAAGCAAAGCCGATTTCCATCGCCAGTATTCGTATCGATCGTCTTGCTCCTGCTGCTGCACGCTGCCGGGAACAGCGCAATGGCAGAACCTTACCTGGCGGTTGAGAAGGGCTTGAAATGCTCGAACTGCCACAGTCATCCCGCCGGCGGCGGCAAGCGCACGGCCTACGGCAATGCCTACGCCCAGACCGAACTCGCGGCAACACGCATCGGGGATGCGGACGCCTCGCTGTGGACCGGCGAGGTGACGAAATGGCTGTCCGTGGGCGCCAACCTGCGCGCGGACTACGCGTACGTCGACGTGCCCGAGCAGGACATTCGCTCGGAGTTCTCGGTGCAACGGGGCACCGCGTACCTCGAGGCGAAATTGTCCCCGGGCGGCTGTCGCTCTATGTCGACCAGCAATTCGCCCCGGGTTCAAGCCTGAATCGCGAGGCCTACATCAGGCTGAACACGGCCGACGGCAGGTTCGGCCTGCTGGCCGGCCAGTTCTTCCTGCCTTACGGGTTGAGATTCCAGGACGACGATGCCTTCGTGCGCCGCGTCACGGGCACGAACTTCACGAACTCCGATCGCGGTGTGCAGGCGCTGTACGAGTCAGGCCCGTGGTCGACGCAGCTGTCGCTGACGAACGGCAGCGGCGGCGGTGCCGAAACGGATTCCGGCAAGCAGGCCAGCTGGGTGCTGCAATTCGTTCAGGACGGCTGGCGACTTGGCGCCAGTGCCAACTTCAACGACTCGGATACCGGCGACCGGCAGATGCAAAACGTCTTCGCCGGTATCCGTACCGGGCCCATCGCCTGGCTGGGTGAAGCGGACCTCATCCGCGACGATCTGCCGGACGGCCGGACACAGGACGGCGTCGCCGCGTACGTGGAGGCGAACTGGCGCTTCCTGAAGGGGCATAACCTGAAGCTCGCCTACGGCTATTTCGACCCGAACCGCGACCTGGACGAGGACCACCGCGTCCGCTGGGGCCTGCTGTGGGAATACTCACCCTTCCAGTTCCTGCAGCTGCGCGCGGGCGCGCGCCTCCACGACGCGCCGCCGCAAAACCCGTTCGACAACCGCGACGAGTTCGTGGCCGAGATACACGGGTTTTTCTGAGAGCCGTACGGGGCCCGGTGCGGCGATCATGGCGGCGCCGGCCGGTCGATTTGCCGCGGGCCCGCAGCAATCTGGCGTCAACTGTATTAAAATCCCGCCCCCACGCAGCGCCCGTAGCTCAGCTGGATAGAGCACTGCCCTCCGAAGGCAGGGGTCGCAAGTTCGAATCTTGCCGGGCGCGCCATTTTACATTGTATATTCAGGTAGTTACGGTCAGTCCTCCTGTACTCCTTTGGCGTTTTCACCCGAACGTGTGAGATTTGTATGTCAGCCATTCGGATGGCATTACCTGTACTCGACCGCCGAATAAGGTTTCAATCAGCCGACCCGTAAGCTTTCAACCGGCCGAGATGGCAGTCTGTAAATCGGCATGCGCAATTGACCCGGTTTGGCACCGACAATACTTATAAATAACTCGAAACTTGATTGAAGATGATGGATATCCATCACTATTAAGTCTGCGCAATTGATCAGCCGAAATGCCGAACACACTGTTTGAGAATTGTGTGACTGGGTGCTTCACGGTTGTGGTGGGTACTGCATTTGTCTCTAGCCGCCGAGCCGTTCGAGCGCCGCCCATTCGTGTGCAGCTGTCGGCCAACCGCATGCAGCAGCGCATCGATTTTCTGCAGCGGGCTGGCTGGCATATACCTCCCGGTTACTTCCTTTTGAGCGTCGATACGTGTTCATTATGATGACCGACCCCAGTTTCAGGGAACGGCCCGGGACAGCGCCAGGCGGTGCGATGGCACGATCCGCGAAGCAACGAATGACGTCGAAATCGCACCGGTATGCGCGAAGGAGCAGCCTATGAACATTACCGATACCGTCACAACCATCCGGCGGGTGATCGTCATTGCAGCGGTCGCGATGCTGGCGCCCGCGCAGGCGGAGCAGCCGCAGTCCGCGGCAGATGCGGCGGCCGAGGTGCGCGCGGCCGAGCAGGCATTTGCCGATGCATTCGCCAGCCGGGATCTCGACCGGTTTGCCTCGTTCATCCATGCCGATGCCGTGTTCACCGGGCGCGACGGCAACCTGCAGGGCAGGGAGGCGGTGATGGCTGTCTGGGGTCGATTCTTCGAGAGCGACGAGGCGCCGTTCAGCTGGGCGCCGGAGCGTGTATTGGCGAGTTCCGACGGCAACATGGGCGCGACGACGGGCCCGGTGCGAGACCGCGACGGCCGCCACGTCGGCGCGTTCGCCTCGACTTGGGCGCGGCAGGAGGACGGCTCGTGGCAGGTCGTGTTCGACGTCAGTCCGAGTTGTCCGCCGCCCGAACGCTAGCGCACGACATTACTGGTCGGCTGGCGGCGGATTTCGCGGCGGCGCTTTCCGCGCGTTCGAGTTCCTCGAGGAAGATGGCCAGTAGTCTCACGCCGCGATCCCTGGCGAACTCGCGGTACTGTTCGCGAATCGGCATGCTGGCTATCCGGAGCGCGCCGCGCACCCTATCGCTAGCCCGCAAGACGTTCCAGCGCCGCCCGTTCCTGCTCAGCTGTCGGCCAGCCGCGGGCCGCGGCGCGCCGCTCCGGTGACTGTGCGATCCACCAGTCGTGCGTATCGCGGATGCTCGTGGCGAGTGAACGATAGCGGAGACCGGCCGCAACTGAAGCACTGGCATCGATGTGCCGGGACTGGCTGCCGCTCCAGAACCACGGCACGGGGTAGCCGAGATCCGCGACCAGATCGCGCGTCGGCCAGTGCAGCCGCACGGGCCCCGCGCTGAACGCCCGCAAGCCGTGCATCACCTGCTCGTGATTCATCGGTGAGGCGGGACCCGCGGCATTGAAGATGCCGGGCATGTCCTGCTCCGCCAGCGTGACCAGCCAGTGCGAGAGGTCGCGCGCATCGATCCAGGCGGCTTCACGCCCCCGATCGGGCGGACAGAGGATGTCGCCGCCGCGGTGGAAGCGCTCGACCCAGTAGGTGAAGCGATCGGTACTGTCGCCGGGCCCGACGATGACCGTCGGCCGGATAATGGTCGCCGCCTCGCCAAACGTCTTCTGGACGATCAGATCACACGCGGCCTTGAGCGGGCCGTAGGTATCGCCGTTGACTTCCTCGGTATCGGGAAACGAGCTGTGCAGCGGACTCTCGTGATCGACGCTCGGCGTCTTGTCGAAGTCGTAGACGCCGGTGGTCGAAATATAGATATAGCGGCCGATACGGCCCTTCAAGAGCGCCGCCGAATCGCGGACGTGGCGCGGCACGTAGCCCGAGTTGTCGACCACGACATCCCAGCGACGGCTGCCTTCGAGGACGCTTAAGCCGTCGTCGATGGTTGCATCGCGATTGCCGACCAGCTCCTCGACCCGGTCGCCGAACATCCCCGGGTTGCTGCCCCGGTTGAACATGGCCAGGTCGTGCCCGCGCGCGAGCGCGTACTCAATCTGGTGCGGGCCGATGAAGCCCGTGCCGCCGAGAAACAGGATCGACAGCCTGTCTTTGGCCGGCATCGACGGTACCTGTGTGCCGGCCAGGGTTGTACCGGCAATGGACGCAGCCAGTAAGGCGGCGTTGGCGGCGAGGAAGTCACGGCGTGTGGTCATGTTGTGTTCCTGGTGGAGGGGTGAGGGGAGGATACCCTGAACCGTCGCGGTCACGTTACTCGCTGCCGGGCAGCGGTCGGGGCGGCTTAACTACCAACAAGCAGGATTCGCGACAATTTGACCTGCTGGTAAGCCGCGATACGGGTAGATTATCTACCTGTATGGGCACCTATCAGCAAGTCCGGCCGAGCGACTTCTTCAACCGCCATCCGGCCCGCCGCACCGTTGCCGGCGCCGATGCACCATCACGCTTCGCGCAACGCCAGTGACGGTTCCAGCCGCGCGAGCCGAAGCCCTCCCAGCGCCGCGGCGACGGTTGCGGCGGCCAGCGTCAGCGCCAGCGCAATCAGGAAGTGCACGGGGAGCAGCCGGCACACATCCTGGCCGCCACCGATGTTTCCCGCGAACAGCGAGTTGAGTCCCGCCTGCACCAGGAAGAAAACGATCGCCGCGATGAGCCAGCCCAGGACTGCCGTCAGCATCGCCTGCAGGACCGGGAACCAGACTATGCCGCTGCTGCGAAATCCGGTCAGCCGCAATACACTGAAATCGCGCCGTTTGCGATCGATGTTGGCCCAGACACTGCTGCCGAAGGACAAGCCGTAGCCGGCCATGGCAACGATCGCGATGATCCAGAACACGATGCCGAAATTCCGGTCAAGTGACTGCACAAGCTCGATATCCGCAAGGCGCGTGCGCACATCAATGCCCTGTTCCATGAGCCTGGTGCGCAGACCGGCAACGTCGTCAAGCTCGCGCGCGTACAGCCTGAAGCCGGGAAAATGCCGCGTCCGCCCTGGTCCGCACTACCGCCCCAGCCGAGCGCTGGCACGGCGCGCCCGTCGCGGAAATCCTCGATCGCCACCAGCAGGTCATGCGATACAAACATGCCATCGCGCGTGAAGGCGCCGACCGGCGCCACGCCCGTCACGGTCAACGGTAACAGCTGCGTTTGCGCTTCCCCGCCCAGGGTCCGCGACACGATGCCCTCGATGTCGCTGTCGGCGCTGACACCCAGTTTGTCCGCGGTATCCAGCGACAGGACAACGCGGTCGAATCCCGCGGGTGCCTGCAGGTCGCCCAGCACCGGGTCACCCGTTGCCGAAGGTATGAGTTCAACCTGTACGATGCGCCCGGCGCCGCTTTCATCCGAGCGCACGCGCATGGTCGCGGCAATGGCCCGCGTGCGCGGAACAATAAAGGCAACATCGGAGCGCGACGACATGGAGGCAAACCAGTCCGGGCCGAATTGCCCGCTGCCGGCGGGGAGTATCTGTCGATAACGCGCATCCTCCTGCAACGGTGCCAGCAGGTTCGAGATGATGCCGAACTTCAGGCCGAACAGCACCAGCAGCGGCAGCAGTACCGCACTGAGTGAGAACACGAAGCAGGCCGACATGACGCGTTCGTGGCAGAAATCGCGGAACGCGAGATCGAGTAACAAGCGTGACTGGCGATCACGCCGCGGCATCGGACACCGTCACATGCATGGCATTGTCCTGGCCTGCATCAATGTGATGATCGATCATGCGCAAGCCGGCTTGTTCCATCAGGCGATGGGCGTGGCTCGCGCACTATCAGCGTCACGCCCATTTCATCGACCAGCCCGACCATCAATTCGATGATGCGCTCGGCATTGAGCGGATCGACGGCTGCCGTGGGTTCATCGGCGATCAATACGGCCGGATCGTGGGCGAGCGCACGCGCGATCGCCACCCGCTGCCGCTGGCCAACCGACAACTCGCCGGGTCGCTTGCCGAGCTGGGCGCTGATATTGAGCCGGTCGGCCCAGTGCGCGGCGGCGTGCGCTACCGGGCGGTGCAGCAGTCGCCGCGACAACTCGATATTCTGTTGCACCGTCAGGTACGGCAACAGGCCGCCGGTTTGCAGGACGTACCCGATATGCCGGCTGCGCAAGCCGGCCATGAGATCGGCATCGGAGAATTGCCACGCAGCCGCAATATCGTGACTGCCGCCGGCGGCATCGGGCCGGAAGGTGAACATGCTGCTGCTCGTGGGCTTGAGGATCATCGCCAGCAGTTCGAGCAGCGTGCTCTTGCCGGATCCGCTTTCGCCAACAAAAGCCAGTTTGGCGCCGCGCCGGACATCCAGGCGGGGTATGGTCAGGCGAAATTCTGCGCCGCCCGTCGCATAGCTCTTCACCACATCGCGCAGCGAAAAGACGGCAGTGGTCAGGGCAACGCCTCCAGCAACAGCGGGTAGACGGAGTCACCGTCAACCGGTCCGCCGTCGAGCGACACCCACAGGTCCACATTGTCATGCAGTGCACGGTAATACGCGACCTTGCCATCGAGCTGATTGATGAACTCGAATTGCCGCTGCGCCGGCCATTGCTCCCAGATGCTCAGGTCGAGATTCATGACCTCGCTGCGATACGGCAGGCCGTCGAGATACTCGCGCATGTAGCCGAGGTCGGCGAGGCTCTGGCCACCCATGGCGCGGGTTGCGGTTCTGGCCGCCTGCGGGTCGCGGCTGATGGTGGCTGCCAGGCTTTGCAGCTCGTCAAGAAAATCGTCCGGTGCGAGCGCACCCTCCTCTGCCGTGATCAGGACCTGGCGCAGCACTTCGTGCAGGTCGCTCAACTGGTCGCGGGTCAGCAGCGCCCGGACATCCAGGTCACGTACCGACGGCTCGTCAAAATCGCGGTCGACGACCCAGGCATTGAACAACGACGGTACACCTTCGCCCGACTGCTCCTGCAGGTAACGCATGCGAAGACCGTAACCCAGCCGCGACACCTTGTCCTGGAACGCCTCAAGTTGCGTGTCCCCGGTCGATGACGACGCACGCTGCACCGGCGGCTGGCCGCTCGCCGCCGCGCGCACCTGTGCTGTCAACTGCTCGGTCAATGCCGTCAATGCGGTTTCGAAACGGTCCACGTCGCCGGTCGGCACGGGGTAATAGAATTCGCCGATGCCGCTCACCGCGGACAGGCGCCTGTATTCGCTTTCCGCATAGTCGTGATTGTCAGCCCCGGCCGGTGTTTTCAGGTGAAACACGCCGATCGCAATATCCTTGTCTGCCGCCAGCCGACTGAGCGACGCCGCATCCAGCCCGGTCGACGACAGCGAATCGTCACGCGCCCGGGGCCCGGCGTCAGTAATGACAATGACATAGCGCGCGTAGTAGCCGCTCCAGTCGATGGAGCGAATCGCCGCCTCGACGCCGGCGTAGGCATCCTCGTTAAACCCCTGGCTTGAAACAGTCGACGGCTCGACGGCCTCGATGCGTGTCAGGAACTCCTCGCCGCTGCTGCCATCATCAAGGCTTGCGAACGTGCGCGTGACGTACTCGAGACCCGGTACTGCATCGGTACTGTCACGAAACGCAACCAGGCCGAAACTGGCCCGCTCCGAGAGCTCGGCTGCCTCGATCGAGCGGTAGACACGTTGCATTACGGCCCGCGTCGCATCGATATACGGCCGCATCGAGATAGTCGAGTCGATGACGAAAACAAGGCCGGTCCTGAAGGTACGCGCAATTTCCGCGGAATCCTGCAACGGTACTGTGGCAACACGCAGCAACCGACCCTGTTGCCCGCTCACGAGTACATCCTCGTGGCTCAGGATCGGAACAAGATAAAAGTCGCGGCGTATATCGACATTATGCTCCGGCTGAATGGCGATAACCGGCGAGTCTTCCATGTCGCCTGCGGCTGCCTGTTCACGCAGGCGCCGATACGTCGCTGCATCGTTTTCGTCAAGCAGCTTCTTCAGAGCATCGCGCTCGCTGAACAACAGTACACGATCGTGCTGTGCCGGATCTCGAAACGCGACGGTCAGCGTCTGCTTCCAATCGACCGCCTGGTCCGCCGGCATCCAGCCATCGGTTGCGCCATTGCTGTCGGTGCCAACCTGCAGCCATTGATCACCGCCGACCGTGTCACGGGCATACACGTAGTACGTGGAAAAGGGCGGTACGATGCGGCTGTCTGCCGGGTTGGTCGCGTCTTCAGCAAGCCTCGCGCCGGGTACCGCGATAACACGCTGATACAGCGCAGCCTTGCCGTCCTGCAGCAACGGACGCGTGACTTGCGCCTCGGCGCTGGCGAAACAAAGTACAGCGGCCATCATCGACAAAACTGCCGCGGTACGTGCTGTCATGCGTTCATGAGACACGTCTTGCTACTCCTCTGATGGGTTTTCCCACTGCAGCAACAGGCGCTCTGCTTCCGCATCACCGGCACCGGCGGCATCCTCGGCCCAGGTGCGCAGCGCAGCGATTCGTTCCTCCGCTGCTTCGTGACCCGCATCGCGTGCAGCCCGGTACCACCGGTACGCCTGAAAAGCATCGGGCTCTTCGGCGAGACCCGGGTCGCCTGAATGGTGATTGGGGTCGTACAGCGCGGCGAGATCGAACGCTGCGGGAGCATAACCGCCGCGGGCGGCGAAGAAGTACATAAGAAGTGCGTCAGCGGAGCGCGCTTCAGTCCGAAACTGCTGTGCGCGATCGTAGGCTGCTGCATAGTCAATACTGCCTTCACGCGACCGGAGTTCGTCAATAATTTCACGCGCCGTATCACCGCGTTCCTTGGCTGATTCGGCCGGCGCGACAGACTCGAGTGGCCGCTCCGACTCGGGCACCGGCTCGGGCACCGGCTCGGTTTCGGGTTCACTGACCACCAGGTAGATCACGGCCAGGATGATGACGGCCACAATGACAATGCCGATAAGCGCGGGCGGGCTTAATTGGCCGCCACAGCGCGAGTAGCCATTGATCGTGCTCATCTGTCGTGCCACGCTCATGTTCCTCACGGTTTGTTCGCGTCCATTGCGGCTGTATGTCACCACGTCAGTGCCTGACGATGGCTTGATGCGACGAACCAGGAACCGGCCGGAGCATTGGCTTGCGAGCAGCACCGTGGAAAATACTGGTGGTTCCGGTACTGGCCGCGACTGCCGTCTACGTACTGGCGATGTTGCTGCTGGCTCCCCGTTTTATCGAACGCGAATTAAAAGAGTCGGTCGCCAAAGAGCCCGGCATGACGCTCGAGATGTCGGCCGTAGCGGTGAATCCCTTCACGCTGGCTCTTTCCGCTACCAACATTAAACTGATCGGACCGGAAAACACACTGGTAGTTTCCGTCGGAAGCATGCAGGCGAGGGTACACGCCCTGAGCCCGTTGCGCGGGTCGTGGATAGTGCGCCGGCTGGTCCTCGACGGGCTGCGCGCAGACTTGCAGGTGGCGGATGCTGGCGCGCGTGGGGCGCTGAAGGTCGCCAGCGGCCTGTTGCGCGCCGCCGCCGGAAATCCGGCGCAAAAACTTGATATCCGGCACCTTGCACTGCGGCGAGGCGAAGTCCGGCTACAAAGCGCCGCTGATGCCGCCACGCCGCGTGCCGGGCTGGTGCTCTCGGAGGTAGAACTCGAGACTCGAGATTCCGCGGCGGAGACCGCCGGACGGCCAATCCGCATGACCGCTGCGATCAACGATACAGCCCTGGTCGAGGCCAGCGGCCGGTTCGAATCGTCCCGTGACACGCTGACTGTCCGACTGACTGCGCTTGTCGACAACGCATCCGTATTTGCACCGTATGTCAGCCTGGCACCGGACCTGCAATGGCGCGCCGGGGAACTGCGCGGTGATGTTGCGCTCGTGTACCGCAATGAGTCTTCGCGCGTCGAGGCAAACCTGGCGCTGCAAGAGCTCAACGTCACTGATGCTGACTCCGGTGAACTCCTTACTTGTCGCCAGCCGCGTTGCCGGTAGTGGAATCGTTGCAGAGACATCGGCGGAGTCCGTATCGGTCGGGACCATGCGCCTTGATACACCGCGGTTACGATTGACGCGCGATGCGGCGGGCGAACTGGTTCCACTGCGGGAACTCCGCTCGCTATTGCCCGGTGCCGCGGGCTCGCCGGTCGACGTAGCCGGAATAGAGTGGTCGGGCGGCACCGTGGATTTTACCGATAGCCGATTCTCGCCGCCGCTCCGCATCGAGTCGCCGGACTGGCACGGCTCGATCAGCAAGCGTGCCGGCGATGACGCGCTAATCGACCTCTCACTGAGTGGAGGCACGGTTGGCGCAGGCGCCGCAGAGATCACGGCGGAATGGCTGCCGTCGGCACCACGCCAGCTGACGCGGGTTGCATTGCGCGTGCGGGATCTGCCGCTGGTTGAAATCGCACCGTATGTGCAGGCTGCGGTCGGCCATTCGGTAGCGGCGGGTGTCCTGGATGGCACATTCCGACTGTCTCTCGACCAGGGCAGGGTCGCGATTGACAACCAGATGTCTATAAAGGAGTTGCAGCTTCGTCAGGCAGCGGCGGACGAGCCTGGACTGGATTCGGCGCTGCAACTTGCGATCGCGCTGTTACAGGATAAGGCGGGTCACATTGACATCAACGTACCTGTGCCGCAGCAGCGGCTCGCACCGGATTTCGATCCGTTCGCTGTCTTTGGTGATGCACTGGCCGCTTATGCGCGAGCCATTGCCGAGACGCCGTTCCAACAGCTGGCGAAGCTGGCAGGTCAGCCGCAATTGTCCCTCGACCACCTCGCTTTTCCGGCAGGCAGCGCCGAAGTCAGCGCGGACACCGCCAAGAAAATCAGTGCTCTCGGCGCGGCGCTGGCAATGCGGCCGCAGCTTGGCCTGACGGTTCTGCCCGGCTACGATCCGGCAACTGACCGCGAGGCCCTGGCGCGGCAGAAGATTCGGCTGCACGTCATTCTCGCCGCCAGCGCAGCGCCGCCGGGCCAGGCGGCTGGCGAGCAATCGATTGACTTTGACGATGGCAGGGTACGATCTGTACTGGATGAGTTTGCACAGAGCCGGCTGCCGGCAAACCGGCTTGCACGAATCAGCAATCGCCATCCGGACCGGAACACGGCGCATTACCGCGCTGTTTTCGAGGCGTTGGTCGATAACGAGGTTGTCGATGACTCAGCATTGCAGCGGCTGGCGCGTTACCGTGCCCAAACCATTATCGATGAACTGAAGCATGCCGGCATTGACAGCGAACGTATCAGGCAAGCCGAACGCATCTGGACGGTGGAACCGGACGCTGGTCGTGGTGCGATCGGGCTGAGCGTATGGCTCGTTTCCTTCGATCCGACTGACAATGAGCGTATCGGCCTCCGCGAAGCAGACCCTGATACTATCGATAAAGCGTCCCGGCCGGATCAGAGGCCAGGAAAACTAAACCGCTTCGGGTGAACCGTCCCGGGAATACCGGCAACTCATCAGTCTAAGGGCGATTCACAGCTTGTTCGAAGTCATAACCATCAGCTTCGCGTTTTTTTTCGGCCTTGCCGTGCGGCAGGTCGGCTTGCCGCCACTGGTGGGTTTTCTGGCCGCCGGTTTCATCATCAACGTTCTGAGCCCGGCGCTCCGGCTTCCTCCCTATACCGGCGAGACGCTCGGTCATATCGCGCATCTGGGCGTGCTGATGCTGCTTTTTACCGTGGGGCTCAAGCTCAAGCTCAACCAGGTCGCGCAACCGCAGGTCGTGGGCGGGGCGCTTTCCATTTCGCCATTTCCGTGCTGTTGTTCATGCCGGGGCTCAGGTTCGTCATGGGGCTCGACTGGAACACCGCGCTGCTGCTGGCAATCGCGCTGTCCTTTTCCTCCACCGTACTGGCGGCCAAGCTGCTTGAGGCCAAGCGCGAGCTCAGCGTCTTTCACGGCCGCACCGCGATCGGCATCCTGATCGTGCAGGACATCATCGCGTTGCTGGTGCTGGCGATCTGGTCAGGTCAGACGCCCAATACCTGGGCGCTGCTCGTCTTTGCCGTGCCGCTCTTGCGGCCGGTTCTGCACTGGCTGCTGGATTTCGCCGGTCATGACGAACTGCTGGTGCTGATGGGCATGCTGCTGTCGCTGGTGATCGGCGGCATGGGCTTCGAGGCGATGGGCCTTTCGTCGGAAATCGGCGCGCTGGTAATGGGCGTGCTGCTGTCGACGCACAGCCGGGCCGAGGAACTGGGCAAGTCGCTCTGGTCGCTCAAGGAAATCTTTCTCGTAGGCTTCTTCCTGCAGATCGGGCTCACAGGGCTGCCGGACCGGGGTGCGGTGGTCTTCGCGATCGCCGTCGTAATCGTTCTTGCAATCAAGGGGGCGCTCTTCTTCGCACTCCTTGTCGCGTTCAAGCTGCGCGCGCGCAGTGCTTTTCTCAGCTCGCTCAGCCTGGCCGCCTATTCCGAATTCGGCCTGATCGTGGCGGCGGGCGTGTTGCCGGAATACCTTGTACCGCTGGCGCTGGCCGTGTCGCTGTCCTTCCTGATCTCGGCCCCGCTCAATCGCTACGCGCATCCGCTCTACGAACGTTATGCGCCAATCCTGCGGCGCTTCGAGCGCGACACGATCCACCCTGACGAACAACCCAGGGACATGGGCGATGCCGATGTGCTGGTCTTTGGCATGGGCCGGACGGGCAGCGCCGCCTACCAAAATCTCGTTGCTCAGGGTTTGAAGCCGCTGGGTCTCGACGCCGACACCTACAAGGCCCGGGCCCATCACGAGGCCGGACGCAACGTGCTCTTCGCCGATGCCGAGGACAGCAATTTCTGGCGCAGTTGCAACCTGGGCGGCATCAAGGCGGCGATCCTCGCCATGGACGATCTCGAGGCCAAGCTGATCGCCGCACGCTCGCTGCGCCAGCGCGGTTTCTCCGGGCCGATCGTCACGCATGCGCTGCATGAATCGCACCAGGAGCGGCTCCGCGAGGCAGGTGCCGGACTACACCTACCTGACCATGAATCAGGCCGGAATCCGCCTGGCCGAACAGGCATCCGACGCCTTGAACGAGACCTGATGCCGCTCACCGGCGGTGAGCGGGGCTCGGGTCAGCGAGCCCGGCTCGCGCGGGGGCCTGCGGGCAGCGACCGTGTTCGACGGGAATAATCCCGTTGTCGACGCTGGCGCACCACCAGGGGCCCGGGCATAGCCAGTGGATAAGCGCGGGGCTATAACCTGCCCCGGGAGTGCTGCCCGTACAACGCCTGAACCAGCCGGGTGCGGCTGGCTTTGCAGGTGAGTGTCGACGAGCGTGTCGCCGCTATACTGGAAATGTTGCACTACAACCGGGCCCGGCAGGGCAAGGTGCAATGATGCGTGCTTTGCTTTGCGTCTCGTGCCTGCTCCTTTCCGCCTGCGTCACCGTACGCACCCTGCAGATCGAGCCAGGTCGGACCCGGACCCTGACCGGGCCGTCGGCATTTCGACTCCAGGTCAAAGCGCATGTTGTCGACGGCTGGACGGTCGTCTTTAACAAGGGTGTGACGGTGTACGCCGGCAAGGCGACCGGCGAAGGCTTCCTCTACGACGTCCAGCACGAAGACTCAGCGAACCGACCCGCTCGAGCTGGCGCTGGACGATGTCGCGGCGATGGAGAAGCTTCCAGACACCCGTCAATACCGGCGCGACCGCCATTCGCGTCCAGCCGGTGCGACAATCGGCGGCGGCATGGGCGGCGTGATGCTCCTCAAGGTACTGTTCGGCTCCTGCCCCTACCGACGTATTCGATGCATGACGGCGTGCCGGTGCTCGAGGCGGAATCCTTTTCCTACAGGCGTGGCCCCGGGCTTCGAGGCCCGCGACGCCGACCGGCTCGGCATCAGCCCGATACAGCGCCGGCCCGATCCGCCTGGACATGCGCAACGAGGCGCTCGAGACGCACTACATCTACGATCACGTCGAGCTGCTCGCAGTCGAGCACGATGAAGGCGCGGTCGTCTACGACGATCCACGCCACCGACCCGTCGTGCTGCGCAATCTGCGTGCGCCGGTCGACAGCCGTGACGCCGGCGGCCCGCTGGCGGCGGATCGCCTGCTTGCAGTGGCGGATGGCGAGGCCTGGCGGGCAGCCCGATGCACGGCTTGCAAGCGTGACGGAAAACGACTTTACGGACTTTATTGAGGCCGACGTTCGGAGTACCGCCCGATGGCGACCATGTCGCGCTGGTCGTTCGCGCACGCAACAGCCTTCTTAATACGGTCCTTCTATACGACGTCATGCTGCAGGGCCAGGGTCTGCATGCGATCGACTGGATGGGCCGCGACCTGAATCGCCTGGGTGAGCGCTACCGGCTCGCGCGCTGGTACAACAGTGTCATGGGCATGCGGGTGCTAATTCTGGACCGCGGCCGCCGGCGGCCGGTCGCCGACGGCGCCGGACACCGGGCCAGTCCCGCGTGGAAGGAATTTGCCGCGGCCGGCTGCCGACGGCAACCGGCGATGCGGTTCGTGTGCGGATCGAGTTCGTTGCGGATAACTGGCGCATCGACCAGCTGGCCCTGGGCGAGGTGGCGGGTCGGGCATCATTCCGCCATTTACCGCTGGCTCGCGTCGATGACGTCTCGGGCGCGGAACACGATGCTGCGTTGGAGAATCTCCGGCGCGACGACGGACGTTATGTGGTCACAAAGCCGGGCGACGCACTGCAACTGCGCTTTGATGCCGGCACCGTTGCCGACGGTCGTCAACGAACCTTTTTCCTCGCGGCGAGCGGCTACCCTATATTGAGTGGATGCGCAAGGACTGGCTCGCAGGTAACGGCACGCCGGGCTTTGAGGCCGGTGACGGCGGCGGTGCTGGACGCCCTGTACCGCTGGCGCGACCAGCGGGACGGCCTGCGCAGCAGGTTCGGACAACACCCGGATAAACGTCCGATGAGCGCGCGTTTCGCCTTACTTACCTGCGCGTTGCTGCTCACTGCGGCATGCACCGTAGGGCCCACGCTGTGCCGAATTCCCGGCCGGCACACAATCCGGCCGGTGTGCAGACCAGAGTAACGCTGTACCGGACTATTTCTTCGCGGCAACAAGGTCATGGGTGAACTGCTGACCGCGCGCGATGACGGCGTGCTGGTGCTGTCTGCGGAGCCCGTCTTGCCGGACACACGCGGCACGCGGATCGTGCTGGTACCCTTCTGGATGATGCGTTCGATCCGGCTGGAACAGGTCGGCAGTTTTACGATTCGCTCCGAAGGCGCGGAACTGGACGAGGCGCGCAAGACGCGGCTGAGATCCGCTGAGCCGCTATCCGCAGGGCGTCTCGGACGAGGTGCTCGCGAAACTCTCGAAAGCCTGGCGCAGGAAGCCGTCGACGTGCCAGCGCGGCAGGACTAACGGCAGCTGGAATCCGGGCGACACACCGCGCGAGACCGGCATCAACGGCTGGTCGATGTCCGGCTCGGCGCAGGTGCCAGTTACCCGTTGTAAACTTCCGTAAATACCCGGTCGAAGACCTCGAGTTCCTCAAGGCGACCCATGCTGACGCGCGAATAGTTGGGATACAGCGGGAAACTGCCGCGAATCAGGATGCCGCGTTCGGCCATTTTTTCCTGGAATTCGGATGCGTTGCGGCCGATGTCGGCATAGACGAAATTCGTCTGCGACGGTAGCGGCTCGACGCCGTTCCTGCGAAACGTCTCGTTCACCATGCGGCGACCTTCCAGGATCTTCTCGCGCGAAAACCGGATGAATGCCTCGTCGGCATAGCTGGCTATCGCGGCAGAGACGCCGACGACATTCGGCCAGGCCATAACGTGATCCTCGATCGTCCTGGCCAGGTCGGGCCGCGCCATGCCGTACCCGACGCGCATGCCGGCCATGCCGAATATCTTCGAGAACGTGCGCATGACGACGACGTTCTCGCCTTCCCGCACGAGGTCGACCATCGACGTGTAATCCGGGTCATCCGTGATCTCGTTGTAGGCCTCGTCGACGATGACGATCGCCTTGCGACCGACCGAACGACAGAAGTCCCGCAGCGTGTCACCGTCAAGCGTCATGCCGGTCGGGTTGTTCGGGTTGCAGACGTAGACCGCGCTCACATCGTTGCCAACCGCCGCCGCGAGTCCATCCAGGTCGATTGACAGGTCGTCTTTCAGCGGCACCGGCACCAGTTCGACGCCCATGCGTTTCGAGTAAGCCAGGTGGTCGGAGTAGGTGTGATTTGGCAGGACGATCTTGCCCTCGTTGCCCCAGGCAACGAAAGCGGCCTGCAGTGCCTCGTTCGACCCGGACGATAACACCATGTTGTCCAGGCTGAGTTCATGGCGCCGAGCGATTGCCTCGAGCAGCATCGTCGGCGTATCGGTCGCGTAATAGGCACCCAGCTTGGAGGCCTTCGCGGCGGCTTTCAGCCCGCTGGCACTCGGGCCGTAGGGATTTTCGTTGTAACGCAGCGCGATCATGCCTTCCGGCGGACCGAGACTTGCGAAAGCCGACGGTGCGAAAGCCAGGCCGGCGGCTGCCCCGATGCCGCGCAGGATTTCGCGGCGGTTCAGTGTTCCTGTCATGTGCCTGCCCCTTCTGCCTGTTCCCGGCGCTGCGCTACTCTCTCGTCACCCGGGTCGGGCAGAGTGCAGTCGCCGACATACACAATGTCATCTACGCCCGGGTCATCCGCACAGACGCCACGTTTTTCGAAGTGACGCGCACCGGCGAGGCACTGTCATGCCGGATTTGCCCCTCCAGAACAGGTGCATCAATGGACCAAATATCCAAAGATGCACCTGTTGGAGAGCTCTTGTTGGCTACATACCGAAGTCTTTCGAGACGTTCAGGAAGAAGCGCCGTCCAAACCAGTCATACTGCGAGTAGAAGGCGGCTCGACCGAGTACGTCAACTTCGGCGCCGGTCTGCCAGCTCGTCATGCGCGGCGGTGTCTCGTCCAGGGCGTTTCTGACGCCGAGCCTGGCGGTGAAGCCGTTCGCGAAGTCCCGACTTACCGACAGGTTGTGGTATATCTTGGACTCGGCCTTCAGGTCGATTGCCACTTCCTCTCCCCATTGAGAGACGACCGTTTCACGGCCAAAGGCCGCGAGGTTGCTTGTCGACCCAACGTAGTTCATGCCCCAGAAGAACGACCATTCGTTGCGTTCCAACGACAAGTTGAGTCTACCCACCCACTCCGGGTGACCCGCTTCGCCAGCCAGGTCTTCCTTTGTTTCGTCGAAAATCGCGACCACATCTTCTATCAGGTACGTATGCTGTGTATCGACGGTCAGAGTTCCCCACGTCCCGGGCAGCTGCTGTGTGTACCGAAGAGCCACATCGACGCCCCGATTGCGCTGTTGCGCGACGTTTATGAAACTGTCCCGGACCGCCGTTAGCCTGAAAGATTCAAATGCGTTGCTAGGGTCCTCAGGATTCCTGTCGAGCAAATCACACAGCGGCTCGTCTGGAAAAAACGGAGAGTCGTAACACGCCTCGACAAGGTTTAGTGCACCGAAAACATCAACCTGGTCCCTGACGTCGATGTCGAAATAGTCGACGGACATGCTCAGGTTTGCAAAGGCGGGCTGCCAGACGATTCCCGCGGTCAACATATCCGATGTTTCCGCCTCGAGCACGCCCGCACCGCCACCGGTTGTGACGGTTGCCCCAAGCGATACGAATTTATCCGGCGGTATCCCTATTGATGCGCAGTTGTCTGCCATATTCTGGGTGATTTCTCCTCGAGCGAGCTTGTCACCCCATTGCTGGCACGGATCCGATCGCGCTGGCAGACCTCCCGAGTCGGAGGGTGCGAGAAAAAGCTCGAAAAGCGACGGTGTGCGAAAAGACGTGCCAAAGCTGCTGCGCAGGTGAACCTCCGAGTTTATGCTCCAGCTCAGGCCGGCCTTAAACGTCGTTTCACCGCCAAATAAATCGACGTCCGTATATCGCGCAGAACCAGTAAACTCAAGCGCCTCGGCGAATGGGGCATCAGCCAGAAGAGGCAGACGCACCTCTCCAAATACAGCAGAAGTCTCAACCTCCCCCGCCGTAATACCCTGAGCACCTTCCAGCCAGATATTGCCTGCACGCGCCATCTCTCCCGGCGTATCCAGTATCTCGTCACGCTGATACTGCGCGCCCAGCGCGACACCGGCTGTTCCGGCCGGCATTTCGAACAGGTCACCGGTCACGAACGCTTCCGTAGAAAACTGCGTGTATTCGGTTGTTCCCTTGTCGACGCCGAACATAAAGTCCCGCTCCTCCTGGGTAAAGTTGCCGTAGTGGAAGTCTGGATCCAGCCACCGAAGGTCAACGCACTCGCGGTTGGAAATTGGCGTGACCGTTCCGGCACAGGTCGCGCTTGTCCGCCAGTAAGACGTCCTGATCGCGTCATTAACGCGTATGTCCTCAAGATACTCACCATCGGATTTACTGTACTGAACCGACGTTTCCCAGTCCCAGTTATCCCCTATCCTGCCTCGCAGGCCGGCCACGAATCGCTGGTAGTCAACCGTCACTGTTGTGTCATTGTGATCGTTGATCGCGAGGGGGCTAAGCCATTGCGCTCCCGTCCAGCCGGCGCTTTGCGGATCGCCCGGCCAACCCAGATCTGCGGAGTCTTCGGTATAGATGTAGGTCCAGATCTGGTTAATACCGACATCGGTCGTCTCGCGGCGGGAGAGCAATACCTCGCTATAAGCAGTCAGGCTGTCTGAAATATCAAATTCGCCCTCGAGCAACACCGTCGACACCTCGCCTTCCGGCACCAGGGTGGTCGTATCGTGCAGGGGATGGTCGCTGTCCGTCAGCGAGTTCGATAACCGATCGCCGCGCTCGACGGGATACCAGCCGTCCGGATGGGACAACCAGTTCGGGTTCCCGCCCGGGCCGGGTTGCGGAACTTGCTGAAGACCGTTTTCAGCCAGAGCACCCGTGAAATCGTACTGAAGAAGAAAAATCGGCGGTTCGACGTTGGTCGTTCCCGGGCCCACCTCGGCCGCATAGTCGTAAACCCAGACATGGCCCCATGTCGTGCCATCGCAGTACGGTTCACCGGTGCGTGGATCGATCTGGTCCGCACGTTCTCCGGTGTCTGGGTCAAATACGTAGTGTTCGTCGCATTTGAAGTAGTCGCGTTGCCCGCGCTGCAGGATCTCCTGTCGATTGTAGCTCGCCGTCGCGCGGAAATAGCCTCGATCAAACTGTTTCCCGTAGGAGCCACTCAACCGGAGTTGCTCGCCTCCGGATTCATGCGGCTGGGAAAAGTAAACATCGAAATCGGCGCCATCTTCTTTACGCGTAATGATGTTGACGACCCCGGCGACTGCATCCGAGCCGTAAATCGACGACGCGCCATCCTTGAGAATCTCGACACGTTCGACGGCTACCAGCGGTATCGTGTTCAGGTCAAAAGAGGAAACCGACCCTCGTACGCCCGCGGGCCCTGCCCTGCGGCCATTCAAAAGCACCAGCGTGCGATTGGCCCCGAGGCCGCGCAGTGAAATAGTCGACGTGCCCAGGCCGCCAGCCACGGTGCTCGCGGCGGAGATGGCCGGTGTGACCTGAGGCGAACCGGCAGCAATGGTTGAGGATTGCAGCAGCGAGCCGAGGTTGCCCGTTCCGTCGACGGATGCTGCGTCCGGGGTCAGGACATCCATTGGTACCGCGCTGGAGAATTCATCGCGACTGATGCGCGACCCGGTGACTACTACTTCCTCGAGCGCGGCTTCACTCGAGTCCTGGTTATTCTGATCCTGATCCTGAGCAACTACCGGAGCCACTGGATAGAGTGCGGTCATTACCGCCGCGGCCAGAGGCGTCATTCGTCGGATGGTTCGATTGGCAGCCGGCCTTGTAAGACGGTCTTCGATTCGCATTTATTTCTCCCCCTCGCGTTTGAGTGCTCCCGGTTAGTGGCTCGGCAGCCACCTGTGAAAGGCCGATAATAAGACCCGGAAACACTCGAAGATGGCCAATTCCATAATCGCACCAGGATTTGAAACATCAACCAATCATTCATATCATGAAACGACACCTTTTACTGATCGGACGCCAACCTATTGGTAGCCTGAACTTCCTCCCAGTGGCCATGACCCTGTCGGGCTATGATCTGATCACTAACCGCAAGGCTCGCATAAAGCTCAATGAAGTGGCCAAAGATTTCGTCGCCAGTACCGGCAGAGGTGGCAATAAAACAACCGTGTAAGCTATGCTGACTTTTTTTGACCGGTGGAGGTTGCCATGCGCTATCTGGTTTCCGTGCTCCTGCTGATCCCCTTTATCGCCGGTTCGGCTGCCGCGTCCGCGAATGAGGCCGTTCCGACCATGGCGGATATACTCGTGGAGCTCAACCATTTCCCGTCAGACGATGACAAAGACAGGCTTCAGGCAATTGTTGCCGATGAGAACTCGACTGATCACGAGCGTGCGGTCGCCAAAGCTCTGATGAATGTCGAGCACACGGTATCGGCCGATGACAAGAAGACGCTGACCGCGCTAACAAATGATGAGTCCGTTGCGGACGGAGTGCGATTGCTGGCTGAGGCACTACTGGGCCTCAATCACAATTTGGCTGAATCGGAGGAGACGAAGATCAGGGCGCTGATGTCGCATTAGGCGTCTCGACGTCGACCGGGACTTGCTCTGACCAACATCCGGCGCCGGCGGATGGAATCCCGCCTCCGGTTATTACATTTGCACGTTACTCCGGGATAGTCGGTCGGCACCAGACGTCGCAGTGTTCACATAATGAATAGTGAGCACCATCCGGACGGGCAGCGATATAGACTGAAGAATTCAGGCTAATCACGTCCTGGAGTAGAGTCCCTGGCAGGCTAATGAGCAGGAAAGAGAATATGGTAGCCAAGCAAATTTCCCGGCGCGCCGTTCTGCGGCACGGTATGTACTTTACATTGGGAGGCGCTGCGGTGCTGGGGCTTGGTGCCTGCGGGGAGTCCGAAAGCCCGCAGCTCGTCTGCAACGAGCCAGGTCAGCTCAATAACAGCGAAAAAGGCATGAGGTCGTCGCTGGGCTATGCTGATGTATCACCCAACCCGGGTGAATTATGTGGCGGATGCGAGTATTTCACGGCAGAGACTTCCGGTGGAGGCTGTGGTTCGTGCGAATTGCTGCCAGGTCGGGTGAGCAGCGAAGGACGCTGCGATTCCTGGAGTGCAAAAGCCCAGGCGAAACCCATCGATCGGCGATAGTTAGGCGATAATTTTCAGCAATTCCTCTCCACAATTGCCCGCGTTCACCTGGCACATGAGATCAATCTGTCGAACCCGCAGTACTTGCTGCACGCTTTCCGCATTGGTTCTTTTTCTGATATTGGCTATTGGCGCTCCTGCCCGGACAGTCGCTGCCGCGAGTCTGTCGGATATCGAGTTCGGCATGTATCTGTCGAAGGCCGGCAATTGCATGAGTTGCCATACTCGGTCAAGTGACCAGCCATTTGCCGGTGGCGTGGCGTTCGAGACTCCGTTCGGGACAATCTATTCGACCAACATTACTCCGGATGCGGAAACGGGCATAGGTGAATGGACACTGGATGATTTCACAACGGCGCTTCGTGAAGGCAGAGGGGACGACGGGGAACATCTTTACCCGGTATTTCCGTATACGTCCTACACGATGACCAGCGATGCGGAAGTCGCCGCATTGTTTGCATATCTCCAGACGCTGCGCCCCGTAACGTACACGCCACCAGAAAACGATTTGGGGTTCCCATACAGTCAGCGGTGGACATTGGGTATGTGGAAGGCCCTGTATTTCGACGAGGGCCGTTTTTCGCCCGATCCGAATCGGACTCGTGAATGGAATCGGGGCGCCTATCTGGTCAACGGGTTGGCACACTGTGGAATGTGCCATACGCCGAGGAATTTTCTTGGCGCAGGAGACGACGACCTGGCGCTGACCGGTGGAACGTACACCGACAGGATTGACGGGAAATCATTGAGTTGGTCGGCGACGAACCTCACATCGGCAAAAAGCGGCCTTGGCTACTGGTCAGAGGAAGACATCGTTTCTTACCTGCAGTTGGGCGTCAGTTCCCGTGCGGGCGTTTTCGGTCCCATGAACGACGTCATCGTTAACGGCACGATGCACCTGACCGAGGAGGATCTTCGAGCAGTGGCGAGTTACTTGAAAAGCCTCGCCGCCAAGGAACAAGGGAATGGTGCAGAACCTGACGGGGACACGATGCGTACGGGGTCTCTGTTGTACGATATTCACTGTGGAACCTGCCACCTGCCGACGGGTCTCGGATCCGAAACAGACGGGTGCCGCCATTACTTGGAAGTCCCGTCACGCTTGCAGCGGATCCTGCCTCACTCATCAATATCACTCTTTATGGACCACAGTTGCCTCATGTCGCACCGTCCGCGGAATGGGAGGAGCGAGCCTGGCAGCGCATGGAGCCCTACGCGGGCATTCTGGACAATGAAGAAGCCGCGGCATTGTTGAGCTTCATTCGAAACGCCTGGGGGAACTCCGCCGGCGAAGTAACGCCCAAGCAGGTTGCGAGTCAACGCTGAGAACGAAAAGCATGATCTTCCACGAAAGCGCTTCATTATATGGGGCTATTGTCGCGAATCCCCTGGTCTTTGGTTAGCGTTGACTATAGATCTCCGTACGCCAGGTCGATCCTGAGCAGTTGCTCAAGAAAACGGCAGGGACGAAGGAGCAGCCAACGGTGTCACTGTCAAACGGAGAAACGTACGGTCTCCGCCGTGCTCGAACCGGTAGGCGGTAAACGGGGTCCAAAGTTCTGATGATGCATGAATGTTCGCCAGTCGAAACGAGGTCACGGGGATCTTCCGAATGAGAAGTGTGCTCGCAAAATATTGCCGGACTTCCCGCTACATTTTTCGCGCGGGCATGCTCTGTTTATTGATGGGGTTTGTTCTCGTTGGCTGTTCTCCGCGTGAACCCGAAAGTCACGGCACAGAGCCGCGCGTCAGGCTGGTGACCACGGATCAGTACGTTAATTCGTTACGTTATATTTTCGGGACCGGGATCGAACTGCGGATAGAATTTCCACCGTTTGAGCGAACGCATGGATTGCTGGCTAACAGCGCGGCAAAAGCGGGAATAAGCAGTTCCCAACTCGAGCAGTTTCAGCGCGCAGCCGCCAGCGTGGCCAGCCAGGTCGTGGACCCTGCGAACCGGGAATTCCTGATTCCATGCAAGCCGCATGACGAGAACTCGGCGGACAAAGCCTGTGCCACCGAATTCCTGTCGCGGACCGGGCGGCTGTTGTACCGGCGGCCACTGCAGGAAGCCGAGCTTGCGCCATTCGTTGAAAATGCAGAGTTGGCAGCCAATCGTCTAGAAGACTTCTATGCTGGCATCGAGGTCGCGCTGGAGGCCATGTTGCTCAGTCCCGACGTGTTATTCGTCGTGGAACGGGCTGAGACGGATCCAGGGAACCCGGAGCAATTGCGTCTCGATGCTTACTCGCTCGCGTCCAGGTTGAGTTATTTTCTCTGGAACGCCGGGCCGGACGCCAGACTCCTCGATGCGGCCGCGAGCGGAGAGCTGCAAACCGACGACGGCCGGGCCCGTGCTGTCGAGCGTATGCTGGCGAGCCCGCGGCTCGTTGATGGCATGCGCGCATTCTTCGATGACATGTTCCGTTTTAACGAATTCAGGACCGTTAACAAGGATCCCTCGATCTACCCGCAGTACCAGAGCGCAACGGCGGTCGCTGCCAGGGAGCAGACGCTGCGCACCGTGATCAATCATTTGATAACCGAAAAGAAAGATTATCGTGAGTTGTTCACGACCCGGTCTAGCTTCATGTCGCCAGCTCTTGCAATTCTCTACGAGATTCCGTCACCGCCCGGGTGGGTCCCATACACGCTTCCGCCTGACAGCCCCCGCGCTGGTGTATTGACGCAAGTCAGCTTTCTATCGTTGCATGCGCATCCCGGGCGTGGTTCCCCGACGCTGCGGGGCGCGGCATTACGAGAAACGTTTTTGTGCCAGGAGGTTCCCGCACCACCACCAAACGTTGACTTTTCTGTCGTGAATAACCCCGACTCGCACTACCCTACGCAGCGCGAGCGAGTAATGGCGCACAATGAGAATCCTTCCTGTGCCGGCTGCCACAAGATAATGGACCCGATCGGATTGGGCCTCGAGAATTTTGATGGCGCGGGCAGTTTCCGCAAGACAGAGAACGGCGCACTGATCGACGCGAGCGGCAATCTCGACGGCAGGGAATTCGAGGACGCCGTTGGCCTCGCGCACGCCCTGCGAGACAATCCAGCCTTGCCGAAATGCCTTGTACAGCGCCTGTTCGATTACAGTGTGGGCGGCCCCCCTGCGGTCGAAGACCAGCACGGCGCCTTCCTGAGTTACGTCAATGAAAACTTCGCCGCCGAACAATATCGGTTGCACGAACTATTGCGAACAATCGCGCTCAGCGACGCCTTTTCCCGAATCCATGAGCCCCGGGATTCAGTCCCGGCCGGTCAGGAGCCCGGTAACGACGAGCGGCAGACTACACGCTCGCCGGATGAAGAGGCACAAGACGTTGAGCTGGAAAGCTGAGACGGATGTAGTCAGCAGAAATCCTGGATGTCGATGGCAGGAGAGATGACATGCAAACGCTAGACAGGCGCCGCGTTTTGAAGGGTATGCTGAGCGGCGGTGCGGTGACGGTTGCGCTTCCCTTTCTCGACTGTTTTCTGAACGATAACGGAACCGCTCTCGCTTCCGGACTACAGATGCCTGTACGGTTTGGCACCTGGGGTTACGGACTCGGCGGCACGACAAACGTGTTCGTGCCGAAGAAATTTGGTCCCGATTACGACTTGCCCCCTGAGATTGCCTCGTGGGCAAGAGTGCGTGAGCACATCAATCTGTATTCGAACTCGAAAGGTTATCTTGACGGAAACTCGAACAGATGCCATTTCTCGGGGTGGGTCATTACGAGATGCGGCAGTTCGCCGTCCGACCGTATCCCTGGCGAAACCATCGATGCCACATTGGCCAAACAGCTCGGCAAGACTACACGGTTCAACTCGCTTACGGCGACTGCAACCGGCGATGTAACCACGACCTACAGCTACCTAAATGGCGATACGCCCAATCCTGCGGAATGGTCACCCCTCAAGTTCTATACGCGGCTGTTCGGGCCGGATTTTCAGGATCCGAATGCATCGACATTTACTCCTGACCCGAGAGTCATGGTTCGCAAGAGTGTCTTGTCCGGCGTGATGGAGCAAACCCGCGCCCTGCAGAAGACTGTCGGTGCTGCGGATCGGGCTCGCATCGACCAGTACTTCACGGGGCTGCGCCAGCTGGAGAGGCAGTTCGAGCACCGCCTGACCAAGCCGGAGCCGATCGCGGCCTGCCAACCTCCCGGCCAGCCGCCCGTCGAACCATCAATGAGCAATGAAGTCGAATCAGTGCAGCTGCGTCATCGCATGATGACCGACCTGATGGTTATGGCCCTGGCCTGCGATCAGACACGTATCTTCAATATGGCATACTCGGCCGCATCGTCTGATCTGATAAAGCCGGGCTATGAGAAGCCACACCACACTTGCACGCACGAAGAGCCGGTAGACGCCGAACTGGGCTACCAGCCAAACGCATCCTGGTTCACGCGGCGTTCCATGGAGGCCTGGGCCGACTTTGTAGAGGCCTTCACGAGGGTCAGGGAAGGCGACGGTACGCTACTCGATAATGTCCTGATCTACGCCACCACGGACGTCGGTTACGCACGGACTCATACTCTTGACGAGATGGTCGTATTCACCGCTGGTCGGGCCGGCGGAAAAGTCAAGTCCGGGTTGCACATCGATTTGAAGAAAAAGTCACCGACGGCAGTCGGCTATACGGCAATGCAGGTCATGGGTGCGGACGTCCCGTCATGGGGCACATTGAATAACAAGTCCTCCGAGGTGCTCCAGGAAATACTCGTGTGATGACGGGAGTTGCTGACTTGCGGCCGGAGAAGAATTCCCGGTTTCACAGGAGACGATAGCATATGCAGCGACTGCTGAACCTGGCCTGGATTCCGGTGATGATCATAGTCATTGCCGGCGCGCGGCCTGCAACCGCGATGGACGCTGCAGCCGCTGCTGCATCTACAACAGGTGTCAAGCGCGAGTTTCTGAAGTACTGGCAGCCACCTGGCGGCGCCGTGCAAGAAGACTACATTGCCGAACCCATGCCACCTGGTTTCCAGGTGGTTGTCGCCCCGTTGGAGGGCCCGGTGTTTGCAGATCCCCAGGGGCAGACGCTGTACACGTGGCCGCTACGTTCACAACGCAATGGATACGCCGGAGATCGTCCAGGAAGGCCGTCAAGTTGTACCGATGAAGTTCTGCGAGTTCGGCCGGTCTCATGAGTCCTTATCCGGCAGGCCTGTTACTGCCCGATCTCGACGAACGACCGAGCTGCACCAGCGTATGGCCGCCGGTACTCGCACCGGAAGGTGCCGAACCAGTGGGCAAGTGGTCGATCATCGAGCGAAATGACGGGGCCGGGCAATGGGCTTACGATGGCCAACCACTGTATACGTCTATTCTGGATCGGCAACCGGGCGACGTTCAGGGCGCCACAAAGATGCG
This sequence comes from Woeseiaceae bacterium, assembly GCA_034522415.1. Classification (GTDB taxonomy): domain Bacteria; phylum Pseudomonadota; class Gammaproteobacteria; order Steroidobacterales; family Woeseiaceae; genus Woeseia. The sequence goes on from JAXHLH010000007.1 coordinate 113,339, forward strand.
CAGTGGTGGCGATGCGGGCGTGGCACGATACCCAGCGGCTCCCAGGTCGTTGGTCCCACCGGCATTTAGCGTGGTTCAATCGTCAACCGGGCGGCTAATCGTCAATAAAGACGGGTATTCGGTTTATGCCTGGGATGGTGATGAGCCAAACAGGTCGAACTGCCAGGGAGACTGCCTGACAGACTGGACTCCCGTACCGGCGCCGGAAAATGTGACGGAACGCGGAGCGTGGACCACTTTTGAACGCTCGCCCGGCGTCAAACAGTGGGCTTTTCGGGGCAAGCCCCTCTATACCTACAATTACGATCGCGGCGAACGCAGCTTTACGGGCGCTGATGTTTCAGGTTGGAATAACGTGTATACGCAGCGCGCACCAGCCCCACCCGACGAATTCACGGTGCAGGATGCCGATTTTGGCGGCCAGGTATTGGCCGACTCTCACGGAAAAACGATCTATCAATACAATTGTATTGAAGACACGTACGCACAACTGGCTTGTAATAATCCTGGCACAACTCAGGCATATCGTTTGGCGATTTGCGGCAATGGCGACGCGGAGTTGTGCCGTGAGACCTTTCCCTACGTTACCGCCTCGCCCGATGCCAATGACGAAAACCAGCTTTGGAACGTTATAGCCATCGATCCGCACACCGGGCATAGCGCCGCTCCCGGGCAATCGGATGCGCTGCATGTCTGGGCCTATAAGGGTCGGCCTGTGTACACCTATGCCGGGGACCCCAGACCCGGGACCATCAATGCGCAAGGAATCGGTGAATTTTCCGGATCGCGCAACGGCTATCACGCGTTCATTTTGCGGAATATCTTTCAGGACAGCGAGTTTTGACGATCTTAATTGGCGCCAATGACCGCGTAGCAGCTACAGGGTGACATATGAGAATTGAACAAACGGGCATGATGAACCCGCTACAGCGCGTGATTCTGTGTGCAGTGACGCTGTTCGCGGCAGGCGTGGCAATAGCCGAAGCATCAAACGACGACGGAGCGAGCTATGGTCAGGTGGTACCCGGGGACGGTCGTATCGGCTACGTACTGACAGAAAGGCGCTGGGCTGTTTACAGCGAAGACGATGTCGAGAAGACGTGTCCGAATGGTTTCAATGGGGGGCCGCGCGATCAGTTTGCCGAACTGTTTCCCATGGATAATGGACAGCAATACACTGTTCTGGAGACGCGTCTGATGCGTGAGGGGCGCCAGGCGCATCCGACGACATCCCCGGAACCCTTTCCGTTTTACGAGGCGCAAGGCTCCATTTCGTACGGCTTGAATCTTGATGGCAAGGTCGATTCCAACGATTTCCAGAGCCCGACGGGCGTAAAGGGGATTGACAACCAGGTATACCGTGCAGTCGGTTGCATCGATGGCTACCGTTATAAAGGGGCGGTATGGCAGTTCGATACTGACGACATGTTGGATAACTCATCCAATCGCTTCGTGATTGAGATCACAGGTGTCGATGATCTACGGAACGATGACAGTGTGACGGTGACTACCTATCGTGGTCTTGACGGACTACACAAGGATGCGACCGGCAAATTGGCGGCGGGTGGCGTGCAGCGAGTCGATATTCGTTGGGGTCAGCCGTTTATTCACCGGATCCAGGGAAAAATCGTCGAGGGAGTGCTGACCACGGAGCCTGTCGATAACTTCAAGTTAATCTGGTCGATGGAGAATAATGTGGGGGGGCATCAGCTGTTTCAGGGCTTACGAATGCAAATTGAGTTGAACCCGAAATCAGCGACCGGCCTGTTCGCAGGATATGTCGACATTGACCGATGGGATCATAACCTCAACACTAACTGGACGACGCACTTTCAGTCCTACGGCCACGTCTCGCAGCCATCTCTATATCGAGCGATGTCCCGGCTCGCGGACGGCTATCCTGACCCGGTTTCGGGTGAGAATACAGCCATATCTTCGGCGGTGCAGGTATCGTTCGTTCAAGTTTACGTGATGCATCCGCCGGAAGATGCCCAGGTCGCTCGCGTCGATTGAGCCTTCGTGCACTTCGACGTCTCTACGGATTCGAATTGACGGAGATTCGTGACGGCGCAAGATACGGGAGCGAAAAACCGTGACACGACTAATCGGACCCTCTATTCGTCCCCGTTCTCCAGCCGCCGTAGAATTTTTGGCGCAAGCCATCCTTCGAGCTCACCCGGCTGATCGGGCTGAATGCCCGGTATGACGACGGATATTCCGAAGCTCACATCACCTTTTCGCACCGCAAGGCCGTCCCCCCACCAAAGCGCTGCATCGCCGAATTCCCGCGGAGCGGGTTCGCTCGGAATTTCTCCACTGGCAGCCGCTTCGTAAAAAGCTCCCAGGAAATTCCGGGCATGTCCACTTCCTTCAGGCCACCGCATGACATTCAATATTACGAAGCTACGGCCACCCAGGGCCGAAGTCTGATTCGTGTCCGGCGTGTCCCGCTCGAGTATCCACACACACGTCGACGAATAGGCGCCATTCGCCTGGTAGCCGGAATCTCGGCGTTTACCGGAGTGAGCGGCAAAGCCCGTTACCTCTGAGACTGCAGCCGAGGAGAGAAGTGCGCACGCGTTAATTTGCGGCGGTCTGCTCTTGATGGAATCGTCAGACTCACCCTGTGCCTCCGTTGTCGACGATGAGCCTGTGAAGGCGATAGCCACCAGGAGAATCGCACGAACGTTGAGTTTCCTGACTCCTGGCCGCTTAGCCATCCCGGACATCGCAGCAAACCCTGTATTCTGCGCGACATAACAAATCATGGATCCCTCCATCATAGCTCGAAAGAATCCATGAGTCCGGGCTCACTTGTCGCGCAAGCAACGCGGTTTCAAAGCCCGGAACCATCCTCGGAGTAAATGACCCAGATCTTCGTGTAGCCTTCCGTGTCCCAGACGCCGGTCCATTCCCTGGGCAGCGTCACTGCCTCCCCCGCATTGATGACCAGCACCGAACCGTCGGCCGACGTCAACGTCACACCACCCTCGATGAAGTACATGAACTCATCGACCCCGTAGGGTTCGTCGATTTCAAAGCGCGACTTCCCGGACTTGTACATGCCGGACGCGAACTTTCCGTCGCTGCTCAGCAGCGTGGTCACGTCGAGAACGGTGTTATCGCCGCGCGTGTGTTCTATGGTATCCGCGCGTTCGAAAATCCTGCCGGTCATGTCCTCCTTGCTGATTTTTGCGGGCAGGGCAACGGTCGCACCGGAATCCTTGTTATCGCTGACCGCGACGCCAGCGGCAAAGGCGATGATCGCGGCAAGGGCAGGCAGGAGCATTTTGTTCATAATTGGTTCCTCTTCAGTGGATGTCACGAATAACCCAGCAGCAGGTATCCGACGAGCGCAATGGCGGCGGCGATCAGTGCGTACGGTATTTGGGTCAATGCGTGCTGCATGGCAGTGCAGCCGGTCGCCTGCGCGGTCAGCACGGTGGCGTCGGAATAAAAGCAGGCATGACTGCCGAACGTGCTTGCCGACAACGTCGCGCCGATGACCAGCGTCATGTCCGCGCCCAGGTTGTTGGCCAGTGAAGTCACGATAGGCAGTATGATCACGAACACGCCCCAGTTCGATCCCGTCGCGAAGGACACAAGTCCCATCGTTGCAAAGACAACCGCCGGCAGAGACTCGGGTGTCAGCAAGGGCTGCATGGTCTGCACGACGTAGGTCGGCAACCCGAGTGCGTCGTTGACCTCTTTCAGCATGAACGCCGCGACCAGAACGGCGAGCGGCTCAATCATGGTCTTGAAACCATCCATGATCGTATCGAACGTATCGTTCAATTCGAGAATGCGAAACACGAGTATAAGGAGCACGCTGCCGCCGAGGGTCACGTACACGCCGCGCAGAAAGTCCTTGTCGAAATACAGCGTGAACAAAATAACGGCAAGCATCGGCAGGATGAACATCGCGATGTGCGGCCGAACGTTTTCCTTCGGCTGGATCGCCTTGTTGGCCTGTTCAATGTGTGCCGCCGACGGCGGCACCATCTGCCCGAGTGTTTGCGCACGATGTTCCGCCTTTTTCATGCTGCCGAGCATGGGTATGTACCCGGCGATGACGACGGGCACCAGCAGAACCGCAATCCAGGCATAGAGCATGTAAGGAATAGCGCCTATATAGGTCGACAGTCCCTGGCCCTCCGCCGCCACGCCGTTGGTGACCAGCAGGGCGGCGAAGAAGGCACCCCAGGTCGAGAACGGAATGATCACACTGATCGGAGCCGCCGTGGAATCGACGACATAAGCGAGCTTTTCGCGTGAGATACGGTACTTGTCCGTCAGGTCCCGCATCGCCGAACCGACCGCCAGCGAGTTGAGGTAGTCGTCGACGAACATGAAAATGCCCATCACCCAGGTGGCAAACAGCGCCGATTTTTGTGAACGCACAAAAGCGGTCATGCGCTGTGTGAAGGCAAGTGTCGCGCCGGTGCGGATCAGCAGCCCGATCAGGCTGCCCATGAAGCCGCAGACGAGTATCACCCAGGCGACATCTTCATCGGTGAGCACGGTAATCGACGCTGTCCGGCAACCCGCTGATGAAGCCGCTGCCGTGAATGATGCCGAGGCCTGCCAGTGCGCCCGCAACCAGCGACTCGATCGGCCGGCGCGAGACGATGGCCAGTGCGAACACCAGCAGCGTCGGCAGAACGGCAACGAAACCGGGATTATCCATTCAGCCGTCGTCTGCCAATGCCGGCCTAATCGGCGCCGGCCTGTTCATCGACTGCCCTGACGGCGGCATCCAGCGCGCCGTTGACGTAGGCGTAGGCCTCCGCATCGGAATTCGCAATCGAGATGCGCCCGATCCTTGCGCGGCCCGCGATATGCGGGCCCTTGTCGCGGCCCCAGTCGGCCGGATCGGAATAGTCGTTATACTCGTACGCATAACCGTGCGGCCAGCGGTTAACGGTGATCGCCGTGATGTCGCGCGCCGCATCGAACCCGCCGGGCCCGAGAGCGCCGTTCATCTGCGTGACAATGCCGCGCTCGAATTCATCGAAGCTCATTTCGTAGAGCCGCCGGCGGCCGGCCGTGTGCTGCTCGCGTGCGGACAGACCCTCGTCCGGCACGGTTGGCACGAACGTGCCGTGAATGACTGTCGGTTGAGCAGCGTCTTTCGCGAACTCATAGCCGCCCATGCTGACCGGAAAGTCCAGGCCGAAGGAATGCATCAGTTCCGCCTGCGGCACGTACAGGCTGTGAAAACCGAGCCTGTCGAATGCCCGCCAGTTGCGCACCGCGATGCTGATATAGACGAGCGGCACCTTGGATGCATAGGCAATCGCCTCGCGCTGTTCCTCCTCCATCTCCGGGCAGATATGCGGGACGATGTTGTTGTAGCAGGCCAAAATGACGTGCCGTCCACGCACGCGTTCGGCCGTACCGTTGCGCACATAGGTCACGTCGACGGCGTTGTCCCTGACCGCATGGCGCACGTCGACAGCCGTGCTCGACAGGCGGATTCGAGCCGCCGATCCGGCCTCGTCCAGACGTTCGTAATCCACGCGTGCCGTTACGAGGTCCTCCATGGTCCGGCCCGGCACGGCCTCCGGCAGAAGTTGCCGGACCAGCGCCCGTGCGATACCCGCATTGCCGTCCGGGAAATGAAAAATGTACGGCTGGTCGCGGCCGGGCGGTTCGTTTTCCAGTTCGCCGATTCCGAGGTGCCAGGTCGCAGGCATGCCGCTGCGATACGCTTCAAGTGCCGACATGGCATCCCAGCCAACGCCCCAAAAGCCCCTGATTACATCGCGAAACAGCAGTACGACGTCTTCCGGTGCCCCGGCATGTGATCTCAGGAAATTGCTGTAGCTGGTCGTGCGCAACAGGTCGAGCTTCTGCTCGCGAGTCATGCCGGCGAGCAGGTCGCGCTCATCCTGCATCAGTTCAATCAGTGCGGCGCGGGAACCGGCGGCAGCGGGTATTGCCCGACCAATGCCTCGACATCCTCCGGCCCGTCGCCGTCCCGGCCGCGCGTCACGTCGGGCAGCACCAGGGCCCTGCCGTAGGCCTCACTCCCGAAGTAGATGCCGCGTCCGAGATTGCGGGAGCCGAAGAAATCCTGGTCGAAGTAGTCGTAGAAGCGCCCGGTTTGCACGCCGATGTCCGCGAGCACTTTTTTCGCGGCCGCGGAGTAGTGTTGCGGCGTGTCGATCGACTGGCTGCCGCCATAGCCGATGAGATCGGTACCGCCGACACGAAACTCGTTGCGCTTTGCGTGACCGCCGAAATCGTCGTGATTGTCGAGCACCAGCACCCGTGCGTTGTGCCCCATCCGCTGGCGGTACAGAAACGCGGCCGCCAGGCCGGATAGTCCACCACCCACTACGACCAGGTCGTAGGTTTCATGCGGTCTGCGCGTCCGGTGCCGGCCATCGTGCGCCGCCCCGGGACCGCGCGTGGGCCACTTCGAATGAACCGGGATGACTGCCGCGCATGCCGGTCAGGGCCGGCGGGTAGTGCGCGGCGCTCCCGCGCTGCATGGCAAGCAGTTCCAGCGGTGCAAGCGAGCTGCCTGCCGCCACGCCAAGTGACAATCCGTTCAGGAAATCGCGCCGGGTGATGCGCAGTCGGTTGTTTGGCATGCGGTACGCTCAACAGCAACGCAGGATCGCCACAGGGCCTGTTCGTACGGGCCATGAAGATTGCAACGATATTACTGGCAGGTCCAAAGCCTCACAAGCCTCCCGGGATTCGATTTCATATGATGGCCATAATCCGCGATCAGGCCCCGTTTGCCGGCGATGCGGACAGGACAATTGTCCAGCGCTCGCCGATCTGGTTGAATCGCCCGAACCGCCAGCAAGGAAGTGCGTTTCCGTGTCCAATCGATTACCCCGGCTCATTGTGACCTCAGTCGTGCGCGGCAGCCGGCAGGGAGAAAGTCACGGCGGCGTCTACATGCTGGACTTCGAGACACGCTCCGGCGGGCAGGTGCTCGACTGGAATACCGTCGACATCGATTTCGAAGGCCGCGGCGCCGACCGGGGCCTGCGCGGCATCGCCTTCGATGGCGACGACATCTACATTGCGGCCAGCGACGAACTGTTCTGTTTCGACCGCAACTTTGCGATAACGGAGTCGTTCAGGAACCGCTACCTGAAACATTGCCACGAAATCTGCCGGATGGAGCGGAAGGTATTTCTTACGTCGACCGGATTCGACAGCCTGCTCGCGTTTGACCTCGACAGCCGGCGATTCGATTGGGGCTTCTGTCTGCAGCAGCGTCATGGCACATGGTCCGGTTTCGTTTTCGATCCGCGGACAGACGTGGGGCCGGCGGCAACCAATGAGTTCCACATCAACATGGTGCACGTCGACCCGTCAGGCATCTATTTCAGCGGCCTGCGCACATACGCGCTGCTCCACCTGAATAATGCCATGACCGTGACCGAGGTCTGCACGCTGCCGGCCGGCGTGCACAACGCGCAGCCCTGGAACGGCGGCGTGCTGTTCAACGATACGGCCGCCGACCGGGTGCGTCACGTCGGGCGGGACGGCCGGCAGCGGGCGTTTCCCATCAAGCGCTATGACGACTCGGAGATCATGTTCGCCGGCGTCGACGATTCGAAGGTTGCACGGCAGGCGTTCGGCCGCGGCCTTTGCGCCGCCGACGGCCGGCCGATCGTCGGCGGCTCGTCGCCGTCGACCGTCAGCATCTACGATACGGCAACCGGGATGACCGTCGGTAGCGTGAACCTGACGATGGACATTCGCAACGCCATCCACGGCCTGGAAATCTGGCCGTACGACGACTGACGGCCGCGGGCAGCATGATCGTGCAATAAAAAAGGCCGGGCATTGCCCGGCCTTTTTACTGACTGCGCAGCTCGCCCTCAGTCCCCCCAGCGTTTCATGTAGCGGATACCAATCTCGCGGGGCCGGTTCACGAACAGCGTCTGGTGATGCGGGCGTCCTTCCGCGGTCTGCGCCGCCGCCCAATCGAACAGGTCCGCCTGCACGGTGTAGGTTGCCCGCTCGTCTGCGATGTTGTTGACGAATACGTCGACCTGCCAGTCCTCGCCGACGATGCCGGCACGCAGGTCGCCGATAGTGTAGGCCGCCGACCGGAATTGCGGGTTCGGATGGGTTTTTTCCCTCGGTTCGAGGATGTTGAGGCTGTCGCCGGTGTACGACCATCGCGTGCGTACGAAGAACTCATTGCGTCCGAACAACTCGACGGGTTGCCGGTACTCGACCGCACGCCGAGCCTTTCGCCTGGGGCACGAGCGGTAACCGCAGACCCTTGACCAGGTCGTTGACACCATCGCCATCGAGATCGGCTTCGGTGTCGGTCTCGGCCTCCATCCGTTCATAGTTCAGGCCGACCAGCCAGTTTTCGCCAAACGCGTAGTCGAATTCAAAGTTCACACCGTTAATGTGAGCGTCACCGGCATTCGCAATGAGCACCTGCCACGGCTGGCCACAAACGCCGGGCGTGGAAAATTCGCTCTCCGGCAACGGGTTGCCCATTTCATCCGTGCATGGCTTGTCCGAGGGATCGACCAGCTGGAGCTGGTAGTCGCTCCAGTCCATCCGGTAGGCGGTGAGGTTGAATCGGCCCCGGCCCTGCCCGAACGTCGACTTATAGCCGATTTCGTAGTTGTCCATGATGTCGGACTTGTAGGCGTTGGGGAAGAACGGTTCGCCGCGGCTGCGGTTCACGCCGCCCTGCCGCGCGCCCTGCGTATACAGGCCGTACATCATGCTGCTGTCATCGAGGTTGTAGCTCAGGCTGACCTTCGGCACGAACTGCTCTTCAGATCCGGAGCGTCCGGCCGGGCGGCCGCCGTTGGCGAGCCGGAACTCCCGGTCGCCGGCCGTGTTGTCCGGTTCGCCGGCATAATTGGCCGCCGGGATGATTGACGAAATAGAAATTCGTGTTCTCACGTTCGAAGTACCGGCCGCCCATGGTCAGGTCCAGGTTATCCGTGACGTGCCAGGTCGCTTCGCCGAATACGGCCGTCTGTTCCCAGTCCGTGTGACTCTCGGACCACCACTGTGCTTCCGCCTCCGGATACGTCGTCGGCGTGCCGTAATAATTGGACCAGTACCATTCCCAGTAATTGAGGGAGATCGAATCCTGGTACGTCAGCGTCGATGCATCGCCGCCGAGGGTCGGCGTGGCGAACGGCGATATCCAGGCGTCGGTGCTTTCCTCTCGGTAAAGCCCGACGATGTAGTCGAGCGTCTCGCCCTGGCTCGACAGCCGGATTTCGGCGGTGAGCTTGTCGTCGTTCGCCGTACCGCGGTAGCTGTTATAAAAGTCCGAATCGACCTGCGGGCCGTGGCAGTAGACGGGCCACCAGACGACGTAACCGGTATCCGGGTTGGTCCAGTAATAAGGCAGGTCGGCGGCCGTATAGGAAGTGTCATGGCAGTACTGCGCCGACCAGTAATGAGCGTAGGTCGTGATGTCGCTCAAATACCGGGTCTCGCGCTCGTAATAGGACACGGCGGCAACCAGTTGCGCGAACTCGAGGTCGCCCTCTACCTGCAGCGAGCCCATGTTGAATTTTTCTTCGCGCCACTCGTCGTGGAAGCGCACGACCTGCAGGTCACCGACGAACGGATCGTAGTAGTTGTCCGCGCCGGAATCCGTGGTCTGGTGGTGAAAGGACAGTGTCGTCGACCAAAGGTCGTTCATTTGCCAGAGCAGGTGCACGCGGCCGCCGTATACGTCGGCATCGTTCCAGCGTTCCTCGACGGAATCCGCATTGTCGAGCGTGCCCCATTGCGCGGGGGCGATGTTGTCGCCATCGATGCCGTACGAGTCGGGGGTATGGCCGAATACGTTGTCGATGAAGCCGCCGTCATGATCGTTATAACCGGCCACGCGGAGCGCAAGACGGTCCTCGACGAGCGGGACGTTGAAGACCAGTGAACCGCGATAGCTGGCGTCACTGTCGCTGCCGGTGCGCACTTCGCCGTCGAACACGGCTTCGTACTGGTTCAGCAATGGCTGGTTGGTGATGATGCGCAACGTACCGGCCTGCGCGTCCGACCCGTAAAGCGTTCCCTGCGGCCCTGAAAGCGCCTCGATGCGCGCAATGTCGACGGGCCGTATGTTCGGCTGGGTGCCGACCTGGGTAATCGAAATTTCATCGAGATAGACCGACGAGGTCGACTGGCCGAGATAGCCCGCGCCGGTTATGGCGCCGCGGAACACCACGGTGCTGGAGCTCGGTCCATAGTTGACCACGTTGATCGAGGGCACAAAGCGGGAGTAATCCTCCAGGCCCTTGGCGCCCATTGCGGCCAGCGATTCCTGGCTGATGGCCTGAATGGCTGACGGAATGGTTTGCGCCGATTCGGTACGCCGTGCGTAACGACCACTTCTTCGAGCGCCCTCGCGCCGTCTGCCTCGTCGTTGGCATCCTGGGCGGTGGCGTAATGCCCCGGATAGAGCGCGGCGGTTACAGCCGCGGCAACAGGCGAAACCGCCCGATTCTGCATGCGAAACATGATCTTGATCCTCCCCCTGCGAGCGACAAGTCGATGGCCATTGAAAGCAATGTCCTCTCGTCCAATGTATTGCAGCCGCTGATGATTGGCAAGAAGCGCGACGTTAAGACAAATGGCTGACGAAACCGGTCGCCGCAGTCGGTGGGCACATTTACGCGGCATCCGGCTGCACGGCAGGCCGCCCGAAGAACGGCGGGATCACAAGCGGGTCAACGACCCGACTAGACGTTACGATTGAAACCGTTGGCCCGGTTTCGTGGCGCCGGCATCCGGCGGACTGTCAAGCAAGGGCTTCAGTATGTTCAACAGCTCGCCCAGGTGATTCTCGTAGTTGCGCCAGATGCCGACGGAGCTCGAGTAGATCGGCTGGCGCACCTGTTCCGAGCTCGCCGTCTTCACTGCCCGCCGGGTACGGTGGAAAGTTCAGGCAGCTCTCCTCGAACGGCAGGCCGCAGAAATCGAGGATCCGGCGGACCTCGCTGTCGAGGTCGGCGACGACGCGCTCGTAATGCACGTCGAGCACGAAGCCGGGCATGACCCGGTGCCAATGGTCCATCAGGCGCTGGTATTGCAAATAGTATTCACCGAGTTCCGTGAGGTCATAGGTGAATGGCTGGCCGCTGGCGAACAGCTGTTTGTAGCTGCCGAAACAGCTGTCCGCCGGATGTCGCCTGGCATTGATGATCTTCGCGTTCGGGATGGCAAGCTTCAGGAGGCCCGCGAATACAAAATTGTTCGGATTCTTGTCGATGAAGAACGGGGCGCCGCTGCGATGCTTCTCCGTTCTTTCCAGGTAATCCCGGCCGAGGCGCGCCCAGCCTCCGGGCTTCAGGCCCTTCAGGGTCTGCGGAAACAGCTCGTTCCGGCGGCTGCGGAAGCTGCGCACGACCTTCGACAGGTCGCTCAGTTCATGCGTGCCCTCGACCTGGCTGTGCGACGCGAGAATCTGCTCGATCAGGGTCGACCCGGAGCGCGGCAGCCCGACGATGAAAATCGGCACCGGTTGAAGCCCTTCGCCCGTTCCCCCGGCGAGCAGTGTCTCGTCGAAAAAACCGATCACGCGGTCGTGCGTGGTTTCGGTGTCGACCGGATCGTAGGATTCGTGTTTCCGGCGAAGCGAATTGCAGCGCTCGAAGTTCGAGAATGCCGTGTCGTAGTCGCCGCGCGCCTCGTACTCGAGGCCAAGCGCATTGTGCAGCATGCACCGGTCCTCGTCCGGCAATGCGTCATTCCGGACCAGCCGCTCCATGGCGGCAACTTCGTCCGGCTCGAAGCGGAAGGTCTTGAGATTGGCGAGACTCCAGTACGCTTCCGCGTATTCCGGCCGGGTGGCGATGCAGGCCCGGTACTGTGCGACGGCTTCCTGCTGTTCCCCGAGCGTCTTCAGGTGGTGCGCCATGCCGCACATTGCCGCGGCCTTTTTCGGCGACAGTTCCAGCGTACGGCGATAAGCGGCAATGGCCTCCTCGTGACGGCCGGCGAGACCGACAACGCCGGCATAGACCATGTGCGACTCCGGTTTGGATGGCTCGAGCGCGAGCAGCTTTTCCGCGCTTTTTATCGCCTCGTCGTATTTCTCCTGTTCGCGTTGCGCATCGACGAGATCGACCCAGGCACGCCCATAGGTCGGCGCAAGCGACGTGGCACGCAGCAAAAAGACTTCCGCTTCGCGAAAGCGTTTGTTCAGGGAAGCGATGCCGGCCAGGAGGCGTGCCGCCTCGACGTGGTCCGGGTCTTTTTTCAGGATACCGCGATAGATGTCCTCGGCCTTGTTCACGTCGCCGGCCTGCTGCAATCGTTCAGCCTCGCGAATCTCAGCCTCGAAAGCGATTCGTCGCCTGGGAGTCCGCTTGCCGCCTGCCGCCGGCCCCGTCCGCCAGCTGCCGTGCCCTGTCGATCTTTGCCAGCGTTGCGGGCCGCGCGGGTTCGAGGCTGAGCGTCTTTTCGTAGGCCTCGATCGCCCGGCCGACACGGCCGGTCGCCAGCATCAGGTCACCGTAGACGTCGTGCGCCGCGGCAAAACCGGGAAAACGCCGCGTGGCGGCCGAGGCATGGCGTTCGGCGTGATCGAACTGCCGCAGGGCCAGGTAGGCTTTTGCCGCCAGGCAGATCGTACTGGCGTCGTCGGGAAAGAACCGCAACGCGTCCTCGCAAAGATTTGCGGCATCTGCGTGCCGGCCGGCGCGCAGTTCCTGCAGTGCGTTCTCGAATGCCTGCCGTTGGCGGGCGTGGTCTGTTTTCATGTGCTGTCGGTTGGCGGCAAAGCCCGGAAATTGCATCATATCGCCGACGCCTGCGCCAGCCGGTCCGGGCTTGTGGGCGCAACCGGAACCCACTAACCTTGTTTTTTGCCAGCACCCTGCTGTGAGCGGCGAGTACGCAGACGGCGATCGTGAACACTTACATGGAAGCGGCGCGCACCCGCGATTTCTGCGTGTCGGCGGAGATTTTCCTGAAGCCGGAATCGAGCGCCGAGACCATCGCCGTGCAGGCGCAATTGCTGAAAGAGCATGTCGACGGTGTGCTTGTCACCGACAACCAGTTCGGCCAGCTGCACATGTCGACGCTGGCCGCGGCGGCGCTCCTGATTGCAAACGGTGTCGACCCGATCATGCAATTGAGCTGCCGCAACCGGAACCGGATTGCGCTCCTGAGCGACCTGCTGGGTGCCGGCGCGCTGGGTGTAACGAGCCTGATGCTCGTCAAGGGCAATCACGTGCCGGACGGGTTCAACCCGCGCCCGAAGGCGGTGCTCGATCTCGATGCACAGGAGCTGATCGCAACGGCGACGCGGATCCGTACGGATGAAGGCCTTCCCGCGCTGTCCGAATTCTATGTCGGCGGTATCGTGACGGCGCATCGGCCGAAGCCGGACTGGATACCCCGGACACTCCTGCGCAAGGTCGAGGCGGGCGCGCAGTTCATGGTGACGAATGTCTGCATGGACGCCTCGATCCTGGAGAGCTGGTTCAGGAAGCTGATCGCGGAGAAAATCCTGCGTCGCGTCGACATGATCGTATCGATTGCCATTCCCGAATCGGCGGACGATGCGGTCTGGCTGCGCGAGAACCGGCCGAATTTCCTGGTTCCCGATGCCGTCATCCGGCGTCTGGCGCAGGCACGGGACGCGGAACAGGAAGGGGTCGCCATCGCGGCGGAACTGCTTGCGGAGGTTGCCGACATCCCCGGCGTTGCCGGCGTGCACCTGCTGGCGACCCGCAACCTTGCCGCGATCCCGGCCGTACTGGCCGCGGCGGGCATCTCGCGGCAGACCGTATGACGGCGACGAGCCATCCGGGGTCTGCCAGGGACGCCGTCGAAGCGGTGCTTGCACTGGCGCAGGCGGACCGGCTCGACGAAGCCGAGGCGCTCTGCCGGCAGCATCTTGCCGCATCGCGCGATGACGTCAATCTCGTGGCATCGCTCGGCGCCTTGCTGATTCGACGGGGCCGGTACGACGAGGCACGGCAAACCCTGCAGCGGGCAATCGAGCTGGAGCCGAAATTCGCGAAGCCGCATGAAGACCTCGGTGCGCTGTACCTCGCGACCGGGCGGCCGGCGGATGCGATTGCGCCGTTCGAAACCGCAATCGGACTCGAGCCGCGACAGGCGTCCGCGTATTACGGACTGGCGACGGCTCTCGAGCGCAGCGGTCGCGGCGCAGAAGCGGAAGCCGCGAGGCAGCGGTTCCTGGCACGCTCGCCCGGCAGTAAGGCGCTGGCGGAGGCGGCAAAGTTGCGGCAAGCCGGGCACAGCGATCGGGCCGAGGCCCTTTGCGGCGAAATCCTGGCGAAGGAACCGCGCAACATTCATGCGATGCGGCTACTCGCGAAGATCTGCGCGGACTCGCAACGCGATGCCCCTGCCGAAGCGCTGCTTCGACGCATTATTTCCATCGCGCCCGACTTCCTCCCCGCGTACAAGGACCTGGTCTGGCTGTTCCTGGAACGAAGCCGGTTCCACGACGCGGTCACGATGCTGGAGAAGGCCGTCGCTATCAGTCCGGACGCCGCGGAACTCCACCAGGCCCTGGCCGACACCCTGTCCATTGTAGGCAGGTCGGCGGCAGCACTGGCTGCCTATGACAAGGTTCTTGAATTGCAGCCCGACAGTCCGCGCGCGCTGCTTGGCCGTGGCCACATGTCGCGCATCCTGGGACGGCGCGAGGACTCCATCGCGGCTTACCGCCGTTGCTCGGCAGTGCGGCCGGACGTCGGCGACGCCTGGTGGTCGCTTTCGACCATCCGGGGATTGACCTTTACGGACTCCGAACGCGCCACGATGCAGCAGCAGCTTGCCGCGGCGGATCCCGGGTCGGATGCCGCCATTGCGTTGCAGTTTGCGCTGGCCCGGGCCTGCGAGAAAGAGCAAGACTACGACCAGGCCTGGGCGCACTACGCGGCGGCGAACGAGGCCAAGCGCCGCACGGTTGCCTACGACCCTGTCGAGCTCGAGGCGCAGCATGACGCACGGCTGCGCGTATTCGGGGAGGTCCTCACCAGGGAGACAGCCCCGGCTGCGGCCGGCCGGACGGTCCGACCGATCTTCATTACCGGCGTGCCGCGTTCAGGCTCGACGCTCGTGGAGCAGATTCTCGCCTGCCACAGTGAAGTCGAAGGGTGCGGCGAGTTGCCCTATGTCATCATGCTGGCAGCGAATCCCGGCAGGGACCGCGAGGGCGGCACGCATTACCCCGACGTTGCCGCGGAGCTGTCGGCGGACGACTGGCAGGCGCTCGGCGACGAGTACCTGAGGCTCTCGCTCGCACACCGTGCCGGGAAGACGTCCTGCTTTACCGACAAGATGCCGGCCAACTTCGGGCACCTCGGGTTTATCCGGCGGATGCTGCCGGATGCCGTCTTCATCGACGCGCGGCGCAACGCTCTCGACACCTGCGTCGCCAACTATCGCCAGCTGTTCGCGCAAGGCAAGAACCAGAGCTACGACCTGCTGGAGCTCGGCGAGTATTACCTCGAATACCTGCGGGTAATGCGGCACTGGGACAAGCTCATGCCCGGCCGTATCCTGACCGTGCACTACGAGGATGTCGTACGCGACCTCGAGGGGCAGGTTCGACGCCTGCTGGCGCACTGCGGGCTTCCGTTCGAGACGAGCTGCCTGCGGTTTCACGAGAATGAGCGGCAGGTCAACACGGCCAGCGCGGAGCAGGTGCGCGAACCGATCTACGGCGACGCGGTCGGCTACTGGAAGCACTATGAGCCGAAACTGGACCTGCTGAAGGAAATACTTGCGCCGGCGCTGCGGGCGGACACCTGACCGTTGGTTGGTCTCTGTCGATGGATGCGGGCCAGGGTAGCGTCACTTACTATTAGCTCCGCTGGCCTCCCTGCGGGGGTCCTTTGACGGAATGGCTCCCTTCGGTCCGCTTTATTTCCGTCAAAGGACCCCCGCAGGGGAGGCCTTGACTGCTGAGGCGCCGGTCCTGGCTTTATGTAAGTGCCATTCTGCCTACGCTGCGGTGCCTGGTGCCGTGCCTGTTGTCGAGGCGACCTGCTCGCGCGGCACGTAATCGAAGATAAACGTAATGCGATCCTCGCTGCCCTTGTTCATCACGGAATGCGTCAGCTGGTTGTTGATCTCGTAGGCTTCGCCGACCTGCAGCCGGTAGGGCCGGCCGTCGATCATGAAACGGACGCGGGGATTGGTGGAAATCGGCACGTGGATGCGGTGGCCGTGATGAAACGACGGGTGCCGGTCGACGTGCGGCGTGATCTTGCCGCCCGCGACGAGCTTCGCCGCCATCGCGCGGATGACCGTGCCGCCCGGCTCGTAATGCCGGCTGATGATGTCATTCATCAGCGGCAGCGCGACGTCCGCAAGCCGTGGCCAGCCCGGCTCCTTCTTGACAACGATGTCGGGCCAGCGGTCGATGTCGACGAACAACACGACGATCGACTGGGTCGCGTGGTGGACCTCGAAAGCTTCCTGTCGGTAGTTGTCCTCGTGCCACGCCTGCTCTTCCTGCGCCAGGACGGTGTCACGAAGGGCAGTGCCGTCGACAGGCCCGAGTTCGCGAATTGGAGCGCCTATATCCATACTTTTTCCGAAGAACGACCAGGACGGGATTATATCGGGTTTCGAAGCCGGTATTGAAAGTCCGGCTGCGTCGGCCCGGGCGGCCGGCAGGTCGATGGCGGCCTCATGGTTCAGGATCGTCTGCGCGCCCCGCGCGCGTGTCCGACACGGGTTGTCGGCAGCCGGAGACAGTTGCGGAAGCAGCGATCGCGCGTTCTCATCTGCGCACAGCAACTTGTCTTCGCCCGGGCAGTCAAACCGGGCACAGAGCAACGAGGAGTGATCCCATGCGCAAGATAATCGTCACCTGCCTGCTCGCCGTCGGCTTTTCCGCCAGCGTCCAGGCGGCCGACAACGGCATCTATGTCGGCGGCGCGCTGAGCCGCAGCACGATCGAAACCGAGGCGGATTTCTTCGGCTTCGGCTTCGAGGACGACGACACCGGCTACAAGCTCATCGGTGGTATCCGGCCATTCGACGCGCTGGCGTTCGAAGCCAACTACGTGGACTTCGGCAGCATTACCTTCGATGACACGGCTGCCGACGGTTTTCGCGGTGAGCTGGAGACCGAAGCGCTTGATGTATTCGCCGTCGGGTTCCTCGGCGTCCTGCCGATGGTCGATGCCTATGGCAAGATCGGCGCGATCGCCTGGGATGCCGAGTCGACGTTGCAGGGCGGTTTGCAGGGCATCGATCTGCGCGACACCGAGGACGGCGTCGACCTCGCCTGGGGCGCAGGTGTCCAGGGCGATATCGGCAGCCTCGCGATCCGTCTCGAGTACGAGAACTTCGACATCGGCGAGGCCGATTCCGTGGAGATGTGGTCACTCGGCATGATCTGGACGTTTTTCTGAACCGGGCCGTACCGTTGCCGGCGGGGCGCTACCGTTAGAAGATCAGTCCCTGGCGGAATGGCCGCTGCGCCGGCCAGATAGCACCGGCTGGAAGGAATGCCTGTGCCCATGCGCCCACACGCCGCTGTTTCCGGGCTCGAACTGCCTGTTACACTTTGTATAACTACGAAGGCCGCAACAATGGCAAACAGTCCGCAGAGTGGTGGATTTCTGAGATGGATATCGGCACCGATCAACGCTGTCTCGGTCCCGTGGATACAGAGCCGCTGCGAGACAGAGTCCTCGGGCAGGCACCCGAGGCCTGGACCGAACAGGCCGTACGCCAGCAGCTCTACGAGGTGCACCGGGATACCGAGTCGATCGTCATGCTGTTCTGTGACGAGGAATGGCCGGATGGCGAGATCTATCGCGAATCCGGATGGAATCGCCTGGCGGATGTCGCTACACCCGTCATCGACGGGATCATCGACACGTATTACGAACCGGGCGGCATCGTACTGCGCGCGATGGCCGCGAAACTGAAGGCCGGCGGGCGAATCAATCCGCACCGCGACAAGCTGCACTCTTTCCACATCGGGCATCGCGTCCATGTGCCGCTGACGACGAACAACGCCGTTCGCTTCACGATCGGCGGCAAGCCCTACGCGTTCGATGTCGGGAATGCGTACGAGATCAACAACCAGAAGGTCCACAGCGTCATGAACCTGGGCCGGGACGACCGCATCACGTTTATTTTCGATTACGTTCCGCCGGACCGGGTTCCGGAAAGCGTGCACACCGGGAAATCCGCCCAATGAGTGCCGCTGTCGACGAGAAATCCGCGAGCATCGAGCGCGGCCTGGAGTTCATCCGTAATGATCGGCCGCTGCGCGCCGAAGAGGTCGCGCGGGACTATCTCGCGGAACATCCGGGCTGCGTCGATCACATTCGACTGCTCGCGACGGCCCTGATGCAACAAAAGCGATCCACCGAGGCCGAGGAGCAACTGCGCTTTGCGCTGACCATCCGGCCGGATTTCCCGCAACTTCACGAAGACCTGGGCAGCGCGCTCGCGCTGCAGACCCGCTTCCAGGAGGCGATTCCCGAGTTCGAAAAGGCCATTCAGCTTCAGCCCGCGCTGCCCTTCGCCCGGCGCAAGCTCGCGCAGGCGCTTGCAGCCGTCGGCCGGAGGGAAGAGGCCGAACGGGAAATCGACGACTACATCGCCAGCGATCCCGAACGGACGGAAATTGCCCGGGCGATGGACTTGCAGCGTGAGGAGAAGCACGAGGAAGCGATCGAGCTCCTCCGGGATTCGCTGAAACGCAATCCCGGCAGCGTCAATGCCATGCGATGCCTGGCGGTCTCGCTGTGGCGGGGACCGAAGAACCTCGAGGATGCCGAGGCCCTGTTGCGCCAGGCGACGCAGCTCGCACCGGACTACACGGTTGCCTGGATGGCGCTCGGCGGCCTGCTGATGGAGATGAACAAGTACCCGGCCGCGATCACCGTCTTCGAGAAGGTCACGAAGCTCGAACCCCGCAATCCGCAGGCCTGGGCCAGCCTCGGCGGCGCCTACGGACGATCGATGTACCCGGAAAAGGCCGTGAAGGCCTACGAAACGGCGGTGGAGATCGACGACACGATGCCGAACATCTTTGCGAGCTATGCATGGGAGCTCAAGACCGTGGGCGACCAGGCCGGCGCGCTCGAAGCCTACCGGCGCGCGATCCGGGCCCGGCCGGGCTTCGGCCCGGCCTGGTGGAGCATGGCCAACCTCAAGATCTTCAAGTTCGAAGACAGCGAGGTCGAGACGATGCTCGAGCAGGTCGAGCGGGACGACCTGACCGCCGTCGAGGACGTGCATTTCCGATTCGCCATCGGCAAGGCGATGGAAGACAGGAAGGACTATGACAGGGCCTGGCATTTTTATCACACGGGCAATCAGCGCCAGCGCGAAACGGTCGAATACGATCCTCTCCGCTTCGAGAAGCGCCTCACCGCCGTGAAGGAGGTCTTCACGAAAGAGCTGTTGACGCAGCGTGCAGGCGCGGGCTTCGAAGCCCCCGACCCGATTTTCATCGTCGGCCTGCCGCGATCGGGTTCGACGCTCGTCGAACAGATACTCGCAAGCCACAGCCAGGTCGAGGGCACGGCGGAACTGCCGATCCTGGGCAGGATCAGGGACTCGATCGGTCGCTACCGTACGGACGGGGTCAGCTACCCGGAGGCCGTGCGTGACTTGCGGAACAAGGACCTGCGCGGCTACGGCAAGCAGTTCATCGACGAAGCCCGCCGCTATCGTTCGACCGACAAGCCGTTCTTCACCGACAAGCTGCCGAACAATTTCGCGATGCTGGGCTTTGCGCGGCTGATCCTGCCCAATGCCAGGTTCATCAATGCGCGGCGGCATCCTTACGATTGCTGCCTGGGCAACTACAAGCAGCTATTCGGCCAGGGCCAGAACTTCACCTACGACATGCTCGACCTCGCGCACTACTACCAGCAATACCACGCACTGATGAAGCACTGGCACGAGGTCATGCCCGGCCAGGTGCTGGACGTACACTACGAGGACACGGTCACCGACCTCGAAAGCCAGGTGCGCCGTATTCTCGAACATTGCGGGCTGCCATTCGAGGAGCAGTGCGTCCGCTATTACGAGACCGACCGGGCGGTCAAGACGGCGAGCTCAGAGCAGGTTCGCCAACCTATTTACACCAGTGCCCTGGGCAAATGGCGCCGCTACGACGAGCATATCGGGATCTGGAAGGAACAGCTCGGTGCTATCGTCGACGAACTGCCCGACGTGGTGAAAAACGCGGGCGGCTAGTCGAAGGGCCAGCGCTCCAGCCCGTGGATGGCGTTGCGAACGTCCATACTGAGGTTCACGAAGCCCAGTCTCTCATTGGCGGCAAGATCGTAGACCGTCACGGTCGAGGGGGACGAGCCGCCCGCGACGAGCCGGTCTGACAGCACACAGAGGCCGCGCGCGAAGCCGGGCCGCGCCAGTCCTTCCTCGAAAAACTCCATCCGTTCGAGTTTCCCGGCGTCGTACTCGGGCACGCGCAGGGCGCGGTCCTCGTGGCCCTCGCCGCGCCCCGTGTAGCGCAGCGCGTCCGCTTCGGTGTCGTTGAAGATGACGCCGTCACGGAACGGCCGGGCATTGTGCGTGCCCGTCGGCAGCTCCACGGCCATGTGCACTTGCCGGCCGTTGAAATGCAGCATGCCGCCGGTCCGCAAGCCCGTGACGTACATGCCGTGCCGGTTGCAGAAGACGTTGTTGATATGAAGCTTGTTGAGGGGCATCGGGCCCTCGTCCGACAGCGGATCGAAAGGGGCGGGGCTGAAGCGGAAGTTGGAGCGCTGGATGTGGATTGCCCAGTCGAACGCCCGCCTGTCGAGATCGAAGCGGAGGATACTGTCAAAACCGGTCGACGTGAGGTAAAGCTTGCGCTCCCAGATCGCGATTTCGTGGCAGTGCTTGAGGAACGGGCTTCGCCAGGAGCCGACGGGCAGGAAATCCGGCGTGTAGGCGAACAGCTCGTCGCTGGCCGCGATATAGACCGTCTCGCCGTCGATCGCCACGCCGCGCAGGCCCCGGTCCGCGCCGCGGCCCCGCCAGTCGATGTCCATCGTATTCCAGTCGAGCGGCTGCCGTGCCGTCTGCGCCTCGAGGTCGAGCACATAGACGCCGCCGTGGCTCTCGCCCTGCCGGCTGCCACGGACGACGGACGTTGCAACGAGTCTGGTTATTGGGCGCCGAATCCCTTCTTGAGCGTCAGCCAGATCGTGCGCGGCCGGTGCTGGGCACGTTGCCGCTGGTAGCGGTCACTGCCGAAGGTGTCGGCGCTTGAGCCTTCGCCGGTCCAGATGTAGGTGAACCCGTCCTGGTTGAACAGGTTATTGACGTTCACCGTGATGTCCAGCTGGTTAGGCAACCTCAGCCCCGTGGAGAAATTGCTGATCGTCATGCTCGGCGTGAGGCCGTCGGGATCGTTCTCGCGAATTGTGGGTAATCCCCGACCAGGACTCGTCCTGGTAGGCGAAGTCGTAGTAGAACCACAGGTCGCCGCCGAGCACGTTCGGCACCGTGTAATCGACACTCGCCCAGGCCTTGAGTTCAGGCGCGTTCGGCATGGTCATGCCCGCGAAGATCCTTCGCTCCGTGGTTTCGTCGACACAACCGAGATTGACGTTGCCCTGGAAATTGGGGCAGAAGTCGTCCTTGAACTCGCTGTCGAAGAAGCCGACGTTGGCCGTGAACGACAGGTTGTCGATCGGCGTGGCATACATGGATACCTCAAGGCCGTTGGCCTCCGCCTCCCCGGCATTGACCGTGCCATCGAGCCACCAGACGTCGCCGCCGACGCCCTGCATGTAATCCTCCCAAACCATCGAGAACGCGCTGGCGTCGATGGTCAGGCGGCCGCCGGCAAACTGGCTCTTCATGCCGATTTCGTAGTTGTTCGAGGAAATCGCCGTTGTAGACCTGCGGGACGAGACCGGAGGCCGCGGCGCGCTGGCTGTTCACACCGCCGACCCTGAACCCCTGACTGTACAACCCGTACACCATGATCTCGTCAGTCAAGTCGTACTGCAGGCCGGCTTTGTAGATTGTGTCGCTGTCGTTGCCACTTTCACTGAAAGAACCATCGCCATCGGCGCGCGCACCGAATGGAACGAGACCCGCCGGATACAGGTTTAACTCGAAGCGGCTGCGGTCGACCTCGGCCCAGCGCAAGCCGCCGAAGACCCTCAGGTCATCCGTCAGGTCGTAGCTGATCTCGCCGAACAGGGCGGTGCGCTTTTCCCTTTGCGTATAGTCCCACTCCCACGATCGGTTGGTAACCGGCAGCGGGTACTCGATGTTCGTGTTTGGCGAGTAGTTGTTGTAATAATTCGAGGCGACGCCGTAATAGTACGCGTAGTAATTGGCCGCGGAGAACATCGTCGTATTCTCGAGGCCCGGCACCGCGGAGCCGTAGAACCAGTCGTTGGTAAAGTCCTCGTGGTAGGCGCCCGCCACCCAGTTCAGTTTGCCGTCGCCTTTTGATACGAGCCGCGCCTCGTACGCGTCGCGTTTCTGGAACTGGTCGTTGAAGATGTAGCTCGGGTAGAAGTCGGCGACGTACATGCAGTAGAAATAGTATCCGTTGTCGCAGTAGTAGCCGTAGTAATAGTCCCGGGACTGGCTGTACGTCATGTTGTCGTATTCGTAGACGATGTCCCGATCGAAACGGGTCGCCGTCAGCGACAGGTCGGCGAAACCGAGATCGCCGTTCAGCGTAATCGATGCCGAGGTCCAGTCGTCGTCGCGGAACTCTTCGTAAAAGCGGGTGACCTGGTAGTCGTCCAGCGCGGCATCCGAATCCCAGGCTCCCGGTGCCGAGGTTCTCTCGCCGCTGAAAGTGACAAGCGTCGACCACTTGTCGCTGATGTTCCACTGCACGTGTATCCGGCCGCCGTCGACGTCAAACTCGTTGCGGTCCTCCTCGACGAGATCGGCGTTGTCGTAATTGCCGACGAAGCTCGTGCCGAAGATGTTGTCGACATAGCCGCCGTCGTGCGACGTGTAGCCGACGACACGTACCGCCAGCTTGTCCTCGACGAGCGGGACGTTGACGACACCGCTGAGATCGTAGCTGTCGGCGCCGCCGTTGGTCGTGCCATAGCGGCCCTGAACGTAGCCCTCGTAGCGATCCGTTCTGGGCTTGTTCGAGATGTAACGAATCGTGCCGGCCAGCGAACTCGAGCCGAACAGCGTGCCCTGCGGCCCGGGCAGGCTCTCGACGCGCTGGATGTCGATGTTGCGGAACCCGACCTGCTGCGCGTTCGAGGTCATCGGCTGCTCGTCGAGATAAACGGCCACGAGCGCCGGCCGCGTGTATTCGAACACCTCGGCCGCGACACCGCGCATCGTCAGCTGGTTTTGTCCCGGCTGCAGCGATGTCAGGTGGACGCTGGGGAGCGCGCGCATCGTCGCTTCCAGGTCCATCGCACCCATTTGTTCCAGCTGAATGCCGGACAGCACGTCGATGCTGTGCGGCACATCCTGCAGATTGATCTCGCGCTTGGTCGCGGTAACGAGGATTTCTTCGATCTCGTCGGACTGTTGGCGCGCCTCCTGGGCAAGAGCGGGGCCGGTCGGGTTCAGGGATGCGATTATCGCGGCGGCGAGCGGGCTAAGGCGCCACAGGTTGTGCGGCAATCCGTTCTGCGCATGTGCCGAATAATCGGCGTGCTGATCCTGATCTGTCATCTTTAGCTCCCCCCGAACCCTGTATGACCGTGGCTTGCGTCATCGGACCGTGCACAACGGTCCAATCATTTCATATTCGCACGTCGGCATTATCCACTCAATTCATACAGGTTGCGAATCGGTAGATTCGTCTTGTGTATATTAGTATTCAATTCGCTGCAGCCGAGTGTAGCCCTTCTGGCAAGCTGCCACCGCCGCCCGGATGCGAAACATTTACGCGCGCCCGTGATAATATTGACCGTTTGCTAAATAACAAGTGTCCGCATGCTGCGGCACCCGAGTTGCGCGCTGCGCCGGTTCAGGGATCGCGACCCTGACAGGCTGCTGAAACCTGGAGTCACTGTCCCTGAATTGCGCGGCCTGCCGCCCTGACTGTGCCGCTTCCGCGGGCCATCACGGTTCGGCCTGTACCGGCGTGCCGGACGTCCCCGGCCGTTTGCCGGCTTCGCCCGGTGCGGTGACTCGCTCGCGGGCGACTCCTGTATATTCTTGCCGATGAGCGAGACCGCCGCCCGCGACCGCCCCAAAGCCGCGTCAATACGTCCGCTCAAGGCGTTGTGGCCTTTCATCGAGCCGTATCGCGGGACTTTGGCGTTCGCGCTGCTGGCGCTGCTACTCGCCGCCGTCGCGTTGCTCGCGCTGCCCGTCGCCTTGCGCTACGTCATCGACCAGGGCTTCGGCAATGCCGATCTCGAGACCATCAATCGCTACTTCGCGGCATTTTTCGTCGTCGCCGCCCTGTTCGGCCTGTTCTCCGCGCTGCGCTATTACCTCGTTACCTGGCTCGGGGAGCGGGTGGTCGCCGACCTGCGCAGTGCCGTCTATGCGCGTGTCATTCGCATGGATGCCACGTTTTTCGAAGTGACGCGTACCGGTGAGGTACTGTCCCGGCTGACGACCGACACGACACTCGTCCAGTCGATTGCCGGTGTCGGCCTGTCGATTGCATTGCGCTCGAGTCTCAATGTCGTCGGCGGCGTGGTCATGCTGGCATGGACGAGCCCCGGCCTGACGGCCATCATTCTCGTATCGATTCCCGCCATTATCGCGCCACTGATCGCGGTCGGCCGTCGAATTCGCCACTTGTCGATGGATGCGCAGGCCCGAATCGCGGACTCGAGCAGCATTGCCGACGAAACCCTGAACGCCGTGCAGACCGTGCAGGCCTACACGCTGGAGCCGACGCTGACGCAGCGTTTCGGCGACAGCATCCGCGAGAGCTTTCGCGCCGCGATTCGTCGCATCCGGGCGCGTGCTTCACCGACAGCGCTCGGCACCCTCCTGATATTCAGCACCGTGACACTGGTCCTGTGGCTTGGCGCTCGCGGCGTGATCGCGGGCAACATGAGCGGCGGCGAGCTGGCGCAATTCCTGACGTTTGCGGTTATCGTCGGCGGCTCCGGTGCCGCGTTGTCCGAGCTGTGGGGCGAGATCCAGCGGGCCGCGGGGGCCATGGAACGCCTCGCGGAATTGCTTGCGATGGAGTCCTCGATCGACGTGGGTGTGGAGATTGTCCCGCTGCCGTCACCCTGCCGCGGCGCGATCCGGTTCGACGGCGTGACCTTCTGTTATCCGTCGCGGCCCGGCAATCCGTCGCTCGATGACGTGACGCTCGAGGTCGACGCCGGGGAAACACTGGCGCTTGTCGGCCCTTCCGGTGCCGGCAAGAGCACGATGTTCCAGTTGTTGCTGCGGTTTTACGATCCGCAGCGGGGCCGCGTGCTGGTCGACGACACCGATCTCCGCGGAGTCGAGCCCGCGGCGTTGCGCCGCCGGATCGGCCTGGTGCCGCAGGACACGGTCCTGTTCGGCGCGAGCGCAATGGAAAACATACGCTACGGCAACCCGGAGGCGACCGACGAGGCGGTCGTTGCCGCGGCGACGGCCGCAGAGGCGGACGAGTTTATCCGCGGCCTGCCGGAGGGCTATGCCACCTTTCTCGGCGAACGCGGCCTGCGGCTGTCCGGCGGCCAGCGCCAGCGGATAGCGATCGCGCGGGCGATCCTGAAAGACCCGCCAGATCCTCCTGCTCGACGAGGCAACGAGTTCACTCGATGCGGAAAGCGAGCGGCTCGTCCAGCAGGCGCTGGAACGCCTGATGCGGGACCGTACGACGATCGTCATCGCGCATCGCCTTGCGACGGTGCAGGTCGCCGACCGGATCGTCGTCATGGACCGGGCACGTATCATTGCCAGCGGTACCCACGATGCTCTTGTGCGGGATGACCCGTTGTACGCGAGGCTCGCGGCGTTGCAATTTGGCGCTGGCGGTTCGGCCTGAATCGCAGGTCGGTTCGCACGCACAGATTCGTTCTCCGCAGTATCGTTAACTGCGCGCCGGCCTTACATTTCATCCTCCGAAACGGCACGCCGCGCCTTCGCCAGCATGTCGCGGGTAAGCACCGTGTCCGGGTGCTCCGTGCCGAGGGAGTCCTCGCGAATCGCCAGTGCCTGCGCGAGCTCGGTGACGGCGGACTCGCCCATCGCCAGGCGGGCCACGCCGATGCCGTGAAGTGCACGCGCGATGTTCGGGTGATCCTCCGCCAGCGTGCGCCGATACAGGTCGAGGTTTTCCCGGTACAGGACAGCGGCTTCCTCGTAGCGTCCGGCGTTGTGGTAGGCCGAACCGAGTGCCGCACGGGCCGCGACCCGGCGGCTGGCGGATTCGGGTTCGGCATCGAGCAATGCGACGGCACGCTCGGCGTGCCGTATGCTGCCGTCGGTATCGCCGCCGACGAGAGTATCCGGAGAGATCAGGTGCGCCGGCGACGTCCGGGTGTTCGGGGCCCAGCACGGCGATGCGTCCCTCCAGTGCCTGTCGCTGAAGCTGCTCCGCCTCCCCGATCCTGTCCTGTCGCTTGAGCGTGACCGCGAGCTGTTCCAGGTCCGAAAATACATACGGGTGATCGTCGCCCAGCATGGCACGGTCGACCTTGAGTACGAGTCGAAAGCTTGCCTCGGCGTCCGCGTAACGCCCGAGAGCCGCCTGCGCGGCGCCGAGCTGGTAGTACGCAGAGGCCTTGTTCGGATGCGGGCCGGCGAACAGCTTCTCGAGAAGCCTGATCGAATCGCGTGCGGTCCGCTCGCTGTCCTCGAGGCGACCCGCCGCATTGTAGGCGCTGCCAAGATTGATCAGGGACGTGGCGTAATAGGGATGCTCCTCGCCATGGACTTCGCGATAAATTGCCGCCACCTCGGTAAGCAGTGCAATGGATTCGTCGGCGTTGCCGGCGGATCGATGGAAGTTGCCGTAGTTCGACAGCACGTACGCCAGCTCCGGCGTCCCATCGCTCGACAGTCCGCGGTGCATTGCCACCGCTTGTTCGAACAGGGCAGCCGCCTCGGCATTGCGGCCCGCCTGGTAGCTCGCGTACGCCAGTGAACCGAGCGATGTCGCCAGCAGCACGTGACCGTTCGGCCACAGGCGGCGGCCGACATCGACCGCCTCCTCCAGCCGGGCGATCGCCGCCCCATAATCGCCTTCATCGATATGCAAGACGCCGAGATCCTCGAGTGAACGCACGACGTTCGCGTGCAGCGGCTCCAGCG
Source organism: Woeseiaceae bacterium (assembly GCA_034522415.1). Classification (GTDB taxonomy): domain Bacteria; phylum Pseudomonadota; class Gammaproteobacteria; order Steroidobacterales; family Woeseiaceae; genus Woeseia. Next base: position 140,498 of record JAXHLH010000007.1, read on the forward strand.
TGCGCTGCGCCTCGATACTGGCAAGGTAATTGACCCTGGCGGCTGCCAGATCGCCGCGATCGTGCTGCAGGTTCGCGCGGACCTGGTGCAGTTCCACGAGGCTTTCGACCTGCGGCGCCGACACCGTGGCGAGGGTGTCATCCACCAGGCCCAGCAAGGCCTCCGCATTGTCGTAGTCACCGAGTTCCCGGTAGATCTCGGCCATCTGGATCAGCACCGCGGCGCGGATATGCGGCTCGCCCGTCAGTTCGCTCCGCAGGCGATCCGCGCCCTTGTCGAGCGCTTCCCGGACCGTGATATCGCGGCCGAGGGCGTTGCCGGGATCGGATTCCGCGAGCAGGTCAATCAGGAAACGCGTGACCTGCTCCGCTTTGCGTTGCTCGACGCGTGTCGATTCGAGTGCCACGGTGAGTTCGCGAGCCTGCCACAACGTCGAGGCTGTGAACCCGACGAGAGCGATCAGCGCAAACCCCGCTGCGGCGACGGCCACGGTATGCCGATGCACGAACTTCCGCAGCCGGTACATCGAGCTCGGCGGGCGCGCCGCGACCGGCAGGTTGTCGAGAAAGCGGCGCAGGTCGGCGGCGAAGGCCGCGGCGGAGTCGTAGCGGCGTGCCGGGTCCTTTTCCAGGCCTTTCATTACGATCCAGTCGAGATCGCCGGCAACCTCGTGCTGCAGCGTGCGCACCTGGCTGCCGCGCGCGGCGGCCACACCCGTCAGCGTTGCGGCGTCCAGGGACTCGAGCCGGCGGCTGGGCGGCGGCGGATCGTCCTCCCGGATGATGCGCTGCATCTCGGCGTAGCCAGCCGACAACAGTGATTCGGAGGGGAAGGGCACGGCGCCGGTCAGCAGCTCGTAAAGCAGCACGCTGGCGGAATAGAGGTCGCTGCGTGTATCGACACCGGTGCCTTCAAGCGTGGCTTGCTCCGGGCTCATGTATGCCGGCGTACCGACCAGCCTGCCGGCCACCGTGAACAGGGTTTGCGCAGCAGCCCGGGGATCGGTCGCCTTCGCAATGCCGAAGTCGATGATCTTCAGGCGCGCGTCGCCGCTATCGTCACGGTAGACGAGTACGTTCGACGGCTTCAGATCGCGGTGGATCAAACCCTTCTGATGCGCGTGCTGGATACCGTCGAGCACGGCGATCAGAGCGCCAGCCGTTGCCGGGTGCCGAGTTGTTCCTCGTCACAGAATTGCGTGATCGGCCGGCCTTCGACCATTTCCATGACGAAATAAGGCCGGCCGTCGCTGGTGGCGCCGGCATCGTGCACCTGTGCGATATTCGGATGGTTCATCATCGCGAGTGCCTGGCGTTCCTGCCGGAAGCGCGCCACCACTTCGCGCGTATCCATGCCGAGCTTGATCACCTTCAGCGCGACCGTGCGCGACACCGGCTCGTGCTGTTCCGCCTCGTAGACGACCCCCATGCCACCCTCGCCGATGACGCGCCGGATCCGGTAAGGGCCGATGGACTCGCCAACCAGGTCGTCGGCGTCGAGGTCGGCAAACGCGCCGACGAACGGCGGGCGATCGAGTGCGCCGCCCGCCTGCGCATGCGCGGCAAGGAGGGCCAGCACGTCGCGGCACAGGGTGTCGTCGTCGGCGGCCTCGCGTACAAACGCGTCCCGTTGCGGGACGTCCAGCTCGAGCGCCGCGTGGAACAGCTCCCACTGCCTTTGCCAGCGCGCGTCAGGCATCCTGTCGTCCGTCATGCGCTTCACCGAGCGCGGCGGTCAGCCAGGCGCGCGCGGCGGTCCAGTGCCGGTTGACGGCACGCGGCGAAACATCGAGTGCGGCGGCGGTCTCCTCGATCGTCAGTCCCGCGAAGTAGCGCAGTTTGACGACGTTCGCCATGGCCTCGTCACGCGCCTCGAGGCGGCTCAGTGCTTCGTCGATGTCGAGTATCGCGACGTCGACACCGCCGTCGAGACCGATCTCGGTCACCGGTGTCGAGGTCCGGCGAAACTCGCCGCCGTGCTTCAGTCGCGCCTTGCGCCGTGCCTGCTCCACGAGAATGCGGCGCATCGCCTCCGCAGCCGCACCGAAGAAATGACCGCGACTTTGCCACGACACGTTGTCGCCCAGCAGGCGCAGGTAGGCTTCGTGAACGAGCGCTGTCGCCTGCAGCGTCTGGCCGGGCCGTTCGCGACCCATGCGGGACTTCGCGAGAGTCCGCAGCTCGGCATACACGATTGGCAGGAGTTCGGCCGCCGCGCCGCTGTCGCCCGATTCGGCATCTTGCAGGAGGCGCGTGACCTCGTGTGCGGTGTCCTCGGGCATCGCTCTGCTTCTTGTTGTTATAGCCGCGGGGCGGAATACCCATTATAAACCCCGGGAGGAACGGGGTCGGACCATCGTAACCTTATGAACAATAAGTGAAATGCGCGAAAATCAGCGACGCCGGTGCCTTAATCGCGTGTTTTCCATGCCTGAAACGAGCAAATCGACGTCGAATAGCCTGACCCGGCATGCGCCCTCGTCGCCCCTGTCATTGGCGAAGGGCCTGGCGCATAGTCTGGCAGTGCAAAAAGGCGGATCCGGTTGTTGCCTTTGCGGATCCGTCGGAATACCCGACCAGAACGGAGCAGCCTGTGCCACGCCGGATCGAGACCGGACGAATCTACGACACGAGCAGGGACGACGGCGACTACCGAAATTGTTCCCGAATCCGTAATCAGTCGGGTTGGTCCGACCCCGATGCGAGGCGGGTTTGCAGCCAGGCGCGGGCGAGGCGCAGGTCGCGGTCGAGGGTGCTCGAGGAGAGGCCGGTGACTTGTTCCATTTCACGGATGGAGAGACCGCCGAAATAGCGGAGCTGCAGGAGTTCGGCCAGTTGCGGGTCGAATTCGGCGAGCGCCGTGAGGGCGGCGTCCAGGTCAAGCAACTCCACGTCGGCGTGGCTGCTTTCCACGCTGCTTTCGTTCAGCGTGACGTGCAGCTCGCCGCCGCCGCGCTTGGCGGCCTGGCGGGCGTTGGCATGATTGATCAGCAGCCGCCGCATCATCCGCGCCGCCAGCGCAAAAAAATGCGAGCGATCCTGCCAAGACAGTTCCTCGCTGACCAGCCGGGCGTAAACCTCGTTGACCAGTGCGGTCGGCTGCAACGTGTGTCCCGCCCGCTCGCGGCGGAACAGCCGTTCGGCGCGGCGGTGCAGCTCGTCGTAGATTCGCGGTGCCAGTTCTTCGCCGGCCTGCTCGTTGCCGGCAGCCCAGCTGTTCAGGAGTTGCGTGATGTTGCCGGGACCGTCCATGCAGGAATGCTATCCCGGCTGGGCGCCAGATACATCCGCCGCGCACAGCGGCGCCGCGTCCCGGTACCTGCTGGGGGCTGCAGGGCAGCGCCGAGGCCTGCGCACAGGCCAACGCGCTCCTCAAGCGGGTTCTCGCGATCGACCCGGGATTCGCCCGGGCCTCCGTCGCCTGTCTCCGTTATCCTGTTCAGTCGGCTTGTGTATCGAACCCGGAGGAAAGTCATGGGACGCTGGCGTCCGCCCGCACCGCGCTCGTCGCCCTACATCACCGAGGCCGGCTTCACGGCGCTGCAGGATGAGCTGGCCGCTCTCTGGCCGCGCCGCCGCGACGTCGTCAGCGCGCTGTCGGCCGCAGCGGCCGAGGGCGACCGCTCGGAGAACGCCGAGTACATCTATCGCAAGAAGGAACTGGCCGGCATCGACCGCCGCATTCACTACCTGCAGAAGCGCCTGCCGGCGCTGACGGTCGTGCGCGAGTTCGCCAACCGGGACGCCGTTTACTTCGGTGCGCGTGTCGATGTGCGGGACGCGTCGGGCGACGAACGTTGTTACCGGATCGTCGGTCCCGACGAGGCGGACCCGCAGGAGGCCGGCATCAGTATCGATTCACCGCTGGCGCGGGCGCTGCTCGGCAAGCGCGTGGGGGAGACAGTGCAGGTGGCAGCACCGGGCGAAATCCGGTCAGTCACCGTTTGCGCGATCCGCTACCGGTGAGCCGGGGCGAGACCGCCGCACGACGGCGGACTCAGCGCGTCCCGCTGTCATATCCCCGCCGCTCATTGCATCGGCCGCTCGTCGTCGTTCCAGCCCGGATTCGTTCCGATTGTAGTGGATTGCGGCCGGCAAGGGCCCCGGCGAACGCTCAATTGTGCGACCGTGTTGCGGCTACGGTGTTGAGCCGCGCACCAAACCCTCTTATCGTCCCCCGATTCCATTCGTTACCGGAGCCCGGTCCATGACCCTCGCCTGGCATGACGTCGTCGGCACCCTGGGCGTGCTTTTCATCGTCGGCACGTACTTCCTGCTGCAACTCGGGCGCCTGCACAGCACCCTGCTGTCGTTCTCGATCCTGAACGCCGCCGGCGCCGCACTGATCCTCGTATCGCTGACCCAGGAATTCAACCTGGCCGCGTTTCTCATCGAGTCGATCTGGTTGTTAATCAGCGTCTACGGCATCGTCGCCAACCTGGCACGCAGGAAGGACGGCAAACCAGTAGTTCGCGGGTAGTTTGGCAATAGTTCGGGGCAATAATCCTGACTCCATGCCTGCCTACTTCTGCCGCCATTCGCCGTCTTTCCTGTAGTACCAGCCCGAATCCGCTTTCGCGATCCAGCGTTCGGCGAACGTGCGGCGGATGTCGTCCTGCCATTCGGGATGGCCGTTGAGGCGGGCGATCTCCCGGTACAGTGCGTTCCAGTCGCTGTTCTGAGCGGCGACCAGTTGCACGACGTTGTTGCGATCGCGCAGCGGGATCAGTCCCCGGTCACGAATCTCGATGAGGCCGGAATCGGTCAGCCCGATCGCGCCCGAGTCGTAATACGGCTCGAGCTGCGGAAAGCGCTCGGCCAGTGCATCCTCCAGCGCCTGCTTTTCGGGAGACGGCTTGTCGAAGTTGACGTTCGACTGGGCGTGCGCATCCGGTATCACGAGCCCGACGAAGCCGTGCGCCAGCGCCGGCATCACGGGCCGGTCGTCGCCGGAGTCCCGCGGCGACAACGAGGCGCCGCCTTCGGTCGTCTCGCCACGCACCTTGTCGATGATCCGGTCCGCGGCCTCGGTGGCGGCGGCTTCCGGGAAATAGACATTGATCGTGACGCAGGCTGCCACGAAAAACGTCACCAGTACGACGGTTGTCAGAATCAGCTTGTTCATTGCGGTTCCACTCCCAGGGCGTGCAAGTCCGATGGCGCCTAGTCTACAACCGGCGCCTCGGTGCGGGTAATGGCAGCCAGCTGCTGCACGAGCCGCTGCCAGCTGACGCGGTCGCGGTAGCCGATGACGTCGATGCGCGGCAGGCCGCTGCCCTTGACGATGTAGTAGCCCCGGCCGAACGGCCCGTCGCCGGCGGAACCGGCGCCGCTCATCGCACAGACGCCGTCCTCGAGAATGCAACGCAGGCCGATGCGGTCGTAGGCGAATACCTCGAAGAACTTCAGCATGCCCGTCGACAGTGCGGCCGCGGCACCGCCGCCGCCCACGCTGGCGAGGTTCTCGACGGCGCGCTGGCTGATGCGGTGGCGCGACTTGTCGTCCGGGGGTGTGTACAGGTACATGTCCATCGCGACCGGTTGCCAATCGTGCATTTCCAAGCCTGATACCTCGCCGCTTAACCGTCCCTGAATGAGGCCGAACGAAAACGTGCTGGTGATCCGTTCCAGGTCCAGGTTGGATAGCTGCAGGTCGCCGTAAAGGCGTGGCACGCGGCCGAACGGCTGCTCCAGTCTCAGGTTGGACACGACGATGTCGCCGTCGAACGCCTGCGCGGTCAGGCGGCCGCCCACCGTCATGGCATTGCCTTCGTACTGCAGCAGCGGCAGCCGTCCCGACAGCGACCCGGAGAACGCCGGCCAGCCGAATGCACCCGTAAGCTGACCCAGCTGGATGGGCTCGAGCGTGGCATCCAGCAGCGCGCTGGCGCCGTCCGTACCGTAGTCGTGCACGGCAAACTGATGGAGCTCGAGTGCCCCGCCCATGGTCGGCAGTCGCAGCGGCTCGAGCAGCTCCAGGTCGTCGCCGCCCAGCCGGAAGCGGAGCGCGGCGCCGCCCAGCACGATGCTGTAGGCCGTGGCGCTGTCCCAGCTCAGCCGGCTCGCACTGGCCTGTCCTGCTTCGGCGCCGGGTCCCGGCCAGTCGATGCGGCCGTCGAGCCCGTAAATGGCGAAGCGGCGCCGGGCGTCATCGAGCACGACGTCGTCGAGCTCCAGCCGGGCGGCGGCGAGCGCGTTGCCGGCGATCTCGATGCGGCCGGATACGCGGCCGTCCGTCTCGAGTTCGCCGAGCAAGGTGCCGGCGGCGAGTACCTGCAGCAGGCTCCCGTAAACGGCGTTCACCGACGTGTTCGTGATTTCGACCGTGCCGTTCGCAATGACCGCGTCACCCTGCTGCGCGGGCAGGGCGACACGCATGCGGCCGGCCAGGTCGATCAGCGGTGGTTGCCGCAGCCGGTATGACCCCACGTTCCAGGCGGTGAAATCGCTTGTCGTGACGTCTGCGACGCTGATCTGCACCGCGTGCTCGGAAAGATTGGCGTAAACGGGTTCGATATAGACCTCGCCGCGATCGGCGGCCAGGTTGCCGGACAGCGACCACCCGGACGGTGTTTGCCGCGCCTCCAGTTGCAGCCGGCCGTCGACGGCGTCGGCAACCGCGGTGCCGATGGCATTGGCGACCGACGCGCCGCGCAGGTGGCTGTCGAGCGTGAGCCGCAACTCGCCGCCGGAGGAAACGAGCCGCCCGGCGACCGACACGCGGCCGCCCGTCTCGAGTGCCGCCAGCCCGGTGCCGAGCGCCGATGCCAGCCCGGCCAGCCCCGCAAGTTCCAGTTCATCGCTGTTGAAGCGTACGTCCAGGCCCGCCTCGCCGGCCATGCCCGCCAGGTCGATGGCGCCGCCGGCCAGCGGGAGCGCGGCCAGTTCGAAGCGCGTGTCGCCACTCCGGCGGTCATAGTCGAACGTTGCGGCGACGCTGTGGCGCCCGATCAGCGGAAACGGTGCGGACAACCGGCCGTCTTCGCAACCGATGGCGGTCGCTGCCAGGCGAAGGCGGCCGCACGTGATTGCGATGTCCGCGAGGTCGAGATCCGCGGCGGGCAACATGACGCGGTCGATGTGAACGGTGCCACGAACAGCCTGTTCGCCGAGCCGGGCCTCGGCGCGCAGTCCGCTGACCTGCCAGTCCGCGGCCACGATGCGCTCGACCCTGGCCTGCAGCGTCGCGGGTTCGTCCGCGAGCGCCAGCGAAGCCAGCAGCAACAGCATGCCCGCGGCGATCTGTTCCCTGATCGTGGCTAGTCTTTCAGGGCGTCGCGCAGCCGCTCGTAGCCGAGCTTCAGTTCGTGCCCGAGCTGGCCGAGCGACTTGCCGACGTCCTTGCCCGTCTTCCTGAGATGCGCCTTGGCCGTGAAGTGCTCCATCTTGTCCTCGAGCTCTTCCCACTCGTCGCGCATTTCCCGCGATGCGAGATGCAGGCGCACTCTCGCCTCGTCGCGCCTTTGCTTCAGGTCTTCCAGTACGTCGTCGATATCGCTCATTGCCGGGTCCTCTCAGAGTCTGTCGCACACCTGTTTCAGCCGGGACTTCACGTCACCGGCCAGCTCGCCGATCGCGGGCTCCCCGACCAGTCCCATGACGCTCTCCGGGTCCATGAAACTGACCGCAACGCGCCCGTCATCCGTGTCCCGCACCAGTACGTTGCAGGGCAGCAGCAGGCCGATGTCAGGCACCGCGTTCACGGCCTGGTAAGCGAGCGACGGATTGCAGGCACCCAGTATGCGGTAGCGCGGCATGTCCTTGTCCAGCTTTTCCTTCATTTTTGCCGCGACATCGATGTCCGACAGCACGCCAAAGCCTTCCTTGCCGAGCTCTTCGGTTACCTTCGCCAGCACGTTGTCGAAGGGGCCGTCGACGACTTTGCCGAATCCGAACCGTGTGTCCATAGGGGTAACTCCGTATGCGCCGCCTGCCGGCGACAGCTTGCATGGGTGGTATGGGACAGACGATTGGGTCTGTTGCGCGAAACTCAACCGGTGGGCGCGGCACGCTGGTTTTTGCCTGCGATGTTGAACCGGCGGCGTTCCAGGGGGTAGCCTGACCGCTCCGCGAACCCGCCGGACGGCGAAAAGGACGAATCTCATGAGCAAGGGTCGACGAATCGCATTGACCGTGGTGCTGTTGCTGTTCGTAGTGATCGGCGGCGGCGTTCTGTATCTCAATTCCCAGCTCGACTCGATCGTCGCCGGGCTTATAGAAAAGCACGGCTCGGCCGCAACGCAGACCGACGTGCGGGTCGGCGGCGTCTCCATTGAACTGAAGGAGGCCCGGGCCGGCCTGTCCGGACTGACGGTCGCCAACCCGGAGGGCTATGGCGGCGCGCCTGCTGTCGAGCTCGGCAATTTTTCCGTGCAGATCGAGCCCGGTTCCGTGACGACGGACACTATCGTGCTGAATGACGTTGCCGTCAGCGGCGCGCGATTGCGCCTGCTGCAACAGGGTGCGTCCAGCAATCTCCAGGTACTGCTCGACAACCTGCGCGGCGGCGGTACGGCCGGCGATGACGCCGAATCGGCCGGCGGCAAGAAGGTCATCATCGAACGCTTCGTACTCGAGGATGCGCGCGCCTTCGTTTCCCTGCCGGATTTCGACGAGGAGCGCGAGGTCACGTTGCCGACCATCGTGCTGAACGACATCGGCCGGGCGTCGAACGGCGCGACCGCGGCCGAGGCGACGCGGCAGATCCTGGAACCGATTCTGCGCCGGACGATGCAGTCTGCTGCGGCACAGGCCGTGAAGGACCGTGCCGCGGACAAACTCGACGAAGCCGGCGACAAGGTGCTCGAAGGCGTGCTCGACAAGCTGGGCGGCGACGACGAGCAATAGCCCGCGCGCCGGCCGGGCGTTACTCGACCAGGTCGCCTCCAGACGATTGGGGAAGTCCGCGAACACGTCGCGGAAGGCGTCGCGCATGGCGACGCGCGCCGGGGATTCGTGCATGTAGGCGCCCTCGGTGACGTAGTGCACCCGGCCCAGCGTCGCCGCCCAGATGCGCTCGCCCGATATCGTTGCCGTCATCTCGAGATTGACCCGCGCATTGAATCGCGCCGCGATGACACGCGACGTTGCGCCGCCGCTCTCGTCATCGACAGCTGCGACATCGGATTCGAGCGGCTCGTTGTCGAATGTCATCATGAGCACCGCATCGGCATCGCCTTCGGTGTATTCGCGTCCCTTCGTCGCCAGCACCCGGCTCGCCTCGTCGCGCAGCATCGGCTTGAGGAACTCCGGCATGCCCCGGAACTCCACGCGGTAGGTACGGAGATCCTCGGCGGCCGCCGGATACTGGTAGGAGACGCTGGTGTTGATCGGCGGTCCCGACGCGCACGCGAGGAGCGTCAGCCCGGTGACGACCGCCGCGATGACGGCGCGTGCGCGCGTTCGGCCGGGGATACGGTTACCTTCCTCGTGTGTCATGCGTTCCTGCCCTCGTTTGGTGTGATTTGCTGTTATCTGCGCATGCTAGGCCGTGCAACCGGCCCGCTGTATGAGCAATTCTCCCGAGCGCCGCAGGTAATTGTACCTGTTGACGCGGACGCTTTCGCCGTATTGCGGCGCTGCTACAATTGGGCGGCGGCCCGGCCGGCGCGCCGGGGCCGCGCCCGCTGCGCCGCTGCCGACAACGGCGCCTCACTGACCTCGCCGGAGCGCCGATGCCGGAAACCGACTGCCGATGAACCGCCGCGCCTCCGTGACCGTTGACGAATCCACCGCCCGCTGCCGGGGGTACTGGACGGCACGGTACGTGGACGACATCGAGGCGCAGTTCGCGCGGGCCGCGTGGCCGGACGGACGCGTCGTCATCGACGTCGCCGGCATCGAGTCGCTGGACACGTCGGGCGCCTGGCTGCTGCATCGGCAGCTGCAGGCGCTGCGTGACCGGGGTATCGACGTGACGCTCGCCGGCGCCGACACGCGCACCCGCCGCCTGCTCGAGCTGGTGGCCGGCAGTGCCGATGCGGCCCGCGATCCGGTGCGCCCGCACCAGCCCGGGTTTCTCGAGGACGTCGGCCGTCAGGCCACCGGCCAGCTCGCGCAATACCGGGACTTCCTGCACTTCGTCGGCCGAACGGCGGTCGCGATCGGCCGGCTGCTGCTCAGGCCCTGGCGCATCCGGTTTCGGCTGATCGCCGCGGAACTGCAAAGCGCAGGATGGAACGCCATGCCGATCGTCGGACTGCTGGCCTTCCTGATGGGCATCGTCATCGCCTACCAGGGCGGCATCGTGCTGGCGGACTACGGCGCCAGCATCTATGTCGCCGACATCGTCGGGTTGTCGACCGTGCGGGAACTCGCACCGCTCATTACGGCCATAATCGTCGCCGGGCGCACCGGTTCGGCGTACACGGCGCAGATCGGCACGATGGTCGTAACCGAGGAGGTCGACGCGTTGCGCAGTATCGGCATTCCGCCGCTCGAGATGCTCGTGCTGCCGAAACTGGCGGCACTGGTGATCGCCTTGCCGCTGTTGACCGTGTTTGCCGACGTCATGGGCCTGTTCGGCGGCCTGTTGATGGCGAACACGATGCTCGGCATCAATGCCACGACCTTCATCAGCAGGTTGTCCGAGTCCCTGACAGTGAGCTCCTACCTGAGCGGCATCGGCAAGGCGCCGGTCTTCGCCGGCATCATCGCGATGGTCGGCTGCTTCCAGGGTTTTCGCGTGCGCGGCGGTGCCGGCAGCGTCGGGCGCCAGACGACGGTCAGCGTCGTGCAGTCCATATTCCTCGTCCTCATCGTCGACGCGGCGTTCTCCGTCGCGTTCAGCAAGCTGGGCATCTGAGCATGGGCTGGGAATCCGGGCATGGCTGAGCGGGCGACACAACCGGGCGACTGCGTGCTGGAGGCGCGGCACCTGGTCCAGGAATTCGGCCGACACCGGGTGCTGGACGATATCAGTCTCGAGATCCGCCGTGGCGATGTCGTGGCGATCGTGGGCGGCAGCGGCAGCGGCAAGTCGACGTTGATGCGGCAGCTCGCGATGTTGCTGACGCCGACGTCCGGGTCCGTCAGCGTGTTCGGGCGGGACGTCGGCGCGGCCGCGAACGATCTGCTCCTGCGGCGCCGCATCGGTATCATGTTCCAGCATGGCGCGCTGTTCGGCGACCTCACCGTGCTGGAGAATGTGTGTGTGCCGCTGGTCGAGCACACGACACTGGATCGCTCGCTGATCGAGCAGGTGGCAATGCTGAAAATCGCGCTGGTCGGCCTGCAGCCGGATGCGGCGGCGCTGTACCCGGGCGAACTGAGCGGCGGCATGCGCAAGCGGGCCGCGGTCGCGCGCGCGATCGCACTGGATCCGGAGCTCCTGTTCCTGGACGAACCGAGTTCGGGCCTGGACCCGGTCAGCGCCGACGCGATGGACGATCTCGTCCTGGAACTGAAGGCGGCGCTGGACCTGACCGTCGTCATGGTCACCCATGATATGGACTCATTGTGGCGCATCGCCGATCGCATCGTGCTGCTCGCCGATGCGGGAATAGCGGCCGACGGCTCGCTGGAAGAGGTGCGCGACTCGGATCACCCCGTGGCACGGGCATTCTTTCACGGCCGCCGCGGTCACATAGCAGGAGCAACGTATGACGGGTAAAGCCAGTTACACGCTGATCGGTGCATTCGTGCTGATCCTGTCCGGCGTGTTCGTCTGGGGCATATTGTGGATCAGCGCCGGCGGTCCGCCGCAGCGGCTCGATACCTACCTGATCTACATGACCGAGTCGGTCTCAGGTCTGAACGTCGATTCACCCATCAAGTATCGTGGCGTGGATGTGGGGCAGGTGCGCGCGCTCGGTATCGACGCGAAGAATCCGGAACGCGTGCGCGTGCTCATCCAGGTGCGCCAGGACGTGCCAATCACGGTGGATACGGTCGCAACGCTCGAGTACCAGGGGATCACCGGTCTCGCCAACATCAACCTGAGCGGAACCTCCGCCGATTCGCCACCGCTGAAGGACGTGGCGGGCGAAGACTACCCCATTATCCCGACCGAGCCGTCGCTGTTCGCGCGGCTGGATGCCACGATGTCCGACCTGATGGCGAACCTGATGCAAACATCGGCCAGCATCAACGCGACGCTGGATGCCGGCAACCGGGATCGCATAGCGACGACACTCGAGAACGTCGCCGTCCTCTCGGAGAATCTCGCGCGACAGTCCGGGCAGTTCGATGCAATGATGGCACGGCTCCGCGAGACGCTGGACAACACCAGCGCCGCGACCGCCGAATTCCCGCGGCTTGCGCGCGACTTCAGCGACAGCGCCGCGGCAATCACCGCCATGGCGGACGAGTTGCGCACCGTGGGCGAGACCGTGGGAGCGGCCGGCGAGGAATTGCGGCGCACCATCGCCACCACCGGCGACGGATTGTCCCGGTTCACCGGCGATACGCTGCCGGAAGTCGCCGGCCTGGTTGAACAACTGCGCCTGGCGTCGGAAAACCTGCGGCAAATGAGCGAGTCCCTGGCCAACGACCCCAGCGTGCTGTTGTACGGGTCGGCCGAACCACCGCCCGGGCCCGGCGAATGAAGACGCCGGTTGCGCTGCTGCTGGCGGGCGCTTCGCTGCTCACGGGCTGCGTGCTGCCCGGGCCGGGCAACGGGGGACAGCCGCAACGCACGTATACGTTGCAGGCGCCGGCAGCCGCCGGGGAGGCGGAGCGGCGATGGCCGTGCGTCACGCTGCGTATCGCGCGTCCGGACGCGGCGCCCGGCTTCTCGACGGCGCGCATGGCCTACACCGACACGGCGCATCGACTGGATTACTTCGCCTACAACGCGTGGGTGGCGATGCCGCCTGCCATGGTTGCGGCGGCGACCGAAACGTATCTTGCCGCGTCAGGACGGTTCGGGGCCGTCATCTCGGGCTCCGCCGACGTGCGCTCGGACTATCGTCTCGATGCGGGCGGCATCCGCCTCGTGCAACGGGTCGACGGGCAGGCAAGTTCCGTGATCTTCGAATCCCGGGTCAGGGTCGTCGACGTCGAGTCGCGCCGGCTGCTGGCCTCGCGGGCGTTTCGCTACGAGGAGCCCGCCGCGGCCGCGAATCCCGAGGCGGGCGTTGCGGCCGCAAATCGCGCCTTCGCGCGCTACCTGGACGACCTCGCCGCATTTCTCGACACGGCGTTCGCGCCGCAAGCCTGCCCGGGGTAATGCATCAACGCAGCGATCGATGCTGCGGCGTCAGACGTCGTTACCCTGCGTCGCCCGCTTTCACGTAGCGGTCGAACCACTCGACGATGCGCACGATGTAGTCCTTCTCGAAACGCGGCGGCCAGCCACCGTGATGCGCGTCGGGATAGACGACGAGTTCCGTGTCGATGCCGCGCGTCCGCAGCGCCTGGTAGAACAGCTCCGCGTTCAGTACCGGCACGTTCCAGTCCTCGCGCCCGCCGAGGAAAATCGTTGGCGTGCTGACCTTGCCGGCCTGCAGGAACGGCGACAGGCGGTCGTAGCGGTCGCGGTGCTCCATGGGCAGGCCCAGTTCCCAGTTGTACCACCGCTGGTAGACGTCGGCGACCGAAGTTGGCGATGATCAGGCTGTGACCGGCGCCCGAGGCGGCGGCCTTGAAACGGTCGGTGCGCGTGATGACGACGTTGGTCATGTAGCCGCCGTAGGAATAGCCCGTGACCGCGAGACGCTCGGGATCCGCATAGCCGAGTTCAATGACGCGATCCACCGCGCCGACGACGTCGGGGTATTCCGTGATGCCCCAGGTGCGGTAGATGGCACGCACGAAATCCTGGCCGGCGGCCGGTCGAGCCGCGCGGGTTCGGTTCGACGACGACGTAGCCCGAGGTGGCGAACATCTGGGTCCGGGACGAGTAACCCCAGGAAAACTGGCCCACCGGCCCGCCGTGAATATTGAGGATGGTCGGGTAGCGTCGGCCGGGCTCGAAATCGGGCGGCAGCGTTACGAATGCCTCGACCATCGTGCCGTCGTCCAGCGTGTAGCGGACTTTCTCCCTGGCGCCGAGTTGCCGGGTTGCAAAAAATTCGTCATTCATGGAGGTGAGCCGCTCGACACGGCCGCCGCGCACGCGGTAGATATCGGCGGCGTCGTTGGCGCCGTTCAGCCGCACCACCAGCGTTCCGTCGTCGGCCAGGTCCATGCCGGACACGACCCGATCGCCCTCGACCAGGCGCTCCAGCCGGCCGTCGCGCAGCCGTACACGGGCGAGGTGGGTGCCCCCTTCCTGGTCGTAGTTCAGGTAGATCCAGCGGCTGTCGGCGGAAAAACGGAAATCCCGGACCCAGCGGTCGAGAGCGGCAGCGGGGAATTCGGGCTCGCCGCCGGCCGCCGGAATCACGGTGAGGCGATTGATGCCATAGACGCCGTCATCGGCACTGAGGTAGGCGATGTACCGTCCGTCCGGGCTGTACGCGGGCTGGCCCTTTACGTCGTCGTCATTCGTCAGGGGTTCGGGCTCCGCCGGGCCGTCGGCCGGCGTTGCCGGCACGCGCCAGAGGTTATTGCCGTAGTTGCGGTCGGGGTCGGCGGCGCGGCTGCTGACGAAAACCACGTGTTCGCCGTCCGGCGACCAGGCCGGTTCGGACTCGGCGTATTCGCCACCGGAGATCTCGTGTCGAGTTCGCCGGAAGCGAGGTCCGCGACGTACAGGTGATCGGATGGACGCTCGACGAGGTAGCCCTCACCCGCGTCACGTTTGAATTGCAATCGCGTAATGACCCACGGTTCCGGCTCGCCGTTCTCCGCCTTGGAATCCGGGTTGTCGTCCATGATCAGCAGCAGGCGTTTTTCATCGGGCGACAGGCGGATCGAGTCGACGCCGCGCTCGAGGTCGGTCACCTGTCTCGCTTCGCCGAAGTCGTCGACCGGCAGTTGCCAGAGCTGCCATGTGCCCGACCGGTCCGACAGGAACCAGAGTGACTCGCCGTCGCTCGACCATTGCGGATCGGAAGCAGCGGAAGTGGCTGATGTCATGCGCGCGGGCGTGCCGCCGGCCGTGTCCACGGCGTAGACCTGGTCACGAAATACGAACGCGACCTGCCGGCCATCGGGCGATACCGCGGGCCTTCCTGGCGAGTGCACCGCGCCGTGATCGTCTGATCGACACGCGGCCTGCGGCGTCGTTCGCCTGGCCATGGGCCGCGGTTCGCGACACCCAATACAACGTGCACAGCAGCGTTGCTGTCCTGGGAACCGTCATCATGTAATCCCCCGACGACGGCCTCCATCGCCGCGGCCGGCCTGTGCGGTCTGCAGCGATCATCCGGGCGGCGGATCAGGTCATGAAGAAGTGTCGCCGGATGCTCGAGCATGCCGCGCATGCGCTGGATCATCTGTGCTGCATCATAACCGTCAACGAAACGATGGTCGAACGAGGACGAAAGATTCATCGTCAGGCGCACGGTACCCCGGCCTGGTCGATAACGACGGGGTTCTCCTCTATGGCACGATTCACGCCGATTATACCGACCTCCGGCATGTTGATGACCGGCGTCGTCACGATGCCGCCGAGCTTGCCCAGGCTCGTTATCGTGATGGTGGAGCCGGTCAGTTCGTTACGTCTAATACTGTTGTTACGCGCTGCTTCGGATACCCGCCGTATTTCCGCGGCCAGGTCGTCGATTGCCAGTTGCTCGGCGTTGCGCACGACCGGCAACCTTCAGGCCGTCGTCGGTCTGCGTCGCGACGCCGAGGTGCACGGGACCGTGCTGCACGATGACGTTGCGGCCCTTGTCGTGTGTCGCATTGCACTGCGGGAAGTCGTCAAGTGCACGAATCAGCGCCATCGAGATAAACGGCAGCAGCGTGAGCCGGCGGTCACCGTTGCGGCTTTCGTTCAGGTGCCGGCGCAGGGCCTCGAGTTCGGACGTCGAGCTCCTCGACGTAGGAGAAATGGGGAATCTCCTGCTTGGCCGCCTGCATGCGTTCGGCGATCATGCGGCGCACGCCGATCACGCGAATTTCGCGGGTCTCACGCGACTCGCGCACCGGTCGCGTCGCTGCGGCCGGCTGCGTGCTGCCCGCGTGCTCCAGGAACCGGTCGAAGTCCGCGCGCAGGATGCGGCCGCCGGGGCCGCTGCCGGGTACCTGCGCCAGGTCGATGTCGTTCTCTTTCGCGCGCCGGCGAATGGCCGGCGACGTCATGACACGACCGCCGGTCTCGGCAGGCGCCACCGCCTCTTTTTCTGCCGGCTGCGTGCCGCTCGCTTCCCCGGCAGCCGTATCGTATTGCTGTCCGGCTTGCGCCGGTTGTTCAGCGGGCGTGTCGTCCGCCGGTTGCTCGTCGTCGTCGGCCGCGGCAGCCGCGTCGCCCGTCTCGAAAACGACCAGCGGCGATCCGACCGGCACGATGTCGCCGGGCTCGCCCGCCAGCTTCTTCACCTTGCCGGAAACGGGCGATGAGATCTCGACCGCCGCCTTGTCCGTCATCATGGTGCCGACGATGTCTTCTTCGGCCACCGAGTCGCCGACCTTGACGTGCCATTCGCCGATTTCGGATTCGACCGTACCCTCGCCGAGATCCGGCAACTTGAAGATGTACTCGCTCATCCTGCCTCCATCACGTTGCGGATCCCCGCGGCAATGGCGAGCTTCTGCCCGGAAGTACTGCCATCTACGCATGCGGGTACGGCGTACCCAGCCGGTAACGGCGCTCGATCGGCGCCTCGATCTACAACACCTGTCCCGGCATGGTCGCGGTCAGTTCCGCGCCGTAGCCGCTGAACCGGGTCGCCTCGTGCGCGATGAGGCAGCGGCCGGTTTTTTTCACGGATTCCGCCAGCGTGGCGACATCCAGCGGGGCGAGCGTGCGTACATCGATGATATCCGCGTTTACGCCGGTCAGCTTCGCAGCCGCCTGCGCCACGTGCACGAGCGTGCCGTACGTGATGATCGTGAGCTCGTCACCTTCCTCGACGACATCGGCCTTGCCGAGCGGTACCGTGAAGTACTCCTCCGGCACCTCGCCTTTCGGGTGCGAGGCCCAGGAAACGGCCGCCTTGTCGGGGTCGCCGTCGAACGGGCCGTTGTAGATGCGCTTCGGCTCGAAAAAGACGATCGGGTCGTCCGACTCGATGGCGCTGATCAGCAGGCCCTTCGCATCGTAGGGATTCGACGGCATGATGGTCTTGATGCCGCTGATGTGCGTGAAGATGCCCTCCGCGGGACTGGCGAGCCGCGTCTCGCCTGCTGCGCACGCCGCCGCCGAGGGCGCGACCTCGCGGACCGGCGACGTCAGGTCGCTGCCGTGCGGTAGCGCCACCGCGCCAGCTCGCTGACGATCTGGTCGAAGCCGGGGATAGACGTATCGCAAACTGGATTTCGGCGACCGGCCGGAGCCCGTTGACACCCATGCCGATCGCGGCGCCGATGATGCCGCCCTCGGCGATCGGCGCATCCACCACGCGGTGCTCGCCGTACCGCGCCTGGAGTCCGTCGGTGCGGAGCGAAACACGCCGCCGAAGTAGCCGACGTCCTCGCCGAGCACGACGACGCTTTCGTCCTTGCCCATCACGACGTCCAGCGCGGAGCGGATGGCCTGGATCATGTTCATCTGCGCCATCGGTCATTCCTCCAGGGCCAGCATCTGCTGGCGCTGTATCTCGAGATGCTCCGGCGTCTCCGCGTAGACGTCGTCGAACATCGTCGCGGGATCGAGCCACGGGCCGTCGGTCATCGTTCCGTATTTCTGCGCTTCCTTCCACGCCCCGGTGACCTCGGCGCGCAGCTCCTCGGTCAGCTTCTCGTGATCCTTGTCCGACCAGTGGCCTTCGGTGATCAGGTGCTGCTTCAGGCGCTCGAGCGGATCGCCCAGCGGAAACGCGGCCCATTCGTCCTTCGGCCGGTACTTGGACGGATCGTCGCTGGTCGAGTGCGCGCCGCCACGGTAGGTGACGTGCTCGATGATCGTCGGGCCGCCGCCGCGGCGCGCGCGCTCGGCAGCCCAGTCCGTGACCGCGTACACGGCCAGCAGGTCGTTGCCGTCCACGCGCACGCCGGGACGCCGAGACGAGGCCGCGCGCCTGGAAACGGCCGGCGTTGCCGCCGCGCAACCTGGAAGCGCGGAATCGCCCACCGCTTCGTTGACGACGTTAAAGCACCGCGCCGGTACACGGCGAACGTGATGGCATGGTGAAAGTCGGCTTCCGCCGTGCTGCCGTCGCCGATCCATGCCGCCGCGATGTTGTCCTCGCCCTTGATCGCGGCTGCCATCGCCCAGCCGACCGCGTGCGGGTACTGGGTGCCGAGGTTGCCGGAAGATCGAACGTACATGTTGGCATTGCGACTGTGGTACATGATCGGCATCTGCCGGCCCTTGCACATGTCCTGCGTGTTGGACAGGCACCGGCACATCGAAGAGTTCGATCAGGCGCGTCCCGCGATACAGGAACAGCCCCTGGTTGCGATAGTGCGGGAAACACATGTCGTCAGGGCGCAGCGCCATGCCCTGCGCGATGGAAATGGCTTCCTCGCCCAGGGACTGGATGTAGAACGACACCCGGCCCTGGCGCTGAATCTGCAGCATGCGTTCGTCGAAGATCCGCGTCAGCAGCATCCAGCGCAATGCAACCTGCAGTTCGCTGGCGTCGATGTCCGGGTTCCACGGCCCCCTGGCCTTGTGGTCGTCGTCGAGTACGCGCACGAGATCGAGGCTCAGGTCATGCGCTTCGCGGGTTCGCACGTCGACGGGCGGCTTGTCGACGGACCCCGCCGGTGACAGCGACAGGTAACTGAAGTCGGGTTCGTCGCCCGACGGCCGATGACGCGCACGTGCAGTCGGTGATCGCGGCGCTCATGCCTCGAAGTCCTTTCAAATTCAGGCGACTGGATTCAGGGTCGGGCAGGGCGGCGCGGCCGCCCCGGAGGTGCCGCCAGGATCGCCGGCACCCTCACCAGGCAAAAAGCGCCCTCGCTGCCGCCGCCGGCCGGCGCCCTGGCCGCCGGCGGCGGCACAGTGTCGTACAGCGGGGATTCGCGCCGCAATACCAGAATCCTGTAGCTCGCACGCGGCTTGACCTGTAGGTTGCGGGTGCTTCCATGATGCAAGGTACTGGTAGTGCCATCCCGGCGACCTGGCGCGGTGTCCGTTTTCAGGAGAAGTCGTTGTCCAGGCTCGACAGTCAAAGCAGCGCGGAACTGGTGGCCGAGGTCATCGACAACGGCAAGGTCAGCGGGCCGCAGTTGCTGGTTGTCGGCTTGTGCATGATGTTCAACATGGTGGACGGCTTCGACATCACCGCGATGGCGGTGGTGGCCGGATCGGTCTCGAGCGAGCTGCAGTTGCCGCCGGAGCGGCTGGGCTGGATCTTCAGTTTCGCGCTCGCGGGCATGATGGTCGGCGCCATGTTCCTGGCGCCGCTGTCCGACCTCATCGGTCGACGCCGGCTGATCATCGTGGCCGTGACGCTGGTCGGCGTGTCCATCCTGCTGACGGCAAACGCGTCCAGCGTCGGGGAATTCGTGGTATTGCGTTTCGTGAGCGGTGCCGGCGCCGGCGCGATGCTGGCGTGCCAGGCGGCCCTTGCCGCCGAGTACAGCCCCGAGAAATACCGCGCCTTTGCCGTGGCCGCCGTAACGTCCGGTTACCCGCTCGGGGCCATGCTGACCTCCGTCGCCGCCGACTGGATTCTGCCGGACTACGGCTGGCGCGGGATGTTCCGGTTCGGCGGCGGCGTCACGCTGCTGATGGGCCTGGTCGCCTGGTGGCTGATTCCCGAATCGCTCAAGTACCTGTTCGAGCGCCGGCCGGACAATGCGCTTGCGCGCGTCAACCGCATACTCGGCAAGCTGGGCAAGGAGACGCTGGCGGCCATGCCGCCCGCGGCCGGGCACGCAAGCGGCGCTGGCTGGCCGGCAACCTGCGCCTGCTGACCGCGCCGCGCCACCGGGCCACAACTCGACGATGACGCTGTG
>JAXHLH010000008.1:0-172110 GCA_034522415.1 Woeseiaceae bacterium
CGCCGATCGCCACGGTCTTCGGCATCCCCCCGCGCCATGGCCGCCGCGACCTACCTGACGCGCGTGGCGGCTTACTGCCGGGACCATCGGCCCACATCGCCGGCTCGCGGCGCGCGCCTGGAGGCCTTGCCGGGTGCGGCGCTTGCGGGCGCGCCGGCACCGGCGCCTGGCGGGATGCGGCCGCGAGCATCGACCTGCTGGCGGTTGCCACGGCCGTTGCCGTCTTCCTGTGGGCCGGCCGGACACTGCCGGCGCTGGGTGCCGGTCTCGCGATCGCGGTCGCGAATGCGCACGCGTTCGGCTAGAGAGAGGGTGGCAATGAGCGTGGGACACACCATCGTGGGAGCGGCTTCCAGCCACGACCCCTACCGGTCGTGGCTGGAAGCCACTCCACGACGTCAGCGTGCGGTCTCGGCGACGGAGTCCGGTCGATGACTTCCAGCAGTTTCGGGTAGCTGCCGGCTTCCGCGCCGCCGGTCCGGTACTTGCCGTTCACGACGATGGCCGGCACGCCGGTGATGCCATAGCGCCGCGTCAGGTCCTGGGCGACCCGCATCTTCTGCGCCACCTCGAACGATCCCCACGTCGACTGAAAGTCCCCGGCGCTGACGCCGAAGCGTTCGAACAGGGCCTGGATGGCCGATTCCGACGTCAGGCGGTTGCCGCGTTCGTGATACTCGCTGAACACCGCCGAACGGAAGCCCTCGGGATTCGTGAGCTTGCCGTTTTCCGCCAGCACCTGCTCCGTGTAATAGAGCTGGGCGTGCAGTTGCACGAGCGGGTTCCACATGGCCGGAATCCGCACGAGGCGCGCGTTGGCCGGCTTGTCGTCCGCCCAGCGATTGATATGGGGCTCGAAATTGAAGCAATGGTTGCAGCCGTACCAGAAAATCTCGGCCACCTCGATCTTGTCCGCACCGCCCACGGTCGGCTGGGTCGGCACGATGCGGTGAAAGTGCTCGCCTTCCCGGAACTGCCAGTCCTGCGATGCCGCCGCCGGGTCCGCCTGCGCCAGCATCAGCGGGACCTCGCCGCTGTCCGTTTCCTCGGGTTCGGCGGCCGACTCCTGCACCAGCTCGGGTGCCGCTTCCGCATCGGTCGCGGCTTGTTCGGCGTCCGCGGGTGCGTCGGCCGTATCGGCTTGCCCGGACGGTGCGGCGTCGGCCGTTTCGTCCATGCCGGCAGCCGCTTCCGGCTCGTTGGCCTGCTGGTCCGGCCCGCAGGCCACGAGGGCGGATAGTGCCAGGATCAGCAATACGTGCAGGTTCTCCATAGGGCCACCTCCGACCGGGGTCGAGATCTCGACAGAGTCGCCGGGCTAAAGATTCCGGGTTCAGTCGGCCGCCGACGGCACGCTGCCGCGCAGCCCCTGGACATAAGCGGACACGGCGGCGATCTCTTCCTCGGTCAGCCGCATGGCGATGTCGCGCATGATGCGCCGCGAACCGTCGGACTTGCGCGTCCCGTCCGCGTAATCGCGCAGCTGCTTGGCCGTGTAGACGGCGTACTGGCCGCGCAGCATCGGGTACGCGGCGGCCGGGTTTCCCTTGCCGGTCGGGCCATGGCACGCGATGCATGCGCGGCGGCGCCCGCTTCCTCGTCACCGGCCCGGTACAGTGCCCGGCCCTCGTCGACCAGGCTCGCCGTCCCCGACACCGTGCGAGCCGCCGGCCGTTGCGCTTCGTAGTAAACGGCGAGATCGCGCATGTCCTGCTCCGACAGCATCATCGCCTGACCTGTCATCAGCGGGTTGGAGCGGGTGCCGTCCTTGAATGCCTGCAGCTGGTCGACCGTGTACTTCGCGTGCTGCCCGGCAAGGCTCGGCCACTCCGGGTTGACGCTGTTGCCGTCCGCCCCGTGGCAGGCGGCGCAGGTCGTCGACCTGGCCTTGCCGGCCTCCACGGACCCGTCGACCAGGCTCTGGGCGCCGGCGGGGCCGGCTATCGCGGCTATTACGATCACGCCGGCCAGGAACGCAGTTGCGGCAAACGTCAGTTTCATAGTATTCGAACCGTACCCTGCGGCCGGCAGGTTGTCAGGACTGCCGCCAGCAATTGTTTGAAGATTTTCTTCCGGTTGTGTGCAGCCGGACTCGCCCGGGTTCTTGCTGCCCGACCGCCAAGCGGTCACTATAGGCGGGCCGAAGCAGAGTGCCTGCAAGCCCCGGAATTATACACACATCGGGCCGCCATCCCATGTCGCAATACCCCGCCGCCCGATTCCTGCTGAGCGCCAACGCGCCCGCCCAGTTCGTCGCCGACGAGGGGGTCGAAGTCGCCGTCGCCGGTCGCTCCAACGCCGGAAAATCCAGCGCCATCAACGTCATCGTCAACCGTCGCCAGTTCGCTCGCACGAGCAAGACGCCCGGCCGCACGCAGCTCATCAACTTCTTCGAACTGGCGCCCGGTGCCCGGCTGGTCGACCTGCCGGGCTATGGCTACGCGAAGGTGACGGAAGACGTACCGCGTGACCACTGGGGGCGCCTGATACCGCACTATTTCGAGGGTCGCGCCAGCCTCCGCGGCCTGCTGCTGGTCGTGGACGTCCGCCGCGGCCTGACCGACTTCGATCGCCAGCTGCTGGCGCTGTGCGATTCGGTACGGGTCCCGGTGCACGTGCTGCTGACCAAGGCGGACAAGCTGAAGCGCGGCCAGGCGGCCACGGCCCTGCTGACGGCACGCCGCGAGCTGGGCGAGGCGTCGAGCGCACAGCTGTTCTCCGCGCTGAAACGCAGCGGCGTGGAGGAGGCGCGGGAGCGCCTCGCGGGCTTCCTGGCCGCGCAAAAAAACCCGGCTGACGCCCGTCGGCGGCGGCCGGGAGTGGTGCTGCCCGGGCCCGGCTTGGGGCGGCCGGACGGCATGCCTCGGTCAGCGAGGTAGACCGGCGAGTGCTTGGCGCACTCGGAGAGTTGGACAAATCTTGCTTCCAGAAGTTCCCGCCTGCCGGATTGTTCGTGCACGTTTTGCCGCGGTGGTCAGGCGGAGGCGCGCCCGGAGGCGTTTTCAGGGACGCTGCAAGCACGTCCGTGTGCGCTCCGGGCTCGACATCCCTGTCTCGCACGGCCCTGAAAAGCCCTCCCCGGGCACACCTCCGCCCGTGAAGCCCGTGCCGTGCACGAACAAGCCGGCCTAGTGTGCCTGCTCCCAGTCGCGGCCGGTGCCGGCTTCGACGACCAGCGGGACGTCGAGTTTCGCGGCGTTGCTCATGCGTTCGACGATTTCCGCGCGCAGGTCGTCCGCCGCGTCCTTGTCGACCTCGAACACCAGTTCGTCGTGGACCTGCATGATCATTTGCGCCGGGGCCCTTTTCTTTTGCAGCCAGTCGACGCACGTCGATCATCGCCATCTTGATGATGTCGGCGGCGGAGCCCTGCATGGGCGCGTTGATGGCGCTGCGCTCGGCATACTGGCGGCGCTGTGCGTTGCGGTCGTTGATCTGCGGCAGGTACAGGCGGCGACCGAACAGCGTTTCGACGTAACCCGCTTCGCGGGCGCGATCGCGAATGCCGTCCATGTAGTCGCGCACGCCCGGGTAGCGCTCGAAGTACAGGTCAACGTAATCCTGTGCCTCGCCACGGGTCGTGCCGATCTGTTTCGCCAGGCCGAATGCCGACATGCCGTACATCAGGCCGAAATTGATCGCCTTGGCGGAGCGCCGTTGCTCACTGGTCACGTCGTCGACGGCCACGCCGAATACCTCGGCCGCGGTGGCCTGGTGTACGTCGCGTTCCTCGTTGAAGGCTTCGACCAGGCCCTTGTCGCCCGACAGGTGCGCCATGATGCGCAGCTCGATCTGCGAATAGTCGGCGGCCAGCAGCACTTTGCCCTCCGGTGCGGTGAAGGCCTTGCGGATGCGGCGGCCTTCCTCGGTCCGGATCGGGATGTTCTGCAGGTTCGGGTCCGTCGACGACAGCCGGCCGGTGGCGGCCACGGACTGGTGATACGACGTGTGCACGCGGCCGGTGCGGTCGCTGATCTGTTCCGGCAACCTGTCGGTGTAGGTGCTCTTCAGCTTGGCGACGCTGCGGTAGTCGAGGATGATGCGGGGCAGGGCGTATTCCAGCGCCAGTTCCTGCGAGCACGTCTTCCGCGGTCGAGGGTTGCCCCTTGGGCGTCTTGCGGATCACCGGCAACCCCTGTTCCTCGAACAGGATCTGCTGCAGTTGCTTGGGCGAGCCCAGGTTGAACTCGCCGCCGGCTGCCTCGTGCGCTGCCTTCTTCAGCCGTTCCATCGTCTTCGCCAGTTCGCCGCCCTGTTTGCGCAGCATCGCGCGGTCGATCAGGACACCGGCTTCCTCCATCGCGAACAGCACCGGCACCAGCGGCTGCTCGATATCCCGGTAGAGCCCGGCCAGCGGCTCGATCTTGCTGAGCTCGGGCCACAGCCTGCCGTGCAGGCGCAGCGTGATGTCGGCGTCTTCGGCGGCGTAGGGCGCGGCCTGCTCCAGCGCAACCTCGTTGAACGAGAGCTGCTTGGCGCCCTTGCCGGCGACGTCCTCGTAGTGAATCGTGTCGACACCGAGGTAGTAGCTCGCCACTGAGTCCATGTCGTGTCGCGTGGCGACGCTGTTCAGGACATAGGACTCAAGCATCGTGTCGAAGCGCATGCCGCGCAGTTCGATATCGTAGTGCCTGAAGATGTGCGCATCGTACTTGAGATGGTGCCCGACCTTGGCGGCTTGCGGATCCTCCAGCCATTTCTTCATGGCGGCGAGCACTTCGTCGCGGGCGAGCTGGTCAGGCGCGCCCGGGTAGTCGTGGGCAACCGGGATGTAGGCCGCCTCGCCCTCCGTGATCGCAAGCGAAATGCCGACGAGTTCCGCCGCCATGTAGTCGATGCTGGTGGTTTCCGTGTCCAGCGCAACGAGTTCCGCGGAGCGAATCTTCTTCAGCCACTTGTCGAAGGCCTTCTTCGTCAGGACCGTTTCGTAGTCGGCCTTCGGCAGGGCGGTTACCGCGTCCGCCGGCTCCCCGGATTCCTCTTCCTCGTCGCCCAGCTGGCGGGACAGGGACCGCAACTCGTAGCGCCGGTAGAACTCGCGCAAGGCCGCTACGTCCGCAGCGCCGCGCACGAGTTCGGCGGGCGCCTGTTCCAGTTCCACGTCCTGGCGTATGGTCGCGAGCTGGCGCGACAGCTCGAGCTGTTCCAGGTTGTCGCGCAGGCTCTCGCCGACCTTGCCACCGATCTCGTCCGCATGGTCGACCAGGTTGGCGACGCTGTCGTACTGGTTGAGCCACTTCGCCGCCGTTTTCGGACCCACTTTCGGCACGCCCGGTATGTTGTCCGACTTGTCGCCGACCAGGGCGAGGTAGTCGACGATCTGTTCCGGCCAGACATCGAACTTCTTCTTCACGCCGTCACGGTCGAGGACGGTGTCGGTCATCGTGTTGACGAGCGTGATGTCGTCGTTCACGAGTTGCGCCATGTCCTTGTCGCCGGTCGAAACGAGTACCGACATGCCGGCATCCGTTGCCGCACGGCACAGCGTGCCGATCACGTCATCGGCCTCGACGCCCTCGATGCGCAGCAGCGGCACGCCGAGGTTCGGCACGGCCTGCAGCAGCGGTTCGACCTGCGCGCGCAGTTCGTCCGGCATCTCCGGCCGGTTCGCCTTGTATTCCTCGAAGAGTTCGTCGCGGAAGGTCTTGCCGGGCGCGTCGAAGATGACGGCGACGTGTGCCGTTTCCTGTTCGCGCAGCAGCTTGTTCAGCATGTTCAGCACGCCGTGCAGCGCGCCGGTCGGCTCGCCCCGGGCGGTCGTCAGGGGCGGCAACGCATGGAACGCGCGGTAGAGATACGACGAGCCGTCGACCAGTACGAGTTTCTTCGTGCTCATGCAATAGGGCTGACGTGGCCGCTCAGCGCTGCTCCTCGTCAGGCTCGTCCTCGTCCTCCGCCGCGTCGTCGGCCGCGGGAACCTCGGTGCGTATCTCGCTGGGGTTGCCGGGGAGGAACAGGGGGCCCTTCTGGCCGCAGGCCGTGCAAAGAGCGGCCGTGACGAGCAGGGCGAGCATCCGGGTGACGTGACTCATGGTCGTGTACCGCGCGCCAGATAGGCGCATGGTATACCAGAACGGCGCCGGGATTCGTGTGCCGGCAACCCTCAGTCGCCGTTGCCGCGCGCCGCATAACGCGCCGCGACCCGGCGGTAGGCATCGCGGAACGGAATGCCTTCCTGCCGGACGAGGGCGTACGCTTCCCCGGCGGCTCCAGGCCTTCGTCCATGCGAATTCGCTCCGGCAGAAAGCGCATGCGCGAGACGAGGTACGCCATGATGTCGACGCTGTCGATCGTGAGATCGATGCCGCGGAAAAGCGGTGCCTTGATGCGTTGCGTATCCCGCTGGAAGCCCGACGGCAGCTTGGCGACGAGCATCAGGCACTCCTGCAGGCAGGCCTGCACCGTGGCGGTCGCGCCGCGCACCAGTTCCAGCACGTCGGGATTGCGCTTCTGCGGCATGATCGACGAGCCGGTGGTGACGTCGTCGGCCAGTTCCACGTAACCGAATTCCTGCGTGTAGAAAAGCAGCAGGTCCGATGCGAGCCGGCCGAGATCCTGCATCAGCAGCGTCAACTCGAACAACAGGCCGGCCTCGGCTTTGCCGCGCGACAACTGCACGGCCGTCACCGGCACCTGCGTCTCGCTGAAACCCAGCGTGCGGGTCGTGGCGTCACGATCGAGGTCCAGGCCCGGCGTCCCGTACCCGGCGGCGCTGCCCAGCGGATTTTTCGCCATGCGCCGGCGCGCGGCCCGCAGGCCGGCGATTGCGTCGTCCAGCGCCTCGGCGAACCCGTCGCTCCACAGCGCGACCGACGACGGCATGGCCTGCTGCATGTGCGTGTAGCCGGGCAGGGCGACGTCGCCCTGCCGGGCCGTCAGTTCCGCAAGCGTATCCGCAAGCGCCTGCACGCTCGCCGCGACCGCGTCGGCGGCATCCAGCAGGTACAGCCGAAGCGCGGTCAACACCTGGTCATTGCGCGAGCGGCCGAGATGCAGGCGCCCGCCGGCCTCGCCGATGAGGTCGGTCAGCCAGGGATTCGAGCGCCGTGTGCACGTCCTCGTCGTCGAGCTCGATCTGCCACGCACCCCTGGCATGTTGCTCGCCGAGTTTACGGAGGCCGTCGCAGATCGCGTCACGGTCGGCCTGCGTCAGCAGCCCCTGCTCGCACAGCATCTCCGCGTGCGCAACGGAGCCGCGGATGTCGTAGTCGACCAGACGCGCGTCCAGCCGATGATCCTCGCCGGCCGTGTACCGCAGGACGCGTTCGGCGAGCGGCAGTCCTTTTTCCCACAGCCGGCTCATGGCGAATCGTCCGGGGCACTCTGCTCGGCCGGCGTCAGCGCGCCGATATCGTTCACGACCAGCGTGCCCGTTCCTTCGTTGGTGAATACCTCCAGCAGCAGGCTGTCGGGTACCCGGTAGGAGATGATGTGCACGCGGCTGACGCCGTCGGCGATCGCGGCGTCGATGGCGGCCGCCTTGGGCAGCATGCCGTCCGCCAGGATGCCGTCGGCACCCAGCTGCCTGAGGCCCGCGCGGTCGATATAGGAAATCAGCGATTGCGGGTCGTCGCGGTCGCGGAGTATGCCGGGCGCACCGGTGGCGAGGATCAGTTTCTCCGCCTTCAGTTCGGCGGCGATGGCCGCGGCGACCGTGTCGGCGTTGATATTGAGCAACGTGCCGGCGGCGTCGCAGGACAGCGGGCTGACGACCGGCATCAGGCCGTTGTCGAGCTGCTTACGCACGACGTCGGCGTCGACGCCGTCGATGTCGCCGACGAAGCCGTAGTCGACCGGTTCCCCGCCCGCCTTCTCGACCGGCGGCCGGCGGTGCGCCCGGATCAGGCCGGCATCGACGCCGCTGATGCCGACGGCCGGCACGTCGAGGTCGCGGCAGGCGGCGAGTATGCGCGTGTTGATCTGGCCGTTCAGCACCATCGTCGCGACATCCAGCGACGCACCGTCCGTCACCCGTCGACCGTCGATGATCTTCGTGTCGAGTCCGAGCGCCGCGGCGAGCTCCGTCGACTGCGGCCCGCCGCCGTGCACCAGCACGACGCGGATGCCGACCTGGTGGAGGATGCCGACCTGCTCCATGAGGGCGCGCGTCGAGGCCGCGTCGACGAACACCTCGCCGCCGGCCTTCAGGACGAAGACCTTGTTCTTGAAGAGCCGGATGTACGGCGCGGCATGCTTGAGCGCCGAGACGACGACCGCGCGATCGTGGCCGCGCAGGTTGGCGAGGTGGCTGCCGGGGCTCATCGGCCACCTCCCAGCATGCGGTGCAGCACGGCCATCTGTGCCAGCATCCGGTTGCGCGCTTCGTGGATGACGACGCTGCGCGGACCGTCGAGGATCCTGTCCGCCACGACCACGCCGCGCCGCACCGGCAGGCAGTGCATGAAGCGGCAGTCGTCCCGCGCGGGCTCGAACCACGGTTCGTCGACGCACCAGTCATCGAGGCCGCGGCGCAGCTCGCCGTCCGCGGCGCGATCGCCGTAGTGACGCGTGGACGACCAGGACTTCGCGTAGATCACATGGGCGCCTTCCATGGCCTCGGCGCGATCTTCCGACTCGGTTACCGAACCGCCCGACGCGGCGGCGGCTTGCGACGCGCGTTCCATGACCCGCCCCGGCAGTTCGAAGCCCGGCGGGCGCAGCACGGTGACGTCCATGCCGCGCATGGCCGCCATGTGAACGGTGGCGGCCGGCACCGCGAGCGGCAGCGCCTTGGGGTGGTAGGCCCAGCTCAGCACGAACTTGCCGCCGTTCGCCGGGATGCCCAGGTCGTCCAGGGTCTTCCAGTCGGCCAGGCTCTGGCACGGGTGGTTCATGGACGATTCCATGTTGATGTACGGCTTGTCGACAAGCTGCGTCAGTGCGGAGAACTCGGTTTCGGCGAGGTCGTCGTCGAGATTGCGCCGCTCGGCGAACGCGCGGATGCCGATCGCGTCGCCGTAGGACGCGATGACGGGCACGGCCTCGCGAATGTGCTCCGCCGCCGTGCCGTCCATGACGATGCCGGGACGTGACTCGAGGCCGTGAATCGACATGTCCGGCGAGATGACGAACGAGCCGCCGCCCAGGCGCAGCATGGCGGCCTGGAAGGAGGCCAGCGTGCGCAGCGACGGGCTCAGGAACAGGAGCGAGAGCACCTTGCCGCGCAGGGCCTCGGGCTCCGGCGACCGGTCGAGGCGGCCGGCGAGCGCCAGCAGCTCGGCCAGCTGTTCGGCGTCGAAATCGGCGAGATCGTTGAATGCTTGCATGGAATTACCTCGTGTCCGGCGTATTGCGGGGTTATCAGGTGGCGGGAACGATGGCGGCCAGCGTGTCGGCAAGGCGGCCGACATGGTGCTGCTGCAGCACCAGCGGCGGCAGCAATCGCAGTACGTTCGGGTCGGCGCTGGTACCGGTCAGGATGTCGTGTTCGAGCAGGGCGGCATGCACCTCGCGCGCCGGCCGGTCGCAAACGAGCCCGAGCAGCAGGCCCATGCCCTGCACGGCGGTGACGGGTCCGGTCACGCAGTGTTCGCGAATCTCTGCCTCGCGTGCGCGCACATTGGCGAGCAGGTCCTCGTCGCGGATCGTGCCGATGACGGCCAGTATGGCCGCCGCGGCCAGCGGGCCGCCGCCGAACGTGGAGCCGAGATCGCCCACCTTCAACGCGGTGCCCAGGTCCTCGCGGCACAACACGGCACCGCACGGGAAGCCGCCGCCCAGCGACTTGGCGCTGGTCAGCAGGTCCGGTTCGACGCCGAATACGCCGCACGCGAAAAACTGCCCGGAACGTCCCATGCCGCTTTGCACTTCGTCGGCAATCAGCAGCGCACCGTGGTCGCTGCAATGCCGCCGCAGCGAATTGACGAAGTCCGGGTCGAGGTCGAACGCACCGGCGACGCCCTGCACCGGTTCGAAGATCACGGCGGCGACGCTGTCGTCAATCATCGCGGCGGCCGCATGGACGTCGTTGCGCGGTATGAAGTCCACGTCGAACGGCAAGCGCGGAAAGCCGTACCACGTTTCCGCCGCGTTCCAGGTCACCGCCGCCGCCGCGGCCGTGCGGCCGTGGAAGCCGTGCGTCAGTGCGAGCACCTTGCCCCGGCCGGTGGCGCGGCAGGCGATGCGCAAGGCGTTTTCGTTGGCTTCGGCGCCGCTGTTGACGAAGAACGCGCGGGTCAGCGACGGGGGCGCGATGGCGGTCAGTGCCTCGGCCGCGGCGGCGCGCACGTCGAGCGCGACCGCGTTGCTCTGGAACAGCAAGCGCCGCGTCTGGTCGTCCAGCGCCTGCATCAATCGCGGGTGCGAATAGCCCAGTGCGGCGACGGCATGCCCGCCGTACAAATCGAGGATCTGGCGGCCGTCGCGGGTGAAGATCTCGCAGCCGGCCGCGCGGCTCGGGTCCAGTGCAAGCTGCGGGTAGACGGTTACCGTGACCGCGGCCTCGCGTTCGGCGCTCGTCAGCGTCGATCCTGTCAGCGGCGGATTCATCAGGTCCACGCCGGCGCCGGCGCCTGCAGCCCGGTGATGTCGGGCAGCAGCCACAGGCGGTTCATCCATTGCACGGCACCGCCGGCGGCACCCTTGACCAGGTTGTCGATGACGCACATGACGACGATGGCGTGACCGTCGGCGGCGACGCCGATATGCGCGTAGTTGCCGACGACGACGTCCTTGAGCCTGGGCATGCCGTCGACGACGCGCACGAACGCCGCGTCCCGGTAAAAGTTTTCGTAGAGTGCCCCAAGCTCGCCCGCATGCGTCGCCTCCGGGAGCATCGCGTGCAGCGTGACGTGTATGCCGCGCGCGAACGGGCCGGAGTGCGGTACGAAATTCACGGCGACGTTGCCGCCGCCCGCCGGCGGCGATGCCATCGCGTATCTCCGGCGCGTGGCGGTGCGCGAGCGGCTTGTAGGCGTACAGGTTGCTGTGTCGCTCCGGGTGATGCGTGCCCGCGCTCGGCGCGCGTCCGGAACCGGTACTGCCGGTGACGCCGCTGATGAACAGTCGGTCGAGGCCGGGCTGCGCGCTGCAGACGGGCACGGCCGCGAGCAGCGCGGCCGTGGCAAAACAGCCAGGGTGCCCCGCATGCGGCTTGCCGGTGTCGGCGATATGTTCCGGCAGGCCCTGCTGGAACGACCCGAGCAGGGCCGGCGCGCCGTGGGGCTGACCGTACACGCGCGCGTAGTCGTCGGCCGAGGCGTAGCGAAAGTCCGCCGAGCTGTCGACGACGTGCACCGTGACGCCACGGGCCTCGGCCTGCGTGACGATCTCCGCGACCAGGGATGCCGATGCGCCGTGCGGTGCCGCCGAGAACAGCGCCAGTTCGTCGACCTCGTGCAAAAGTGCGAGGCAGTCGGCCGGCGCGCAGAACGTCATGTCGGGCCAGGCCGGTGCCAGCGTCGCGAACGTGTCGCCCACGGGTTCGCCGGCCCGCGATGTCGAAACGGCGGCACGGACCTCGAAGTGCGGATGCAGGGCGAGCAGGCGCAGCAGTTCGCCACCGACGAAGCCGGTGGCGCCGAGAATGGCTGCCGGAATGCGTCGCGTCATCAGTGCCCGCCTTCGGCGCCGGCCAGCAGGTCGGCGACATGATTGCCGAGGGTCGTACTGTCGGTCAGCGCGTTGATCGCCGCCAAGCCCAGCCGTTGTCGGATTTGTTCGATGCCGACGGCATTGTCCGTTGCCGGGCCGGTCACGAGTGCCGGTTCCATGGCAAACTGTTCGCGCAGTATGCGCGCACCGCCCCACGCGCCCACCGGGTCGTTGGCGCACAGCACGATCGCCGTGAGCGCATCGCGGATGGCCGGATCCGAGAGAATCGCCTCGACCCCGTAGGCACCGATCAGGCCGTCGCCCAGCTCGACGACAATTGCGTCCGGCCCGTGTGCGGCGAGGCTGGTCAGCAGGCTGCGCGTCAGGGCCGGCCCGTTGTCCGCGGTGGTGGTGACGATGCCGAGATCGGAAAAGATCATGGACTCGGACGCGCCGGCATCTTCCATCGCGAGTATGTCGCGCCGCAACGCGACGCCCGTTGCCTTGCACGCCGCGACGCGCAGGCCGCGATGCCGCAGGCCGGAGACGATGGCACAGGCGGCGACGGTCTTGCCGGAATCCATGCAGGTGCCGGCCAGCGCGACAATCGGCACATTGCGCCGGTCAAGCGGTGCGTCCCGGTCGAGCATCGCGGCGCCGGCGCGGGCCGGCACGCCGATGCGCTCGCCGAGGTAGGGAAAATCGAGCACCGTGCCGAGCACCTCGCAGTCGAACGGTGCGCCGACGTCCGGGTTGGCGGAGTCGCAGATGCCGAGGACGCCGCCGATGTTGAGAATCTGGATCGTGTCGCCGGTGGCGAGTTGCTGCGGCAGGTACCCCGAGTAGCCGCGCAGTGCCTTGCGATGGCCCAGCGCGCCGACGACGATGTCACCCTGCTTGACCGTGGCCATGCGACCGCTGACGAGTTCG
Organism: Woeseiaceae bacterium; assembly: GCA_034522415.1. GTDB lineage: Bacteria > Pseudomonadota > Gammaproteobacteria > Steroidobacterales > Woeseiaceae > Woeseia. The sequence continues at coordinate 12,463 of JAXHLH010000008.1, forward strand.
AGCTGGTTGTAGCGCGACTTGTTGTTGAGGACACGCACGGCCAGCAGCACCCCCTCCTCGCAGGGTATGTCGTCCGCGAGGCGCAGTTCCTGTCCCAGCTTGCTGTGCTGGGCGACGGACGCGATCTTGTCGACGAGGACGCTCTTCACGGCTCAGTCGACCTGGCCGGCGCGGGTCTGCAGTGTGCCGGGCGATGACAGGATGCCGCGGCAGTACCCCAGCGCGTCGGCCGCGGTCCATTCGCCCGCCGCCTCGCCGTACACGCCTTGCGTCGCGGCCGGGGCGGGGAGTGCGGCGAGCGTGGCGCCGGTGACGAACAGGTTGCCGGGCGCGAGCGTGAAGTGCACGTCGCCGGTAACGCGGCGTTGCGACGACGCCAGCAGCGCCTCGGCGTCGCGCGCGGCGAGGTCGAGTTGCCGGCCCTCGTGAATCATGTCGCCGTACACGGCCGCGACGCTGTCCTTGAGGCGCGCCTGGTGACCGCTCAGCACGAGCTTTTCCAGTTCCCGGTGCGCGGTGATCAGCGTCACGGCGGCCGGTGCCTCGAACGCGACCCGGGCCTTGGTGCGCCGGGCACGGTTATCGCCGACATGGATGCCGCGGCCGATGCCGCAGGCGCCGGCGAGCGCTTCCAGCGATTCGATGAGCGGCACCGGCTCCAGCGCCTCGCCGTCCAGCGTTACCGGGATGCCGGCGCGAAAGCCGAGCGTGTGCGACGTCTTGCCCCGGTCCTGCTCGAGTGCGCCGGCCGACAGCACCCAGGCGTCCTCGGGAATCGACTTTTCCGACGTCAGGGTTTCACGGCCGCCGATCGTGACGCCCCACAGGCCGCGATTGACCGAGTAGGCGGAGCCCTGCGCCGGCAGTGGCAGGTCATGGTCGGACAGGTAGCGCAGTTGCTCGTCGCGCACCCAGTTGTTGTCGCGCACCGGCGCCAGTACCTCGAGGCCGGGATTCAGCGTGCGCAGCGCCACTTCGAAACGGACCTGGTCATTGCCGGCCGCGGTGCAGCCGTGGGCGACGGTCGTGGCAGCTCGCTCCCGCGCCAGGCTCGCGAGTGCTTCGGCCTGCACACCGCGCTCGGCGCCGACGCACCAAGCGGGTACGCGTGGCCCCGATATGATCAGGTTGCCCGCGATCAGGTAGCGGATGACGCGATCGAAGAACGCCTGTTTGCGATCCAGGAGGACGTGCTCGATGGCACCGAGCGCACGCGCACGGTCCTCGAGCTCGGTGGCCGCGCGCGCATCGATGCCGCCCGTGTCCACCGTGACCGTGATGACGTCGCGGCCGTAGTGCGCCTTGAGCCACGGCACGCAAAAGGACGTATCCAGCCCGCCGGAAAAGGCGAGGATGATGGGCGAGGTAACGTCGGTCGTGTCGGGCACGGGCATCTCCGGGATCGGGAATCGGGCGTCAGCCACGGCCGACGCAGCGTTCGATACGTGACATCAGCGCGCGCTGGGCGACCGAGGACACGGTGGCGGTGAATACGGTGTCGTCGCCGCCGACGTTGCCGACGATCTCCGGCCAGTCGGTGCGATCGAGCGCCAGCGCGACGCGCTGCGCGGCGCCGATCGCGGTGCGGATGACGAGCAGGTTGGGCCCGGCGGGCCGGAGTTCGCGCAGCAGGTCGGCAACGGCGGTTACCTCGCCGTCACCGCCGACGCTGCGGTCCGGAAGGACGTAGCCGTTGGCGGTCTTCAGTGCGCCGAGCTCGCGGAGGTCGCGGCTGACGCTCGACTGCGTGGCGACGTAGCCCCGCGCGACCAGCGCCTCGACGAGCGATTGCTGCGTCGCGGCGGGCGCGCTGCCGAGCAGGTCGCGGATCGCGCGGCGTCGGTCGTCCTGGCTGTGGCTGGTGTCGGGCATGGGCCAATCTGCATAAATATGCGCATAAACCTAACAGCATGCACGCCGGCCGTCAATGCCGGCCGAGCCGCTCCGCCGGCCCGGTTCGCCGGGCGGGGCCTCGCCGGCGGCCGTGACCTCAATTATGGATGTCCCCGAAAGAGGCGGTGGATGTCCCCGAACGGGGTGATGGGTGTCCCGGGATGAGGCTGCTAGTATTCGGCGGTCCTGGATCGGGAGAGAGTGCGTTGGCATTGCCGGAAGTGGTTGAGGTCGAGCCTGCGGGGGCGGCGACGGGCAGCGTGATCTGGCTGCACGGTCTCGGCGCCGATGGTCACGATTTCGAGCCCATCGTGCCGGAGCTCAGGCTGGCCGGCGAGCTGGACCTGCGTTTCGTGTTCCCGCATGCGCCGATCCGCGAGGTCACGATCAACAACGGCATCGCCATGCGGGCGTGGTATGACCTCTTCAGCCTGGACCGCAGCGGACCGCAGGACGAGGACGGCATCCGCGCGAGTTCCGCGCAGTTGCTGGAGCTGGTTGCGCGCGAGGAAGCGCGCGGTATTCCGGTCGAGCGCATCGTGCTCGCCGGCTTTTCCCAGGGCGGTGCGATCGCACTGCCGCGCGGCGCTCAGGATGTCGCGGCGACTGGCCGGCCTCATGGCCCTGTCCACGTGGCTGCCGCTGGCCGACACGCTGCAGGCGGAAGTCGTCGACAAGCGCGACAGCCAGTCGCGTGACCTGCCGGTTTTCCTGGCACACGGCACGTACGACCCGATGCTGCCGCTGGCACTGGGCGAATTCACGCGCGACACGTTGCAGCGCGCGGGCTTTGCGCCCGAATGGCACAGCTACCCGATGGCCGACGCCAGTCTGCGCGGAAGAAATTGCCGCGATACGCGGCTGGCTCCGGCGCGTGTACGGCGTCGCTCAGGACTGAGCGGGCGGCAGCCGGAACTCCGCGTCGCCGGCCCGGCGGCCATGCGCGTCGAAGCGGCGTTCCACGACCAGTCGTCGGCCGTCGTATTCCTCCAGGATGACTGTCGTGCAACGCGTGCCGTAATCCTCGGTGCGGATGAACGGCGCCGAGTAGCCGCACGCGCCATCGCAAACGGCAGGCTGTCGTCCAGCTCGCCGACCGGCGGCGAACGGGTCAGTCGGCCAGTAACCGGAAAAGCGCGGCGGGGTTGACCGCGTCCTCGTCGATCATGTCGGCCAGCGCGTCGCGCGTGCGCCGCAGTTTCGGCCACGGCGTGTCCAGCGTCGCGTTGCTGAGTCCGTCGATCGCCGAGAGCGAGGAGGCGCGCGGCGTCACCGCGGCTTGGTCGACACAGGCCAGCGAATCGTCCGCGGCGACCAGCAGACTGAAGCCGGCATAGCGGTCGCCGTCAATGTCGCGCGCGTACTCGAGTGGCGCACGCTCGCCGTCGACGAAGCCGGTGACCAGCTCCCCGCGGCTTCGCTTGTCCGTGTGCACGCGAAAGTCCTCGCGAAAATCGGTCACCGTCGCCAGTCGGCCGCCACGGCTCACGGCCAGCCACGTCCCGCCGGCCTGCAGGTCGCGACCCGCGAGCACGCCGGGCCGGTCGGGCCACCAGTGCATCGGGTCCGCCGGCCGCGCGTACAGCTCGTCCCGGTTGGCCGCGAGAATCAGCCGGTAGCGCGGGTGGCGGCACCAGGCGAAGGCGATCAGGCACATGACATCAGACCCAGATTATTCATGAACGGGTTGGCTCTGGTGGGGAGGCGTAGGCGCGGCCCGGGAGGGCTTTTCAGGGACGCTGCAAGTACGTCCCTGTACGCTCCGGGCTCGACATCCCTGTCTCGCACGGCCCTGAAAAGCCCTCCCGGGCCCCACCTCCGCCTTCGAGATCGTGCCGTTCATGAGTAACCCGGGCCGGCGACCGGCATCAGTTGGCGGCCGCCAGCCAGTCGTCCACCAGCCGGCGGGCAATCGACAGGCGCGGCGGCAGTTTGGGGTAGCCGGAGTTCAGTTCCTTGCGCGTAAACCACGCCGCGGCCTCGAGTTCGCCGTCGTTCAGCCGTATCGCTTCGCTCAATGCCCGCGCGCTGAAGCCGAGCATCAGCGATGCCGGAAACGGCCACGGCTGGGAACTGTGATAGCGCACGTCGTCGACGACCACGTCGGTCTCCTCCGCCACTTCGCGGACGACCGCGTCTTCCAGGCTTTCGCCGGGCTCGACGAAACCGGCGATGGTCGAAAAGCGGCCTTCCGGCCAGGCTGCCTGCCGGCCCAGCAGGCAACGGTCGCCCTGCGACACGAGCACGATAATCGCGGGGTCGACGCGCGGAAAGATATGCGTGCCGCAATCCTCGGCCGTGCAGACTCTGAGGTTGCCGCCCGCATGCGAGCGTGCCCGCGCCCCGCAGCGCCCGCAGAACTGCTGTGCGTCGTGCCACAGGACCAGCGCACGCGCGTGCGCGACCAGGTTCGCCTCGTCCGCCGGCAGGACGCTGCCCAGGTAGCGCAGATCGTGAAAGCGGCCGCGGTCACCGAACGGTTCTTCCTGCGCACGGTCGATGCCGACCGCGAACGCGGGCTGGTCCCGGTACATGCCGAGGAACACCGGGTCGACGTCGACGAACGCGGCGAGGTCGTCGCGACGCAGCAGGATCGTGCGATGGGGTTCCTCGGTCGCCAGGCAACGATCGCCCCAGACCGGCACGAACACGCTGTCGTCGCTCTTCAGCGCGGCCGCCAGCCATGCGCTGTCACGCCGGCGGTAGCCTGACCGGTCGACGAACGCGCCGGCAAACACGTTGTAGCCGATCATGCCGCCTCGCCGCCCGCCGGCCGCGTGTTGCCTGTGCTGCCACGATACCGGCCGGGTTGCCGACGGGGCAGGCAATCGGTGACACGTGCCATAGGGACGGGACTCCACGGTGATCTGCAATGCGTTGCCGCCGCCGATCACGCGCGTCGGCGGATCCGCTGCAGCAGTCAGGTCGCGGGCCGCAGTTTACCGGAAAGGGCGTCGTTCAGGCGCCGGGCCGGCTGCCGGTCGGCGAGCGGGCGCGACTGCGGGCGTACGAGCTGCTGCCCGGGCGCCGGTGACGGTGGCGCGTGATTTCGCACCCCGGACAGGTCCGGTGATCCAGGGCGTAGGCATCCTGCACGTAGTGCGAGCGGCAATCACGGCAGCTGGAAAGAAACAGCTCGTCGTTGCGCGACACGTTCTGCAGCAGGTTCCAGGCCCATTCGAACGTCAGCTGCGGATTGCGATGCAGGAGCTGATACGTCTCGAAGGCGCGGCACAGCCGATGTCCGTATTCGACGTCCGGACGGGGCCAGCAGGGATGCAGCGCATTGTTGTCGTCGATGCGCACCAGCAGGTTGGCCGCGAACAGCGCCACCAGCGTCGTTGCTTCCAGCTGGCTCAGCGGGTTCTTGACGAAGCGGCTGACCTGTTGCGGTGACTTGCCGCGCCGGCGCCGGACCGACGGCTTGCCGCGCCGGCGAAAGTAGGTGCTGTAGAGCTTGCGGATGCGATCGTCGCTCAGGCCCGTGCAATCGCGAATGGTGCGGGTGCGGGCTTCGTGGCGGATCATCCGGAGTGCGAGTTCGAACTGGCGGCGTTCTCCCGCGTAACGATCGTCGGTCAGGCGCATTATTATACCCTTATGCTAGTTTTGGCCCAGATATAGTGTTATAAGACCCTATATTATCCATCCGTGGGAAATAAACAACCAACAACGTAACTGCACCACCGAGCGACTTTTGCCGGGGCAAAGGAGGGAGGGATGGACTACGCGGGGCCGCAGCCGGCGGATTACGACAATGTGCATGCCCTGAACCGCGCATTTCTCGAACTGCTGGCAGACCGGCGCATCGCGGGCGTGCTGCTCGCGGGTTTGCCGCCGGAGCTCACCGACCGCTGTCTGCAGCTTACCCGGCTGCAGCGCCAGCGACTGGCGCAAAGCCCGTTCCTGCTGTTTTCGTTTCGCGAGTCCGATGCGGCGTTCTGGGACCGGTTGTTCGAGTCCCGGGGTCAACGTGACCTGCTGGCGGTGCCGGAGCCCGGCGATCGCGCGCTGGCCGGACTGGTCGCCGCCGGCCTCGGTTTCGTCTGGCAGCTGGCGCGCCAGAATCCCTACATCGCGCGGCTGATCTGCGGCGCCAGCCTGCACTGGTGCGAGCGACTCGCGGAGCGGCCCTTGCTCGATGTCGTCGCGATCGCCGACGGCCGCCGCGTGCTGACGCTGCGCGCGCCGCGCGATACCGGTCTCTGGGAAACCCTGCTCAATGGCGGTTGCAGCAGCGAGCGGGCCGTTGGTGATGCCGTGCGCATCAGCGCGTTGCAGCGCATCCTGACGCACGCGCGAGGGCGCCAGCCGGCGCTGGCGGCACGAAGCGTGACCGCACCGTCGCTCAGCGTTGCCGATGACGGTCCGGCGAACGACCGGCAGACATGACAGCATGGCATTGCACTGCGCGGCGGTTTGCTGTGCAGAGTCCCGCCGGGTCCGTATACAATACGCGGCGCGATGCACGCGCTCTCCATCAGGAATCTCAGGAAAACCTACCCCAACGGCGTCCAGGCACTGAAAGGCATCGATTTCGATGTCGCGCCCGGTGACTTCTATGCGCTGCTGGGCCCGAACGGCGCCGGCAAAACCACGGCCATCGGCATCATCAGTTCTCTCGTGCAGAAGACGGCCGGCGAAGTGCGGGTCTTCGGTCACAGCCTGGATGGCGAGCTGGCGGCCGCCAAGGCATGCATCGGGCTCGTGCCGCAGGAAGTCAACCTGAACCTGTTCGAGACGGTACTGAACACTGTGGTCAACCAGGCCGGCTACTACGGCATAGACCGGCGCCTGGCCCTGCAGCGTGCCGAAAAATACCTGCGGGAGCTGCGCCTCTGGGATCGTCGCTCCGACGCCGCGCGATCCCTGTCGGGCGGCATGAAACGGCGCCTGATGATCGCCCGCGCCCTCATACACGAGCCGAAGCTGCTGATTCTCGACGAACCGACGGCCGGCGTGGACATCGAGATTCGCCGTTCCATGTGGGAGTTCATGCGCAAGATCAACGAGGCGGGTACGACGATCATCCTGACGACGCACTACCTCGAGGAGGCCGAAAGCCTGTGCCGGCACGTCGCCATCATAGACGACGGCACGATCATCGAGAACGCGAAAATGAGCTCGATACTTCGCAAGCTCCAGCGCGAGGTATTTGTCCTGAGCCTGCGCGACAGCGTCGCGTCCGCCCCGGCGCTGAACGGCTTCGAGGTGACGAAAGTCGATGATGCCGCGATCGAGGTCGCCATCGAGGCCGGCAGCAGCCTGAACGAGCTGTTTGCGGCACTGAGCGACCAGGGTATTGCCGTCATCAGCCTGCGCAACAAGGCCAACCGGCTCGAAGAACTGTTCATGCGGCTGGTCGAGCAGAAGCAGGACAGCGGTCCGGCCGCAAGCGCGCCATGACATGAACATCGCGCTGAACTGGGTCGGACTCAAGACCATCGTTACCAAGGAAGTGATACGCGTGCTGCGTATCTGGGTACAGACGATCGTGCCGCCGGCGATAACGATGACGCTGTACTTCATCATTTTCGGCAACCTGATCGGCCGCCGCATCGGGCCGATGGATGGCTTCGACTACATGCAGTACATCGCGCCGGGGCTCATCATGATGTCCGTCATCACGAACTCCTACGGCAACGTCGTGTCGTCGTTTTTCGGCGCCAAGTTCGGCCGCCACGTCGAGGAGATGCTGGTCTCGCCGATGTCCAATGCCACGATTATCGTCGGGCATGTCGCGGGCGGGGTCATTCGCGGCTTGCTGGTAGGCTGTCTCGTGACCCTGATCGCGCTGGGATTCACGAATCTCAGCATCGAGCACCCGTTCATCACGATTTCCATCGTGTTGCTGTCGTCGATCGTCTTTGCGCTCGCCGGCTTCATCAACGCCGTTTTCGCGCGCAAGTTCGACGACATATCCATCGTGCCGACATTCGTGCTGACGCCGTTGACCTACCTCGGCGGCGTCTTTTATTCGATCTCGCTGTTGCCCGACCTCTGGCAGAGAGTCTCGCTCGCCAATCCGATTCTCTACATGGTCAACGCGTTTCGCTACGGCATTCTCGGGACGTCCGACATCAGCATCGGCCACGCCTACCTGATCGTCTGCCTGTTCGTCGCCGGCCTGTTCACGACCAGCCTGATGCTGATGAATCGCGGCGTGGGTATCCGGGAGTAGCGCCATGTGCGGTCGTTTCGCGTTCTACTCGCCGGCAGAGGCCGCCGCCAGCCTGTTCGGGGTGGAGGATCCCCCGCCGGTCGAACCCCGCTACAACATTGCCCCGACGCAGTATATTGCCGCGGTTCGCGCTGCCGATGACCGGCGTCGTGAACTCGTCATGCTGCGCTGGGGCCTCGTCCCCTTCTGGGCGAAGGAGGCCTCGATCGGCAATCGCATGATCAACGCGCGCGCCGAAACCGTGGCCGAAAAACCGGCCTATCGCGCCGCCTGGCGACATCGACGGTGCCTGGTGCTGGCAGACGGTTTCTACGAATGGCACACGGCAGGCGACAAAAAGATACCGTGGTTCATCTCCGCGGCGAGCGGCGAGCCGTTCGCCTTCGCCGGCTTGTGGGAATCGTGGAACGACCCCGCAAGCGACGAGCCACTGCGGACGGCAACGATCCTGACGACCGCCGCGTCACCGTTCATGGAGCAATTGCACCACCGGATGCCGGTCATCGTTGCACCGGCGCAGTCCGCAAGCTGGCTGGACGGCGACGACGACGCCGTCGCCGGCGCCATCGCGGCCATGCCGAAGATGCGTGCATGGCCCGTCTCCCGGACGGTCAACAACGCCCGCAACGAAGGCGCCGGGCTCATCGATGCCGATGGCGAGGCGTTGTCCGAAGCCTGAGTCCGGCCCGGCCTTTCTGATAACTGTCTTACTGGTGTGGTCGGGTGCAGGCAGGCACGCACATTATTCATGAACGGTTTGGCATGGGTGGTGGGCGAAGGCGTGCCCCGGGGGAGGGCTTTTCAGGGACGCTGCAGAGCACGTCCGTGTGCGCTCCGGGCTCGACATCCTGCTCTCGCACGGCCCTGAAAGCCCTCCCCGGGCCACACCTCCGCCTCTTGACCCCGTGCCGTTCATGAATAATGTCGTGCCTGCCTTCACCCACCGCCGCAGCGGACTGCCGCTTGATTATTTCGGGCGTCGGAAGCTCGCGAGGCATCTGCCTCGCCGGCGGGGCGGGCGAACTCGGCCGGCGTGCGGTGCCGCTGCGCGGCGACCACCAGGGCGCCCGGGCCGGCGTGTGCCCCCAGTGCGGAGCCGAGTTCCGTGACGGTGATCCGTTCGACGGACGGCACGCGCTTTGCGAGCAGTGCGGCCAGGTCGTGGGCATCGGGCTCGCAGACGGCGTGCGCGATCGCGATACGCCAGGTGAGCCGGTCGTCCAGGCGCCGGGCGATGTAACGGGCGAAGCGTGGCAGCAGGTCGCCGCGGCCGAGCAGGACGCCGCGCGCGGTGATACGGCCGTCCGGTTCCGTGCGCAGTACCGGCGTGAGCCGCAGGACATCGGCGAGCAGCTTGCGCGAGGCGGGCACGCGGCCGCCACGCACCGCCGAACGCAGGTTCTTGACGAGGGCGAAGCTGTAGGTTTCGGCGATTGCGGCGTCGACGGCGGCGAGGGCGCTGTCGAAGTCCAGCCCCGCGGCGGCGCACTCCGCTGCGAACACCGCGACGAGACCCTGCCCGAGTGAGGCGTTCAGCGAGTTGACGACATGCACGCGACCGTTGGCGCTGGTGCGCTCCGCGGCCGATTGCGCTGCCTGCAGCGTGCCACTCACGCGGCCCGTCAGGTTGATCGACAGGACGTCGGGAAAGTGACTGGCGAGAAACTGGAACTGGCGGCGAAAATCGCCGGGTGATGGTTGCGACGTGGTCGGGTGCACGGGGTTTTTCTGCATCTCGCGGAAAAATTCCTCCGCCGAGATGCTGACCTTGTCGAGATAGCCGCGGTCGCCGAACTGGATTCGCAGCGGCACCATGTGGATGTCGAAGCGTTCGAGATCGCTGTCGGCAATGTCCGCGGCGGTGTCGGTGATCACGGCAAAGCGTGCCGAGCGCTCATGCGAGCTGTGCTGCTGGCGTTGCATGTCGTCCGCTTTTTCGGCCGACACCGTGCCGTAGCGCCGCGCGGCATCGAACACGGCTTCGGGTTCGTCCGCGTGTATGTGAATCCGGGCTTTTCTCTTGGTGCCCGCGAGGACGAGCGAATCGCCCAGCGTCGACAATGATTCGCGCAGCTTGCGGCGATCGATATCGGTGCCGGTGACGAGGCATTCCGTGCAGAAGCGGAAGCGCGGCGCTTCGTCGCCGAAATCGGGCATTGCGGCAGCCAGCTCTTCGGACCGTATGTGCGCGGGCAGCTCGGTGGCCCTGCCGTGCACGATGAATTCGCTCATGCCCTCCAGCAGGGCCAGGAATCCCTTGGCGCCCGCATCGACGACGCCCGCTTTTGCCAGGACGTCCAGCTGCGTGCGCGTGCGCGCCAGTGCCTGCCGGCAACCCGGGAGTGCATTCTGCAGGAGCGTCGCGAAGTCCGGCTGGGCCTCCGAACTGGTCTGCCGCTGCAGGTTGGCGGCGAACGCGCCGATGACGGACAGTATCGTGCCTTCGCGCGGTTGCGACAGCGCATCGCTGGCGTATTCGCTGCCCAGCGCGACCGCCTTGGAAAACGTGTGCGTCGTGTAGCGGCTGAGTTGCTCGGTCGCGTCGCTGACGCCCTGGAAGAACTGCGCGACGATGGCGCCCGAATTGCCGCGCGCACTGTCGAGCAGCACGTCGGCCAGGGTGGCGAGCAGCGCGCCGAGGTGCGTGCCCGGCGGCCGCTCGAGCGTGCCGAGCGCGGCTCCCAGTGACAGGCTGAGATTGGTGCCGGTGTCGCCGTCGGCAACCGGGAATACGTTGATCGCGTTCAGGTCTTCCTGCTCGCTCATGACGCGGTGGATGCCGGACCGCAATGCGAGCGCGAAGCGGTCGCTCGCGAGATAGCGCATCGACTGCGCCGAGCTACTCAAGCCCGCCCCCGCTTGCCGGCATGTTATTCACGCGGCAGCAAAAAGGCCGTGCCCCGGTGCTCCAGCAGCACACCGTCGTCGCGAATGGCGGTGACCTCGGGACCTTCGGCCAGCCGGTCGCCCTCCCGGTACTTCTGCATGTTGATGAAGACGAAGCGCTCTCCCGCCTCAGGACTGAATACGTGAATGTCGAGATGCAGGTCCGGCACCTGCAGCACACCGCGCGCTTTCAGTTCGAGATAGCCGGGCGTCGCCGCCGGCTGCGCCGCTGCCTGCGGCGCGGACCGAGGCGCCGGCGCCGTGGCCTGGCCCGTGCGCTCGTCGGCCGGTTCGTTCTGCGCTGCCGGCGGCGGTGCAACCTCATCCGCCGAAGCCCGCGAGTCATCGCCTGCCGGCGGTGCCGGCCGGCTGATGCGCGCCTCGCTCGCGATGTCGTTCAGTGTCGGTTCCGCGCCCGTTGCCGGCGACGGGACGACCGCCGGCGGCGGCATCGTCGCCGCAACCGGCACGGGGAGCGCAGCCGGCCGCAGTACGAGAAAACCAATCGCGGCGGCATTGACCAGCAGGAGGCCCGCGAGCACCCAGGTCCAGGCCGGCGCAGCGCGGCGGCGCGCGCGGTCCGGCACGCTGGCCACGCCCGGCGCGTGCCGCTGCTGCCGCTCCGACTCGGATTTCTTCAGCGCATCGAGTATGTACGACATTCAGCGGCCCCGTGCCCTGGCGGCAGTCCAGCGTATCACCGCGGCGCCCCGGTCAGTCGGGGCGAATTCTCGTCGCCCAGCAGAGAATTGATGCGGATCTGGGTGCGCTCGCCGGCCAGTCCGTCCACCTGCAGCCGTTGTCGGCGCTGGAACGCGCGCAATTCGCTTTCCAGAGTCGCGTCGAAAAAGTCCGCGCCGGACTCGCCGGCGGGCACCTCGGCGCCCAGTGACGCCAGGCTTTGCCGCAGCCACACGACGTTTGCGCCGCGCGTACCCGGCTGCAACGCTGTGACCGCGCCGTTCGGCGGCCGCCACAGGAGCAGGTACTGGCCGAACCACAGGTCGGTCAGGTCGTCCGCCGGGACCGACAGCGGCGTGTCGCCGACCCGCAGTTCCACCGTGTCGCCGGCAATCCCGGCAAGCACGACGTGGTGCGTCGCGCCGGCCTGGTCGGTCAGCGTCAGCACGGCAGGCCGGTCGAGCTGGCGCACGGTATTCCACGAGCCGCGCTGGTAAAGGCAGCTGAGGCCCGCCGCGGCGGCCTGGTCGCAGCCGTTACCGGCCGCCGGATCGTAGGTCTCGCCCCACAGGGCCAGCAGGTTGTCCATCGCCGCATCGAGCGTTGCGCCGCCGCGCTCGAGGACGGCGCCGAGTGGGACAGGCGGTGGCGACGCATTGTCAGCGTTCGTGGCAACCGGCGGCTCCCCGGCGGGTTCGACCGCCGGCGCCGTGGTCACAACGGGCGTTGTTGCCGGTCCCGCCTGCGCGTCGCCGGGGCCGGTGCCCAGCGATGCCCAGGCGACGACCCCGGCGACGATCGCGATCGCCGTGGCCGCCAGCGCGGCCGGCAGCAGGCCGCCACGCATCGGCGCCGTTTCCGAACCGGCGACCTCGGCGGCGGCGCGGCGCACGACATCACGCGTTACCTGCCGACTCTCGGCGCTGTAGGCGCCAAGCAGTGCGCGGTCGCAAATCACGTTCATGAGTCGCGGTATGCCGCCGGCGCGGCGGTGCACGGCGCGCTTGGCCGACGGCTCGAAAATTTCCGTCAGCGCACCGGCCACTTTCAGGCGATGATCGATGTAGCGCACGGCCTCGTCGCGCGACAACGGCTCCAGGTGGTAACGGCCGGTGACCCGCTGCGCGAGCTGCCGGAGATTCGCCTGGCCGAGCACCGCCCGCAGCTCGGGCTGGCCGATGAGGATGATCTGCAGGAGTTTTTGCTTCGCCGTCTCGAGGTTGGTCAGCAGCCGCACCTGTTCCAGGACGTCGGCGGACAGGTTCTGCGCCTCGTCGACAAGCAGGATCGTGCGTCGCCCGCGGGCGTGCGCATCCAGCAGGTGACGATTGAGCGCGTCCACGAGCGCTTTCTTGCTCGAGCTGTCCGCCGGCAGCGCGACGTCCAGTTCCTCGCAGATTGCGAGCAGGAACTCGAGCGCCGTGAGCTGTGGATTGAGTATCAGCGCAACGTCGACCTCGTCGGGCAGCTGCCCGAGCAGCGTTCTCACCAAAGTCGTCTTGCCGGTGCCGACTTCGCCGGTCAGCTGGATGAACCCGCCGCTCTCCGTGACACCGTAAATCAGGTGCGCCAGCCCTTCGCCGTGGCGTTCGCTCATGAACAGGTAGCGCGGATCGGGCGTGATCGCGAAAGGCTTTTCGTTCAGGCCGAAGAAGCGGGTATACATGATTTCCTGGCAATACGGCGGCGGCCAGAGGGCAGTCCAGTCTGGCCATCGCTCGTCAAATGGGACCAGCCATTTCTCAATCGATCGACAAAACGGACTCGATTTCCCACCGTCTCGCTACGATCGCCTGAGTCCGACAGGCTGCTAGCTGAAATCCTTGTCGCCGAAGGTTCGGGCGCGACCGAGCCGGACGGCGCCGAAGCGGGCACGAATCTGGTCCGCTGCACGGTCGACGGCGCCCGGTCCGGCCGTGGTCATCGTGGCGAACAGGTCGCCCTGTCCGGCAGGCGCGAGATCGCTGCCGCCGATGCCCAGCAGGCGAATGGCGGCGCCCGGATGCGCATCCAGCCAGGCGCGGAGCAGTTCGAGGCCGCCTTCGTACAGGACGCGGGTGGCATTGTCCGGTGGCTGCAGGGCGCGGCGTCGCGTGCAGGTCGTGAAGTCGCTTTCGCGGATCTTCAGCTGCACGGTGCCGGCGAGCAGGTTCTTCGCCCGCAACCGGGCGGCGGTGCGCTCGGCGAGTCGCAGGAGTTCGCGTTGCATCTCGCCGAACGACACGAGGTCGCGATCGAACGTCTCCTCCGCGCTGACCGATTTGCCGGCGCGATCGCTGACGACGGGGCGCGTGTCCTGCCCGCGGGCCCGCGCCCGGGTCGCGCGGGCGTGCCGGCCGAACAGCTGCTCGAGAGTCCGGTCGGGCGCGGTCCGCAGGTCGCGGATCGTGCGGATACCGGCGGCGTGCAGCCGCACCAGCGTCTTGCGGCCGATGCCGGGGATGACCTCGGCGGGCAGCGGGTCCAGCACGGCCTGCACCGCGTCCGGCCCGACCACGACGAGGCCGTCCGGCTTGTCGAGATCGGACGCGATCTTGGCGACGAGCTTGTTGGGCGCGACGCCGACCGACGCCGTCAGCCCGGTGCGCTCGTGAACGGTCCGCTTTATGCCGGCGGCGATCCGTTCGGCGTTGCCGAACAGCGTGAGGCTGTCGGTAACGTCAAGGAATGCCTCGTCGAGCGACAGTCCCTCGACCAGCGGGGAGTAGTCGTTGAATATCGAGAAAATCCCGGCGGAAATCGCGCGGTAGTGGTCCATGCGTGGCTTGACGCGCAGCAGGCCGGGGCAGCGACGCCGCGCATCACGCATCGGCATCGCCGAACGGATGCCGAACCGGCGCGCTTCGTAGCTCGCCGCCGCGACCACGCCGCGATCGTTGCCGCCACCGACGACCAGCGGCTTGCCGCGCAGCGACGGATCGTCGCGCTGCTCGACCGACGCATAGAACGCGTCCATATCGACGTGCAGCACGCACCGGTCCGGGTACGCGCTCATGCCGGTCGCTCGACGACGAATCGCGCCAGCCAGCGCAGCGGCGCCGCGCGTTCACCGAATACGTCCAGCCCGGCCAGCCCCTCCGCGAGCAGCTCGTTGCACCGGTCGCGCGCCGCTTCCATGCCGAACAGTACCGGCCACGTCGCCTTGTTGCGCGCGACGTCGGAGCCGGCAGGCTTGCCGATGACATCGGTCTCGCCCTCGATATCCAGCATGTCGTCGCGCACCTGGAACGCAAGACCGATGGCCCGGCCGAAGCGCTCGAGGCCGGCAAGCTGCAGCGCGGTAACGTCGTCACACACGCAGGCAGCCGACATGACCGCGGCGTGGATCAGTGCGCCCGTCTTGAGCGCGTACATGTGCTCCAGCTCCTCGCGCACCAGCACGCGGCCTTCCGCCGACAGGTCGATCGACTGGCCGCCGGTCATGCCTCGCGATCCGCAGGCCGTGCCGATGAGGCGAATGAGCGCCGCGACCTGGGTGGCATCGAGTTCGTCGGACCACGCGATCGCGGTGAACGCCAGCGGTTGCAATGCATCGGCGGCGAGTATTGCGGTGGCCTCGTCGAAGCGCCGGTGCACCGTGGGCTGCCCGCGACGCAGGTCGTCGTCGTCCATGGCCGGCAGGTCGTCGTGCACCAGCGAAAAGGCGTGCAACAGTTCAATGGCGATGGCCGCCGCGTCGACCCGCGCCGGCGGCACGTCGAGGCACTCGGCGCTCGCGTACGCGAGCAACGGGCGAATGCGCTTGCCACCGTTCAGGACGGCGTAGCGCATCGCTTCGTGCAGGCGTTGCGGTGTTTCGCCGCTGCCGGGCAAGACGGCATCGAGCCGCTTGCCGATGCGTTCGACGTACTCGTCCACGCGGTCGGCAAACGGTGCAGTCAACTGGCGTTCTCCCGGTGCGCTCATTGCGGCCAAAGCCTACAGGGAATTTCCGCCGCATGCGCGCGGGGGATTCGATCGTCGCTGGCGATCGGCGCTGGGCTATAATCGCGCCCCGCCACGCCCTTCGCTACCGGAGCGCACGCTCGACATGCAGGCCACGAGCCAGGCACAGCCCAATATCGCGCTGGTCAAGTACTGGGGCAAGCGCGATCACGTCAACAACCTGCCGGCGACCGGTTCGCTGTCGCTGACACTGTCGACCCTGTGGACGCGGATGACGGTCGAGTTCGCGACGCGCACGTCGACGGATACGTCGGCCGACGAGCTGGTGGTCAACGGTGAACCGGCCGGGGAGATGCTGCCGCGGGTACGTGCGTGCCTGGATCACGTTGCCGGGCCCGGCCGCCCGTCGGCACGCATAGCAAGCGAGTGCAATTTTCCCATCGGCGCCGGGCTCGCGTCGTCGGCATCGGCTTTCGCCGCCCTCGCGGTTGCCGCCAGCAAGGCGGACGGGCGGAGCACCGACCGCCTGACCCTCGCCCGCATCGCGGGTCGCGCCTCGGGCTCGGCCGCCCGGTCGCTCTACCCGGGCATCGTCGAGTTGCATGCCGGCGACCGCGACATCGAGCTCACCGGGCTGGCCGCACCGGGTGACTGGCCCCTGACCGTCACCGTTGCGGTGACCTCCACCCGCAGCAAGCGCCTCGGCTCCGGCGCGGCAATGACGATCAGCCGCGAGACATCGCCGTTTTTCAAGGCCTGGGTCGAACGACAGGCCGACGACCTGG
Organism: Woeseiaceae bacterium; assembly: GCA_034522415.1. Lineage (GTDB taxonomy): Bacteria > Pseudomonadota > Gammaproteobacteria > Steroidobacterales > Woeseiaceae > Woeseia. The sequence continues at coordinate 28,774 of JAXHLH010000008.1, forward strand.
CGGCGGCACGGCAAGCCGTGGCGCAACGCGATTTCGCGGCCCTTGCGGCGGTCGCCGAGCACAATTGCCTGAAGATGCATTCCGTCATGTGGACGTCGCGGCCGGCTATCGTCTACTGGAGTGACGCGACGCTGGCTTGCCTCGAGACGGTGCGGTCGCTGCAAGGCCGTGACCTGCCGGCGTTCTTTACGATTGACGCGGGTCCGCAGGTCAAGGTGGTGTCGCTGCCCGAATTTGCAGGCGACGTCGCAGCCGCCCTGCGCGACACGCCGGGCGTCGTCGACGTCATGCAAAGCGGCCTGGGCGACGGGGCGCGAATCCTGGAGTACGGGTGAACGGCAGGTCGTACTCGGCGCCCGGCAAGGTCATGCTGAGCGGCGAATACGCCGTGCTGTTCGACGCACCGGCGATTGTCGCTGCCGTCGACCGGCGTGCCCGGGCAAACGTGCGGCCGTCGGCAGCGACCGATTGCGGCCGGGTGACGATGACGGGGTACGTGGCCGGATGCTGGCGATATCGGCAGACGCGCACCGGCGCCGTCCGCTGGCTGGACGAGCCGCCCGCGCCGCGTGCATTTGCTCTCGTGGAGCACGTCCTGGAGGTCGCCGCGCCGGCACGGCCGCTGCAACTGGAGTTGGATACCGCGGCCTTCACGGCGGCCGATGGCAGCACCAAGCTGGGACTGGGATCGAGCGCAGCACTGGCAGTCGCGCTGGCGGCGGCGCTCGGCGCCTCCGGCGATGCGCTGGGGCGGCAGGCACACGAGGCCCATCGCCGGTTCCAGGGGGGCGAGGGCAGCGGCGCCGACGTGGCCTGTGCGCTGGCCGGCGGCATCCTGGCGTACCGTCGCCGCGCTCCGTTGCAGGCCGAACAGTTGGCCTGGCCGCGCGGCCTCTACGCCGGCATCCTGTGGAGCGGCCGAGCCGCCAGCACGACCGGTGGAATTGGAAGGTTGCGGCGCAGTCTCGACGATGCGGGCCCTGGCGCGCCGCTCGATCGACTCGGGACCGCGGCCGCCGGCATCGCGGCGTCATGGCAGTCGGGGGACGTAACGGACCTGCTTGCGCGGCTCGCCGGGTACGTCGATGTGCTGCGTGCATTCTCGGACCGTCACGACCTCGATATCTTTGCGTCCGGCCACGCCGCGCTGTGTGAGCTGGCGGCGTCGTGCGGCATCGTGTACAAGCCTTGCGGTGCGGGCGGCGGCGACGTCGGCGCGGCCTTCACGGACGACGCGGCTGCGCTCGAAACGTTCAGGGAGCGGGCGGCGGCAGGCGGATTCACGTCGTTGCCCGTGACCCTGGGCGCGCACGGCGTCCGGCAGGCTGACGGAACGGATCATTGAACGTATCAAGATGAAAGACTCGCAAATCCCCGGCTTCTACCGGCTGAGTATCGCCGAGCGACTCGAGCAACTGGTCGCGAAAGGCGCACTGCAGCGGACGGACGCCGATCGCCTGTTGCGCGGCGAGACGGTTCTGAACGCGCGGACCGCGGACAGCATGATCGAGAACGTCGTCGGCGTGTTCGGGTTGCCGCTCGCGGTCGCTCCCAACTTTCTCGTCGACGGGCGCGAGCGTCTCGCGCCGCTCGTGGTGGAAGAGCCGTCGATCGTTGCCGGCCTGAGCAGTGCGGCAAAGCTGGCGCGTGTCGGCGGCGGATTCACGATCGACGCCGGTGAGTCGCTGCTGATCGGGCAGCTGCAACTGCTGGAAATCGACGATGCCGATGACGCCATCAGGAGGCTGAACCTGCACGGCAGCGAATTGCTGCGCCTGGCCAATGTCATGCAGCCAAAGCTGCTGGCGCGCGGTGGCGGCGTTCGCGACATCGAGTATCACAAGTACCGTCTGCAAGACGGTCGCTGGACCGTGGTGCTGCACCTGCTGGTCGATACCTGTGATGCGATGGGCGCCAACCTGGTCAACACGATTTGCGAAGGAATCGCGCCGCGCGTCGAGACCCTGACGGGCGGGCGCGCCGCGATGAAGATCCTGTCGAACCTCGCAGATCGTGCGCTGGTGACCGCGCGGGTAACGCTGCCTCTGGAAGAACTCGGCGAGCAGGCGTTCGCCGCGGATTTCGTGCGCGACGCAATAATCCAGGCGACCGACTTTGCCGACATCGATCCGCACCGGGCAGCCACACACAACAAGGGCATCATGAACGGCATCGACGCTCTCGCCATTGCAACCGGCAACGACTGGCGAGCCATCGAGGCCGGCGCTCACGCCTACGCGACGCGGCGTGGCGGCTACCGGTCGCTGACGCGCTGGCGGGCCGACGCGAACGGCGACCTGCAAGGCGAACTGACGATACCCCTCAAGGTCGGCATCGTGGGCGGCGCGCTGCTGACGAACCCGGCCGTCAGGCTCGGCCAGGCCATCGCCGGTGCCGAATCGGCTGCCGACCTGGCCGCGCTCATGGCGGCAGTGGGCCTGGCGCAGAATTTTGCCGCATTGCGCGCACTGGTCACGCACGGCATTCAGAAAGACCACATGAGCCTGCACGCACGCAGCGTCGCCGCGGGTGCCGGCGCACCGCCGGAGCTGTTCGACCAGGTCGTCAGCCGCCTGGTCGCGAGCGGCGAGGTAAAGGCATGGAAGGCCAGGGAACTGATCGACGGATTGCAGGCGCTGCAAGCGAGAGGCGCCCGCGGCGCCCGCGGGCGGTGCGGTGCGGTCGGGCTGCGGCGAAAGTGATCCTGCTGGGTGAGCACGCCGCCGTTTACGACAAGCACGTGCTGGCAATTCCGTTGCCCGACGCCGTCAATGCACAGGTTGTGGAGATCGATGCCGCCGAATCGCGCGTCACTATTCCCGGCTGGGCCATCAACCAGCCGGTTGCCGCGCGCAACCCGGAACCCGGCGCCGCCGAAGTCGTGGCGCTGATTCAGCGGGAGCTGGGACTTGCCGATCGCCAGTTCCACGTGCGCGTCGACGCGAGCATCCCGGCGGCGATGGGCCTCGGCGCGTCGGCTGCCATGGCCGTTGCGGCGATCCGGGGCTTCGACGCGCTACTCGGGCTGGGCATGGACAACCGGGCGGTGGACGCACTGGCGTTCGAGTGCGAGAAACTCGCCCACGGGACGCCTTCGGGCATCGACAACAATATCGCGACGTACGGACAGCCGGTCCTCTACACGCGCACGACCGCCAGCCGGACGAGGCCGCTGCAACTCGCCGAGCCGCCGCCACTCGTGATCGCGTCGAGCGGCCGGCGCGGGATCACCCGCGACGTTGTTGCCGGCGTACGCGAACGTTACGAGCGGAACACGGCGTTGTATGACACCCTGTTCGCGGAGATTGACGAACTGAGTGTTGCCGGCGCGGTTGCGCTGCGCGACAGGCATTACGAGCAGCTCGGCGCGATGATGAATGTCTGCCAGGGCTTCCTGAACGCCATCGAGGTGTCGACCCCCGAGCTGGAGCATATGATTCATGTCGCTCGCAAGCACGGCGCCGTCGGCGCCAAGCTGACCGGCGCGGGCGGCGGCGGGTCCATCGTGGCGCTGTGCCCCGGCCGCTGCCGCGACGTCGCGGCGGCGCTGGAGCATGCAGGCTACAGCATCATACGGATGAGCAATGACAACGGCTGACGCAGAACACGGCATCGTTTCGTCGGACGAGGAGGAGTTGATACTCGTTGACGCCGACGATCGCGAAACGGGCAGTCTGAGCAAGGCCGAGTGTCATGACGGCGCCGGGATTCTGCACCGCGCTTTCTCCGTATTCGTCTTCAATTCACGCGGCGAACTCTTGTTGCAACAGCGCGCCGGCGGCAAGAGGCTGTGGCCGCTCTACTGGTCGAACAGCTGCTGCAGCCATCCGCGCAAGGGCGAGGAGATGGCAGTGGCGACCGAGCGCCGCTTGCAGCAGGAACTCGGCCTCTCGGCCACGCTCGAGTTCGTGTACAAGTTCAGCTACCAGGCCCGCTACGGCGACATCGGCGCCGAGCACGAACTGTGCTGGGTGTACCTTGGCCGCACTGACGGTCCGGTCGTTCCGAATGCGAACGAGATTGCGGCGGTCCGTTTCGTCGGACAAGGGGAACTCGCGACCGAGCTGGCGCAGCACGGGGATCGCTTCACGCCGTGGTTCCGGCTGGAGTGGCAGCGCTGCAGACAGGACTTCGCGGGGCAACTGGCGCGACTACGTGGCGCCAGGCCAAGGGTGATTGCCTAGCGGACTGGACCGTTAACGCAATTCTCAACTGCGGCGGCTGGCGAAAGGCGCGCCCGGGGAGGGCTTTTCAGGGACGCTGCAAGTACGTCCCTGTACGCTCCGGGCGCGGCATCCCTGCCGCGCACGGCCCTGAAAAGCCTCCCGGGCCACACCTTCCGCTCGCTGCGTCCGTGCCATTGATGAGTCGATCGAGGCCAGTGCTGACCGGAGTCAGCAGGGTAGTCCTGGAACTCCAGCTCACGTACTTGTAGTACTCGATGCCGAGATCCTGGAACTGGCGGTCGTCCGTGCACCCGACCTTGTCGATGACGAATTCGGCGCGCGGCAGGATGTCGAGCCCCGTTACGCGCCGGCCGTCGTGCAGTGCGGCGTACTGGTCACGATCGAGGTCGACCGCGAGTTCCATTGCATTGCCGAAGCCGATGCGGGCCGTTGCCTCGCGCCAGCTGTCCGCCATGATGACCGGGATCACTTCCGCGGCATCGCCGCTGCCGTAGCCCAGCGTCAGCAATTCCTGCCCTTCCAGCGCCGTACCCTCGTCCAGCGCCTGCTCCAGGCCCGCCGCCATCCATGCCGGGAGTGCTGCCGTATAAAGATTGCCGAGATCCAGCATCGTGTCGCTGCCAAGCGCCATCTTGTCGAGAATCTCGCGGCGGTAGTGGCGCGACGCGCGGAATATCCGGAATACCGCCATCGTCAGCGGGTAAGCCTCGTAATGGAGATGTTCGGGCGACGCGAGGCTGACGATTTCCGGGTTGCTGGTCATTTCGTTGAGCACGGCCTCCGGCTCGACACCGGCCTCGTAGCAATACGATGCCAGTTCGGCGCGGTCCTCGGAGCGCCCCTGGCCCAGCGCGAACAGGTAGGCAACGGCCCAGCCTGTCTCGGGCATGCGCCGGTAAGGGCGATGCAAAAATATCGTATCGAGCGAGCGCAGGTAGTCGATGGCGTTCAGGCCGCGCTTTTCGTACATGTCGTTCAGCGCGTGCAGCGTTTCGTCGATGTAACACGTGGTCGAGTACTTGCCGTTGAACACCGGGAAGTCCTGCACATGATGTGTTTCGCTGCGGTCCTGGCCGCAAAAGCGCAGCATCGGCTTGCGGAAATCCATGATCCGGTAGTCGGAAGCCGAGCCGGAGCGCACCAGGTCGACTTCCGCGAGCGCCGGGTCTTCCTCGAGCAGCATGGCCACCGCGCCGGCGCCCTGTGTCGGTTCGCCACTCGAGCCGCGCGCGTACTCGGCGATGTCGGCGCAGACCACGATGGCCTGCCCACCGGCCCCGTCCAGCGCCAGGTGACGCAGCGCTCCCTTCATGCCGTAGACGCCGCCCAGGCACGCGTGCTTGAACTCCGGCACCTCGCAGCTGCGCGCGATGGGCGGCTTGCCCGCAGCCACGAGCGCGCGATCGACCATGCCTTTCACGATGATCGCGCCCGCCGAATTGTCGGTGCTGGATTCCGTGCCGAGTCCCAGAAACTTCACCCGCGCAGGATCGATGTCGTACTGCTCGATAAGACGCATCACGGCCGTAGCCGCCATCGTGTAGACGCTCTGGTGCGGGCCCCGCACGCGGAAACTGCGGCCGACGACTTCGCGAATCTTGGGCCACTGGTTGCCCGTCCATTCACACCAGTCTTCCAGCCACACGCGGTACGGCGGCAGGTAAGCGGCTAATCCGCTGATTCCTATGCTCTTTTTATTCATGGCAGGGCAGGGCTGCGGGGGTCCGGCACAACTCGCAGTGCGCGCAGCCCGGAAATTCTAGTTGCCCGCGCCATGCGAGACAAGCGGCTCATTCGACCGTGATCGTGATTCTCTCCGAGACGACCGGCGGCTGATGCGGAATGTGCAGGGCGTCGCCCAGCAACAGCTGCAGCGTGTGTTCACCCGGTTCGAGATCCAGCTCGGTCGAGGTACTGCCGTCGCCGAAGTGAATGTGATTCTCGTCGGCGGGAATCGGCATATCCATCGGTGGAAGATCCGTGTCAACGATGATGTGATGATGGCCGCTCGCGGGCTTGTCCGTACCGGCCGGCACGACCTCCATGTCGTCCAGGCCGAATTCGACCGACACCGGCGAGGATACCGTCGCGCCATCCTCAGGCGTGATGAAGTAGAGGCGTGCGTCGGCCGGCGCATCCGATCGCGGCATGCCGCTGGCCGCCTGCTCAGGCGCGGCCTGCTTTTCCGCGGCGGGGTTTTCATCAGCGGCCGGCATTGGCGCCTCGCCGCCGTTTTGCGAGCCGCCACAGGCGGCGGCCAGTCCGACGGACGCCAGCAGGATGATTCGACTTGCTGTATTCACGGATACCTCCTGACTTTTCTTTGCAGACAATCGGGAGCCATCATAAAGCCCTGCCGCAGGTACTGCATCACTATTGGCGCCGGCTCGCCCCTCGGGCGGCCGGAACGGCCGCCGTGTCCGGTGCGGATTCGCGGACGAGCCCGGCCGGATTCGACCTCGCAGTGCGCCGTGTCAGCCTGTCAGGAGCGCTTCTTGCTGCCTGCCGACTTCTTGCGCGTCGGCGTCTTTTTGCGCGACGCGGCCTTTTTGGCCGTCCGGGCCGGCCGTTCAGCGGGCTTCGAGCCGGTACGTACGAGTTCTTCCGGGGCGAAATCGTCGACGGCCATCAGCGCCTCGACCTTGGCGTGATAGCCGGACAACGCTTCTGCTTCGTCAGCATCGATAACACCCGCCTCGCGGGCTTCGCCGATCTGGAATCCCAGGTACTCGGATGGAATGAGCCCTTCCTTGTAGGCCTGGCGCAATCTTTTTTCCAGCGGTGCCAGTTCCTCCGACAGCTTGAGCGCTTCCTGCAGGAGGCCCAGCGGATTTCCGGGCTCGAGCGTCGTGTAGGCCTGTGCGCTCAGGCGATCCCGCGACTCGCCCGTTCTCGTAATCAGGTCGACGACCTTCATCGCAAGTTCGTCCGATGGCGCGGAATAAGTGCGGCCGCGCGGGAAAATGAACGTGCGCAGGAAAAAGGCGACCGGACGATTCGGGAAGTTACGCAGAAAGCTGTGGAGCTGTTCCTGCGCCTGGTACATCAACGTGCGTATGGACCACTCGACCAGCGGCAGGTCTGCAGCGCGACGCCCCTGGTTCTCGAAATGCTTTAGCACGGCCGATGCCAGGTACATCGAACTCAGGACATCGCCGAGCCTTGCAGACAACAGCTCCTTGATCTTCAGCTTGCCGCCCAGGGTCAGCATGGCGAAGTCGGACGCCAGCGCGAAGGCGGCACTGTAGCGATTGATGTTCTGGTAGTAGCGGCGCGTGGGCGTGTTCAACGGCACCCGGCTGAATTTCGCGTGTGTCAGGGCGAGAACAAACGAACGCGCGAGATTGCTGATGGCGTATCCGATATGGCCGAACAACGCGCGATCGAATTCCTCCAGACCGCGTTGCTCGTCTTCATCCTGGGCCGCTTCCAGTTCGCGCAGGACAAACGGGTGGCAACGAATTGCCCCCTGTCCGAAGATGATCAGGCTGCGTGTCAGTATGTTGGCACCCTCGACGGTAATGGCAATGGGCGTTGCCATGAAGCCGCGGCCGAGATAGTTGCGCGGCCCCATCATGATGGCCTTGCCGCCGTGGACGTCCATCGCGTCGTTGGCGACCTTGCGGCCAAGTTCCGTGCAGTGGTATTTGAGGATCGCCGACGGTACGGCAGGTTTCTCGCCCTGGTCGATCGCGCCGGACGTGATCGAGATCGCGGCGTTCATGATGTAGGTGTTGCCGGCTATGCGGCTCAATGCCTCGCCGACACCGTCGAATTTCGCAACCGGCAGACCGAACTGCTTGCGGAGCTGCGCGTACGCACCGGTTGCCCAGGCGGCGGCCTGGCCGCCGCCGGCCGCACTGGATGGCAGGGTGATGGCGCGCCCGACCGACAGCAGCTCGACCAGCATCTTCCAGCCCTTGCCGGCCATTTCCTGCCCGCCGATGATGAAATCCAGCGGCACGAACACGTCCTTGCCCGTCGTCGGACCGTTCTGGAACGGAATGGTCAGGGGGTAGTGACGCCGGCCGGTGTCGACGCCCGGCAGGTCCGTCGGGATCAGTGCGGCGGTGATGCCGTATTCGTCCCTGTCGCCGATCAGGTGATCGGGATCGTACAACTTGAAGGCCAGTCCGAGCACCGTGGCGATCGGTGCCAGCGTGATGTAGCGCTTGTCCCAGTTCAGGCGAATCCCGACGATTTCCTCGCCGTCCCACCGACCCTTGCAGATGACGCCGGTGTCGATGATTGCCGCCGCGTCGGAGCCGGCCTGCGGCGAGGTCAGCGCAAAACACGGAATCTCGTCCCCCGATGCGAGGCCCGGCAGCCAGCGTTTTTTCTGCTCGTCGGTGCCGTAGTGCAGCAGCAGCTCGCCGGGCCCCAGCGAGTTGGGCACGCCAACCGTCGAGGAAACCGTGGCGCTGCGGCTTGCGAGCCGGGATATGACCATGGCGTTGGCGTAGGCGGAGAATTCCAGGCCGCCATACTCCTTCGGGATGATCATCGCGAAAAAGCGGTGCTTCTTGATGAACGCCCAGACCTCGTCCGACATGTCGGCGCGGTTGTGGGCCGTGTCCCAGTCGTCCAGCAAACGACAGAGCTCTTCGCAGGGTCCGTCGAGGAACGCCTGCTCGTCGTCCGAGAGCTGCGGCGCGGGAAAGGATACAAGGCGCTGCCAGTCCGGCATGCCGGAAAACAGTTCGCCGTCCCACCAGACATTGCCGGCTTCCAGGGCTTCCTTTTCCGTATCCGACATCGAGGGCAACATCGTGCGGTAGACGGCGAGCGCCGGTCGCGTGATCTTGTCGCGCCGGAAATCCTCGATATTGAGTACGGCCATCCCGGCGAACAGCAGCCACAGCAACAGCAGCCAGAGCGGATGACCGGCACCGAAAACGGTGTAGGCAATGAGCGCCGCGCCGGTGGCAACGGTCGACGTAAACAGGTTGACCCTGTTGTAGGCGAGGTAGATCGCGCCTCCCGCGAACAGCAGAAACCACGACAGGCTGACCAGAAAACCAGACACTTTCCTTACTCCTTCGGCAGAAGCGGACCTGACGCTACCCTAGCAGGTCTTCGATCGCCGCGCGTTCCTCCCGCAGTTCGCGCTCCGTCGCCTCCATTCGTTCGCGACTGAACTCGTTGACGTCCAGGCCCTCCACGATCTCGTAGTCGCCATTCCGGCAGCGTACCGGGTACGAGTAAATAATGCCTTCCGCTACGTCATAGCTGCCGTCTGACGGCACACCCATGCTGACCCAGTCGTCCCCGGGGCTGCCCAGGGCCCAGTCGTGCATGTGGTCGATGGCCGCGGACGCCGCGGATGCGGCGGAAGAGGCACCGCGGGCCTTGATGATGGCGGCGCCCCGCTGCTGGACGGTCGGGATGAACTCCCCTGACAACCAGTCCTGGTCCACGAGCCGGATAGCGGGTTTGCCGTCCACCGTGGCGTGATGCACATCCGGGTACTGGGTTGCCGAGTGGTTGCCCCAGATGATCATGCGCCTGATCGCGGCTACGTGGACGCCTGTCTTCGCCGCGAGCTGCGCGGCGGCGCGATTGTGGTCGAGGCGCGTCATTGCCGTGAAATTGCGCGGGCTGATGTCCGGCGCGTTGCTGCTGGCGATCAGGGCGTTCGTGTTGGCCGGATTGCCGACGACCAGTACCTTGATGTCGGGATTCGCGCCGTCGTTGATGGCCTTGCCCTGCACGGAAAATATCTGCGCATTGGCTTCCAGGAGATCCTTGCGTTCCATGCCGGGACCGCGCGGCCGCGCCCCCACGAGCAAGGCGTATTCGCTCCTGTCGAAGGCTTCTTCCGGCTTGTCCGTCGCAACCACACTGTGCAGCGTTTCAAAAGCGCAGTCTTCCAGTTCCATGACCACGCCACGCAGGGCATCGAGGGCCTGCGGAATTTCCAGCAGTTGCAGGATCACCGGCTGGTCTGCGCCCAGCATCTGGCCGGAACCGATGCGAAATGCCAGTTGATAGCCGATCTGGCCGGCGGCGCCGGTGATGGTCACGCGAACGGGATTCTTCATTACAGGTACCTGAGTTTGGGCGACGGATTGTTGAGCCACTGCACGGGAACCGGCTGCTGACGCCCCCGTTGCGGGCGGCGATTCTAGCATGCGGCGCGCCGCTTCCGGGCGCCGCCCGGCGTCTACTCGGGCGGCGTGAAGGCGGGGAAGCCGGCCGCGAGGCGCCGCCGTTCCTGCATGGCAGCCTCCGCGCGACCGGCGGCGGCGAGGGCCGCGATGCGACGCCACCAGCGCTCGGGCGTTGTCGTCTCGTCCTCCTCGCAGTACCGGGCAGCGTCCGGTTCTGCTGCCTTCTGCAGCGCGGGTTCGCGATCCGTCGCAAGTGCCGCAGGCGATGTGCCGGCGGCCTCGTCGAGCGACTGCCTGGCGGATCGGGTCGACTCCTGCAGGCGCAAGCGCGCGTCCGGCGCGGGGGCGGCGGGTGCGGCGAGCTCGCGGCGTTGTTCCGTGGTTTCCCGCTCGGCCTGTGCTGCCCGTGACGATGGCGCGCCATCGGTCGTCGACGGCGCGGCGCCGCCGGCTGCTTCAACCGCGGCGTCACGGTCCTCGACCGCGGTGGCACCTGGCCCGGCGCTTGCAGGCGCCGAATCGGTTGCCGGCAGCGTATCGAATGCCGGCTGCAGCTCGTACAGCACCGCTACGCCGAGTACCAGCGAGGCCGCGAACGCGAGCGGCCGCAACGACCGGGTGATTAGCGGTTTCCGCGCGCCCGCAACGGCGGCCCGCGACCGTTCCAGGACCGCCATGTCCAGTCCGGGTGGCGTGCGTTCGCTGGCGGCGGCCCGATAGGCGCCGGAAATGCGACCGTCCGGAGATTCGTCGTGTTGCTGGTTGTCGTCTTGCTTCGTCATGGTGTAGTGCCCTGCCTGCCGGCCGCGCAATTCACGCCGCAGGCTCCGTCTTGTCGTCGAATGCCGCGCGCAGCTTGCGCGTCGCGTAGCGCAGGCGGCTCTTGACCGTTTCGTGGCCGACGCCCGTCATCGTGGCGATGTCATCGACCGAGAGACCCGCTTCCTCGCGAAGTAAAAACGCGTCGCGTTGCTCCATTGGCAATGTCTCCAGGATCGCCAGCAATTTTTCCCGCGCGCGTGCCTGTTCCGCGCCGATGTCGGGGCCCGGACCCGGCGCGGCGCGCGAGTCCGGATCGTCCGGAGGTCCGTCACCGTAGCGCTTGTTGCGACGCAGGTGATCGATGAAACAGTTGCGCGCAATGCGGTAGAGCCACGTGTTGAAGCGTGCCGTCGGCCGGTAGCGGGAGCGGGCCTTGATGACCTTGCTCCAGGCTTCCTGGAACAGGTCGGCAGCCGTGTCGCGGTTGTTGCAGAGTCGCAGCAGATAGCGATAGAGGGCGTCGTTGTGGCGGCGGTACAGCACCTCGAATGCGCCGGCATCGCCCGCTCCGTAGCGCAGCATCAGCGCCGTGTCGTCGGGCTGTCCGTCCATGGCCGGAGGATAGGCCAGCGCCGGTACCGGCGATACCCGCGCGTAACCGGCCCCGGCGTCCCCGCACCGCGGGGCCAATCCAGGAGCTCGTTGTCCACCGGGTGCTGGCACGTGCCGTCTTCCGAACAGGTCATTTGCCCGTATCAACGTCATCCGCGTGCCGGCGGGGTTAACCGTCCTCCACCGCGCCACGCCGCTTGCATTTTCGGGATTAGGTGTTATAGTCAACTACAACACCAAGTCACTCGTGTGGCACCGGACGACTAACACCATGTTTATCAGTAAATTTTTGACATTCAGGCCTGTTCGCGCGGTCCCGGCCGGGCGCGCCGGCCCCGCCGTGCGTGCGATCGTCTTCGGGCTCTTCCTGCTGCTGTCCGTTGCCGTGGTCGCCACCCAGGCCCGCCCGGCGGGCCTGCAGGATCCGGCGTTCGCAGTCACGGAGCCGGCGCCCGCGGCCAGGTGCTCGGGACTGCTGACGGCCCGGGTTGCCACCTTTGCGCGCAGCTTGCTGCACGTCGCGAACGACGCTTCCGGCGGTTGACGGCATCAGGACCGTGACGCTGCCACCGGCAATCGGCCTGACTCGTCGCGGTGACGGCCCTGTTACTATTGCCGGCACCGTCGACAATAATCATGCCGAATGCGCCGGTCACCGGCCGGACATCAAATGACGGCGGTTGGGGAGTCAATGGATCCGAAGTGGAACGACGATCTGCCGATTTATCGCCAGTTACGCGATCGGGTCGTCGCAATGATTCTGGAGGGCGTGCTGGTCGACGGCGACGCCTTGCCGTCGGTTCGCAACGTGGCTGCCGAATACCGGCTCAACCCGCTTACCGTTCTGAAAGGCTACCAGGAGCTCGTCGACGAGGGACTGGTCGAGAAGAAGCGCGGACGTGGCATGTTCGTGACCGATGGCGCGCACACACGCTTGCTGCAGGACGAGCGCCGGCGGTTCCTCGAGAAAGAGTGGCCGCTCGTCGCCCGGACGATTGAGCGCCTGGGCCTGAGCCGGCAGGAACTGCTGGACGGGCTCCCGGCTGACGACCATAACCATGATGAAAAAAATGGAGGCGCCGATGACTAGCCTGGTCAGCGCGCGCAACGTATCGAAATTCTTTGGCAGCGTGCGTGCCGTGGACGATGTCAGTTTCGATATCGACAAGGGACGCATTACCGGACTGATCGGCCCGAACGGGGCCGGCAAGACCACGCTGCTCAAGGCCATGCTGGGCCTGACCGATTGCCAGGGCGAGTTGTCGGTGCTGGGCCTGGACCCGTTTCGGCAGCGACGGGAACTGATGCAAAACATCTGCTTCATCGCGGACGTAGCCGTCCTGCCGGGGTGGATCAAGGTGTCCCAGCTACTCAGGTTTACCGAGCAGGTCCACCCGCGCTTTTCGCGCGAACGGGCGGAGGAGCTGCTGGCCGGTACGAAAATCAAGCGGGATTCGAAGGTGCGTGAGCTGTCGAAAGGCATGATCACGCAGTTGCATCTGTCCATCATCACGGCGGTGGACGCCAAACTGCTGGTCCTCGACGAACCGACGCTCGGGCTCGACATCATCTTTCGCAAGGAATTCTACTCCAACCTGTTGAATGACTACTTCGACCAGGATCGAACCATTCTCATCACAACACACCAGGTCGAAGAGATTGAAAATCTCCTGACGCACGTCATGTTCATCAGTGATGGCCGGCTGGTGCTGGATGCCCCGATGGACTCGTTGTCCTCAAGGTACGTGGAATTGCTGACTTCCGGCGACAAGGCTGAAAAAGCGCGTCAGTTCAAGCCGATCTATGAACGGGAAATATTTGGCAGAAAGGTTCTGACGTTCGAGGGCGTGCAGCGTGAATCGCTGCAAGAGTTCGGTGAATTGCGCACGCCCGCGGTGGCCGACCTGTTTGTCGCAAAGGTCAAGGGGGCGGCCGCATGATCACACGTCAGTGGGCATTATTGCAGCGCGAGCTCTGGGAGCACCGTTCAATCTACCTGACGCCAGTCGTAATCGCGGTCCTGGTTGTACTGATGTCGATAACCGGCCAGCTATCGTGTCGGCCTTCGACCAGGTGGTTGACATAGCCATTCTTGGCAGCAGCAACCTCGGCGAGCGCGAGCGGGCCGCCGCTGTGTCGGGGGTGATCGCCGCAGTCTCGGCGTTGTTCATCATGGCGATGGCGGTACTCACGATCTTCTATCTGCTCGATTCACTGTACGCAGAGCGCCGCGACCGCAGCATCCTGTTCTGGCGGTCGCTGCCCGTAACCGATTCCGAAACCGTTGCGTCAAAGTTGTTGACTGCGCTCTTCGTGATACCGGTCATAACCTTTGGCGTGGTGGTGCTGACTCATCTCGTCGTTCTCGCTATCTCCGGAATCTGGATCGAAAGCAGGGGTGGTGACGCCGTGCACCTCATCTGGAGTGCCGCGCCGCTGGCATCGAACTGGCTGGCAACCCTGATCATTCTCCTCGCGTTGCCACTCTGGTACCTGCCGTTCGGCGGCTGGTTTCTGTTCGTTTCGGCCTGGACGAAGCGCTCGCCGTTCGTTATGGCAATCCTGCCGTTGCTGGTGTTGCCGATGCTGGAACGGATACTGCTTCCGACACACCTCTTCCGGGACGCGATTTTCGGGCGATTCTCGGAGATGCCGCTGTTCCGCGGTAATAGCGGTGCCGGAATGATGTTTGGCGATGCGGATGAATTCCGCATCGCCGGCGACGCCGATGTCACGCTGCTGGCATTTCTCGACGTTCCCGCGTTCCTGGCGTCGCAATCGCTGTGGATCGGCCTGGTGGTCGGCCTGCTCTTTACGGCGGCAGCCATCTATGTGCGGCGCTATCGCGACGAAAGCTGACGCGATCGCCGGACCGTAACCGAAATCGGCCGAATTACTGATTGCTGCCGAAGTGCATGCCGTGCTTGCGGATTCGCCCCCGCAACTGGTGATAACTCAGTCCCAGCAGGTCGGCTGCCACTTTCTGGTTGTAGCGAGCCTTCTTCAGCGCGGCGCGCAGCAATGATAGCTCCGTTTTCTTCAATTCGGCATCGAGATTGGCGGGCAGCAACGGCTCCCGGCCGGTAGGCGCCTGTTCGTCCGCCGGGGCGGACTTCGATTCGCTTGTCGGCGTATCCAGCCGGAATGGTGAGTCGAACGGATCGAAGGCAATTTCGTTTATTGGCTCGTCCAGGTTTTCGGCACGGTAAACGGATCTCTCGACCGCGTTTTTCAGCTCGCGCACATTGCCAGGCCATTCATTGCGCAGCAGGGCGGAGGACGCTCGTGCGGTAAAGCCCGGAAAAAGCGGCTGCTGAAGTTCACTGACCATGTTCATGGCAAATGCATATGCGAGCGGCAGGATATCCTCCGTGCGTTCACGCAACGGAGGCACGGTGATGACGTCGAACGCCAGCCGGTCCAGCAAGTCGTCCCGGAATGCTCCGTCACTCACCAGCTTGCGCAGGTCCGCATTCGTCGAACCGACAATGCGGACGTTTACGCGCAATGTCTCGGTGCCGCCGACGCGCTGCAGTTCCCCGTACTCGATAACGCGAAGAATCTTCTCCTGCATCCGCAGCGATATCGTTGCGAGCTCATCCAGCACCAGGGTTCCGCCATCGGCCCGTTCGAAGTGGCCCGTATGTGCCTTGACCGCACCGGTGAATGCTCCGGCTTCGTGGCCGAACAGTTCCGACTCCAGTATCGACTCCGTCAATGCGGCGCAGTTGACCTTGACCAGCGGCTGTTCCCAGCGCTGTGACAGGAAATGCAGGCGCGCCGCGACCAGTTCTTTGCCGGTGCCTCGTTCACCGACGACCAGCACGGGCTTGCCGAGCGGCGCCGCCCGGGAGACATGCTCCAGCATTTCCAGGAAGACAGGCGCCTCGCCGATGATGGCCTGGCCGCGATGTTCCGATGACATTGGCGAAAACAACCAATACGCTGCGAATTTGCCTATTTTATAGCATTTTTCACCATGCCGCGCACTGCTGCGTGAATTGCAGGTACAGTGATTTTTATCGTTTTTTCAATCTGTTACGTACGGGTCATCATGCTGGCACGGAAGCTGCAATCTGCCGTGCAGACACTGACCGACAGAGGAACGCACCATGGGCATATTCACGCGATTCAGCGACATCGTGAACTCCAACATCAACGCGATCCTGGACAAGGCGGAGGATCCCGAAAAAATCGTGCGCCTGATGATCCAGGAGATGGAAGATACGCTGGTCGAGGTTCGCTCGGCTGCGGCACGGTCCATCGCCGACAAGAAGGACCTGAACCGCCGCCTCGAAACGCTTGAGCGCGAACAGGCCGACTGGGACCACAAGGCGGAACTGGCCATGCGCAAAGGCCGCGAGGACCTCGCCAGGGCGGCCCTGGTCGAGAAGTCGCGAATTGCAACGGCGATCGAAACCATCCGGGCCGACTATGCAGCGGTGGACGACTCGCTGGCGAAGCTGAATGACGATATCCGCCGGCTCGAATCGAAACTGCAGGACGCGAAAGCACGCCAGAAATCGCTGTTGGCGCGGCACAAGACCACCAACAGCCGACTCCAGGCCCGCAAGAAAATCCACGACTACAAGATTGATGACGCACTGGTCCGGTTCGAGCAGTACACGCGACGCATCGATGACGTCGAGGGGCGGGTCGAGGCCTACGACCTGGGCAATCCCAAGGACCTGTCTCACGAGTTCGCCGGGCTGGAAGCGGAGGAATCGGTCGCCCGGGAGTTCGATGAACTCAAGCGGCGCGTGACGGGCTCGACGGATTCCGAGGTCAAGTAATGGGCGGCGAAGTCGGTGAGCTGATCGCGATCGCATTTATCGTTTTTATCGCGATCCCGGCGCCGCTGTTCATCATTTTGCATTTCATCACCAGGTGGAAGCAGTCCCGGGAGCTGTCCGGCGGTGATGAAAAAATGATGGAAGATCTCTGGATGCTGTCGCAGAAGCTCGAGGACCGGCTGGAAGTCCTCGAAACGATTCTCGACAACGAACTGCCCGGATGGAGGAAAAATCGATGAGCGGAACGACGGAAACCAGGTGGCGCCATACCGGCCGCCGCCTGTATCGGGATCGTGAGAACGGCTGGATGTTCGGTGTCTGCGCTGGTGTCGCCGATTACATGAGTTTGCCGGTCCTGGCGGTACGCATAGTCGCCACGCTTTGCCTGCTGCTGTTTTTCGTACCGACCGCACTGGCCTATATCGCGGCCGTGCTACTACTTCGTGAACGCCCGCTGATCTACTCCGGCTCGCAACGCGAGCAGGATTTCTGGCGCCGACAGCGCCATGACGACCGCTGGAGCATGTCGTGAGCCGCTACGAAGACCTCCCCAATCGCCGCTTCTACCGCAACTCCGAGCGTGGCATGATTGCCGGTGTATGCGCCGGTGTCGCGGACTACTTCGGCTTCAACCTGTGCGCCACCCGAGCACTGACGTTCATCATGTTCCTGATGTTCATGCCAGTTACGATACTTGCGTACATTGGTTGTGTATTGCTGGTTCCAGGTGGGGACAGAGCATGCCCACCGGGAGCCACCCCGTGACCCGTATTTTCGTCGGGAAATGCGTTCGGATCCCGGACGAACGCTGTCAGAGGTCCGGCGCCGGTTCCAGTCACTGGACACGCGGCTCGCGAGGCTCGAGCGGTACGTGACATCATCCCGGTTCAATCTCGACCGGGGTTTTCGCGACCTGTTAGAGCTCGAAATGCAGGGATCCAGCAAGGGGAGACTGAATGAACGTTTTTACATTTGCATTCCTGGTCGTCTGCGTCGTATCGGTTGCCGGCGTTATCCGGACCTGGATCAAGCAAAAGAATAGTCAGGCGGAAGCCGGCCGTAGCCAGCGAGGAGCGCTGGAGAAGCTCGGGCTACCTCGAGGACCGGGTTCGTGTTATGGAGCGGATCGTTACCGAGAACCGGGTCGACCTGAAACAGCAAATCAGCGATCTCTGAAGGGTTGGGCCGGGGGCAAGCTGGACTTAATTGACGATGAGACGACCCACGCCGATGTTTCATCGATGTTTCATAGATACCCAAATGGAGTCGCCAAGTTCTCGCATGAGGTCATGGCGAATGGATGAACGCTACATCGATCCGAAATACTATTTCGATCTGACGAACAATTGCGTCCATGGGATCAATAATCTCGTGTTACAAGGAGCCGTGGGTCGCCGAGCACCATGAATCGCTGGACGGGTCCCTCAGTGAATCGGTGAGCTTGTCGACCTCACCATTGCACGACTAATCATACGCGCTAAGACTATGTCTGTGTCTTTCAAATTTCGGTAGAGAAATCAGCCAAAGAAAAGGACAGCTATATGTGGATGAGATCGAAACAGACGCGCTTCTTGCCATTTCTTTTGTGCTGCGTTGCTCTTTTGTAATGCTCTACCGGCATATGCACAAGTAAACAAGAATGACGTCGCCCTTTGTACGCGGATAGCCGACGATACCGCTGAGCTCGGATGTTATGACGATTTATTCACATCTGCGAGCTTTAGTGCATCGACGGCCCCAGATCCAGCTAATGCAGAAGGCGGCAACTGGCGGATCGACGTCTCGAAGCCAACCCAATGGATGACTCAAGCACAAGCACCGTAACTTCTTGTGCTCGAAGCAAGCTCCGGAAAAAGCCCGTTTGGCAAGCCTGTTTTCTTTGTCGCACGATGCAAAAGTAATACGACAGAAGTCTACATTAGCTGGAATGACTATTTGGGGAATAAGGCTGAAGTATTAAGTCGAATTGGCCAAGCAGAGGCAAATATCGAAAGTTGGCCGCTTTCGACAAACAACGAGGCTACGTTTCAGCCCAGGACCGGATACCACTCCTGAGAGCCGATGTCGAAGTCAAAAAAGTTCGTCGCGCGAGTTACTCCGTACAACGAGAATCCAACGACAGCAGTATTTGACACAACAGGGCTACAAGATGCACTTACCGCGCTAAGGCAGGAGTGTGACTGGTGAAGTTAAATTGAAGTGAATTTAGCATGGCTAAGGTGGATGTCACCCCTGATTGAGTGGCAGAAGGGTGTGGAGTCTGGCCTCATTGAACGAGGAGGACAGACGTGAAGAAGCGCTACAGCGAAGAACGAATCATCGGGTTTCTGCCAAAGGACGCCGAGAAGCAGGGGTGAAGGTGAAAGAGCTGTGCCGCCGGCCACGGCTTTTCGGAAGCCAGTTTCTATGCCTGGCGCGGCGAGTTTGGCGGCATGGACGTATCAGACGCGAAGCGGCTGAAGGCGCTGGAAGCCGAAAACGCGCGTCTGAAGAAGCTACTGGCAGAGACGCTGCTCGAGAACGAGGTGACGAAGGAGGCGCTGCGAAAAAAGTGGTAACCGCACCGGCGCGCCGCGACTTGGCGGGCTGGATGCGGACGAAGGGATTGTCAGAACGGGCCGCACTGCGGATCGTGAAGATGAGCGCGAGTTCGCTGCGCTATCGACCGACGCCGGATCGAGACGTCGAACTGCGGCAGAAGATCGTGTTGCTGGCGCAGCGTCATCGACGCTACGGGCTGGAACGATCTGCTTGAAGGCTTCCGCCAGGCGGAGACATCGTCAATCACAAGCGCGTTGAACGCCTGTATGTCGCGGAGAAGCTCCAGATCAGGCGACGAAAGCGCAAGAAAGTGCCGATCACGGATCGGCAGCCGCTGGAGCGTCCCGAGACAGCAAATGCGGTCTGGTCAATGGATTTCCGTATTACGAGCCGCATGGCCGGAGGGCGCAGGCTGAAGGTCCTCGGCATCGTCGATGATGGCACGACGGAATGTGTTGCCGCTGCTCACGTTGAGCGTGCGATCGGCGGCGATCACCTGGTTCGGATTCTCGACCGCATCTGTAAGGCCCGTGGTTATCCCGGCGTTATCCGGACCGACAACGGGAAGGAGTTCACCGGCCGCGCCATGCTGGCCTGGGCGGCACTGGGGCGCAAGGTAGCTCTTCGTCTCATCGAACCGGGCAAACCGAATCAGAACGCCTACATTGAATCGTTGGACAGCCGATTCCGGGACGAATGCCTGAACGAGCATTGGTTCTTCCACTTGCGGCATGCCCGGCAAATCGTCGAAGGCTGGCGCAGGGAATACCGACGAGGATGGACCAAAAAAGGGGCTGGGCGGACTGACACCTTCCGGCGTGCTGAACGATTGGCGAAGAAATCGATATCGATTCAGTAACCGCCGGACTCTAGATCGAGTGCTTACTCAGAAAGGGGTGACGCCGAGGTTGCCATCGAGCGAGTAACACTATCTACTCATACGCGTGATTTGAATGCTCGGACTTCAGCGTTGAGGTGCTCCGCAATTTTTAGCTTCTCATCCTGAGACAGCGTTGTATTTTTTGTTCAACATATTCTTCACGGGCCACTCATGTTCTTCGTCAGTTGGATCTTCCAATCCCTTGCGTGCGTCGATTTCCTCCTGTTCGATGCAATGGGGGTTGAGACCCATCTTTTGCCAACGAACTCTTTAATTTTGCGTTGCGCGGTGGTCGTTTCCTCCTCGTCGCCGAACTCCCGTTCGGTATATCAACTTTTGCCGGATATTCGCAGGTCGCGCGATGGCATTCGTGGACAAAGCTCAGAGAGCAAATACAGACGCGAAAAGTTTTTTACCCATTTGATTGATACAATTCCTCGCAGTTTGTTTGGATTGCTGACCATAATTCCGAAACTTGCACCTCATATTAAGAATGCATGTTGATTCGGTTTGAGTGAAGTCGATGGAATTGTTAGACGTCTTAATTCGTACATGCTGTAAATAGCGATGGTTATCGCGCCAGACTCCGGGTACCAAGTGCAAATGTGGGCCCGCATGGAGAAGCCTACGCAAAGAGAGTGCGATACTTGTCGGTCCCTTCCGCCTGCGCGAGCAGTAATTCGAGGTAATTGTCCGAGCTCATCGGGTCGCCGAAAAGAAGCCCCTGGACGTAAGTGCACTGCAGCGACTGCAGGTAGTTCAGCTGTTCTTCGGTTTCCACGCCTTCTGCCACCACGTCCATCTGGAGGCTGCGTCCCATGTGCACGATCGTCGCGACGATGGTCGCATCGTCCGGATTGACTGCAATATCCTGCACGAACGACTTGTCAATCTTCAGAGTGCTGATCGGAAACTGCTGGAGGGCGCTCAGCGAGGAGTAGCCCGTGCCGAAGTCGTCGATTGCCAGGTGCAACCCGAGGCCGTAAAGCTCGTCCAGGAGCTTGATCGTGCGTGCCGGATTTTCCATCAGTGTTGTTTCGGTGATTTCGAGTTCCAGCGATGTGGGCGACACCTGGTAGCTGCGCAGAATGCCGGTGATCCGGCTGATGAAATTGGCCTGGCGAAGCTGCTTCAATGACAGGTTGACCGACACGCGTCCGGGCGAAGAAACGGAGCGCTGCCAGAAACGGAAATCCTCGCACACCCGATCAAGAACCCACTCGCCGATTTCGACGATCAGGTTGGTTTCCTCCGCGATCGGAATGAAATCGGAAGGCAGAATGATGCCGCGTTCCGGTAATTCCCAACGAACAAGCGCCTCGGCTCCGACGACTTCGCCGGTCTCGATGTTGTACTTGGGTTGATAGTGCACGAGCAGTTCATCGCGCTCGAATGCACGCTTCAGCTTGCTCTTGGTCATCAGCCGCTCAACCACGGCCTCGTTCATTTCAGGGCTGTAATACGCGAACGCGTTGCCACCGTTCTTTTTTGCATGATAAAGCGCGGCGTCCGCATTGCGGATCAGGTCGATTACGTCCGGTGCATCCGTCGGGTAGCTTGCAATGCCCATGCTGGCGGTCATGAAAACTTCATGACCCTGCACATAGAACGGGTCGGCCAGCCGATCGAGTACCGTGCGCGCGAGCTTGTCCAGGTGCTGTAGTGTGCCCGAGCTGTTGCTGAGCCCATCGACGATAACGGCAAACTCGTCCCCGGCCAGGCGCCCGATAACCGTGTTCTCCGGTAACGCGGCACTGAGCCTGTCGGCCACGGTTTCCAGAGTGGCGTCGCCGGCGAGATGACCGAACGTGTCATTGATTTCCTTGAACTTGTCAACGTCGATATACAACAGGCAAAGCGATTTCCTGCCGCGTTTCGCCTTGGCGATGGCTCGTTGTAGCAGATGCTGGAATTGCATCCGGTTGGGAACCTTGGTCAGCGCATCGATGCGCGCCAGGTAACGGATTCTCTGTTCCGCCTTGCGCCTTTCCGTAATGTTCTGGGCTGCGTAAATGCGATCTGCAGTGCTGTCGTTGCCAATCGTCGAGCCTGTATAGGAAACGGGTACGGCTTCTCCCGCTTTTGTCAGGAATGTGGCTTCCATGGGGATGCCGGAAGCCGAATCCGTCTTGAGTTCGCCTCCGCGCTTCATGTCAACGATACGACTGACGGGCTGGCCGACCAGTTCTTCCTCGCGGTAGTCCAGCATGCGGGCCGTCGCGTCGTTGATCTTGGTAATCGTGCCGTCGGCCGAGGTGACGATGATGGCTTCGTTCATGCCGCTGAGGATGCTGTCGACAGTAGTCTCGTGAAATCGTCGTTTGCTTGAGACGCGACCGCATCTTGTTGAATACGTCGACAAGATTGCTGAGTGCATCGCCGCGCGGCCCGTGCAGCGGTTCGCCGAAATTGGCTTCGCTGAGCTTCTCGGCCTGTACTTTCAATTCATGAATGCGCCGATTCTGGGCGCCGATGATCAACCAGACCACGCATCCCGACAGGAGCAGCATTACCGCAGTCGACGCGCCGATCCACAAAAAGCTCAGGCGCCGCTGGTCGCTTTCGGCGGCCAGCATGGCGGCTGCGAATTCCTCCGTTGCTTCGCGAATGCCACTGACGTCGAAGTTGCCGGCAAGCAGGCCCAGTCGCTCGCCGTCGCGGACCACCGGAATTCCGATAGTCAGATAGTCGGCTCCCCAGGACGATTCTTCGCGCGGCGTTGGCGGCGGTAACGCGCCCGCCCGCAGCTCGCTACCGTCCGGCCGGACGAAACTGAGGCCGACAAAGGCATCCTGGCCCTGCACGACATGATCGAACAGTTCGCGGTTTTCGGCTGTGTCCACGGCGCCCCCGGGAAACACCAGGGAAGCCGCTATTCGTTGCAGGCGGGCGCGCGAGCGGCGTTCGAAGCCGGCAGCCAGGGTCCGTTCGTGCTGGGCCGCACCCGCGCGGGCCATGCTCCCCGCAAGCCAGTGGTACTGGGCATAGAATATGGACAACATCAGGCCGGTGACGACGGCCGCCAGCGTCAGGCTGAGAATCAGGTATCTCGGAAGAATCTTGCCAGTCATGTACTTGTTCGACCCTGGCAATGCCCCCGGAGGCTATGTGGCCCTGTATCGGGAGTCGCTGCCGGCTGTTCTTGTCGTTGTTGTTCCAGCCGCGTTCGTGCTTCAGCGATCTCCCGCCGGCCGCGTCACGGGCAGTTCAGCCTCTGTCGGTATTGCGGCCAGTCTACCACCGCGCCGCCGCTGCAACGAAGTTGAAAAAGGGGCCCGAAGGGGCGGAAACCGCGGTATGAGCCATTCCTGCCGGCTACGGTTGCCCCGGCCAACGGCATTATATTGTCCGATCCGGACTACAGAATTGCCGATATTGCCGATCAGTCGCTGCTGCGTTTCTCGACTGAACCCGGTCGGCGATTCCGCGCTGTTCGTTTTCATCGAGCCCTCGACGACGGCACCTTCGGCGACGGCTATGGCCTCGCCGGTTACCGTGCCGCTGATGTTGGCCGTACTGCTGATCTCGATGCGCCCGCCGGATATGACGTCGCCGACGACCCGGCCAGCGATGACCACGGCCGCTGCCTTCAACGTGCCTTTCCAGACGCCGCTGCGCGTGAGGGTTACGGTGCCGCGCAGGTCGCATTCCCCTTCGACCTCCCCGCTGATCATGAAATCACCTTCGCCCGAAACGATGCCCTTGATCTTGCAACCTTCGCTGATCAGGGTCGCCGGCCCGCCATGGGAATCGCGGAGGCGACGCAATCTGGAATCACTCATGCAGGAATCTCGCAGCTGACGGGACCGTGTCCCGGGATGATAGTACGCTTGCTCGTCGAATGTGTGAACGGGTTGGCAAATGGCTGTTTCTGAACCGCTGGTATCGAGACCTGGCGGCGCATTGAATGATGCGGTTGGCGGAGGGTGATTCGGCGTGTCCGCGCAATTGGCAGTCTCCGAAGCCGTCTGTATAGTCGCTGCATCGTTCGCCGGAGTACCGGCAGTTGAGCACGATATTTCAGCAACGCATAAGCCGGCTGGTGAACGGAGGCGCGAGCGACAGTCTGCGAGGAGGTTTCAAGGGAATCGAAAAGGAGTCCCTGCGCGTTACTGCTGACGGTTACCTGTCCGAAAAGCCGCATCCCGTCGAGCTGGGATCGGCGCTGACGAACAGGTTCATCACCACTGATTTTTCCGAGGCATTGCTCGAATTCGTGACGCCGGCCGTGCCGCAGACATGGGAAGCGCTCGGCTATCTTTGCGATATCCACCAGTTCACCTACAAACACCTGGGTGACGAACTCCTGTGGGTAACGAGCATGCCGTGCAGGATTCCCGACGAACCGGACATTCCGCTTGCCCGCTACGGCACGTCCAACATTGGCAGGATGAAGACCATTTACCGAAACGGGCTGGGCTATCGGTATGGCAGGGCCATGCAGACGATCGCCGGCCTGCACTTCAATTATTCGCTGCCCGAGGCGTTCTGGCCCGCCTGGCAGGCTCTCGAGAAGAACAACGACGATCCCGGGGATTTTCGCTCGGACGCGTACCTAAGTCTCGTCAGGAACTTCCGCCGTTGCGGCTGGCTTGTCCTGTACCTGTTCGGGGCGTCACCGGCAGTTTGCAAATCCTTTCCGGGGGGCGGCCCGGCAGCCGGCATGTCCAGCCTCGATAAGGACACGCTGTATGAACCGTACGCGACCTCGCTGCGCATGAGCGACCTGGGCTACAGCAACAAGACGCAGGCCAGGCTCAATATTTCACTGAACAGGCTGGATGAATACATAAGCGACCTGACGCACGCCATCATGACGCCGGAGCCGACTTTCCAGCGAATCGGTGTAAGGACAACGGTGAGTATCGGCAGCTGAACGGCAACCTGCTGCAGATCGAGAACGAATACTACAGCCCGATCCGGCCGAAGCGTGTCGCGCATTCCGGTGAACGACCGACGGCAGCGCTGCAACGTGGCGGTATCGAATACGTCGAAGTGCGTTCCCTGGATCTGGAACGCCAGCGATCCGACCGGAATCAACCAGCATGTCATGCGATTCATGGAAGCATTTCTTGTTTACTGCCTGCTGGAAGACAGTCCGCCGCTGGACGATGCGGACTGGGACCGAATCGCGGCAAACCACGAGCTGGTTGCCAAGCGCGGCAGGCAACCGGACCTGCAACTGGCACGCAATGGCGAACCCGTCGAGCTAAAGGCGTGGGCCGACGAGATCATGCAGGGCGTGGGAGCGGTGGCCGGGCTGCTCGACCCGCCCGACAGCAACGCCTTTTCACAATCGGTCGGGGAACTCCGCAAGCTGGTCGCCGACCCGGATGCAACACCGTCCGCCCGGCTGTTGCGCGAGTTGCAGGAAAACGGCAGCAGCTTTTTCGAGTTTGCCCTGGACGCGGCCCGCGGCCACCGCGACTACTTCAACGAACTGGGGCCGATGCCAGCGGCGCGGTATCGGGTGTTCGCCGAGGAGGCCGCCAGTTCGCTCGAGCGCCAGCGATCGATAGAGGCCGCGGACGATATTTCCTTCGACGAGTACCTGGAAGCCTATTACACGACCGGCTGACCCGCGGCAGCCGGATTACCGGCGGCAACGTGCATGCCAGCCGCGATGGCACCGGCAATGTGTGCGGTGCATCACAAATCCCGATGCCCGCGAGTGAGGCAGGCAGCGGAGTTAACTAAACTCCGCAATTGATCGAACAAGGGGGGCTGCGCCTGCGGGGCACGGCCGGTACACGCAGACGCTCCAGGGACGCGCATTGTCCAAGGTATTCAGTCTCGGAATCATCCTGGGTTTGGCCCTCTCCGCCGCTGCCGCATGGTATCTGCCGCTCGCCGACCTGCATCGCGAGCCATCCATCATTTCCGTGCAACCGAATGGCGGCAACGCCGAAATCTTCCAGGTGCTGTTGCCCGAAGACCGCATCGTTGCGGCGGGCAACGCAAAGGGTCCGGTCATACCGGAGCAACTTTCCTGGCCGGACACGCCGTCGCTTGCAGGCGTCGAAGTCGATATCTTCAAGCTGCGCAATCGCGACAACGTCGTCGTGGGGCTTGCCAGCCGGATTGCGGCGTCAGGCCCGCAACCCGTGCAAGCTGTCGAGTGGACCCTGCACCTGCCTGCACGCGGCACGTTGTATTTCCCGATGCCCGCCGACGCGGGTGCCGACGGCTATCGGACGGGCGCGCTGCGTGCCGGGACCCAGGAGTTCGCCGGTTTGTCGGGCAACCTGCGAGAACGCTACATCGAGACACCCGAAGGCGCCCGCATCGAGCTACGCTCGATGATGATTGGCACGGCACAGCCCGCAGAGGCCGCCGGGCCATGAAGTATCTGCTGGCATTGCTCGCGGGCCTGGTGACCGGCGTAATCCTGTTTGCGCTGCTGCTCTATTTCAATCCGCTGGCAGCACCCGCCAAGCTGTCGCCGCTTGCCTTGTCGGAAACCAGTCAGCGCGTTCTGAACTATTCCGCTGTGCCCGCCGACATGGTGGCGCTGACGAGCAGTGACGAGCAGGCAGCGGGACGTCGACCGGCCGAAATCCAGACGCTCTGGGAACCGGCAATCGAAGATACGCGCGTGTTCGTGTCGCTGCTGAACGGGAGTCGAGGGCAGCCGGCGGCACTCGGTGTCAAGTTCACGACGCGCGCCGAGGAGCCCGGGTTGCTGGTAAGTCGCGTGCCGGTGAACAGTGTCTGGCACCTTTGGTGGCTGGGCGAAGGCAGCCTGTTCGTGGCCCAGAACGAAAATCGCTGGTCGTTGTTGCGGCAGGTCATCGCGCCTGCACGACTCGGTGCGGCCAATGTCTGGCGCGGGACCTGGTTCGGAATCATGACGAGCGGGCCCGGCGCACTCGGTACCGGACGTGTCGCAGGCGGCAGCGGCGTGATGCAGGGCCTCGACGGCGAAGCCGTCGAATCGATCAATGCACGTGCCTACTCCGCGACAGAGGGTCCGGTGTCCATGGACGGCAGCCTGGTGATTGCGCTGCCTCGCTAGCGCGGCGCATCCGGTCTCAGACAAGCAACTCTTTCAGAGTCCGGTCGGTGTCGGCCAGCAGGTCCGGTGCCGGCGACACGCCCTTCGCGATCAGCGGGCGCGCATGCACGAAATCCAGCGGCCGGTTGATGGCATCCACCGCGATCAGTTGCCCGTCTCGCAGGTAGAGACAGCTGAAACTTCCCGACTCCGGTGAGCCGCGCATGACGACCTGGTCGTATCCCTGCGACATACCGGCGATCTGCAGCTTGACGTCGTACTGGTCCGACCAGAACCACGGGACTTGCGCGTATTCGACGTCCTCGCCGCAGATGTTCGCGGCCGCGACCTTGGCCTGCTCGAGTGCATTGTGTACCGATTCCAGTCTCAGCCTGCGTTGCAGCAACGCGTTGGGATGCGAGGTGCAGTCGCCGATTGCATAGACGTTCGCCCGGTCGGTCCGGCAATGTTCGTCCACGACGATGCCGTCGTCGACAGCGAGCCCGGCTTCTGCGGCCAGTGCCGTATTCGGAACGATGCCGACCCCGACCAGCACGGTGTCAACAAGCTCGTCGTGGCCGCCGGCAAGGCAAACCCGCAAGGCCCCGTCGCTTTTTTCTATGGCGCTGACCGCCTGGCCGAGTCGCAAGACAACGCCGTGGTCGCGGTGCAGCGTTTCGTAGAATTCAGAAACCGGGGGCGAGACTACACGACTCATGACACGGCTGGCCGCTTCGATAACCGTGACCCGCTGCCCGAGCGTGGTCGCGACCGAGGCTACCTCGAGGCCGATATAGCCGCCGCCGACTATCGCCAGTCGTTTTCCATGCGACAGGGATTCGCGAATCCCGCGCACGTCATCGATGCTGCGCAGGACATGGATATTCGGCAGGTCGAGACCCGGGATCGGCAAGCGCCTCGGCGTTGCGCCCAGGGCCAGTACCAGGCTGTCGTAGTCGAAGCGCTCGCCGGCGGACGTCTCGATGCAGGACTGTTCCGGATCCAGCCGCGTGATGCGCGTGTCGAGGTGCGTCTCGATGTCGTGGTCCGGGAAAAAATTCGCCGGCTTCACGTAGAGCCTCTCTGCCGGCATCTCTCCCGCAAGAAACTTCTTGGACAGGGGCGGTCGCTGGTAGGGCAGGTAGGACTCTTCGCCGAACAGCAGGATCCTGCCGGTATGCCCTTTTTGCCGCAGCGACGCGACCAGCTGGCCGGCAGCGTGACCGGCGCCGACCACGACGACCGTGCCCCGGTCGCTAACAGAGTTGCGATCTGTCGTCGTCATTACATTGCGCTGATGCCGCCGTCGACCCGCAGTTCCGAGCCGGTCACGAACGCCGACTCATCCGATGCAAGGTAGAGGACGGCGAAGGCGACGTCCGCCGTAGTGCCGACGCGGCCCAGCGGAATCTGTCGGCCGAGCTTGGCGAGCGCCGCTTGCCGGTCGCCGTCGCCTGCCAGGTTGTCGAGTATCGGCGTGTCGATGAATACGGGGTGCACGCTATTGCAGCGTATGTTGTTGCCCGCGCGGGCGCAATGCAGCGCCACTGATTTGCCAAGATGCGTCACAGCGGCCTTGGCGGAGTTATAGGCGGCCAGGTTGTGACCGGCGATAA
The DNA here is from genome assembly GCA_034522415.1 of Woeseiaceae bacterium. GTDB lineage: Bacteria > Pseudomonadota > Gammaproteobacteria > Steroidobacterales > Woeseiaceae > Woeseia. Next base: position 57,269 of record JAXHLH010000008.1, read on the forward strand.
CTCCGGAAATCGACGCGATGTTGATGATAGCGCCACCGCCGGATTCCCGCATCAACGGTATGCCAGCCTGGCAGCCGATGAACACGCTGTCGAGATCGACGGCATGGACGCGTCGCCAGTTCTCGAACGATTCATCCTCGATACTTGCAAGTGACCCGATGCCGGCATTATTGACGAGAACGTGCAGCGCCGAGAAAGTGTCGCGGACAGCCGCGAGCACGCGGTGCCAGTCATCCGGCCGGGTCACGTCGTGGCGCAGCGCCGCCGCCTGGCCCGGCAAACGCGCGTTGATCGCATCGGCCTGCTCGCGCACACCTGCTTCGTTGATGTCGGTCAACATGACGCAGGCGCCTTCGTTCGCCAGGAGCGCTGCAGTCGCTGCACCGATCCCGCGGGCGGCACCGGTTACCAGCGCAACTTTGTTCGCAACACGTTCCACGGAATCTCCGCTGGCGACTTTCCGAAACGGCACATTCTACGATTGCCGGCTCGTCATGGACAGCACAAGCGCGTCGGTCGCATGCTGGAATGTCGTGGCCTTAAATTCCCCGGCACGCTCCGCTATGCTTAACAGCCCCGCAACCAGGTGGTGCCCGATGAAAGCAAAAGCAATCCGAATCAACGAGTACGGCGGTCCCGAGGTCCTGCAGTTCGTGGACGTCGACGTGCCCGACCCCGGTCCCGGCGAGGCGCGCATCCGCCATACCGCGATCGGCCTCAATTTCATCGACACCTATCACCGCATCGGGCTCTATCCCGCGCCGCTGCCCGGCGGCCTGGGCAGCGAGGCGGCCGGGATCGTGGAGGCGGTGGGACCCGAGGTCAGCGAAGTCGAGGTGGGCGATCGTGTCGTCTACACGGGTCGGCCCGCGGACAGTTACTCGGAATGCCGCAACTTCCCGGCAGCGCAGCTCGTGCCGATACCGGAGGGCATCAGTGACGATGAGGCCGCCGCTGTGCTGCTGAAGGGACTGACGGCCTGGTACCTGCTGCGCCGCAGCTACCCGGTGCAAAAGGGCGACAAGGTGTTGCTGTATGCCGCGGCGGGCGGCGTCGGGCTACTGGCCGGCCAGTGCGGCGAATCACCTGGGTGCGCGGGTCATCGGCGTGGTCAGTACCGACGAGAAGGCGCAACTGGCGCGTGCCAACGGTTGTTCCGACATCATAATGGCGGACGACGATGTGCCGGGGCGTGTCCGTGAACTGACGGACGGCGAAGGTGTGGCGGCCGTGTACGACTCGATCGGCAAAGACACGTTCATGGCATCGCTGGACTGCCTGCGTCCGCACGGCGTGATGGTTACGTTCGGGAATGCGTCCGGGCCGGTGGAACCGTTCGCGCCGGCCGAGCTGGCAAAGCGGCATTCGCTCTACGTGACGCGACCGGTCCTGTTCGATTTCGTCGATACCAGGGAGCGGCTGCTCGACGCATGCAAGGAGCTGTTCGCTGTCGTGGCGAGCGGTGCCGTGCGAATCTCCGTCAACCAGCGCTACCCGCTGAAGGATGCGGCCCAGGCGCACCGCGACCTGGAAGCGCGCAAGACGACCGGCTCGACCGTGCTGGTGCCCTGATCAGACCGGCTGCAACGGCCACAGCCACGGCAGCAGCACCATGGTCGTGATGAACACGACGATCGTCAGCGGCACGCCGACTTTCAGGTAGTCGACGAAGCGGTAGCCGCCGGGACCCATGATCAGGATATTGGCGGGGTGAGAAATCGGGCTCATGAAGCTCGCCGCGCCCATGGCGATCGCCATCATCGCGGTCTGGGGCGCGAAGCCGAGATCCGCCATCGCCGACAGCACGATTGGCGACATCAGTACGACCAGCGCCGCCGACGGGATAACCACGGTGCCGAGTGCCGTCAGCAGGTAGAGTCCGGCGATTACGGCCCATGGTCCGATGTCCCCGAGTATTTCGGTGAGCTGCGCCGCCAGCCAGGCGGCGGCACCGCTGTCCTGCATGGCGGTGCCCAGCGGCAGCATGCCGGCGATGAGGAAGATGGCGCGCCAGTCGATCGCGCGATAGGCCTGCTCCATGCTGAGGCATTTTGTCAGGACCATGACACTGCCACCGACCACCGCGGCGACCGAGATCGGCAGGTAGCCTGACAGGACCGTCAGGACGACGCCCAGCATGATGGCGGCCGCGAGCGGCGCGCGGCGGGTGTCGGGCGGCTTCTGGCCCAGCGGCGTCAGGATGAGGAAGTCCGGATCATCGCTCAACAGTTCCAGCCGGTCGCGCGGACCGAGCAGCAGCAGCGCATCGCCCACCTGCAGCCGTTCGTTCGCGAGATCGGCATTGACTGTCGCCCCTTCCCGCCAGATGCCGGCCAGCTCGATGCCGTACCGCTCGCGGAAAATTCAGTCCGCCCACCGTCTTGCCGGCGAGCGAGCTGCGCGGGTCCAGTGTGGCGTCCAGCAACGTCAGCCGCTCCGAATCCAGCTTGCCGAGGTGCGGCGCCACACGCGACTCGACCTCGAGTTCCTGCAGCCCGCGCAGGACCTCGAGATCCTGCGGCTGGCCCTCGATCAGCAGCAGATCGCCGCCCGCCAGGACCTCGTCACCCAGCGGCATCAGCTTCAGTTTGCCCTCGCGAAAGATCGCGAGTACGCGGAAGTCGAATACGTCGGCATGCGGCTCTTCTGCAGCGTCGCGTCGGACAGGTCGCTGTGCTTGGGCAGGCGTACGACGAACATGCGCTCGTCAGTCGGTAGCGTTCCTTGAGATCCTCACTGGTCAGTGACGTGCTGCTGCTGAAGTCGTCGAACTTTTCCAGTTCGTCGATCGCTGTTTCTCTCCTGGACGAGTATCCGATCACCCGCGCGCAACGGCACGTAGCCGAGGTTGGTAACACGGTACTTGTCGCGACGCTGCAGTCCCACGACCGCCACATTGAACCGGGACCGGAAGCCGGCGAGGCGAACCAGTTCCCCGACCAGCGGCGAGCCCTCGTCGAGTTCGACTTCCGCGTACGCGACTTTTGACGCCACCATGGACTTCAGCACCGGTGCTTCCCGCTCGATGACGAGATCGCTCCAGCGCTGCAGTTCGCGGAACTGGTCTTCACGACCCTGCACCAGGATACCGTCCCCGGCGCGCAGCACCGTCTGCCGGCTGGGCAGTGTCTCGCTGCGGCCGAAGCGCACCAGCGACAGGATGACGAGGCCCGTGGACACACCGATGCGGCTTTCCGCGAGCGTCTTGCCGACCAGTACCGAATCGACCGGTACGCGCAGCATGAACGTCTGTTCCTGCAGCTTGTAGCGAGCGCGCAAGCTGCGCTGGCTCCGGTGCCTCCCGCGCTCCGCCTGCGTGGTCGGGAGCATGAGCCGGCCGATCAGGGCGACGAACAGGATCCCGGCCAGCACGACGCCGCCACCGACCGGTGTAAAGTCAAACAACGAAAACGACTCGAGTCGCTGCCTGCCAGTGCTTCCGTAATCAGGAGGTTGGGCGGTGTGCCGATCTGGGTCATCAGCCCGCCGAGCAGTGTTGCATTCGCGAGCGGCATAAGGAGGCGCGACACGGGTATGCGAGTCCGTCGCGCTACATCGACGACGACCGGCAACATCAATGCGGCGACGCCGATGTTGTTCATGAACGCCGACAGCACGGCACCGGTGATCATGATGGATACGATCATCGGCACTTCGCGGCGTCCGGCAACCCGGATGACCTGTCTCCCGATGACGTTGGCGATACCCGTGCGCGTCAACCCCTCGCTGAGTATGAACATGGCCCACACGGTGATGACGGCATTGTTGCTGAAGCCGGCGAACGCCTGGTCGGCGGTAACGAGGCCTGTCAGCGCCAGCGTACCGAGAACCAGCAGCGCGACGAGATCCATCCTGAGGATTTCGCTGACAAAGAGAATCAGCGCGGCCGCCAGGATGCCGAGCACCAGCGCAATCTCGAATGTCATGCCAGGCGAAGTGTCAAACGTGGGAGTCGCATGTCGTATAAGACCTCGGCTCCGTTATACACGACGGCTTGCGGTTAGCGTAGTGGCGGCGGCTAGCGACACCGATGCGGCGGGTTCGCCCCGCGGACACCGTCGCGGGAGAGCTGAAACCGGGCCACGACGGCAGCGGCTTGCCGATCGCGGGAACGAACCCGGGAAATCGACGGTGGGGGGCGCAGGGTGCCCCGGGGGACCGGCTGCCCGGGTCACAACGATTCCCGACGGACGCGGCTTGTAAATTCATACAGTACTGTATAAGAATACAGTTTTGTACGGAGGCCTCATGGCGGACGCGGCGGCCACGCCGGTTGATCACCTGGCCATGCTGAATCCCGCGCAGCGCGAGGCGGCCGGGTTCGGCGAGCCGCGCGCGGAGCAGGGCTACGCATCGGGCCCCCTGCTGGTTATTGCCGGTGCCGGCTCCGGCAAGACCATGACGCTCGCCCACCGTGTCGCTCACCTGGTTGTCGAAGGGGTCGATCCGCAGCACATCCTGCTGCTCACATTCACGCGGCGCGCAGCGGAAGAGATGAGCCGCCGCGTCGAGTCGATTGTGCGCAAGTCACTCGGCAACAAGGCGGGCGCCGGTACGTTGCTGCCCTGGGCCGGTACGTTCCATGCCGTGGCAAATCGCCTGTTGCGGCGCTACGCGCGCGTGCTCGGCCTGCAGCCGTCGTTTTCCATTCTCGACCGCGGCGACGCCGCGGACCTGCTCGATGTCGTGCGTCACGAACTGGCGCTGACCGCGACGGCGCGGCGCTTCCCGAAAAAGGACACCTGTCTCGCCATCTATTCACGCTGCGTCAACAGCCGCCAGTCGCTCGGGGAAACCCTGCAACTGGCATTTCCGTGGTGCGACGAATGGGAGTCCGAGCTTGCCGCGCTGTTTCGGGCGTATGTCGAGCGCAAGCAGCGCAGCCAGGCGCTGGATTACGACGACCTGTTGCTCTACTGGTATCACCTGGTCGCGGACGGCGAGTATGCCGCTGAGCTCGGGTCCTGGTTTCAACATGTACTCGTCGACGAATACCAGGACACGAACCTGCTGCAGGCCGGCATCCTGCACGCGCTCAAGCCGGACGGGCACTGCCTGACCGTCGTTGGCGACGATGCGCAGGCCATCTATTCTTTTCGCGCCGCGGAGGTCGGCAACATTCTCGGCTTCGCGGACCAGTACCGACCGCCCGCGCGCGTCGTCACGCTCGAAGAGAACTATCGATCGACACAGCCGATCCTCGACAGTGCCAACTGCCTGATCGGCGAAGGTGAAAACCAGTACCGCAAGCATCTCGTCAGCCATTGCGGGGCAGGGGCACGCCCCGTCTATGTCAGCGTGGAAGACGGCGAGGCAGAAGCCGCCTACATCGTGAAGTCGGTGCTCGCGAATCGCGAACAGGGTCTCGCCCTGCAACAGCAGGCGGTACTGTTTCGCAGTTCCCACCACAGCGACCGACTTGAACTCGAACTCGTACGGCGCAACATTCCCTACGTCAAGTACGGCGGCCTGAAGTTTCTCGAGGCCGGTCACGTGAAAGACTTTCTCGCCCTGCTGAAATGGCTCGACAATCCGCGGAACGAGGTAGCAGCCTTTCGTGTTCTGAAGCTGTTGCCGGGCATGGGTCCGGCCAATGCGCGTCGTTGCTTCGAATGGCTGGTAACACGCGACGGCGACTGGCGCACCCTGCGGGCATTCCGGCCGCCCTCCGGAACAGGCGAGCATTGGCCGGCATTCGTCGATCTGTTGCTGGCCGTCGCCGCAGCGGACCCGGCGAGCACAGAATGGCAGGGGCAGCTCGATGCCGTGCGCGAATGGTACCGGCCGCACCTTGAGCGACTGTACGATAGCGCCGAAACCCGCGAGGCGGACCTTGAGCAACTGCAGCAGATTGCCGGCCGCTATGCGACGCGCGAGCGGTTCCTGACGGAGCTGACACTGGATCCGCCAGCCGCGACCGGCGACCGGGCCGGCGATCCCCTGCTCGACGAGGACTACCTCGTGCTCTCGACGGTGCACAGCGCGAAGGGGCAGGAGTGGAACGCGGTCTTCGTGCTGAATGTCACGGACGGCAATTTTCCGTCGGAATTCGCGGCCGGCAAGCCCGAGGCAATCGCCGAGGAACGCAGGTTGCTCTATGTTGCAATGACGCGGGCACGCGAGTCGCTCAGCCTGATCGCGCCGTTGCGTTTCTACGTGACAGAACAACGCCGCGACGGCGACCGACACGTTTATGGTGCGCGCAGCCGATTCGTATCGGCTAACCTGATGGCGACGTTCGACAAGCAGTGGTTCGGACGGGAGGTCGGCAGCGATTGCCGGCTTGGCCCGCGCAGCGACAAGCACCTCGAGGTTGCCGACAAGCTGCGCGGCATGTGGTAGCGGCAATACGCGACCGGCCATACTTCGTGAACCTTGTCACAATAAGAGTTGTCTGATTAAGCTATACAGGAACTGAACTTTTGCGAGGTATGGACGCGGGAGTTCGTGTGCAGCCGGCTGTCGGCAGGACCCGGAGTGATGCACCGCACAATGCGATGACAGTGCGCCGGGACTGACGGCCAGCGGCCGCGACGACTTCCGCTCACGGGAGGGGAGACGTGGCTGATGAACAGTCCGCCGAGCAGGTACTGGCGGTTCATGACCTTCGCGATTTCTTTCGCGAGTCGATAGACGAGGCGATTGCACGCCAGGGCGTGCAGGTCGACACTCATGCGACTTACTACGTCGTCAATCTTCTCACTCTCTATTCCCGCTCCGAGGATCTCTACGAGGACAGCGGCGAGAATTACGGATTGAAGCCGCTGGCGCTGATGATGCTGGAGGCGACCGAGGCGCAGAATCCGGCCGAGCGCAACTTTTCCCTGCAGCGGATCGGCGATGTCGCACTCTTTATTGCCGGTTTTTTTGCCGACAGCCTCGCCAACCGGCTGGTCGATCTCGATTACTATATATACATGGGCGGCAACGCCTATGGCTCGCTTTCCGACGAGATCCGTGGAACGACCCGCGGCCGGGCACTTGCCGACGTCTACCGCGAACTTGCCCACAAGTTCCAGGTCGTCGTCGACGTACTGAATGACGTCCGGGACAGTGCGCGCGGCAGCTCCGACATCGACTTGCTGCGCACCTACGAGGTCTGGCTCAAAACCGGCAGCAAGCGCGCCGCCGCATTGTTGCGGCAGAACGGCGTCACACCGATGGATCAGCCGGGCCTGTGCCGGCACTGACCGCCTGGGCTCTGCATGCTGGACCGGCTCCAGGAACAACTGACGGCAATCTACCAGGTCGATACGGATTACCGCATCGATGATTTCCTGATTACGGACCCCGCCGTTGCCCGCGTGCTCGGCAGGGAATCGATCCTGCCCGACACGGACGAGACCGTCCTGCTCGTGCAGGACGACGAGAGCGTGTCACTCAGCGTCTACCTCGACGAGCACATGCTGGCGCGACTGGCGGCACAGGATCCGCTCACCAACCTGTTGCCCGACCAGCTCAGCGACCTGTGGACCGTGATCGAAGGTATCAGCCACTTCACCTACCTCGTCTGGTGCGCACAGCAGGACAAGCCGGTCACACTGCTCGAGCTGGAGTTGCAGGCCGAAGTGGACAAGTTCGTGAGCACCTGGCTGCTCGCATTGCGCCAGGAGGACACCGAGCTCGCCGCGCGCCTGCACGGCTGGCTCTTCGACGAGGTCAGCTTTCATCCCGCGCTCGAGGGCGACGAGCGGGAACGTTACCGTGCCGCCAATGACTACGCGGCACGATTCTGCCACCGGCTGCGCGACCGCTTGCCCGCCGACGGCGACAGCGGTGGCCTGCAGGAATTGCGGCACTTCTACCGGCTGACGCAGGGACGAAAGATCAGTCATATCCACAGCCAGGCCTGGCTGAAGAACTGACGACCGGCCGTTCGCGGCCGCCAGCGCCTGGTCAAGATGATTCATGAACGGTTTGGGTGCGGTGGTGGGCGAAGGCGCGCCCCGGGGGAGGGCTTTTCAGGGACGCTGCAAGCACGTCCGTGTGCGCTCCGGGCTCGACATCCTGTCTCGCACGGCCCTGAAAAGCCCTCCCCCGGGCCACACCTCCGCCTCCTGCCTCCGTGCCGTTCATGAATCATCCGGCTGCCCGGCGCAAAAAAAAAGACGGTGGCAAAGCCACCGTCAATGGTACGAAACAAACTGCATAAGGGAAGATCTAGTTTGTCACGCGTACCTGGCTGGGTCCGGCGGCGCTCGCCGCGCGGCCCCGAGTTCGTGTATTGACTGTTCGATGCGCGGCCGCGCCGATTGGTTGCGAACGATTGGGAATAAGTGCCTGGGCCGATGGTTGCGACTGAAATCGGCGGCCCGGCGACGATCCGGCCCCGGCGGACGTAGTAGTATCAAGGCATCGCAGTACCAATGTTCAGGAGGCTGGCATGAGCACGGCGGAAGAACGGCTGGCGGTCCGCGCCCGCGTCAGCGAGGCCGAATGGCAGGTCCGGGTCGACCTGGCCGCCTGCTACCGGCTGATCGCGCATTTCGGCTGGGACGATCTCGTCTTCACGCACGTATCCGCGCGCGTCCCCGGCCCCGACGAGCATTTCCTGATCAACGCCTACGGCATGCTGTTCGAGGAAATGACGGCCAGCAGCCTCGTCAAGGTGGACCGCAAGGGCGAAAAGGTGCTCGAGTCGCCGTACCCGGTCAATCCCGCCGGCTTCACGATCCACAGCGCGGTGCATGCCGCGCGGCCTGATGTCGCGTGCGTCCTGCACACGCACACGACGGCCGGCGTGGCGGTTTCCGCGCAGGCCGACGGCCTGCGGCCGCTGTCCCAGGCCGCCCTGTTTCCGCTCATCTCGATCGGCTATCACGCGTACGAAGGGGTCGCGCTCAACGAGGACGAAAAGCCGCGGCTCGTGGCCGACCTGGGCGAGGCGAACAACCTCGTGCTGCAAAATCACGGGCTCTTGACCGTGGGGCCGACGATTGCCGATGCGTTTCTCAACATGTACGTGCTGGAAACGGCCTGCCGCACGCAGCTGCTGGCGCAATCGACGGGTGGCCCGCTGATCGAAGTCCAGGGGGAAATACTCGCGGGCATCGCCGCGCAGGCCGAGCAGGTGACGAAGGGGCTGGGCGGCCAGCTGGCCTGGCCGGGCCTGTTGCGCAAGCTCGATCGCCTGGATCCGTCGTTCCGCGACTGACGTCAGCGGACCGGCACAGGCATCAATGCGCAGGCTCCTAGCGCAGAAACATCCGGGTAGGCAGGGTTGTCGCTTTCTTCCCAGTGCGGGTAGCCAAGGTCCCGGAGGTGCGCTTCGAGCTCGGCGGCGTCCGCCTCGCTGACCTGTATGCCGGCCAGGATACGGCCGTGGTCGGAGCCGTGGTTGCGGTAGTGGAACAGGCTGATGTTCCACTGGTTGCCGATCGCCTCGAGAAAACTGCCGAGGGCACCCGGGCGCTCGGGGAACTCGAAACGAAACAGCTTTTCGTCGGCCAGCCCGGGGCTGCGGCCACCGACGAGGTGGCGGACGTGCAGCATCGCCATCTCGTTGTCGGTCAGGTCGACCACCGGGTAGCCTGCTGACTCCACGTCGCTGAGGACCTCGCGCCGTTCCTTGTCGCCACCGCGCAATTCCACGCCGACGAAGACGCGGGCCGCGCCCTGGCCGCAATAGCGGTAATTGAATTCCGTTACGCTGCGCTTGCCCAGTGCGCGGCAGAATTCGCGAAAACTGCCCGGCCGCTCCGGAATCTCGACCGCCATCAGCATCTCGCGTTGTTCGCCGATGGCGGCGCGCTCGGCAATATGCCGCAGCCGGTCGAAGTTGACGTTGGCGCCGCAATTGATCGCGACCAGGCAGCGGTCGCTGAACGCCGTGCTCGTGCACGTATTTCTTCAGGCCGGCAACGCCCAGTGCGCCGGCCGGTTCGACAATTGACCGCGTTTCTTCGTAGATGTCGCGAACGGCCGCGCAGATCTGGTCCGTGCCTACCGTGATGATTTCGTCGACATGCTGGCGGACCAGCTCGAACGTGAGGTTGCCGACCCGGCGCACGGCGACGCCGTCGGCGAAAATACCGACGTGGTCCAGCGTCACCGGTTCGCCGGCAGCCAGGGACGCGCTCATGCCGGCGGAATCGACCGGTTCCACGCCGACGACCCGGATGCCGGGACGCCGCGCCTTGAGATAGGCGGCGATGCCGGAAATCAGTCCGCCGCCGCCGATCGGCACGAAAACCGTGTCGATGTCGTCCGGACCCTGCTCCAGCAGCTCGCGTGCGATCGTTCCCTGGCCGGCGATGACGTCCGGGTCGTCGAACGGATGGACAAACGTGAGCCCCTGGTCCCGTTCCAGCTCGCGCGCATGCGCGTAGGCGGCGTCGTAGTTGTCGCCGTGCAGGATCGCCTCGCCTCCGAGCCTGTGCACCGCGTCCACCTTGATACCTGGCGTTGTCACCGGCATGACGATGACGGCGCGGACGCCCTTGCGCCGCGCGGACAGCGCCACGCCCTGGGCATGGTTACCGGCTGAGCTGCAAATGACGCCCCTGGCGAGCTGCGCATCGTCGAGCGAGTTGAGTTTGTTGAACGCGCCCCGCAGCTTGAACGAAAAAATCGGCTGCAGATCCTCGCGTTTGAGGAGCACCGTGTTGTGCAGTCGCTGTGACAGCAGCGTTGCCGTTTCCAGCGGTGTTCGTACGGCGACTTCGTAGACGTCGGCCGTATCGACGAGGTGAGCGTAATCGGGCGCGGTCATGGGTGTCCGTGCGGGTGCGGGCGGCAACTGCGCAGGGTAGCGCATCGCGCGGGCCGGCGACACAAGGCCGGATCGATGCGCATGAAACGGCATCGCTGCGGCAGCACGGCGGCGCACCGCACCTCGATGCGGGCGCCGCCGGCATCCGGCGATCTCAGAGCGGCTCGCCGTCCGTATCGAGCAGCGTGATCTCGCCCAGCTCGAGCTGCCGGACCTGGTCCTCGATGGCGGCGCGATCGCCGACCACAACCCAGATCAGGTTGTCCGGCTTGATGACCTCGTCGGCGGCCTCGTTGACCTCGTCCAGTGACAGCCCGCGAACGGACTCCGCATACGTATCCCAGTAGTCGTCCGGGAGATCGTAGGTGACGATCTCGCCGATGTCCCGCAGGACGGCTGCCGCGGTCTCCCAGCGGCCCGGCAGGCTCAGCGTATTGCTGTCCTTGACCTTTTCCAGTTCGGCGTGCGTCGGCGGATTGTCGTTCAGGTACTCCACAAGCTCACGCCGCATCTCCGCCATCGACTCCATCGTCTTGTCGGTCTGCACGGGCGCGTAGGTCAGGAACGGACGCTGGCCGCGCGTGTCCAACAGGAACGTGAACGCGCCGTAAGCCCAGCCCTTGTCTTCACGCAGGTTCATGTTGATGCGTGACGTGAACGACCCGCCGAGTATCTCGTTCATGGTCTCGATGGCGATTTCGTTGCCGCTGCCGGCGGGCGGTGCGATGTTGCCCGCAAATATGATCGACTGCTCCGAGCCCGGCCGGTCTATCAGGTAAACGTGCTGCCGGTCGCGCAGCGCCACGTCACCGATGTTCTTTTGCGGCGTATCGCCCGCGCGCCAGCGATCGAACAGTCGCTCCAGGCGGGGTTTGATATCCGCCATGCTGGTATCGCCGACGACGATCATCGTGGCGTTGTTCGGCCTGAACCACGTGTCGTGCCAGTCGACCAGCGTGTCGCGGCTGATGCGATTGACCGATTCCTCCGTACCCGACCCCGTCAGCGGCAGCGCGTAGGCATGGTCATCGCCGTAGAGCAGGCGCGGAAAGACGCGCAGCGCGAGGCTGACCGGCCGGTTCTTTTCCTGCTGGATGCGCGCCAGGCGTTGCTTGCGCAGTCGCTCGAGCTCCGCCTCCGGAAACGCCGGGTTCAGGATGATATCGGCATAGAGGTCCAGCGAATCGTCGAGGTTCTCCGTCAGCGCGCTGAGGCTGACGCTCGAGCTGTCCACGCCGGAACCGGCATTGATGCGGGCGCCCAGCCGTGCCGCTTCATCACTGATCTCGAGAGCGCTGCGCCGTTCCGTGCCCTCGTCGATCATGTCCATGACAAGGCTCGCCGTGCCGGGCTCGGCAAACTGGTCCGAGGCATATCCCGCGTCGAAGCGCAGCGCCAGGTTGACGACCGGGACGGCGTCGCGGCGAGCGACGATGAGTTCCATGCCGTTGGAGAGGCTGCCGCGCTCGAATTCGTCGAAGTCCACCTCCGGAAAGGTCGTCGTTTCGGGTATGGCGCTGCGATCCGCGCCGTCCGGCGCCGCGGCGAGGTCCGGAAACGGGCGCACTTCGAGTGTGTAGTCGCTTGCCGACAGCCAGCGACGGGCCGCCGCCCGGACCGAGTCCGGTGTCGCGTTGTCCAGCCGCTCGAGCGACGTCCGGTAAAACGACGGGTCGCCGGTGTACACGGCGTTCTGCGCCAGCACGTCGGACTTGCCGCCGAAGCCGCCGACCCTCTCGAGACCGCGCAGCACGCCGGACCGGATCTCGGTGGTGACGCGTGCGAGTTCGTCCCGCGTGGGCCCGTCCTCCAGGAAGCGCGCGAGTTCTTCCTCTATCGCGCGCTCGACGGCGCCGAGATCGCCGCCGGGCTGCGCGGAGGCCTGGATGTAATAAAAGCCGCCGATGTCACCGGCGTACTGGTAGGAGCCGACATCCGTCGCGATCTGGTCTTCGTAGACGAGCCGCTGGTAAAGGCGCGATGTCTTGCCCGACGTCAGGACGGCGTCGGCAAGCTGCAGCAGGTCGGCGTCTCCGGCGCGGAACTCCGGTGCGCCCCAGGCCTTGTACAGGCGTGCCTGCGGCACGCGGTCCTGCAGTATCTCGCGCTTGTCCTGGTCCAGCCGGACCGTCCAGCGCTCGTGTTTCGCGATCGGCGGTCCCGGCTCGATGTCGCCGAAGTAGGTGCGGACTTTCCGCAGCACTTCTTCCGGGTGCACGTCGCCCGCTATGACGAGTACCGCATTGTTGGGGCCGTAGTACGTTTCGAACCATTCATGGACGTCCTCGAGACTTGCGGCATTGACGTCGGCCATCGAACCAATGGTCGACCACGAGTAGGGATGGCCTTCCGGGAAGACGCCGTCGAGTATGTGGTACTGCACCGTGCCGTAGGGCTGGTTGTCGCCCTGCCGCTTTTCGTTCTGCACGACGCCACGCTGTTCGTCGAGTCGCTCCTGCGTGACGGCGCCCAGCAAGTGGCCCATGCGGTCCGACTCCATCCACAGCGCCAGGTCCAGGGCCGTCTTCGGCACATTCTGGAAGTAGTTGGTGCGATCGAAGTAAGTCGTGCCGTTCATGCTCGTTGCGCCGACTCGCTCGAAAGGCTTGAAATACTCGTCGTTGTAATTCTCGGTACCGTTGAACATCAGGTGTTCGAAGAGATGGGCAAACCCGGTCTTGCCCGGCTTCTCGTTCTTCGAGCCGACGTGGTACCAGACATTGACCGCCACGATGGGCGCCTTGTGATCCTCGTGGACGATCAGGCGCAGCCCGTTCTCGAGCGTATACTCGGTGTAGGCGATGTCGACGCTGGTTGCAGCGAATGCGCCGGAAAATAACAGCAAGGAAACGACAACGGCGAGCGTGCGCCGGCCCTCGTTGCGAATCAGAGTACGGATCATGACGGGTCCCCGGTTGTTCTGGTGCGGTCCATGGGCACGCAAACGTGCTCGCAAGGTGCGTGCTTGCTACAGACTGGACACGGCGATTATGGTTCCGCCGGCCGGCGGCATGCCAGGGGCGACGAAATGAGCGAACAGAACACTGAGCGCGAGCTGTACCCGCAAATCGAGCCGCACCGCAGCGGCTGGCTGAATGTCGGTCAGGGCCACGAACTGTACTACGAGGAGTCCGGAAATCCGAGCGGCAAGCCGGTGTTGTTCCTGCACGGCGGCCCGGGCGGCGGTTGTATGCCGAAGATGCGCCGCTTCTTCAACCCGGACGCCTACCGTATCGTGCTGTTCGACCAGCGCGGCTGCGGCAGAAGCCGTCCGCATGCCAGCCTCGAGAACAACACGGCGGCGCACCTCGTGAACGACATCGAGATGTTGCGTACGACACTGGGCATACGGCGCTGGCAGGTATTCGGCGGTTCGTGGGGGAGCACGCTGGCGCTGGCTTACGCCGAGGCGCACCCGCAACGGGTGTCCGAGCTGGTATTGCGGGGCATCTTCCTCGGCCGCCGGCACGAGATACGGTGGCTCTACCAGGACGGCACCTGCCGGATATTTCCCGACGCGTGGGAATCGTTCCTGGCGCCGATTCCCGCGGCCGAGCGCCACGACCTGTTGCGCGCCTACCACGGACGCCTGACCGACGCGTCGCCGGCCGTGCAGCAGGACGCGGCGCGCGCGTGGTCGGGCTGGGAAGGCGCGACCAGCCAGCTCGTGCCGACGGGGAACGTCGCGGCCGCGTTTGGCGCGGATAAAATGGCACTGGCGATAGCCCGTATCGAATGCCATTACTTCGTCAACGGCTGTTTCCTCGACGAAGGCCAGCTGCTGGCCGATCTCGATGCGATACGCGACATTCCCGCAGTGATCGTGCACGGCCGCTACGACGTGCTGGCGCCCGTGCAGGCAGCATGGGAGCTGGCCCGCCAATGGCCGGAGGCGACGCTTCACATTGTCCCCACGGCCGGGCATTCGGCGTTCGAACCCGGTATCGTCCACGAACTGGTCACGGCGACCGACAGGTTCGCCTGAAAGCGGAGCAACAGGTTTGGGCAGACTGCTGATCAAGAACGCACGGCTGGTCAATGAGGGCCGCACGACGGAGGGCGACCTGCTCATTCGGGACGACCGGATCGAACGAATCGCCCCGGAGATTGGCGGCGCGGACGGCACGGACGTCCTGGACGCCGCCGGGCGCTACCTGATCCCCGGCATGATCGACGACCAGGTGCATTTCCGCGAGCCCGGGCTGACGCAAAAAGGCGATCTCGCCACCGAGTCCGCGGCCGCGGTTGCGGGCGGCATTACCAGTTTCATGGACATGCCCAATGTCAATCCGCTGACGACGACGCGGGATGCGCTGGCCGGCAAATACGACCTTGCGGCGGGCCGGTGCAGCGCCAACTACGGCTTTTATCTCGGGGCGACGAACGGCAACATCGAGGAACGTCGGCGCTGCAGGGCGAGTGATGCCTGCGGCATCAAGGTTTTCATGGGCGCGTCGACCGGTGACATGCTGGTCGACGATTCCGCGGCGCTGGAGCAGATCTTCGAGCACGCGCCCGTCATGGTGGTAACGCACTGCGAGCATTCGCCGACGATCTGGGAGAACGAGGCCCGTGCCAGGGCCACCTACGGCGACGACGTCCCGATGAGCGAGCATCCGGCCATCCGCTCCGCGGCCGCGTGCCTCATGTCGTCAAGCCTCGCAACCGAAATGGCGCGGCGCCACGATGCCCTGTTGCACGTCCTGCACCTGACGACTGCGACGGAGATGAGCCTGTTCACGAAAGGTCATCGGCGGGACAAGCGGATCACGGCCGAGGTCTGCGTTCACCACCTGTGGTTCGACGAGAGCCGCTACGGGGACCTGGGGACACGCATCAAGTGCAATCCGGCGATCAAGACCGCGGCCGACCGCGAGGCACTGCTGCAAGCGGTGGCGGAGGACCGGCTCGACATCATTGCGACCGACCACGCGCCGCACACGGCGGACGAAAAGCGCCGCACCTATTTCAAGGCGCCGGCCGGCCTGCCCCTGGTGCAGCATGCGCTGCTGTGCCTGTTCGATCTTGTCGCGGCGAACCGCTTCACCATCGAGCGGGTGGTCGACAAGACGGCGCACGCGGTCGCCGATATCTTCGGCGTCGAGGAGCGCGGCTACCTGCGCGAGGGCTACTTTGCCGACCTGGCGCTGGTCAATACCGAACGGCCGCACACGGTGACGCCGTCCAGCCTGCTCTGCAAGGTGCGCTGGTCGCCGTTCGAGGGGCATACGTTCGGCAGCAGCATCGACGCGACGATCGTCAACGGGACCGTGGCCTGGCAGGACGGCCGGCTTACCGGCCAGGTGCCCGGCCGCCGGCTGCGTTTTGGGCGCCGGCGCTGAACGCGCCGGCTTCGCCGTTGTGTGACCGGCCGACTCCTTCGCGAATAGTGCGGACCAGGCTGTTTACTTTCCGAGTGATCCCGTTATGCTACCGCCCAGATGAGCGCTAAGCGGCGCAATGGCCGCCGC
This sequence comes from Woeseiaceae bacterium, assembly GCA_034522415.1. Classification (GTDB taxonomy): domain Bacteria; phylum Pseudomonadota; class Gammaproteobacteria; order Steroidobacterales; family Woeseiaceae; genus Woeseia. The sequence goes on from JAXHLH010000008.1 coordinate 73,451, forward strand.
CCGGAGACTAATGGATGCTCCGGCGATTGCAGATGAAGCCTACCGATACCTCCAAACCGGATTATTTCCACAAGGTCGTTGATTGTCAGTGGGCGTGTCCGGCCCATACCGACGTCCCCGCCTATATACGCCTGATTGCCCAGGGGCGGTTCTCGGACGCGTACATGCTGAACCGGGAGTCGAACGTATTCCCGGGCATACTCGGGCGTGTCTGCGACCGGCCCTGCGAGCCCGCCTGCCGGCGCGGCCGTGTCGAGGACAAACCGGTGGCAATCTGTCGCCTGAAGCGGGTGGCGGCCGATCACCGGGACGACATTCGGGAGCGGCTGCCGCGCGCGCCGGAAACCACGAATGGCCGGAAAGTGGCCCTGGTCGGGGCCGGCTGCGCGTCGCTGACGGTCGCCAACGACCTGCTGCCGCTGGGCTACGAGGTCACGATTTTCGAGTCGCTGGGCAGCACGGGCGGCCTGATGCGGACCAATATCCCGCGCTTTCGCCTGCCGCCCGGGGTGCTGGACGAGGAAATCAACGACATCATCGACATGGGGGCCGAGCTCAAGCTCAACCACCCGGTCGACAGCATGAAGTCGCTGCTGGACAGTGGCGAGTTCGACGCCGTGTTCGTCGGCACCGGCGCACCGCGCGGCAAGGAGCTCGAGCTGCCGGGGCGTCACGATACGGACAACATACACATCGGGATCGACTGGCTGGAATCCGTGGCATTTGGCGTGTCGAGTCCATCGGCGAGCGGGTCCTTATTATCGGTGTCGGCAACACGGCCATGGACTGTTGCAGGACGTCGCTGCGCCTCGGCGCCAGCGACGTCAAGGTTATGGCGCGCAAGCCGCGCGGCTACTTCAAGGCGTCGGACTGGGAACTGGAAGACGCCGAGGAAGAGAACGTCGAGATCCTGGTCAATCACTCCCCGAAAGAATTCGTTATCGAAAACGGCAAGCTCGTCGGCATGAAATTCGAGCTCATGGAGTACCGGATCGATGATGACGGTCGCATCGACCGCGGTACCGTGACGGGCGAAAAAGTTATCCCGTGTGATGACGTCATCCTGGCGATTGGCCAGGAGAACGCGTTTCCGTGGATCGAGCGGGATATCGGCATCGAGTTCAACGACTGGGACTGCCCGGAGGTCGATGAAACGACGATGATGTGTACGCGCGAGGGCGTCTTCTTCGGCGGCGACTCCGCGTTTGGTCCCAAGAACATCATCTGGGCGGTGGCCCACGGCCACGAAGCCGCGATATCCATTCACAAGCACTGCGAGGGCGAGGACCTGCATGACCGGCTACCGCACGGCATGAACCTGAGCAGCCAGGAAATGGGCATACACGAGTGGAGTTTTTCCAACAGCTACGACCCGGTCGAGCGGCGCCTCATGCCGCATGTCGACCTGAAGGAGCGCTTCAAGAATATCGATATCGAGGTCGAGCTGGGGTTCAATGCCGAGCAGACGCTCGAAGAGGTCGAGCGCTGCCTGAACTGCGACATCCAGACCGTATTTACCGCCAATCTGTGTATCGAATGCGATGCCTGCATCGACGTATGCCCGGTCGACTGCCTGACGATTACGGAAAACGGCGACGAGGAGGACCTGCGGGGCCGGCTGTCCGCGCCCGCCGAGAATCGTGAGCAGGATTTGTACGTTTCCGGGAAGCTGCCACAAACGCAGCGCGTCATGGTGAAGGACGAAGACCTCTGCGTTCATTGCAGCCTGTGTGCGGAGCGCTGCCCCACCGGCGCGTGGGACATGCAGAAATCGACGATACTGATTCCCTATGCGGCCGACGAGGCCGCGCCAGGCCGCCAACGGGCCAAGGCCGGTTGACGCCGCCGCAACAGGTTTTCGTGACAATTGCCGGCTCTGCTGGTCGAAGTTGAGACAAGCCCAGGAAATCGCTCGTGTCCATAGTCAATGACGTCGTCATCAAAGTCGCTACGGTAAACGGTACGGGCTCGGCCAGTGCCAACGGCCTCTTGCTGAAATCGATTTTTCGCATGGGCATACCGGTCGTCGGCAAGAATTATTTTCCGTCTAACATCCAGGGCTTGCCCACCTGGTACGAAGTTCGCGTGACGGGCGACGGCTACCGGGCCCGGTCGGACCGCGTTGACGTCATGGTCGCGATGAATGCGCAGACGTATGCCAGCGATCTCGCGGAGGTCTCCCCGGGTGGCTGGCTCATCTACGACTCGACGTGGCCTCGAAGCCGGCAGCTGAATCGCGAGGACATCCAGGTTTTCGGCATTCCGCTGTCGCGCATGTGCAACGAGAATTTCGACGGCGCACGTGCCCGGATCCTGATGAAAAACATTGCGTACGTTGGCGCGCTGGCTGCGCTGCTCAATATCGATCTCGCTGTGATCACCGAGTTGCTGGAGGAGACGTTCGCGTCCAAGAAAAAGCTCATTGCTTCGAACCTCAAGGCGATCCGGCTCGGCTACGATTACGCGATGGACAATTTCAATTGCCCGCTGTCGCGCACCGTCGAGCGCATGGACCGCACCCGCGACCACATCATGATCGACGGCAACACTGCGGCGGGGCTGGGCTGTGTCTATGCCGGCGCCACCGTCGGCGCCTGGTACCCGATCACGCCGTCCACATCGCTGATGGATGCCTACAAGTCCTTTTGCAAACAGCTGCGCATGGACGAGGCCAGCGGCGGCAAGAAGTTTTGCATCGTGCAGGCGGAAGACGAGCTGGCCGCCATCGGCGTCGTGCTCGGCGCAAGCTGGAACGGCGCGCGCGCGTTCACGCCGACCAGTGGCCCCGGCATTTCGCTGATGAACGAATTCATCGGCTTTGCGTACTACGCCGAAGTGCCCGCGGTCATCTTCGACGTACAGCGAGTGGGTCCGTCGACCGGCATGCCGACACGCACCCAGCAGTGTGACCTGATGGCCTGTGCGTATGCCTCGCACGGCGATACCCGCCACGTGCTCCTGTTCCCCGCGAATCCGGAGGAATGTTTCTACCTGTCCGTGGAAGCTTTCGATCTTGCGGACAGCCTGCAGACGCCGGTCTTCGTCCTGTCGGATCTCGACATAGGGATGAACGACTGGATGTGCCCGGATTTCCAGTGGGACGAGAATTGCCGGCCGGATCGCGGCAAGCTTCTGACGGCCGAGCAGCTCGAGAAAATGGACAAGTTCTATCGCTACGTCGACAGCGACGGCGATGGCATCACGTACCGTACGCTGCCCGGCGAGCACCCCAGGGGTTCGTTTTTCACGCGTGGATCCGGGCACAACAAGTACGGTGCGTACACCGAGGACAGCGCGGAATATCAGGAAGTGCTCGACCGGCTGCTGGTGAAGTGGGAGACCGCGCGGAAACGCGTCCCGCCGCCGGTGATGGAGTACGAACAGTTCAACAAGGAAGCGATTATCTCCGTCGGCAGCTGCCGATGCAGCCGTGCAGGAAGCGCTGGACCGGTTACGCGAGCAGCACATCGGCCTGAACTACTGCCGGGTAAAGGCGTTCCCGTTCAACGACGACATCCGGGATTTCATCGACAAGCATGAACGCGTCTACGTCGTCGAGCAGAACAGGGACGGGCAGCTGCGTTCGCTGTTGACACTCGATCTCGATATCGATCCGGCGAAATTCACGTCGCTGCTGCACTACAATGGCATGCCGCTGAGCGCCGCCTTCGTCACCGACCGGATTGTCGAGCTGCGCGCCAGGGGCCAGGCGGCCTGAGCACCGGAGTTACAGAATGAGCTACATGGCCAAGCCGAAAATCACGCACCCGAAGCTGCCCCGCAACAAGCTGGGGTTGACGACGCGGGACTACGAAGGCGCAGTGTCGACGTTGTGTGCAGGTTGCGGCCACGACTCGATCACCGCAGCCCTGATCCAGGCCGTTTTCGAACTCGATATCGAGCCGCACATGCTGGGCAAAATGAGCGGTATCGGCTGTTCGTCGAAGACACCGGCCTATTTCGTTAGCCAGTCACACGGCTTTAACTCCGTTCATGGCCGCATGCCATCGGTTACCACCGGAGCCAACGCGGCAAACAACGAACTCGTCTATATCGGCGTATCAGGCGACGGTGATTCACTGTCCATCGGCATGGGTCAGTTCGCTCACGTGATCAGGCGCAATCTCGACATGTGCTACATCATCGAGAACAACGGCGTTTACGGGCTGACCAAGGGCCAGTACTCCGCGTCGGCGGATGTCGGCAGCACCGCAAAGAAGGGCCCGCCGAACCGCCAGATGCCGATCGACCCGGTCAGTACCGCAATCGGCCTGGGGGCGACCTACATCGCGCGCGGCTTTTCCGGGGACAAGCAGCAACTCGTGCCCCTCATCAAGGGCGCGCTGATGCACAAGGGCTTCGCCCTCCTGGATATCATCAGCCCGTGCGTTACATTCAATGATCACGAGGGATCGACGAAGAGCTACGCACACACGCGCCAGTTTTACCATCACGTGATCGATGCGGACTTCGTCCCGCCGGCCAGGGAAATCGTCGCGGCCTACGAGGAAGGGGCCGCGATGCCCGTGGAACTTCATGACGGCAGCAAGATCATATTCCGCAAGGTCGACAAGGACTACGATCCGACCAGCCGCGAAGCCGCATTCAGTTTCCTGCGGGACAGCGTGCGCTCGGGCGAGATCATCACCGGGCTACTGTATATCGACGAGGAAACCGGCGACATGCACGACCTGTCAGGGAGCGTCGACCGGCCGTTGGCGAAGCTCCCCTACGAAGAACTGAATCCCGGCAAGGAAAAACTGGCCGGCATCATGGATCGCTACAGGTAGCGCGGCCGCGACAACTCGAACGCAAACCGGGCGCGCAGCACCGACTATCGAGGGGGTGACGATGGACAAGCAGCGCAGACGCCTGCTGCAGGCCGGTTTGCTGGGCGGCGCGGCGGCAGCCGGCGGCATTGGCGGCACGGCCGCGTACGCAGAGGCCGCAACCGCGGGAACGATGTCGCGGAAGCCGCTGCGGCTGCTGGTGCTCGGCGGTACGGGCTTCATCGGGCCGCACATGGTGCGCGAGGCGCTGCGCCGCGGCCACACGGTTGAACTGTTCAACCGCGGTCGCACCAACGACGACATTTTTCCGGACCTCACGACCTACCTGGGCGACCGCAATAACGACCTGGATGCGCTGCGCGGCGGGCGCTGGGACGTGGTCATCGACAATTCGGGTTATGTGCCGAGGCACGTGGCGGACTCGGCGCGGCTGCTGTCGTCCCTGGCCGATCACTATATATACGTATCCTCCATTTCCGCCTACGCGGACCTGGGATCGCCGGTCGACGAAGACGCTCCGCTGGCGACTCTCGCCGACGAGACGGTCGAGGAAGTGACGAACGAGACCTACGGTCCGCTGAAGGCCCTGTGCGAGCAACGCGCGGCGGCGGAATTCGGTGCCGACCGGCTGGCTATCCTGCGGCCGACCTACATCTGCGGCCCCGGCGATCGCACGGATCGCTATACCTACTGGCCCGTCCGGGCTGCGCGCGGCGGCGAGATGCTGTGGCCCGGCACGCGGGCCGACCTGCTGCAGATAATCGACGTGCGCGATCTCGCCAATTTCGTCGTCGACGTGGCGGAGCAGCGCAACACCGGTGCATTCAATACCGTTACGCCGCCGGGCTCATTCACGATGGGCGACCTGCTGACGGACGTTTCCGCCGTGACGACGGCCGACATGACGCCAGTCTGGGTCGAGCCTGAATTCCTGGAGGCCGAAAGGGCGCTGGAAGGGGGCGGCATCCCGATCTGGTTTCCGCCGCAGCCGGATCTCGCCCACGCCGCGCGGGTCAGCGGCGAGCGCGCGTTCGCCGCGGGCCTCGTCAACCGCCCCACGCGTGAAACGGCTCGTGACACACTGCGCTGGTGGCGGACGCTGCCCGCGGAGCGCACCGCCACGCTGCGGGCCGGCCTGAGCGCGGAGGAAGAAAGCGCGCTGCTGGCGAAGTGGCGCGCGCGGTAAAGCCAGCCAAACCTGTTGCGGGCCCGCACGCGTACGCCAGGCAGGTAGTCGTTCGCCGCAACGCGGCGTGTCCCGGCGACGACGGGCTCACTGCCAGAGTTTCTTCCACCACGGATCATCGTCGGCATCACCGTCCCGGCCCAGAAAGTCGATGCGCGCGCATGCGCTCGATGTCCAGCCCGTGAGATCGGCCAGCATCCTGGCTTCCTGTTGCTGGCGTTCACGCACGTCGGCCTGGTAGCGTCGGGCGTCACAGTCCAGCTCACCGCGCCACGGCCGGCGGATGATATAGCGGCCCTGGAAATTGCTGCGATCGCCGGTCACGTGAAACATGAGGTCCTCGGGAAAGCGTGCCTTGTCGTAGCGCACGTGCAATCGCGTCACGAAGACATCGGGCGGTGCGACGGCGCGCTTGCCGGCAGTCCGTGATCCTGCGTTGTCGCCCAGCCAGAACACGCCCAGCTGCCGCAGTTCGCTGTCGCTCAACGGCTCCGCGGCGCAGGGGTCGCACCATGCCATGTCCCACGCGTATTCAAGGAACACCGCGCGGCCGTTTTCGCGCGCCGTTTGCCGCCGGAACATCGCGCGGTAGAAGTCACCGAACTCGCCCTCGACGAATTCCGGTACGCCGGCGTCGCTCGGCAACCGGACCGTCCGGTAGTTGGTCGTCTCGACCCGCCCCTTGCGTGTGAGCGCGTACACGAACAACTCCTGTTCGTGACGTGCATTGACGGTGCCGAGGCGAATGGGAAGCATGAAGCGTTCGCTCTCGTACGCCACCTGCAGTGGACGCAGGTTGGCATAGCCCAGCCGCGCCTGCTCCTCGAGGTTCACTCTCGCGACGAAGAATCGCATGTCCTGTCGCAGGTAGCTGTCGACGACCGGTCCGGCGCCTTCGGGAATGCGGTAGTCATTGTCGGTGAGCCACTCGATCAGCCCTTCGCTTTCCGTGGCCGACAGGATCAGGATGTCGTATTCCCCGACGAGATAGCTTGCCTCGATCGTGACGCCCTTGCTGCGAGCGGCGCCCCGCGACTCCCGCTCCGCGGTCCCGGGCAGCGGCGCGCCGGACCGGGTGGCCTCGTCGAGCTCGTAGCGCCGGCATGGATCCGGATCGTGGTACTCGACGAGCCGCGGCGACGTGTAGGCGTCCAGATGCTCGATGACGGTGCGATCCGCGACATCGACCTGGCCCCGTTCGATGAACGTCGGTACCGGTATGACGACCGCAAAATCGCTGACGTCACCCTGGAAGTCGTTGGCCATCGTGATGACCGTGCGATCGTCGTCGCGCACCAGCACCACCTGGGATGCCTGGTTGTACAGTTTGGTATCGGCGCGGGCGACATAAAACCCGCAAAAGGCCTGTGCGGTAGTGCTGACGGCGACCGTGACAGCGGCCGAGAAGAGGGTCAGGAAAAATCGCATGACGGGGCTCCCGTGGTTCGTGATGGTAGTGGCGTCGGTGCAGGCGCATGCCAGCGATAGCGTGAACCGGGAAGTACGCGATCGATCAGCGGTACCAGCGGAGCACTGCCGGCCAGCGCGAGCACCGGGCCGTAGGGTTGGTAACAGATGAACTGGATCGCGAAGGCGACGGCGGCGACCAGTGCGCCGTAGAGCCAGCGCCCGGCCGGCGCGTCCGGCGTCGTCTTCGGATCCGAGATCATGAAGAACGCGAAGATCAGCAACGCACCGTTTTGCAGATGGTGCAGCGGAATGGCCAGCGGGTCGCCGAGCCAGAGCGCGCGCCCGACCAGCAAGCCGGCAAACACGGCCAGGAACGCCAGCGTCGTTTCGGCGCGCCGGGCGCGCGACAGCACGATCAGCCCGAGGCAGGCGAGCAACAGCGCGACCAGCACGCCGCTGCCCCACTGGCCGGTCGAGATCCAGGCACCGTCGGCAAGCCACATCGTGCCGACGATGCCGGCATTTGCCGGGTTGAACAGGTGCTTGCCGCGCACGCGCAGGACAAACTTGCTGCCGACGGCAATCGCCGCGGCGGCCGCTGCCAGCCACGCGGTGTCGGTGCGCAGCAGCATGGTCAGCGACAGGGCCGTAATCAACGCACTGCGCGGGTCGAAGTGGCGCAGGCCGGTTACGCGGCTGCCGGCGAACTGCATGGCTTCCGCCGTGAGCAGGATGATGGCGGCGTGCTGCCAGCGGATGCCGATGTCGACGAGGAGTGCCCCGCCGGTGACGAGGCCGGCCAGCACGGCGACCTGGAAGAAACGCGGATCGGACAGGAGTGGCGGCGTCATGGTCCTGTAAACGAGCCTGCGCGCCATCCGGGTCAACGGCGTCGGCGTTGCACGCCTCCCGGCCGTCGTGCTATTTCCCTAATTCCCTGATTGGCGGGTCTTTTTTGCGGTCGGCCGGGAGGTGTGGATATTTTTTCTGCACGCAGCATCCAAACCGGGTCCGCCGTGCATCAGGAAAGACGACAGAGTCATCAAGCGCGCGGGCGCGATTCAACGGAGTCGACAATGATTGAAGAACTGATCCCGATCACGATGTTCCTGGTTATCGGCCTGGTGCTGGGGCTTTTTTACTATTTTCGCTATCGCACACGGGCGGAAATGCAGCAGACCGTGCGTGTTGCCCTGGACAAGGGACAGGCACTGGATGTCGAACTGATCGACCGGCTGGCCGAGCCGCGCAAGCCGGCGGATGCCGATCGCCGCAAGGGAATCATGGCGATTTTCATGGCGATCGCGCTGGCCGCGTTCGGGGTGGTTATGGACGAGCAGGATGCGCTGCGGGCGTTACTTGCCTCCGCGACACTCCCCCTGGCGATCGGTATCGGCTACCTGGTGCTGTGGCGCCTGGGTAGCGGCAAGGAGGACCGCTGACCGGTCGTGACCGTGCTTGCCGATGCCGACGACGCAGTCCTGGTCGCCCGCGCGCTGTCGAGCCGGGAGCCGGCGGCATTCGGCGAGCTCGTGCGCCGTCACCAGTCCCGCGTGCGCATCTTCCTGCTGCGGCTGTGCCGGGACGCCAGCCGCGCGGACGACCTGGCCCAGGACTGTTTCCTGCATGCGTGGGACAAGCTGGGCGATTTTCGCGGTGATGGCAGTTTCGCGGGCTGGCTGTTGCGAATTGCGTGGACTACGTTCCTGCAGCACAAGCGGCGGGACGATCGGTACCGGGACGTGGTCGAACTGGCGGCTCACGAGACCGATACGACCGGCGTCGCGCCGGTGCGCGAGGAGTTGAATGACCTCGACCGGTTGCTGGGCGTGTTGACGGAGGAGGAGCGGGCGGTGATGATCCTGTCGTACGCCTGTGGCCTGTCACACCGCGAGATCAGCGACGCGTCGGGTTTGCCCGTCGGTACCGTGAAATCCGTCATCCATCGCGGCAAACAGAAGATCAGGGACAGGTTTGAAATCGAGAATCGTCAATATGGCTGACTATCGCGACGACGAGCAGGACCGGGTGCTGCGGCGCCTGCTGGCGCATCCGCCTTTGCCGGACGCGGGCTTCAGTGAACGCATCGTGCGCCGACTGCGGCGGCGCCAGTTGCTGCGGCGATTTCTGCTGCCGCTCGCCGTGCTCGCCGGCGGCCTGGTCGCGGTCAAGCCGGCCAGCGAGTTGCTGGTCGCCGGGACGGCGTGGCTGACTCGAGCGCTGCAGGGCGTCGACGCGGTGCCGGGGCAACTGGCGCCACTGGCGGGCTACACGCTGAGCGGCGCGATTGCGCTTGTGGCGATCGCCGCGGCGCTGCGGTTGCTCGACGACTAGTTCGGCCGCCGGCGGCGGTTCGTGCGCCGGATCACGAAAAGCGCAAGTGGCCCGGGACACGCCGTTGTCTGGTCCTTGCGGGTCGTATACATTGACCCGATGAATCTGCGCGAACAGGTCGAGAAACTGCTGCCGAACTGGGATCGCTGGTATCCCAGCCTGTTCGATGCGGCCTGCGACCTGGGGCTGATCAAGGCACGCGTCTGCGACCCGAATTCCCTGCTGCTCAGCAATCGCCACGCACGGGTACGGCAGAAAGCGGAGGATGCCCACCGCGAAAAATGGGGCGGCAGCGCCCAGGAGTGACCGTCACGTGAAATGGCACTTGATTCGCCGGTAGAATCCGGCACCGTGTCATCGGCGCCCTGCGCGCCGCCCTCAATTCATGCGATCCACGACCGGCCAGAAGGACAGTCACATGCCCTTGAATCTCGATGTCATCCGTAACGAATTCCCTGCACTGGCGCTCGAAAGCGACGGTGGCCGGAGAATCTATTTCGACAATCCGGGAGGCACCCAGGTCCCGCAGCTCGTCATCGACCGGATGTCCGAGTGCCTGATCGAGGCCAATGCAAATCTCGGCGGCTACTTCGCAACGTCGCAGCGCGCGGATGCCATCGTGGAAGAGGCCCACCGGGCGATGGCGGATTTCCTGAACGCCGCATCGGCGGACGAAATCGTTTACGGGCAGAACATGACGACGCTGACGCTGCACGTGTCGCGTTCGATCGGCCGTGAACTCGAACCGGGGGACGAAATAATCCTCACGCGCATGGACCATGATGCCAACGTGTCGCCCTGGCTGTTGCTTGCCGACGATCTCGGGCTGGTAGTCCGTTGGCTGCCGTTCAATACCGAAACGTACGAATTCGACTTGGCGGAATTCGACAACCTTCTGAGCGAGCGGACCCGGCTGGTCTGCTTCGGCGGTGCCAGCAACTTGACCGGCACGATCAACGATGTGAAGACGATAAGCCGCAAGGCTCGCGAAGCGGGCGCATGGTCTTACGTCGATGCCGTGCAGCTCGCGCCGCACGTTTCGATCGACGTGCAGGATCTCGGTTGCGATTTCCTCGTTTGTTCCGCCTACAAGTTTTTCGGTCCCCACCAGGGGATTCTTTGGGGACGCAGGGACGTGCTCGAGTCGCTGATGCCCTACAAGCTGCGCCCCGCGCCCGAAGCGCTGCCCGGCAGTTACGAAACCGGCACGCAGAGTCACGAAGGCATGGCGGGGACGGCTGCCGCGGTGGACTACTTCGCCTGGGTCGGTGAGGCAATGGCCCGGGACTTCATGCCGCAGAACGAGCGCTTCAGTGGCCGCGGCCGGTTCGTGCATGCCGCGCTGGACCTTCTGTTCGATTACGAGAAGGGACTCGGCGAGCGGCTTATCCGCGGACTCGAGGCGTTGCCCGGCGTGCGGGTGCTCGGTATCACGGACGCCGCCGCGATGGCCCGGCGGGTACCGACGGTCGCGTTCGTGACCGAAAAGCAATCGTCGGGGGCGATCGCCGAGGCGCTGGCGAAGCAGAACATCTTCGTCTGGAGCGGGGACTACTACGCCGTGGAGGCGGCTCGCTCGTTCGGAATCGACGAAACGGGCGGCGCGGTGCGTATCGGGCCGGTGCATTACAACACCGAGGCCGAGATCGACGAGGTGCTCACCGCGCTGGAAGACATACTGCCGCGGGCAAGCGCTGCCTGAGGTGCCGGCCGTGGCACGCGGCAATCCGGCGAAGCTGCCCGCCAGCTTCTACCGCCGGCGGGACGTCACGACGGTCGCCCGTGACCTGCTGGGCAAGCAGCTTTGCAGCCGTATCGACGGCGAGGTGTGCCGCCTGTTCATCACGGAGACAGAGGCGTACGCCGGGGTTTCCGACAAAGCGAGCCACGCATTCGGCGGTCTGCGTACGAAACGAACCGAACCCCTGTACGCACCCGGCGGCCTGGCCTACGTCTACCTCTGTTACGGCATTCACCGGCTGTTTAACGTGGTCACCGGAGCAGCCGGTGAGCCCCATGCGGTACTCGTGCGCGCCGGTGTCGCCGGTCAGGGCGCTGACGTCATGTTACGTCGTCGCCGACGCGCGAGCGCGGGCCGGGACCTGCTGAACGGCCCGGGCAAACTCGCGCAGGCGCTGGCCATCTCGACGACCCATTCCGGCATCTCGCTGGCGGGTGACACGCTCTGGATCGAGGACGCCGGCATCGACATACCGCCGGACGCAATCAGCACCGGCCCGCGCATCGGCGTGGACTACGCCGGCGCGGATGCAGCACTGCCGTACCGCTACCTGGTTGACCTGATCGGGGTCGGACCAATGCAATTTTCTGATATTCAAGAGGAAACGGTCTGATTTCCGATCTTGTATGGCGTTAATCGCAGCTTTTCGACCCGCATTTCACGAGTCGCTGTCATGCCGTATTCAAAACCAGCGCCCAAATGGTCCGATTAGCGCGTGCCAGGAGCACGAAACAACGGAATTTCTTTGGCTATTCAATGACTAGCGTTGGTCCGACCCGGAGCGACGGAGCGACCCGATAAATAGTAGAAAAGCAGGCCGCTTGCGATCAGTGCCAGACCGAACAAACCTTCTGTCGGCTTGTTGATCAGGACGAAGTACAGGGTCCAGCCGGTGAGTGCGAGATAGATCAGTGGCGGCAGCGGATAGGCGAACGTACGGTAGGGACGCGGCAGGTCCGGCTGGCGGGCGCGCAGCACGAACACGCCGAGAACGGTGGCGAAGCTGTTCAGGGCCAGCGTAAAACCTGCAAAGACGAGAATCGATTCGAACGTGGAGGTGAGGATGAAGACCAGCGTGAGTCCGGACTGGAGATAAATCGCGCGGTACGGAATACCGTCCTCGTTCGTTCGCGCCAGCATCGACAGGCCGCGAAAGTCCTCGCCGATCACCTGCAGTACACGCGGGCCGGCCATTGTCATTGCGCTGACCGTCGAAACCAGCAACAGGGCGAGGACGATGCCGGTCGAGCTTGCCCCGGCCTCACCGAACGCGAAGTGCGCGGCGATGTAGCCGACCTCGACTTTGCCGGTCATCGCGTCCATCGGCGCGACGGCCAGGAACGTATAGTTCAGCGCCACGTATAACACCATGACGATCAGCGTGCCTGAAATCAGGATCCACGGCAGCGTGCGCTGTGGGTTCTCGAGTTCGCCGCTCAGGTAGGTGGCGGCATTCCAGCCGGTGTAGGCGTAGCTCACATAGATGAGCGACACGGCGAACGCGCCGCTGAAGAGCAGCCCTCCGTCGCCGGCTGCGGGCAGGAAATCGACCGGCTGGGGCGCGGGTGCCAATGCGATGGCCGCGATGCAGAACAGCACGATCACCAGTACCTTGAGCACGGTAAAAGCACTTTGCAGGCCGCCGCTACCGCGCCGGCTGCGGCTGTGCACGAGAGTCAGCAGCACGACCAGGCCGCAGGCCAGCGCTTTGCGCAGCCAGGGATCCGGCATATCCTGGAACGCAGACGTTGCGTACGCGGCAAAGGTGATGGCGGCCAGCGCCGTGGGCGCGGCGAAACCGATTGTGGCAGACACCCAGCCGGAAACGAACCCGGCTGCCGGGTGATAGATGCGGGCGAGGAAGTTGTATTCGCCGCCCGAGCGCGGCAGCGCGGCGCCGAGTTCCGCGTAGGTCATCGCGCCGCACAGCGCGGCAACACCGCCGACTACCCACAGCGCGAGCAACACGAAGCCGGAGCGGAGGTCGAGAAGCTGGAAACCGAGGCTCGTGAAGACGCCGGTGCCGACCATGTTGGCGATGACCACGGCCGTGACGGTCGGGAAACGGTATTTGAGTTGCGGCATGTGCGACATCTGCGGCGGCGGATCAAGGGACCGCGGGATTATCCGTTGTGTCGTCCGCCGGGTCCATTGACGAGCAGAAGGGCAAGGTATTCGCGTGCGACAATTGCGGGCAAAACCTGCAGAATGGGCGGTAGCCGGCTACGGCGTCAACGCTGCCAGTAGAAGGGTGCCGTGCGATGCTCGCCGGTGACGGTTTCGTCCAGCGTCGCCGCGTCATAAAGCCGGCCGTTCAGCATGACTCTTTCGACGTTGTCCGATTCACGGATGTCGTCCAGCACGTCGCCGTCGATGACGACCAGGTCCGCGAGCTTGCCAGCCTCCAGCGTGCCGAGATCGTCCGCGAATCCCAGCGCCGCGGCCGGTGCTGACGTCGCCGCGCGCAGCGCCTGCAGCGGCGACATACCGCCCATCGCGAAGCTCCACATCTCCCAGTGACTCGCGAGTCCCTCGCGCTGGCCGTGTGCGCCGATGCTGACGTACACGCCGCGCTCGGCCAGCAGTTTCGCGGTGGCGGCGCTGCGCTGGTGGTAATACTCGCTTTCCGGCGCCAGCTGCCGGCGCACGGCGCGTGGCCGCAGGATGTGCGGCGGCACGAAGCGTGACAGCAGCGGGTGCTGCCACACCTGCTGTTCCTGGTACCAGTAGTCCTCGCCGCGCAGCCCGCCGTAGGTCACGCCCAGTGTCGGCGTGTAGGCGACGTCGGTCTGGCCCCAGAACTGCAGCACGTCCTCGTAGAGCATCGACTGCGGCAGGTTGTGTTCGATAGTGCTGTTGCCGTCCGCGACCATCGACAGGTCCATGTGAAAGAGTGACGCGCCCTCGGCAACGACCAGCATGCCTTCCTCGCGGGCGGCGACGGCCACCTGCTGGCGCTGGTCGCGCCGCGGCTGGTTGTAGTTCTTGACGCTTATCGCACCCTGCGCCTTGAGGCGCCGTACGTGCTCGCGGGCATCCTCCAGCGAATCCACTTTCGCGAACGAACGCGAACGCGCCCCGTAGATAATATCGCCGGTGGAAAAGATGCGCGGCGCGAGTATACGGCCGGCGCGCTGCATCTCGGAGGCGGCAAACACCTCGGTCGCGTCGTTCGACGGGTCGTGCACGGTCGTGACGCCAAAGGCCAGCGTCGCGTGCGCGATCCAGTTCTGCTGCGGAATGATCTCGACCCCCTGGGCGCCGTGGGCGTGCGCATCGATCAGGCCGGGCACGATCGTGCGCCCGCTAACGTCGACGACCGCCGCCTCCGGCGGAATGTCGACGCTGTCGCGCGACCCGACGGCTGCGATCCGGCTGCCGCGTGTCACGATGACGCCGTCGTCGATCACACCGCCGTCCGGTCCCGCCATCGTGACGAGACGCGCGCCGGTCAGCGCGACGAGCGAGTCCGGCGCGTCAGCCGATACCGTCATCGACAGCGAAACGCCTTCCGTCGGCGCTTCGTAGCCCGCATCGCCGTCGTTGTTGGCGGGGGCAAACAGTTCGTCGATCGTCGCACTGTAGGCTGTCGCGCCGAGGGACCAGTGAAGCCGGCCGCCGTCGCCGGACCAGTGCGGGTAGTTGCCGCCATCGCCGCTGGCGCGCGTCATGGCGACGCTGGTCACGTCCGTGCCGAGCTCCAGCGGGTTGCCGCCCGGCGGCAGCGGTACCGCGTAGACATGGTAGTTCTCGCGGTAGGCGAGGTGCTCGCCATCGGGTGCGACGCTGAAGCGCCGCACGTAGTCGCCGCGCGCATGCGTGCGCGGCGCCTCGCCATTCAGATCGACGCTGACGAGCGCACTGGTGCCGTTCTCCCGGCGCGTGACGAACAGCCGGTCATCGCGGGCGCCGAATTGCGGGTCGCTGCCATCGGCCGTGATGCGGCGCGCCGCACCGCCCGATGCCGGTATTTCAAAAATGCCGGTCTCGATGGACCAGTCCGGCGACGTGAGGAATCCGCCGTCGGTCAATTCGTAGACGATACGCTCGCCGTTCGGCGAGAAACGCGGTGACAGGTAGTGTCCGGGCTGCTTCGTGAGCCGGCGGCTGCGCCCTCCGCCGGCGCGCACGCTGTGGATGTGGCCGAGATCGGCGTCGTTCCAGCGCACGAACACGACGTGGCTGCCGTCGCGCGACCACGACGGGAAATACTCGAAGTCGCCGCCGGCATCCGACGTCAGCAGACGCGGGTCGCCACCGGGCAGCGCCTTGACGTACAGCCGGCCCAGGGACTCGAACACGATCCTGCTGCCATCCGGCGAAACGGATGCGTTGCGTACCATGCGTGTGTCGAAGGTCGCCGGCGCGACGTCCGTCTCCGGACGCGGCGGCGTATAAACGGTGCGCGTGTCGCGTACGCGAAACTCGATCGTGCGGACCTCGCCCGTGTCGATGTCGAGACGCCGGATCTTGCCGCCCGCCCAGAACACGAGGCTCTCCGAATCCGGCGTCCAGTCCATGTTGGGGTACAGTCCGTGCACACCCCAGACTTCCTGCATGTCGGAATCCAGGTCTTCGTAGACGGGCGTTTCGGCACCGGTCGTCAGGTCCTTGAGAAACAGCGCGCTGCGACCCTCCAGCCGCCGCACGAACGCGAGCCAGTTGCCGTCGGGAGAGGGTTCGGGCCGGACGGCGCCGCCGGCGCCGGTGACGAAACCCGTCGTGCGGCCGGTCTGCAGGTCGTGGCGGCGAATCTCGAAGATCTGGGCGTTGGAGTCCTGTGCATAGACAAACGTACCGCCCGGCGTCGTGTCCATGCTGAAATAGATATAGCGGCCATCCGGTGACCAGGCCGGTTCGCCGAGTTCCTTCTGGTGATCCTCGTCGGGCCGTTCCACGGCCGCGACGCCGGCGCCGCCGCCGACGTGGTAGAGCCAGATCTCACCGGTACCCAGCGAACGTTCCGTCGTGAAATGCTTGCGGGCCGCGATGTAGTCGCCGCCGGGCGACCACGTCGGGTTGTTCAGCAGGCGGAAATCCTCTTTCGTCAGTTGCCTCGGCTCGCTGCCGTCGGCCTGCATGATCCAGATATTGTCGCCGCCGCCCGCGTCGCTGGTGAACGCAATTTGCTCACCGTCGGGAGAAAAGCGCGGCTGCATCGACCAGGACAGGCCGCTGTGCACGGCGCGCGCGTCGCCGCCCTCGATCGGCAGCACGTAAATATCGCCGAGCAGGTCGAACGCAACGGTGTCGCCGTCCGGGCTGACGTCCAGGCTCATCCAGGTACCACTGGTCACGTCGATCTCGACGCGCCGCGACTCGCCGGGAATCGATTCCACATCCCATTCACTGTCGTCGTCCTCGGCGGCCGCCGGCATCGTCAGTGCCAGGCACAACAGCAATACACCAGTCGTCGGTTTCATCGGCAGGCTCCACGGGCGAGAATACGAGTATTGAAGTGGCCGATGGTACCAGCTGCACCGGACGCAGCGGGTCGCCCGGCTGTCGTATCACCGGGAGAGTGACCATGACAGGACCGCGTACAGGGGAGCTGCTGAACCTCGACAACAGGACGGCGATAGTGACCGGGGCCAGCCAGGGCATCGGCGCGGCCATCGCATCGCGACTGGCGGCCGCCGGTGCGCGTGTCGTCGTGCACTACCGCAGCCACCGCGATGCGGCGGACGAAGTCGTCGAGTCGATTTGTGCAGAGGGCGGCAAGGCAGTTGCCGTGCCGGCAGACCTCGCCCGGGCAGAGGAAGCAGAGGCACTGGTCGAGCGCGCTGCCCGCGAGTTCGGCGGACCCGGCATACTCGTCAACAACGCCGGCACCTTTCCGACGGGGGCGTTGCTGGATATCGAACCCGCCGACTGGCAGGCGGTGCAGCGTGCGAACGTCGACACCGCGTTTTTCTGCACCCGCTCGGCCGCGCGCCGGATGCGGGACGCGGGCGCCGGCGCAATCGTCAATATCGCCTCGATAGAGGCGCTCTCACCGGCGCCGGACCACGCGCACTACGCCAGCGCCAAGGCCGCGGTCGTCATGTTCACGCGCGCGGCGGCCCAGGAACTGGGCAGGTACTCGATTCGGGTCAATGCCGTGTCGCCCGGGCTGATTTCCCGGCCGGGCATCGAGGAAGGATGGCCGGGGGGCGTGGCACGCTGGCGAGCGCGGGCGCCGCTCGCGCGCCTCGGCGAACCGGATGACGTCGCTAACGCCTGCCTGTTTCTCGTCTCCCCGGCGGCCCGCTGGATCAGTGGTCACAACCTGGTGGTCGACGGCGGCATCAGTGCGCAGACGCTGTTCTGAACGCGACGAAAATCACGAATTGCCGGACGTCGAGCCGGTAGAAAACGGGTGTTGCGGTGGCCGGCAGCCCGCCCCCGGTCAGGGCGTGATCGTTGTCGAGGTCGTGGTCCGGCAGGCGCAATATGTGCCGGGACGCGATAACGTCGTTTACTGGTATCCCCTGGCCTGCAACTCGAACAGGTGCGCGTAGTGGCCTCGTTCGGCCAGCAGCGACGCGTGGTCGCCACGCTCGATGATCTCGCCGTGGCGCATGACGATGATCTGATCGGCCGCTCGCACGGTCGAGAACCGATGCGAGATCAGGATTGTCATCTTATCGTGACTGGATGCGCGAAAGTGTTCGAACACGGCGGCCTCGGAGGCCGCGTCCATGGCTGCGGTCGGCTCGTCCAGCACCAGGATATCGGCGTCGCTGCGCATGAAGGCGCGCGACAGGGCGATCTTCTGCCACTGGCCACCCGACAATTCCCGTCCGCCCTTGAACCAGCGCCCGAGCTGCGTTCCATAGCCCTCCGGCATGGCCTCGATAAAGGGCGCGGCCATGCCGGTTTCGGCCGCCGCGGCCCACCGATTCGGATCGTCGATGTGGCGCACGTCGCCGGCCCCGATGTTTTCGCCGACTGAGAACTGGTAACGGCCAAAATCCTGGAATATGACGCCAATGCGATCCCTGAGCTCGCCGACGTTCCATTCCCTGAGATCCAGTCCGTCGAGCAGGATCGTGCCGGACGTCGGCTCGTAGAGGCGCGTCAGCAGCTTGATCAGCGTCGTCTTGCCCGAGCCGTTCTCGCCGACCAGCGCAATGCTCTCGCCGGGCCGGATCTGCAGGCTGACATTCTTCAATGCGTCCTCGCTGGCCCCCGGGTACGCGAACGACACGTTGCGAAACTCTATGCCCTGTTCGGGATGCGGACCGCATCGTGCCTCGCCGTCGCGGGTCGGGACCGGCTGGCCGAGGTAGTCGTACAGGTTCGACAGGTAGAGGTTGTCCTCGTACATCCCGCTGATGGCAGACAGGATTGCCGTAACCGCGGTCTGCCCCTGGCGAAACAGCATCAGGTACATCGTCATGGCACCGAGGGTTATCTGCTGCGCGATCGTCGCCAGCACGATCCAGACGTAGGCGCCGTAAAAAGCCGCGGTGGACAGCAGGCCCAGCGCGAAGCCCCAGCCGTCCCGCCGCAGCGTCAGCTTGCGGTCCTCGACGAACAGCCGGTCAAAAATATCGCGATAGCGCTGCAGGAGTCGGGGCCCGAGGTTGAACAGCTTGACTTCCTTGACGCCGTCCTCGCGGGCGATCACCGTTTCCAGGTACATCTGCATTCGCGTTTCGGGCGAGCGCCAGCGGAACAGGCGAAACGCGTCGCCGGAAAATTTCGCCTCGGCAAAGAAAGACGGCAGGCCGGCGACGACGAGGATGACGACTGCCCAGGGCGAAAACGCGAACAACAATACGGCGTAGCTCGCCAGGGAAATCGCGTTCTGGGCGAGGCCGAACGTGCGGTTGACGAGGCTCAGGGGGCGACTGGATGCTTCGCGCCGCGCTTGCGTAAGCTTGTCGTAGAATTCCGAATCCTCGAAATGCGTCAGTTGCAGCGTCAGGGCTTTCTCGAGAATCATGACGTTGACGCGTTGGCCGAGCAGCGCTCGCAGGAGCGACTGGCTCGCGGAGATGCCGCGCTGGCTGCCGGCCGCGGCGATGACCAGCAGCGCCTCGATCCCGACCAGCGTCAGCACGCCGCGCGTGTCCGGCGAGTCGGCCGCCATCGCGGCGACTACGCCGTCCACGATCAGCTGACCGACCCAGGCGATGCCGGCAGGCAGGATGCCGGCTGCCAGCGTCAGCGCGGCGAGCGTCAGCGTGAGTGCCCGGCTCGTGGTCCAGACCAGTTCCAGCGCACGGTGGCTGTAGCGGAATACGCCGAGGAACCGCGTGACGAAGCCCGCGTCTTCGACGGGCGCGTCAGCCACGATCGATTGCGCCACCCGGACACTGCGCCGGCGCAGGAATTCCGTCAGGCACGGTTAGCCATGCGCCATGCATCGGCGACCGCAATCGCACTCATGTTGAAGATGCCCTTGGCACTCAGGGACGGTGTCACGATATGGGCGGGTCGTGCGGCGCCCGAAAGAATAGGGCCGATGAAGAGTGCATCGGTGATGGAGCGTATCAGTTCCATCGCGATATTGGCTGTATCGAGATTCGGCATGATCAGGACGTTCGCCTTTCCTGTGAGCGTGGCATTGGGATCGAGCGTGGCGCGCACCGTCTCGTTCATCGCGGTCAGCGCATGCATTTCACCGTCGACCTCGAGTTCCGGGTCCCGCTCATGCAGCAGGCGCGTCGCGTCCCGCATCTTGCGGGCGGACCGGGCCCGCGATGAACCGAAATTCGAGTGTGACAGCAGGGCTACCTTTGGGCGGATGCCGAAGCTGCGCACCCGTTCAGCTGTAGCGAGCGTCGTTGCGACAATCTGGTCCGTGCTGGGGTCTACTTCGATAAAGGCGTCGGCAATGAAGAGGGGACCGTCCGGCAGAAACAGCACGGACATCGACGAAATCTTCTGCTCGGGCGAATCCGGTCCTATGATCTCGATGACCTCCTGCAGATGATGATCGAACCGACCCTCCGATCCGCAAAGCAGCGCATCGGCCTGCTTCATCGCTACCATGCAGGCGGCGATAACTGTCGTGTTGGTGCGCATGACAGTTCGTGCCGCCGGCACCGAAATGCCCCGGCGGCAGACCCTGGAATGGTAGAACTGCCAATACTCGCGATAGCGGGGATCATCCTCAGGATCGACGAGTTCGAAGTCCCGACCGCTCACCAGGCGCAGCCCGAGACGTCGGATGCGATCCTCGACAACAGCTGTGCGGCCAATGACGATCGGTTCGGCGAGGCGTTCGTCGACGACCGCCTGTACGGCGCGCAGTACCACCTCGTTCTCGCCCTCGGCATACACCAGTCGCTCGACATCGCGTTTGGCGACATCGATGACGGGCTGCATGAACATCACCGAGCGATAGCTGAAGTTCTGTAACCGGTCGCGGTAGGCTTCGATGTCGGCAATCGGCCGGGTTGCCACGCCCGAATCCATGGCAGCTTGCGCGACGGCGATGGAGACGTGCTCCATCAGGCGCGGGTCGAACGGCTTCGGTATCAGGTAGTCCGGCCCGAATGTCAGGGACTCGCCCTGGTAGGCGTTGGCAACCTCCGCACTCGATTCGAGCCGTGCCAGGCCCGCGATCGCATCGACAGCGGCAATCTGCATTTCCCGGTTGATGTCCGTGGCGCCGACGTCAAGCGCGCCACGGAAAATGAATGGAAAGCAGAGTACGTTATTGACCTGGTTCGGGTAGTCCGACCGGCCGGTGGCCATGATCACGTCGGGGCGCGCACTCTGCGCCACGTCGGGCAGGATCTCCGGCACGGGATTCGCGAGCGCGAGTACCAGGGGCCGTTCGGCCATGCTCCTGACCATCGCCTGGTCGAGCACGTCCGGTGCGGACAACCCGAGAAACACGTCAGCGCCCTCCATCGCCTCCGCCAGTTTGCGCATCTTCGTTTTCCGGGCATAGCGGGCCTTGTAGGGGTTCATGTCCTTCTTGCGGCCCTCGTAGACGACGCCGTGAACGTCGACCAGTGTTATGTTGCCGGGTTGCAGGCCCAGGCTGACGAGCAGGTCCAGGCATGCAAGGCTTGCCGCGCCTCCGCCGGTGGAAACCAGTTTGACGTCCTCCAGCTTTTTCCCGACCATTGCAGGCCGTTCCTGATCGCGGCACTGGCGACGATCGCCGCGCCGTGCCCGGTCGTCGCGGTAAATACAGGGATGTTCATGCGCTCGGTGAGCTTCTGTTCGACAATGAAGCACTCCGGCGCCTTGATGTCCTCGAGATTGATCGCGCCGAATGTGGGTTCCAGCCGGGCAATTATGTCCACCAGGCGTTCGGGATCCGACTCGTCGATCTCGATGTCGAACGCATCGATTCCGGCGAATTTCTTGAACAGGACCGATTTGCCTTCCATGACGGGCTTGGCAGCAGGCGGCCCGATGGCGCCCAGCCCGAGCACGGCGCTGCCGTTCGTGACGATGCCGACGAGATTGCCCCGCGCCGTGTAGACGGCCGACTGGGTCGGGTCATCCTTGATTTTAAGGCAAGGGTACGCGACGCCGGTGAGTAGGCCTGGGCGAGATCGAGCTGGTCCGCGAGCGGCTTGGTCGGTGTGACGCTCAGCTTGCCGCGGGCTCGATCCGATGGTAGCGCAGCGAGCTTTCTTCGAGTGGATCAGTCATTGCAAGGGTGCCTGGGCGGGATGCGATGGCCGCCGGCCGGCGGATTTCGTGTCCGATGATAAACCAAACTTCCGGCGGACCGGCAAACCCCGCCGCTGCCGGCCGCTTCCTGCCTGTAAGTTTTTCAACCGGCTTTGCAAATTATACTCGCCTCGGGTTCGCCGGTTACCTGTTGCGGCGGCCGTCACCCATGGCATGGAACCTGCATCTGACAGGACAGCCAACCACACAGGAGTAACCGTGAAATTCGAAATGCAACCAATGCCGTACGACTACGATGCACTCGAGCCGCATATCAGCGCACGCACACTCGAGTTTCACTACGACAAGCATCATGCCGGCTACATGAAAAAACTTGAGGCCGCGATCGCGGACACGCCGCGCGCTGACCAAGGCCTCGACAGATTATCCTGGAAGCAGACGGCGGTGTATTCAACAATGCGGCGCAGGTCGGAATCACTACTTCTACTGGCAGAGCCTGTCACCTGACGGCTGTGGCGAGCCCGGTGGCGAACTCGCGCAGGCCATCCGGGAATCGTTTGACGATATTGCGCGCTTCCGCGACGCGTTCCGGAAAGCGGCTGCCGGTCGTTTCGGCTCCGGCTGGGCCTGGCTGGTCGTGACGCCGGAAGGCAAACTGGAGGTCAACAGCACGTCCACCGCCGGAAAATCCCCTCCAGGCGGGCCAGGCGCCGTTACTGACGATCGACGTGTGGGAGCATGCGTACTATCTCGACGTACAAAACGACCGTGGGGCCTACCTCGACCGCGTTCTCGACAGTCTGTTGAACTGGGAGTTTGCGGCCCGTAACCTGCAGGCGTCGGACTACGGCAGGTTGGCGACGCGCAAGGCGGGCTGACGTGCCCGGGATGGCCAGGATGCAATGGCTGACGAGATCGAAACCATTCTGAAAGATCCGGCGGCGGCGTTTTCCGATCCGTGCGAAGTGCTGTGCCAGGTTCGCCTGTCGCGCGACGACAAGGCGCAAGTTCTCAGGCAATGGCGCTACGACCTGGTTCAGCTGCAGGTTGCCAGCGAGGAAAACCTGATCGGCGACGCGGGCGGTGCGGCATTGATCCGCAAGATTGACGAGTGCTTGCGTCAACTGCGGGCGTACCGCTAGCCCGAACATCCTGCCGGCAGTCGCGTGAGCGGCGGTAGTTCGTCGCGCGTCTTCATTGCCTGCAGGTAGTCAGGCTACGTTATACTGGTGCGTTGATTCGCGGCGCGCCGCTTGCGCAGGCGCGCGCAATACGCCCAGGGAGCGTACTCTTGCCCATTGCACTCGTTGTCGACGACGGCGACGAAACCGGCACTCTCGCCGGAATTTTTCGTCGCCACGGTTATGACGCGGAAACGGTCGCGACGCTGGATGATGCGCACGAAGCACTGCTGCGGCGCATGCCGGAAGTCGCCTTGCTGAACGACCGGGTCGGCGGACGCGACTCTCTCGAGTTGCTCGAGTCGGTTGACCTTGGCCAGGTCATGGAGATTTACCTGATGAGTGCCGACCCGACCGTGTCGGACGCGACGCGCGCCATGCGGGCAGGCGTCGCCGACCTGTTTAGCAAGCCTGTCGACGAGGAGCGACTCGAACGCAACCTGCGCGAGCTTCGCGAGGACTTGACGGACGAGCCTGAAGAAGGCTCGGCGGAGAAGAGTGGTCGCGGCCTCCTGATTGGAGAGTCCAGGTCGATGCAGAAACTGTATCGTCTGATTCGAAAGTGTGCGCCAACGACCGCCAGTATCTTCGTCGCCGGCGAAAGCGGCGCCGGCAAGGAACTGGTGGCGCAGACGATTCACCAGCTCAGCGACCGGGCGGCAAAACCTTTTGTCGCACTGAATTGCAGCGCGCTGGCTCCCGAACTCATGGAGAGTGAGCTGTTTGGCCACAAGAAAGGGAGTTTTACCGGCGCGGTCAGGGACCATCGCGGTTATTTCCAGCGTGCGTCAGGCGGCACGCTTTTCCTGGATGAGATCACCGAGATGAATCCCGGCCTGCAAGCCAAGCTGCTGCGATCCATCGAGACCGGCAAGGTTCGCCCGGTCGGGGAGGAGAAGGAGACAGATGTCGACGCACGCATTGTCGCGGCCACCAATCGCGACGTTGACGAAGCCATTGCCGAAGGCAAGCTGCGCGGGGACGTCCTGTATTACCGCTGCACAGTTTCCGTTACGCGTGCCGGCGCTTCGCGAGCGGGGCGACGACATCGCTGTTCTCGCGCACCATTTCCTCGACGAACGGAACGCCGAAACCGGCCTGAGCAAGCAATGTTCAGACGAGGCGCTCGAAGCGCTGCGCCTGCACGACTGGCCGGGCAACGTGCGCGAACTCAAGAACGCCATCCTGCACGGCTACCTGCTTGCCGGTTCGACTATCAACGTGGACGATCTGCCAGGCCGGGTGATTTCCAGCAGCCCCGGCAGTACGGATTTTATTCGGCTGAATGTCGCGACACCGCTGAAAGAGGTTGAGCGGCGCGCCATCCTGTCGACACTCGAGCATTTCGGCGGCGACAAGAAAAAGGCCGCGAAGGCACTGGGAGTCAGCCTCAAAACCCTCTACAACCGACTTAAACGCTACCGCGAGCATGAGTAACCGCCAGCACGGGAGGAAATCATGAGTGCATTCAGCATCATAGTTGCGGACGTCGATCCGCGTTCGGAAAACCAGTTGTCGCTTGAAAGACTGGAACAGCTGGCACCTGCCCAGGATGCAACCGTGCATCTGCTGGCCTGTGACTACATGGACCAGCTCAGTGGCGACTTTTTCGGCGTGGAAGCCGACCTGCGCGAGCCCCTCGCGTGCGGCGCACCGCCGGCAAGCTCGAGAGCTGGCTCGGCGAAAAGGCCGCACAGTTGCGCAGCAAGGACATACGCGTCGAGACGGAATTGACGTGGCATTCGCCGCGCTACGAAGCGATCATCGACAAGGCCAACAAGGTCAATGCGTCGTTGATCATTCGCTCGGCGCGACACCACTCCAAGCTTGAGCGCCTGCTTGTCAGCGCCACCGACTGGGGCAAGCTCATCCGGCACGCGCCGCAGACGGTCTGGCTGGTCAAAAAGCGACCGGCCGCCGATCGCACGGGGCTGAACGTACTGGCCGCGGTCGATCCGGTGCATGCCGAGGAAAAGAAGCTGGGGCTGGATCAACGTATCCTGGCGGCAGCGAGCAGCATTGCGGACATGGATGGCGGCAAGCTGCATTTATTTCATGCGTGGCAGCCGGGCGCCGCCATCGCGCCGGCGATCGCAGCCGGGCCGCATGTGCCCATGCCGATCGTGCGCGTGGACGACGCGACGCTCAAGAACATGCGCGAGCAGCGCAAGCAGTTGCTGCGCGAATTGAGCGAGTCGTTTGGCGTGCCGGCAGAGCGCGTGCACCTGCAGGAGGGGGCTGTGACCAGTGTGCTGGACGAGGTGGTTCACGAGCATGATATTGACGTGGTTGTGGCAGGTGGCATGTCGCGTGGTCGGCTGGAACGGCTCGTTATCGGCAGTACTGCCGAGGCCATTCTCGAATCAGTGGACTGTGACGTCGTGGTCGTCAAGCCGGAGAAGCGCGGCAAGTAAGATCTTGCGCAAGGCTCACCGGGAATGCCTGGGACAAAGGCGTCTTGACCGCGGCAAGTACCTTTCAGCGGTCGATGTCGCCGACGTCCAGGACCGGCGATGCATCGATGGCGCCCGCATCGAGCATGGCGGAAACCTTTTCCAGCGCGGCGACGATCAATGCCTGCTGCCAGTCCGGTAGTTCCCGGTATCCCTGTTCGAAGCGGTGCTGAAGTAAGTCCGGACTCGAATCGAGATGCTGCCGGCCGGCAGGTGTCAACTCGATCCAGATGCGCCGCCGGTCCTCGGTGTCGCGATGACGGATCACGAGCCCGGCCTTCTCGAGCTTGTCGACCAGCGCCGTAACCGTCGCCTGGGACAGGTGAGTATCGCGCGCGACGTTAGTGGGCAGGGTCTTGCCGGCTCGCGCTACCAGCTGCAACACGATGAACTGCGACGGCGTCAGGCCGGTGCGGCTGGCAAGCTGGCGGGCGTTCAGTTCGGTGGCGCGCAATATCCGGCGCAGGGCCACCAGCGCGCTGTGCGATCTGTCTTTCATGGCATCTCGATGTCAGCTATCGGTTTCCGTGGCCCGCCCACCCGGCGCGTCACGCCCGCGGGGCGTCGACGACGCAATGCGCAGGGCGAGCAGGGAACGGTCCTTAGACAGTCGAACCAGTGCAGGAGCGACCGCCGCGGACCGGACAGGGCAAAGTATGCAACAAATTACCGTTAAACAGATAGTTAGAGTGATAAGGATGTATATTTTTGTTGCCAGCCTTGAAAAAGGACGGTAGCGGTTCTATTTCATCGCCGGATTAGTTAGAATTATGAATCAAAATGACCGATCAAACCGACAACTCCAGTGGCGCGCCGCCAGACGCGTCCGGGATTCGGCTACGCAAACCCACCGTTGACGACGGCGTCGCGATCTGGAAACTGATTGCGGACTGCCCGCCGCTCGACCAGAACTCCGTCTTCTGCAACCTGCTGCAATGCGCCCACTTTGCGGGCACCTGCATCGTCGCGGAGCGCGATGGCGGGCCGGTCGGCTGGATATCCGGATACCTGCCGCCCGCGGAGCCGGAAACGCTGTTCATCTGGCAGGTGGCCGTGCATGAGAGTGGCCGCGGTTGTGGCCT
Organism: Woeseiaceae bacterium; assembly: GCA_034522415.1. GTDB lineage: Bacteria > Pseudomonadota > Gammaproteobacteria > Steroidobacterales > Woeseiaceae > Woeseia. The sequence goes on from JAXHLH010000008.1 coordinate 100,215, forward strand.
TGCCGGGCGCATGCTGCGTGGCCTGATGGCGCGTCCCGAATGCCGGGACGTGCGCCTGATGAAGACCACGATCACGCCGGACAATAAAGGATCCTTTGCGCTTTTCCGTTCATTCGCGTCGCACTTCGATGCGCCGTTCGACGAATCGGAAGGCTTCGACAGCGAAGCGCATTTCAAGGGGCTGCATGACAGCGAGCGCCTCATCACCATCGGGCCGATTCCGGATTCCAGGCGGGAACGGGACGCATCACGGTCTGTTGCCTGATTTACCAGATTCACAAGAGGATCAATATGTTGGATAGCAATGCGATGTCCGGTACCGAACCGGCAGTCGAAACGTTCGAGCTCCTGGAGTCCCAGGTGCGCAGTTACTCACGGAATTTCCCCGCGATATTCGATCGCGCCCAGGGGTCGTGGCTGAATGGCCAGGACGGCAAGGCTTACCTGGACTTCCTGATGGGCTGCTCGACGCTCAATTACGGGCATAACCATCCCGTGCTCAAGGAAGCGCTGCTGGATCTAGGCATCGCAACGATGGCATTACACACAGCATGGACATGTACAGCGCCGCGAAAGAGCGGTTTCTGTTTGAATTCCATGAAACGGTGCTGAAGCCTCGTTCGACTGGACTACGTCATGCAGTTTCCCGGGCCGACGGGTACCAATGCCGTGGAAGCTGCTCTCAAGCTTGCACGCAAGGTAACCGGCCGGCGGAATGTCATCGCGTTTACCAACGGGTTTCACGGTGTCACGCTTGGCGCGCTCGCCGCGACCGGCAACCGGCATCATCGCAGCGGCGCCGGTGTGCAGCTCGAAGGCGTAACGCGCATGCCCTACGACGGCTATTTTGGCGAATCGGTGGACACGGCGGACTACCTGGAGCGCATGCTCGACGATCCGTCCAGCGGCATCGACGAGCCGGCAGCGATTATCGTCGAAACGGTGCAGGGTGAAGGTGGTCTGAACGCCGCAAGCATGGATTGGCTCAGGAAGATTGCAGCGATCGCGCGCAGCCACGGCGCCTTGTTCATCGTAGACGACATTCAGGCCGGCATGGGCCGGTGCGGCTCATTCTTCAGTTTCGAACCGTCCGGGCTGCAGCCTGACATCGTCACGCTGGCCAAGTCGGTCTCCGGTTATGGCTTGCCGATGGCAGTCGTGCTCATTGATCGCAAGTACGATGAGTGGGCTGCCGGGCGAGCATAACGGGACTTTCCGCGGCAATTGCCACGCGTTTGTCACCGCCCGGGCCGCGCTGCGGCATTTCTGGCGGGATCGCGAAAAGTTCGAGAAAGACATCGCGGCGAAGGCGAAGATCCTCGAAGACGGGTTGCGCGCTATCATGAAAGCCAACGCATCGACGAAAATGGTATTGAAAGGTCGCGGTATGATGCGCGGACTGGAAATGCCGTCCGGCGAGTTTGCCGGTAAAGTGATCAAGCACGCATTCGAGAACGGCATGATCATAGAAAGCGCCGGCCCGAAAGACGAAGTCGTCAAGTGTCTTGCCGCCCTGACCATCAGCGCGGAAGATCTCGAAAAGGGCCTGAAAATTCTGGGAGAGGCTGTTGCGGCGGTCGCCAGGCAGGCCGAGAAAGCGGCTGCCTGAGACTGGGGAAGATATGATTATCAGAGATTACAACGAAGCAAAGAATACGAAGCGCCGTATCGATTCGAAGGGTTGGAGCAGCGTCAGGATGCTGCTCAAAGAAGACGACATGGGGTTCTCGTTCCATATTACGACGATTCACACCGGCGCCGAATTGCCCATGCACTACAAAGAATCACCTCGAGTCGGTCTATTGCGTGTCGGGCAAGGGCAGTATTGAGAACGCCGAAACCGGCGATATAGTCGAGATTCGGCCCGGCGTCATGTACGCGCTCGACAAGCATGACAAGCACATCCTGCGGGCGGAAGAGGAATTGCAGATGGCTTGCGTTTTCAATCCGCCGCTGCACGGTAAGGAAGTGCATGACGACAGCGGAGCCTATCCACTGGAAGCGGATACCCTGGGCAATCAATGACGGACGATGCACCACAACGTAGGCACACGGTGGAGAAAATCGGCGGAACGTCGATGGCGGATACCGAATCCGTCCTGAACAACATTTTCATCGGGACGCGCAAGGGACGGGATCTCTATCAGCGGATATTCGTCGTTTCAGCCTATGCAGGCATTACGAACAAGCTGCTGAGCGATAAAAAGACCGGCGAACCGGGCGTACATTCGCTGTTCGCCGATTCGAATTCCGACTGGGCCTGGGGTGATGCCCTCAGCAGGGTCGGCGACGACATGTTGGGAATAAACTCGGAGATCTTCGGTGATCACGCGGACAGGCGCGCGGCCGACCAGTTCGTCAAGGAGCGCATCGAAGGCGTTCGCAGCTGCCTGCTCGACCTGCACCGGCTATGTTCCTACGGGCACTTCAACCTGTCGGAACACATGAACACGGTCAGGGAGATGCTGTCGGCGCTGGGCGAGGCCCACAGTGCTTTCAATACGTCGCTCCTCCTGCAGCAGCACGGCGTGAATTCGTGCTTCGTCGACCTGACCAACTGGCGGGACGACGAACAGCTGGGGCTGGACGAGAAAATCGTCGACACGCTTTCGGATATTGACCTGGATACGACGCTGCCCATCGTCACCGGCTACGGCCATTGCAAGGAAGGCGCTGTTGCGACTTACGGTCGTGGTTATACGGAAGTCATATTTTCGCGGGTCGCAGTGCTCACTGGTGCGTGCGAGGCGATTATCCACAAGGAATTTCATCTTTCCAGCGGCGATCCAAAGCTGATCGGCGAGGACAAGGTGCGCAAGATCGGCCGCACCAACTACGACGTCGCAGACCAGTTGTCAAATATGGGGATGGAGGCGATTCATCCCAGCGCGGCGAAGGGCTTGCGGCAGGCCGAGATTCCGCTGCGCATCAAGAACACGTTCGACCCCGACGACGAAGGGACGGTCATCAGCGGCGACTATGTCTCGGACGAATCGCGCACCGAGATAGTTACCGGATTGCGTGCCGTTTATTCGCTGGAGTTCTTCGAGCAGGACATGGTCCGCGTCAACGGGTACGACACGGCGATACTGCAGGCCCTGAAGCATCACAAGATACGGATCATTACGAAAACCTCGAATGCCAATACCATTGCGCACTATGTCGAGGGTTCGCTGAAGGCGATCAAGCGTGTAACGGTTGAATTACGTGAGCGGTTCGAGTCGGCAACGATCACCGTGCGCAAGGTTGCCATCGTGTCGGCAATCGGTAGTGATCTCGAGGTGGAAGGCCTTACAGCGCGCGCGGTCAACAGTTTATCCGACGCCGGTGTCTCGCTGCTTGGCGTGCATCAGCTGATACGAAATGTCGATATCATATTTATCGTGTCGGAAGAAGACTACGAGAAGTCGATCATCGCCTTACATCACGAACTTGTCGAGACGCTCCAGGATCACGCGGAAGACGGTTCCGGCAGGAAACCCACGCGCGCCGCCTGACGCCCGTAACCAAAGGCCGCACGATGGTTGCGTGCCTCGATACCCTGGTACGGTGACCGGACATTCGCCGTTTCGAATTCCAATTTTCGGAATAATTCGCTCTATCCGAAGCACGGAGGACAAACAATGCTTACCGTAAGCGATGCCGCCCTGGAAAAGTTCGGCGAGACGATCGCCAGCATGCAAAACTCACAGGATGACGAGAGTTGTCTGCGCATGGTGCGCAGTGAGGAATCCGGCCTGGCGCTGACGCTCGAGCCACCGCACACGGATGACACGACATTCGACTTCAAGGGAAGAACCGTGCTCGCGGTCCCCAGTGAGTTTGCCGATTTCTGTGACGACAAACAGCTCGATCTCGACAGCGACGGCAACCTGACTCTCGCGTAGTACAGTCAGCACAACGACAGTCACAACGACATTCACGAAAATAGAAACGGAACGATATGAAGATTCAGAAGCATTTCGTTGTCCGAATCGGGGGCAACGTTTACTCGGATACGCCCAACCTGCTGGCGTGCAAGGGAGAGCCGCTGCTGAAAGTGACTCGAAATGACAGGAATGGCGAGCTGGATGTCGAACTGGGTATCTATGACGAGCGCGGCCGTGAGCGGGCCGTCGTCCGCCAGGATGACGTGTCGGGCGGCAACGAGGACCAGTTCGATGTCCGGATGACCGACAACCGCTATACGGTCACCGACCGCAAGAATGAGCGGGTGATCTGCGACATCCGCCGCCGTGCGCATGCGCGCGACATGGACCTGGACGTTTCCCTGCTGATGCACACGCCGGAGGGCTTCCTCGTACATGCCAATCCGGACCAGACGAATATCCGGATTCGGACCAGCGAAGGGGTCGTACGCGGCCGCGACGCCGCGATCAACATCAACTGACTCAACTGACAGGGTGGCCGGGGACATTGCCCCGGCTCTGAAATAATCGGTTGAGTGATCGGTCAGGGCCCCAGTACCATGTGCCGGTCCACGCCGGGAACACCACCATGCATGTCGCCGTACTGGGCGCCGGAGTCACTGGCGTAACCACCGCCTATTTCCTGGCCGAGCGGGGCTGCGAAGTCACCGTGATCGATCGCGCCGACGGGCCGGCAGCCGGCGCAACGCATGCCAATGGCGGTCAGCTTTCCTACAGTTTCACCGATGCCCTGGCCCGGCCCGCTTTCCTGCCGGGCATCCCGGGATTACTGGCCGGTCGCGATCCGGCAATCCGGATTCGACTGCTGGCCAGGCCGTCATTGCTGGGCTGGGGCCTCGGCTTTCTGCGCCAGTGCACTGCGGCACGCGCCCGGGCCAACACACTGCACGTTCTCTCCCTGGCCTTGCGGTCCGCCCGTTGCCTCGCCGACGTTCGCGAGCGAACCGCGGTAGAGTTCGCGCATGCCGAGCGTGGCAAGCTCGTATTGCTGCCGGCCGTTGGCGACGTAGCAGCCGCCCGGGCGACGGCCGATCTCAAGGCACAGAATGGCTGCACGACGCGCGTACTGTCCGTCGACGAAGCCTGCAACCTGGAGCCGGCACTGGGCCCGTTGCGGGACCGGTTCGCGGCCGCGGTCTATTCCGGCGACGATGCGGTGGGCGACGCACGCGCCTATACGACGGCACTCGCCGGCTGGTTGCAGGAGCAGGGCGCGACCCGGTTTCGCTACGGTGAACGGGTTGACGCGCTCGTGGCAAGAGCCGGCGTTGCCCGGGCCGTCCACACCGACATCGGCGAGCTCGAAGCCGACGCGGTGGTTGTGTGTCTCGGCAACGGAAGTCCCGCGGTGCTTCGCCGCGGCCGGCGTTCGCGCACCGATCTACCCGGTGCGCGGCTACAGCATCACGCTGCCCCGTGGCGAGGGCGCGCCGGCAATAAGCTTCACCGACCTGAAGCGGCGGCTGTTGTTTTGCCCGCTGGGCGACGTCATGCGAATTTCGGGATTCGCCGATTTCACCGGTTTCGATCATCGACGTGATGCCGAGCGCGTCGACCTGCTGCACAGCCTCGCGAAGTCGCTGGCGCCCCACGTGGCCGATTTTGCGGCCGCGGACGCGTGCCCCTGGGCAGGCTCACGGCCCATGACGCCCGATGGCCGGCCGCTGGTAGGACCCACGCGAATGCCCGGCCTGTTCGTCAACTGCGGCCATGGAATGCTCGGCTGGACCCTCGCCGCGGCGACGGCGAGCGAACTCGCCGATGCGCTGGTGCCGGACGGGAGCCGGTCGACCGCGGCAGAGCGCCAGGTGCACGCGTGAGGGCGGCGGCGTTATTCGTTGCAGCAGCGTGTGTTGTCGCTCTCGTACAGGGGGGCTGTACGCAGCCACCGGACGAACCCGAGTACGATTTTCTGACGACGGGCGGCACGGTCTACCGATGGCTCGCCGTTCCGGCGGCCGACCAGGCAGAGACCCTGCGGCGACTGACACGCCCGCGGGTACCGGGCGTGGTCGCTGCCGTTCCGGGTCCGCCCGGGCGGTCTATTCGTAGAGTGCCATGGCGGTCAGGGACGGCCCGGTCTGGGCAATGATGTACTGGCGTCCTTCGTGCATGTAGGTCATGGTCCCGTAGCGTGTCCGTTCCGACATTTCGACCTTGCCCACGGTTTCTCCCGTCATCTTGTCGACCGCGTACAGGTGGGGTGTCCCGTCGGACGCTTCAGCTGCATACAGGAGCAGCGTTTTCGTCAGGGTCATCGGTGCGAGCCTGCCCGTGCCCGTGTTCGCGATCTCCATGTCCTGCAGGTCCGGGTGGTTCAGCACGCGCTCCGGTGTTTCGCCGACCGGCGCCATCCAGACGTGTTCGCCCGTATTCATGTCGATCGCGGTGATTCGGCTGTAGGGAGGTTTGAACAGCGGCAGGTCATCGGGGCCGCGCACGCCGTCCGGCCGCAGTACGCGCGTAGCGGCTGATCGTCTCGCCGGTCGGGTCCTGCAGCAGCGCATCACGCTCTTCACCCGGTGCAATAATGCGCGACGTGCAGGCTGTGTGCGAGGTGACATAAAGAATGCCGGTTTCCGGATCGGCGGCATTGGGTCCGTCGATGTTGACGCCCCCGGAATCGCCGGGACACCAGTATGCGGCCTTGTAGCCCTCGTCGTTGTCGCGGTGCAGAGGCGGATTGAACAGCGGTCCGATCTTGTACTCTGACAGGTTTTCGATCGCCTGGGCGCGCAGTTCCGGCGTGAAATCGATCAGGTCGTCGTGCGTCAGGCCCTGGATATCATACGGTGCAGGCTTTGTCGGGAAGGGCTGCGTGTCGGAGAGCTGCTCACCCGGTACCTGCGACGGGGGAACCGGGCGTTCCTCGATCGGCCAGATCGGCTCGCCCGTGACACGATTGAACGTGTAGGCGAATGATTGCTTGGTTGTCTGCACGACGATCGGTGTTTCCTGGCCGTCGATCGTCACGTCCATCAGGACCGGCGCGGTCGGTGTGTCGTAGTTCCAGATGTCGTGGTGCACCATCTGGAAATGCCACTTGCGCTCGCCGGTCCTGACGTCCAGCGCAATCAGGCTGGTCGAGAACAGGTTGTCTCCGGGACGAAAGCCGCCGTAAAAGTCCATGGTCGCGCCATTGGTGGGGACGTAGACGATGCCGCGCTCCTGGTCGGCGGACAGCGGGGCCCACGACGATATGTCGCCGGTCCATTGCCAGGCGTCGTTCTCCCAGGTGTCGTGGCCGAACTCGCCAGGCTTCGGTATGACATTGAATTTCCACAGAAATTCGCCAGTGCGTGCGTCATAGCCCAGGATGTCGCCCGGTATGTTCTCGATGCGCGACTGGTTGTAGCCCTGTTCGGCGGAATTGCCGACCACGACGACGCCGTTGACGACGATCGGCGGTGACGATGACGTGATGTAGCCGGTTTCCAGCGGCAGCCCTTCGAAAGGATCGTATTCGTGACCGAGGTCGGCGAGCAGGTCGACGACACCGGTGTCCGGAAAACCGTCAATGGGCATCTTCGTGCCGAAGCCATCGAGCGGCCGGCCGGTTTCGGCGTCGAGGGCCGTCAGGAAAAAAGCCGGCGAGATAATGTAGACGACGCCTCGTCCGTTGACCTTCGAATAAGCCACGCCCTTGCCATAGTCCTTGCGCATGGAATATTCCCAGCGTGGTGTCTTCGGTTCGACGTAGGACCACAGCAATTCGCCATTGCCGGCGTCCAGCGAAATCACGTAGCGGCGGGGACCCGCGACCGTGAAGAGCCGGCCATCGACGTAGCTGGGCGTCGAGCGGCCGCTTGCCGCGTTGAAGCTGGCACCGCTCCAGGTCCAGACTTCCTCGACATCCTGGAAATTGTCGGCGTTGATCTGGTCGAGGGCAGAGTAGCGCTGGTGGCCGGAGTCGCCGCCCAGGTACTGCCATTGCCCTCCGGTCGTGCCCGGCCCCTCGGTAACCACCGCCTGTGCGGCGTCATCGCCCGCGTCTGTTGCCGGCTCCGTCGACTCGCCCGAGCACGCGCCGACAAGCGTCATCGTGGCGGCGAGTATACTGATGGCGACACGCGAACACAGCGTTTTCCGCTGCAAGTCTGTAGTCATGGTTGTTTCCCCTTGCTTGCAAAGTATGGCGGCCGGGCGATGACGGCAACGAACAGCAGAGTCCACGGCATGCTGTTCAGTTCCTGCGAGCCGTTGCCCGGGAATCAGTCGCCCGCCTTTCATGCCGGAAAGGCGGTAATCAGGCCCGCCGCGTGGCACTGGCGATATTGCCCAGCGCCTTCTCGACGAGTCCGCGGGACGTGGCAAGATTCATGCGCATGTACCCGGCACCCCCGATCCCGTACCGAAAGCCGTCATTCAGCTGTACGCCGGCGTTCTCGACCAGGTAACGCTCGACCATGTGCTCGGCCGCGAGTGGCGCTTCGTCGGGACCGCGCCTTTGGTTGGCCTCGGCAGCCATTTCCGCGGCACCGATGCGATCTTCCAGTGCGCTGACGTCAAGCCATGCGAGGTAGGTGCCCTCGGGTTTGCTGAACCCGACATGTGGCACGTTCCAGCGATATAGTCCTGTGCGAAATCCATGTTGTCGTGGATATAGGCGACAACCTGGTTCAGCCAGTCCTCGGCCTCGTTGTATGCGGTTTCCGAAGCGATAACGCCAAGCGTGTTGACAGTCTGGTTATGGCCGGTGTCCCTGATGCGCTGTATATAGTCGGCATTCGACGAGTAAAGGTACGCACACTTCGTGGCGGCCAGGTTGAACGACTTGCTGGTTGATTTGAACGTAATGCTGTTCCGGACAATGGCTTCGTCATCCAGCGTTCCGAATGGCGTGTATTGGTGACCCTTGTTAACGAAGTCACAATGAATTTCATCCGCAAAGACAACGACGCGGCGCCGTTCGCAAATTTCGCCGAGCGCAGTCAGTTCCTCACGTGTCCAGCAGTTGCCCGTCGGATTTTGCGGATTGCAGAGATCAGCACATTCGTGTCGTGATCGATGCGCCGTTCGAGATCTTCAAAATCGATCTGGTAGCGCCCGTCGACGATCTTCATCGGACTTTCCTCGGCGATACAGCCAGCCCGGTCGATAACGCCGTAGAACGAACTGTACACGGGCGCCTGCAGCAGTACCTTGCTGCCGGGTGGTGCAAATGCGCGCAGCCCGCTGTGGATTGCCGGTACGACCCCCGTTGCCGTAAGTAGCAGGTTGCCGTCTATCTCCTCGCCGTATCGCCGCCGGTTCCAGTCGATCATGGATTCCTTGAATGAAGGCGGCACGTGCATGTAGCCCCAGTTTTCTTCCTGGATTTTCTTCATCAGGGCCTCGGTGATGACGGGCGCCGTACGGAAGTCCATGTCGGCGATGCCCATCGGCACGACGATATTCTCCTGGCCGAACAGCTCGATCTGCTTGTCCCACTTGTAGCAGTCGGTACCGACCCGGTCCACGACGTCATTGAAATCGTACTGGCCGCTTGTCGGGCGCGATGCCGCAGCGGTTGTACTGACGCTGCCCCCCGACGCGGCGGCGAGCGCCGTCAGGCTCGCGCCCCTGAGAAACGCCCTGCGGTCCATCCCGGTTTGCTGTCCCATGGTCTCCCCCGTCTTATTGCCTGTTTGTTATCGGCCCGCGTGCTCCCCCCCGGGAAACGCGGACGTCGGCCTGGCGACGTGCGTACGACGCAAGTCGTCATCGCAATGAAGATGCGCTACTTGCAGCCTGTCGGACTCAGGCTGCTAGCATAGACCTTCGACCGACGGCTGGCAAAAAGCAGAGGCATGGCCGCACGATACGGGCGCGGCGCGCAAGGTTTCAGGTGATACAGGGTTCGCGGCGTGCGAGCCGGACGGGCGTGTCGCCCCGGGAGATGCAATCGGCAAGGCGGCTGACGCGGGATCCAGGCTAGCGCCTGCGTGGCGCGACCTTGATTTGTTCCAGGGCGTCGTCGCGGTAATCGAGTTCGGTATCGCCGGCCGGGTAGCGACTCAACGACAGGATGTACGCCAGGATGTCGATGTACTCCTCCTGCCGCAGCGATGCCGGATCGCTCTCCGGCATCGACGTGCTGATGATCAGGTACAGCATGCTGAGCGGCTGGCCTTCCCAACGCTTGAGCACGGGACGGAAATACCGCTTGTTGTGGCAGGTCAGGCAATGGACCTCGTACAGTGCCTCGCCGGCTTCCGCCTGCTCTTCCGTATAGATGCCGTCGGCAATCGTACGTTCATCGGAGCATGCAGCCGCCGACAAGACGAGGCTCGCTAGCGCGAGCGAAATTCGCAACGGTGAAAACATACAACTTCCTGCTGGTTTTGTCCGGGATTCGCTGACGGCGCGCCCGCTGTCTGTCAGACCGACCGCATCGACCGGCGTTCCGTTATTGTGCGGCAACAGGCCCCGGGGCAAGAAGACCCCGGGGCCCGGATCGGCCGTCGTTGCGGCATTCAGTAATCCGCCAGGGCGAGCGCGGTCAGGCGCGGACCCGTCTGGAGAATAATGTACTGCTTGCCGCCGTGCAGGTAGGTCATCATGCCGTAAGAGCTCGTTCCGGGACCTCGACGCGCTCGAGCTCTTCACCCGTGGCCTTGTCGATGGCATACAGGTAGGGTGTGCCGTCGCTGCCGTCGCCGGCGTAGATCAGCAGCGTTTCGGTTACCGACATCGGTGCAGACCCGGCCGGAACCCGTGTTCGGGATATCCATGTCCTGCAGGTCCGGGTGTTCCAGCACGATTGCAGGCGTCTCACCCACCGGGATCCACCACAGGTGATCACCCGTGTTCATATCGATCGCGGTGATACGACTGTACGGTGGCTTGAACATGTTGAGGCCGTCCGGTCCGCGGACGCCGAAGCCGCTCAGTACGGCGTAGTCGGCAATCGTCGTCCCTGTGGGCTCGTTGAGGATTGCATCCCGTTCCTCGCCCGGCGCGATGATGCGCGTCGTGCAGTGCTTGCGGGACGTGACGTAAAGGATACCGGTATGCGGGTCCGCGGCCGCCGGCCCGTCGATGTTGACGCCGCCGATGTCGCCGGGGCACCAGAGCGCGGCCTTGTAGCCTTCCTCATTGTCCCGGTGCAGCGGCGGCTGGAACAGCGGTCCGGTATCGTAGTCCTCGAGAATCTCGACCATGCGTTCGCGCAGTTCCGGCGTGAAATCGATCAGGTCGTCTTCGGTCAGGCCCTGGTTGTCATAGGGTGCCGGTTTGGTCGGGAACGGCTGGGTTTCGGACAGCTGCTCGCCCGGAATTTTGGATGCCGGGACCGGGCGTTCCTCTATCGGCCAGATCGGCTCGCCGGTCACCCGGTTAAAAGTATAGGCGAACGCCTGCTTGGTTACCTGGACGACGATCGGCACGGTCTCGCCATTCCGTTCCACGTCCAGCAATACCGGTGCCGTCGGCGTGTCGTAGTTCCAGATATCGTGGTGGACGAGCTGGTAGTGCCACTTGCGTTCGCCGGTCCTGACGTCAAGCGCAATCAGGCTCGTGGAGAACAGGTTGTCGCCGGGCCGGAAGCCGCCATAAAAATCGAGCGTCGCACCGTTGGTCGGTACGTAGACGATGCCGCGCTCCTGGTCGGCCGATAGCGGTGCCCAGGAGGAGATATCGCCGGTCCATTTCCAGGCGTCGTTCTCCCAGGTGTCGTGCCCGAATTCGCCGGGGCCGGGCAATACATTGAACTTCCAGAGAAACTCGCCTGTTTTAGCATCGTATCCCAGGATATCGCCGGCACGTTCTCGACACGTGACTGGTTGTAGCCCTGCTCGGAGAATTGCCGACGACGACCACGCCATCGACGACGATCGGCGGTGCCGATGACGTGATATAGCCTTTTTCGAGCGGGATGCCCTCATAGGGATCGTATTCGTGGCCGAGATCGGCGACGAGATCCACGACGCCGGTTTCCGGGAACCCCTCGATCGGTACCGGCTCACCGAAGCCTTCCAGCGGGTAGCCGGTTTTGGCGTCGAGCGCGGTCAGGAAAAATGCCGGGGACGAAATGTAGATGACGCCGCGGCCGTCCACTTCGGCGTACGCGACACCCTTGCCATAATCCTTGCGCATCGAGGTACTCGTACCGGCGCGTGTGCGGTTCGCGATAGGACCAGACTGTCTCGCCGGTGCCGGGATCGATGGCAACGACGTGGCGCCGCGGGCCCGCCACCGTGTAAAGCAGCCCGTCGATATAGCTCGGTGTCGAACGGCCGCTGGCGGCATTGAAACTGGCCCCGTCCCAGATCCACGCGTCCTCGAGATCGGAAAAATTCTCCGCATTGATTTCGGCCGCCGGCGAATAGCGCGTATGAGCGGAATCACCGCCCAGGAAGTGCCACTCGCCATTCGCGGTGCCCGGCGCCTCTTCGGCGAATCCGGCCGGTGCCAGGGCACACAGCCCGGCCGCGGCCAGCACGCGAGCACGACGCAACAGATGGCATCTTTCGTTCATAAGTTTGTCCCCCGGGATGAACGCCTGAGGCCGGTCCCGTCGCACAGCAAGGCGCGGGACCGTGGCGTTCCTGCTGATAGAGATAGAGCGAGGCGAAAGCATACCGCAGCGCCAAAATCAGTCAAAACAATTCACCTGAAAGCGATAAGCGCCGGCTTGCCGGGCGTTGCGGGCAAGGCGGCGGTGCGCGGTGGCTGTCGCCGCCCTGACGGCCGAACGTCAGGCGGCAACCGGGCCGTTCACGAGTGCATCGCGTGTGCGTTCGATAACCAGCTCGACTTCGTCCGACGTCATCAGGAATGTGGGGGTGAAGCGCAGGGAATTGGTGCCGCCGTGAATTACGCCAAGGCCGTGCTGCCGCAGGTATTCCTCCGTGCTGTTATGTCCGTAGCACTTGTAGCGCGTGTGCAGTTCGCAGCTGAGCAGCAGGCCGGTTCCCTGGACGTTGGTAATCGCGTCGCGAAGTTCGTCCTTCAGACCCGCAAGGCCAGCCAGCAGTTGTTCGCCCCGCAGGCGGATATTCTCGCGCACGGCCGGAGTGAGGTGCTGCAGCACGGTTACGGCGACATCGAGTGCCCGCGGGTTGCTGGTCATCGTGTTGCCGTACACGCCCATGCGGTAAAGCTCGGTCGCAGGTCCCGAGAGGGCCAGCACCGACAGCGGGAACTGGCCGGCATTGAGCGCTTTAGAGTAGGTTTCCATGTCCGGGGGCGGCAAGTCGCGAAAGCCCGGATAATCGACGATCGACAGTACTCCGTGTGCGCGCAACCCGGCCTGGATGGAGTCGATCATCAACAAGGATCCGTGCTCTGACGTGAGCTCGCGCGCCCGAGAATAGAACGCGGGCGTAATTCCCTGGCCCGGGTCGCCTTCGCCCATGACCGGCTCCATGAAGAATGCCTCGATAAAGATTTTGTCTTCATCGGCTTTCCTGAATACGGCCTCGAGATCCTCGATGTTGTTCGGCTCCACGGTCAGCAGCGTGTTGTCGTCCTTGAACGACGCGAGATGCTTCCGGTAATTCTTGAGCGTGGAATGCGAGTAGCGTGCCGGCCTGTCGGTGCGGCCGTGGAAACTTCCTTTCAGCGTCAGGCCGCGGATCGTGCGCCCTTCGTGCCGGCCGCCGGGATCGGTCATGTTCTTTGCGTTGATGTCTGCGAGGCGCGACGCCACGGTGACAGCTTCGGAGCCGCTGTTCAGGCACAGGAAACGCCCGAACGGCGTGCCGCCGTCGCGGGTATGGCCGATCTCGCCACGCAGCAGTTCGATGAACGTCATCTGGCTGATGCTCGGCGTCATGATATTGGCCATGACATGCGGCCGATTCATTGCGTCCAGCACGGTCTGTGGCACGTGTCCGAGCCCCAGCATTCCATAGCCGCCGCAGTCGTATATCACGGCACCTTTCAACGTCACGATCCATGGCCCCTGCGCGGCAGCTGCAACGTACGGGTTGACGGCGTCGGCCGCGTAGAAGTTGACGATGCCGTCCTGCACCCGCGCCATTTGCTGCGCTTCGTCCAGGTCCAGCAGGTCGGGATTCGCATCGGCCAGTTGGCGAAATACCGCGTAGCCCCGCTCTATGGCCGTTCGCAGGGCGTCGTCGCGCGCCAGGAACTCGCCCAGCGTGTTGTCCGGCAGGCCGCTCGTCAACGCGGCACCGCCCCGGGCGCGCATTTCCTCCAGGTGCGACAGGTGAATCTGCGTGTCGACGACTTTTGCGGGCTGCGCCATGGGAACTCCTCGGGGATGTCAATGCGGCGCGCTGTCGCGTACCACCGTACTCTGGATTAGCTGGGAATTATATCAAAGGCGAGGTCCGGACTACCCCGGCAATCCACGCTATGATACGCGGCGCGGCCGATCCGGGCTCGTCAGAGCATGCCTTCGAGACCGTTCAGGTCATTGATTACACGCCAGCTGCCGCCGGACTTCTCGACCCGGGTCTGCCACTCGCCCAGTCGTCCCAGGTACTCGCGCGGGTCGACGTTGTCCGTGCGCAGCTTGGTGACATTCAGGGCGATGATGTCGAAGCCCTGCAGATCGAAGTTGATGTCACGCACATACCCGTCCTGCAGGTCTTCCTTGAGATCCGAGAAAATAAGCACGGTCTTCCGACCCGGGTTCTTTTCGTTCAGGAATTCGACCGCCTGCAGCAAGCCGCCGGTGATGTCCGTATACGGCGACGAACGGGCCTCCTCGACGAACTGGCCGATCTGCTCGGCGAACAATCGCTTCTGGCGATTCATGGCGCTGGGCCGATCGTCCAGAGTCGTCTTCGCGACGATGTCCTTCTCGCTGAAGCTCGCTGTGTCGATCCGTGCGACGGCGAAGGAATCGGTCGCGTCCAGCCGGGCCAGCGTGTAGCGAATGATCTGTTGCGCCTTGGTCAGCTCTTCGCGATAGGTGCCGGACGTGTCGAGCAGCATGTAGACGCCGCGATTGCCGGGCGCGGTGTCGCTGCTGCAGGCCACCGCGGCCAGGCAGGCCAGCGCGATGACGACGCGCTTCATGACGCCACCTTCTTGAGTCCGGTTCGCGACACGCCACCGCCGTCCGCGTTGCGCTGTTCCAGCCACAGGGGAATGAACAGCGGCAGGTCATAGAGCTGTTGCATCAGCGCGCCGAGATAGCGGCACGCATTGCCGGTCACTCGCAGGGTCAGCGCAAGCAGGCGCATCAGGCCGATTGCGAGCAGGCCCAGTACCGTGCGCAGGGAATGCACGAACGTTTCCAGTGGAATGGCGACGAAGGTGAGTGCGAACGGCAGGATGAAGCCCATACCCATTTGCGCGGCCGTCGTGATCCAGAGGAATTCGCTGCTCAAGGTTGCCGCGTCGTCACCACGCAGCAGTGCGCTTGTCGCCAGCTCGTCCTGCAGCAGCACCTCGCGCATGTAGGCAAGGCCCGCCTCGACGCTGGCCAGGAGGAACAGGATCGTAAACGTGATCCAGATCATTCGAACGCGTGTCTTGTCGGGCAGTGCACCGATAACCGGGAACAGCCGCGTGATGCGCAGCGATTCCATGAGGAATAGTCCCATGGATATCTCGACGAGAATGATTACCAGGGCGGCAATATCTGCCGTGCGAAAGCCGCCAATCAGGTTCGTGCCACCGACCATTTCCGCCATGGGGCGGGCAATAAGGGAGAAGTTGATCGTTGCGCCGCCTATTGCCACGACCAGCACGAGAGCCGAAACGAAGAAATAGACCAGCGATGATGACGACAGGATCGAGAACGCCTGGTCACGCCGGCTGACGATGTCCTCGTATTCGCGCATGTGCCGGTCGATCGCCACGGAACGCTCGAGCAGGCTGTCCACGCTTTTGCCGACACGCGCCAGCGTTTGCTGGATCTGACGCCACTCGGGCCGCATCCGGTGCAAGAGCGCATGCCGCTCGCGGCTGGCGCGGCGGTAAAGATTCATCGCTTCGTGGTGCGCCTTGACCAGGGACTTGTGTATGTCGGACAGGACGTTGCCGACTGCGACGCGGCCCTCGCGCGCATCGATGTTGGCGACGGCTTCGACCGCCTTTACCCAGCCCGGCGGGTCCGGCGGTACCTCGACGGCCTCCTGGTGGTCGGTCTCGATACGGTCGATGCTTTCGCTGAGGGAGCGATGCAGGGCCGCGTAGTTGGCCAGGTCCTTGCGGACACTGTCGCTGACGCGGTCGAACTCGCGCTCGACAATGCGCTCCTTGGCTTCCTGCCCGGCCGCGAGCAGCACCTCGCGATTGCGGCGCGCCAGTTCGCGCTCGCCGCGCGCGACGGCGGCCGCTGCCAGCCGGAAACTGCGATGCAATGCACGCGCCGCCGCGCGAATGGCCGTGTGTGCCGTCGTGCGGGCGAAATAGAGCGCGGTTACCGCCAGCACGATCCAGAGGAGTGCCGACAGAACGGGCCAGGGAGTGATGCTTAACAGGAAATTCATAATGGTAACCCCGCTGTCCTAGTCAAGACCGTAGACCGGTGGCTTTGCGACGTACCCTTTCGGGTAGTGTGCCTTTGTCATTCGCAGGCAGCGTTTCACAAGGCTGTTCGGGCTGTCAATGGCGCAGTAATCGTTCCGGTAATCGCGTGCCGGCTCGGCGGCAACACAATGCGGGCCAACGGGCTGGCGGCCGCGCGGTAACGATTCGCAGTTGACATAAGCCGGGCCGTTGCGAGCACGGGCCCGGGAATGCGCCGATCGCGCCTGCTCCGTGCCGTCGCTGCTGCCGTATTTGAGACCTGCGTCGTGGAGTCGTGCCGCCTGCCGGCTATGCTGTTCACCTGGCCGTAGCCGCGGTCGCTGCCGCGATCCGGTCGCCGGCCCGGACGTACATCGACTCGCAGGGGCCCGAATTGCAGAACCGCCTGTACATAGCCCTGGTGGCACTGGTGATGTCCGGCTGCGCCGTATTTGCGCCCGAACCGGTGACCGACAGCCCGCCGGTTGCGCCCGAGTTGCCGCCGGCAAAGCCGCCACCGCCACCCCCGACCCGTGCCGTGCCGGCCCCCGAGCCGACGCCGGCGCCCGACCCGCCCGCGGCAGACTACACAGCGACAGTTGCTGTCATCCTGAGCAGCCGCGCCCTGGCCTACGAGAGTGTTGCGATTGCCCTCGACCGATTGCTGGAAAACGCGGAAGTCTACAACCTCGATGACCGCAGCCTTTCAGTGCGGGATGCCTTCGCGGCGATACACGCATCCGGTGCCGCCGCGGTGGTTGCCATCGGTTTGCCCGCAGCGGTGCGGGCGCGGGATTTTGCCGAGGTGCCTGTCGTATTCGCGCAGGTTTTCAATGCCGCCGACTACGATCTGCTGCAGGGAAGTACGCGCGGCATCGCCGTCATGCCGCCCCTGGACCGCCAGCTCGAGCGCTGGCTTGCGCTCACGCCCGATATTCGCAGCATAGGCGCGATTGTCGGGAGCGGCCACGACAGCCTCCTGTCCGAGGCAGAACGGGCGGCTGACGCCAACAGCGTCACATTTCAGAGCAGGGTCGCCGCGTCGGATCGGGAGACGCTCTACCTGTTCAGGAGAATGTTGCCGCAGATCGACGCGTTCTGGCTGTTTCCCGACAATCGCATTCTCAGCCCGGCCGTGCTTCGGGAGATGCTGGAGCAGGCGCGGCGACACGATGTTCACGTCGCCGTCTTCAACGACTCGTTGCTGGAACTCGGGGCGACACTGAGTGCCACGACGGACCCGGACGACATCGCCGCGACAATCGTCGATGTGTTGCACAGGATCGAGCAGGGCCGGCTGGGCGACGTGCCATCGGTGTCGCCGCTTACCGAGGTCCGCACGCGCGT
The DNA here is from genome assembly GCA_034522415.1 of Woeseiaceae bacterium. GTDB lineage: Bacteria > Pseudomonadota > Gammaproteobacteria > Steroidobacterales > Woeseiaceae > Woeseia. Next base: position 117,902 of record JAXHLH010000008.1, read on the forward strand.
CAACGATCGCCTGGAGCGGCAACTGCGGCTCGCGGAAGGCGAGACCGCTGGAACAGGCCAGTGAAGCGCTGGCTGTGGTCGCTGCGACGCGGCAGGTTATCGCCCGACCAGACGATGCGTATCGCGCAGCAGGGGGGCGGGAAGCGGGTCCTGATCAACGAAATCCTGTCGTTGCAGATACTTATCACCGGGGTTATCGGCGCCCTTGCCATCGCCGGTCTCTACTGGGGCGGCCAGTGGGTACTGCAAAAGAACTACAGCCGCTGGGCACTGCAGTGGACCGAGGAATTGCACGAACTGGGCGCGCCTCTCTACCTGCCATCCGACGACATGGCGGAACAGCGCCTCCATGCCTATATCAGCCGCTATCCCGAGATCGACAGGGTTACCTACTTTCGACTCGATGGCACGGCCGTCGCATCGCTCGCCGACGGCGGCCCTTCGTCCGACGGCATGGACTATTCACTCTCTGCCCGGCAGCTCGAGCGCGTATCGACGCTGGTCGGGTCCGATACGCCCTACCTGATGGAAAGCACGCTGACCGATGTGCGCGCATTCGAGATCTATGCGCCGATCTGGACGGAATCCATCGCCAACGACGGCCTGTTCGATTTCGATCCCATGAGCGAGGAGACGGACAGTGCGATGGAGCTCGTCGGCTTTGTCGGCCTCGAACTCGATTTCAGTGAGTTTCACGACAATCTCGTCGCAAACATCAAGCTTGCCACGCTCGCGCTGCTGGTGCTCCTGGTCCTGTCGGGCCTGCTCGGCCGCCTGTCGCTGAGGCGGGCGCTGAGTGCCATATCCGACCTGCAGCAACCCATCGCGGAACTGGCCAAGGGTAACCTCGCGGTGCGTTTCAAGCCGGCGGCTCACCGGGAAATTTCCGAGATCGTCGAGGCGCTGGAGAGCACGGCCAAGGAACTGGGCGAGCGCGACGCCCGGTTGTTGCAGCTGGCGAACCACGATCCGCTAACGGGACTCTACAACCGGCGGCGTTTCGTCGAAGAGCTCGAACTGGCGGTCGCCGATGCGTCCCGTGCGCGTAACCGCGGCGCCCTGCTGTTCATAGACCTCGACCAGTTCAAGTATGTCAACGACACCTGCGGTCATCCTGCGGGAGACCGGCTGATAATCCGGGTCAGTGAGCGGCTGCTGGCATCCGTCGGCGACGAAGGCGTCGTCGCACGCTTCGGGGTGACGAATTCGCGGTCCTGGTTCGCGACGCCACGAAACGCCAGGCAACGACGCTGGCCGAACGCATCCTCGACGACATGCGGCAGCTTGTCCATATCGAGGACAACAACGCGATTCACGTTCATTGCAGCATTGGCGCGACAATGATCCGCGGCGGCGTCGGCAGCCACGATGACCTGATTGCGCGCGCCGACATCGCGTGTCGAGTTGCCAAGTCACACGGACGAAATCGCCTGGAATTTTACAAGGTATCGCGCCGGGAAACAGAACAGATGGCGGCGGACGTAGGCTGGATGCGCCGACTTCGCGAAGCCCTGGACGACGACGCGTTCCTGTTGCGCTTCCAGCCCATTGCCGAGGTTGCCACCGGCGAAATTGCGCATCACGAGGTGCTGTTGCGCATGCGAACGGAGAACGGTCAGTTGATTGGCCCGGATTTCTTTCTTCCGGCCGCCGTGCGGTTCGGGCTTATGGCGGAAATCGACGCCTGGATGATACGCAACGTCATCAAGCGGCTCGCGACACTGCACCAGGATGACACGAGTATCCGCCTGGCAATCAACCTGTCCGCCAATGCATTCGAAACCGAGAATCTTGCGTCGTACGTAGATAAGCAGTTGCGTGAGCACTCGGTGCCGGCCGAATGCGTCCTGTTCGAGATTACCGAAAATCTCGCGGTACGCCACCTGTCGCACGTGGAAAAGCAGATTGCCGCGTTACGAGAGTGCGGTTGCCAGGTTGCGCTGGACGACTTCGGCAAGGGCTACAGTTCGCTGACGTACCTGCAGCAGCTGTCGGTAGACTTCATCAAGATCGACGGTTCATTCGTGCGTAATCTCGCAAAGAGCCCGGTGGACCAGAAAATGGTGCGCCTGATAGGCGAGATCGGGCGCGAATCCGGCATGAAGACGATCGCCGAATTTGTACAGAATGCAGCGACCTTCTCGATGCTGAGCGAGTTGTCCGTTGACTACGCCCAGGGGAACTACGTCGGCAAGCCGCGGGCACTGCCCTCGAGAAAGCCGGTGCCGGTACCGCTGGCGGGCAAGCGCCGGAAAAAGCGCGCGTCACGCCCGCGCAGTGCGCGGGCCGGTTAGCAGGCTGCTGAAAAATAGGTTTTCAACTGCCGTCCCGGAATCTGCACGAGACCTGGCGCAGGTGAGACCTCCGGCCCGGCCTGTTCATGAACGGATTGACTTGGGTGGCAGGCGAAGGCGGACCCCGGGAGGGCTTTTCAGGGACGCTGTAAATACGTCCCTGTACGCTCCGGGCTCGACATCCTGCTCTCGCACGGGCCCTGAAAAGCCCTCCCGGGGCCCACCTCCGCCTTCGAGTCCGTGCCGGTTCATGAACAGGCCGGGCCGGAGGTCTGTGCGGCAGCAACGGCGGTGGCGGCGTCACAGCCTGCCCGTTTCGCCGTGTACGCTACCGGCGTTGCAGATCAGCCGGCATCAGCGGCGTCGAGAGCAGCCGGGCAAACCGTGCCCAGCGCTCGTCCGCCGTCGTCTCGCCGCGCTCGATGTAGTCCGCCACCATGTCCCTGCCCAGGTTGTAGTTGATGACATAGCTGCGGTAGGTGTCGATGAACGCCACGCGCTGCCTTGCCCTTTCGGGGGACATCAGCTTGTAGGCGACGAGCCACTGCGCCGCCTGTTGCGCATCGATTCGGCCATCGAGATAGTCGCGGGCGGCCTCGTTGTCGGCGTAATCGAGTTTATCCAGGAGTGCCTGCAGCTCGTAGTAGCGGTCGGCATCCGTCGGGTCGAGTCCGGCCAGCGGAAACAAGACCTCTTTCTCAAACGCGACACGGGACTCGCCCGGGAAGGCGAGCTTGATGCCGTAATTGCCGCTGCCCTCGGCGATAAGCGATTGCGGACTGAACAGCGGGTAAAGCGAATATTCGATCCAGCCTTCGCCTTCGACCAGGTTCTCTTCGAGGAGCAGGTTGTAGGTGTGATGTCCCGGATAACCTTCATGGCAACCGAGGTCGACGGCGCGACTGATATAGATTGGCAGGTCCGTGTTGATCTGTATGAGGCTGCGGGCGTTACCCTGGTACCAGTTGTAACCGGACCACGACTTGTCATTGACGTATTCGATCGTAAATGCCTCGTTGTCCGGCAAGTCCATGTTCGCGATAGTGCGGGCACGACATTCTGCAATCGCGGCGTTGAAGACCGCCGGCAGGCGCGCCGGCGGTACGATGAAATTCTTCCGGAAGTCAACGACGCGCTGCGCCACGGGTCCGTGCCCTTGCAGGAGAGCATCGATGCGACGAATGATGGCGTCAAAATGTGCGGCGTCATGGTCTGGCGCCGTGACCCCGAACAGGCGTTCGCTCTCTTCGTCGAACGCCGGCAAATGACCCTCATTGATCGCAACGCGCGTACGCAGTGCTCGCAGCCGGCCAAGCAGGCCGTCGACGCGCGCATTCGCCAGGGGGGACGACGCCCGCGACCCGGCCGTGGCCAGGGCGGTCGCGAGTGCCGCTGCCCGGGCGTCGATATCCGCCAACGAGAGGCCTTCGTCGCGGGCCACGTCGCGCAGTTCCGGCGGTCCGAAATAGGCATCGACATGTGCCGCATCGTGCAGTCCCATGGCGAGCTCCAGCACAACGTAGTCGCGTGCCAGGCTGTCGAGGTCGACGGCCGTTTCCTCGTCCGGCGACTCCGTGCCGCAGCCCGCCATCAGGCCGGTAACAACGAGCAATGAGAACAGTCGTGACATGTGGCCGGCACCCTGCCTGGCATGCGGGGCACAGATCATAGCAGGTTGTTGAAATACACTGCATTGTCGGCCGGACACAGACCGGCAGGAATGCAGCTGCCACGGCGCCTGCGCAGCACGGTTGTGTTGCAAATTTTGCGGCGCGAGCGACGCGAGTCGCGTTACCATGGGGCTACAGCTGAAGCGGAACGCCATGCAGGACAATCGTTCAATCTGGATCATCTTGTTGTTGCTGGCGCTGGTCGCCGGCGCAGCGTGGTGGTTCCTCGGTCAGCGTGAACCCGCGGAGCCGCCCCTGCCGCCGCCGGCCGCGGAGCCGGAGGCCCGGTCCACGGCGCCGCGGTACCCGGTCAGTCCGCCCGCCGGCAGCGAGGAACCGCAGCCGGCCCTGCGTCCGCTGCCGCCACTGGACGAGAGCGACGAGTACTTCAAGCTGGAGCTGACCGACCTGTTCGGTGAATCTGTCGCCGGAATCATCGTCAGCGAGGCGCTGATCGAGCGGCTGGTCGCAACCGTCGACAACCTGCCGCGGCCGCGGGTAGCGGAGCGCATCCGGCCGGTAGCCGCGCCCGACGGGCAGTTTGCCGTAAATGCGGGGGACGGCAGTGGCGAATACGTATTGAGCACCGAGAACTATCGTCGCTATGACGCGCTCGTTGGGCGTTTTGTCGAGGCAGACATCGGCCAGGCGGTGGAGATCTATCGTCGCTTTTACCCGTTGTTCCAGAAAGCCTTTGAGGGTGCTCGGCTATCCGGACGGCTATTTCAACGACCGGCTTGTCGAGGTCATCGACCACCTGCTCGCGACGCCCGATGTCACGCAACCGATCGCGCTCGTTCGACCGCACGTGTTGTACGAGTTCGCCGATCCTGAACTGGAAGCGTTGTCGGGAGGGCAAAAACTCCTTGTTCGGATGGGGCCGGAACATCGCCGGGCGGTCAGCGAAAAGCTGAGTGCATTTCGCGAGCGTATCGCAGACGGCGGTTGACACGGTCGGTCCCGACGCGTCACTGCAGGCATTGCCACGAATTACAGGTAGCGTACCGTTGGTGCAACGGCCGCGAAAGACAAGACAGGGGATTGCAATGCGATTCGTTACTGGTGCGCTGCTGGCGGCAGGAGCCGCCGGCCTGGCAGGTGCGGACGAACTGCTGGGATTCGATGCAGCGAGCAGCGAAAGCCAGCGGGCGCTGGAGGCGAGGTTCGATGAGCAGCTGAGTGCAGACCGGCAACGTGACTGGCTGCAACGACTGTCTGCGCGGCCGCATCATGTCGGCTCGGCGGCAGGGGAGGAGAACGCCCGGTATATCGCAGGGCTCCTCGAGTCCTGGGGATACGACGTCGAAATAGCAGAGTACGAGATCCTGCTGCCCACACCGGTCACCCGGGAGCTGGAACTTGTCGAACCCGGCCGTTACACGGCGACACTGGAAGAGGATACGCTGGCCGAGGATCCCGGCACCGGCGTGCGCGACGAGTTGCTGCCGCCCTATAACGCGTTTTCCGTCGGGGGCGAGGTCGAAGGGGAGCTGGTGTTCGTGAATTACGGCATCCCGGAAGACTACGAAGTTCTCGAGCGCCACGGCGTCGATGTCGCCGGCAAGATCGCCATCGCGAAATACGGGCGGTCCTGGCGTGGCATCAAGCCAAAGCTGGCGGCCGAGAAGGGCGCGATTGCGACGATCATCTATTCGGATCCGGCAGATGATGGCTATGCGCGAGGCGATGCCTACCCCGAGGGTCCGTTCAAGCACGAAAGCGGTGTTCAACGTGGCTCGGTGATGGATATGCCGACGTATCCGGGCGACGTGCTGACGCCGGGAGAGGGTGCCACGCCGCGGGCCGAGCGGTTGGCAATCGACGAGGCGCCAACGCTGACGGCCATTCCGGTATTGCCCATTTCGCAGCGGGACGCGCTGCCACTGCTCGAGGCGATGCAGGGTGCCGTCGTTCCGGAGGAGTGGCGCGGCGCGTTGCCGATTACCTACCACCTCGGTCCGGGGCCCGCGCGCGTGCGCATGAAGCTGGAATTCAGCTGGGACATGGTGACGGCGTACAATGTCATTGCCCGGCTGGAGGGCAGCGACAGCCCGGAGCAGTGGGTGATTCGCGGCAATCATCATGACGGCTGGAATGCTGGCGCTGCCGATCCCAATTCCGGGCTCGTTTCGATGCTGGCCGAGGCCCGTGCGGTCGCGGCACTCGCAGACGCCGGTCACCCACCGGCGAGAACGATAATTTACGCCGCCTGGGATGCGGAGGAACCGGGCCTTATCGGTTCCACCGAATGGGCCGAGCATCACGCCGCCGAACTGCGCGAGCACGCGGTTGCCTATCTCAACACGGACGGCAACAGCCGCGGCTTTATCGGCATCGGCGGCAGTCATACGCTGGAGCGGTTTTTCAATGAGATTATGGCCGATGTGACCGATCCGCAGACCGGCGCAACACTGAAGGCCCGCCGCCGCGCCGCCCTGACGGTGGAGGCGGAAGGCGCCGATGCGAAGGCCGAGGCTGCCCGCGAGGACCTGCGCTTGTATCCGCTGGGTTCGGGTTCGGATTACACGCCTTTCCTGCAACATCTGGGTATTGCGTCCGCCAATATGAGTTTCGGCGGCGAAGGTGAAGGCGGCAGTTATCACACGCTCTACGACACGTTTGAACATTACACGACGTGGCGCGATCCCGGGCTTCGCTACGGTGTCGCGTTGTCGATGGTCACCGGACGCGCGACACTGCGTCTCGCTAACGCACCGCTGCTGCCTTTCGAGTTCGAAGGGTTCGCAGACAACGTGGCGACCTACGTGTCCGAACTCGAGACTCTTGCCGAGTCGATGCGGAAGTCGACGGCTATCCGCAATGAATGGCTCGACCAGGGCCTGTTCGAGCTCGCTCTGGATCCGACGGCATCGCTGGGTCCGCCGGCACGCCAGGATCCGGTCCCCCATTTCAATTTCGCGCCGCTGAAAAACGCCCTCGAACGGCTGCAGAAGGCGGCGGCGGGCTACTCGGCGGCGTTGCAGGACGGAGCGGCACCGTCGCGCACGATCAACGAACTTCTTTACACGAGCGAACGCCTGCTGACACGCGACGAAGGCCTGACGGGACGGCCATGGTACAAGCATCATGTGTACGCGCCCGGCTTTTACACGGGCTACGGTGTCAAGACCCTGCCTGGCGTGCGCGAAGCCATCGAGCAGCGAGCCTATGACCAGGTGGCATTGCAGGTCGAGATCGCGGCGTCCGTCCTGGAGCGTATCGCCGAGCGCATCGAAACGCTGACCGGCCTGCTGGCGGGGTAGACACCGTTCAGCTCGCGTTCACGAAAATCCCGTCCGATTCAGCTTCGATTCATGCGCTGTGCGCTTCAATGGCCACAAGTCAGCCGGCTTGTGCCAGGAGAGTGCCATGTCCAGGGAGATCACACTGCAGCGGGCGGTTCGCGGCATGGGTCGCATTCCGTTGATTCTGGTGGTGGCGGGGCTGTTGCCGTTTACTGCGGGTGCGGCGCCCGCCGACGCGACGGCCGACAGCGGTGCCGGGGAGAACCGGGTGTCGACGAGCCGGCAGATCGGGAGCGGCGGCCGTGAAGGTACGCCAGGGGAAGCCATCGAACATGCCTATGGCGCGCTGGAGACGGCCGGCGACAGAAAGCAAGCGCCGGGTGTCGTCAGCGGCAAGACCGAAGGGGCGGCGTCGAGTACCTCGGGCCAGGATTTCTGGTTTTATACTGCCGATGTCGTGCTGTTCAACGATGACGACGGCGACGGGTATTTTCACGGCGTTGACCTGCTGTTCGACGCCGATACCTATTTTGAATTTGCGGATGTTTACGCTGCCGTCTACCTGAGCTACGAAGGCGGACCCTGGAACGAATACGCGGTAACCGACGACTTTACTATCTACGGAGCGACCAGCGATGATGAGTACGTCGTGGTCACGGAATTGCAGACCGGGTACCCGCGCGGCAGTTACGATCTGTTGATCGAGCTTTACGATGCGTGGGACGGCGCCTTCCTTGCGAGTTTCGGGCCCGCGGATACGTCGGAACTGGCGTATCTTCCCCTGGAAGACTTCAATCGTGACGCGCCGCGCCGCGATGAGGTCGTCGTCGGCCGCCACGGCGGCGGCACCGGGTTTGGCCTGGCGCTGCTGCTGCTGCCGCTCGCCGCCTCGAGATTCAGCCGCCGGTGGCCGGCTGCAGCCGACGTGCCGTGCGCATGACCTTGCGTCCCCAGCGCGACAACGAGTCGAAATAGGCGTACAGCGCCGGAACGACCAGCAGCGATACGACCGTCGAGAATGCGAGTCCGCCAATAATTGCGCGTGCCATCGGATAGTACGGCGGACCGTCGCCACCGACCTGCGTGCTACCGACGGCCAGCGGTGCGAGCCCGAGTATCGTCGTGGCCACGGTCATCAGGATCGGCCGCAGGCGGTCACGCCCGGCCTCGACGATGGCCTCGTTCCGGGCAAGGCCTTCCTGGCGCAGGTTGTTGATGTGGTCCACGAGCACGATGCCGTTGTTTACGACGACGCCGATCAGGATCATGATGCCGATGGACGCCATGAACGAAAATGTAGTGCCTGTTGCCGCAAAGAACAGGAACACGCCCAGTACCGAGAACAGGATCGACCCGAGAATGATGGCAAACGGAAACAAAAGAGATTCGAACAGTGCCGCCATGACCAGGAAAATACACGCAATGCCGAGCAAAATGTTCGTCGCCATCGTTTGCTGGGTTTCATCCTGTCGTTCGAAGCCACGACCGAATTTCCAGTTGTAGCCCGGCGGCAACGAAAACTGCTGCATCAGCTTTTCGACGTCCGGCTTTACGGAGTCAAGGGTCGCATCGTCCGCCAGGTTCGCCGACAGGATCACGGCCGTCTGGCGATCGGTGCGACGAATCGTGTCCGGCGAGCGGCCTGTCTGAAACCGGGCAACGCTGCCCAGCGTAATTCTCCGGCCATCGCCCGTGTACAGGGGCAATTCGGCGAGTTGCTCCACCGTCTGCTTGTCACTCTCGCGAAAAGCCAGGCGCACGCCGATCTCGCCAGCCTCGCCGCGAAACTCACGCAAATCCTGGCCGCGCATGGCGATAGCGATCGAGTCGGCGATCGCTGCCGTCGTCATGCCTGCAGCGGCAGCACGCTCGCGATCAATGCTTACGCGAACTTCGCGTTCACCTTCCTCGGCGTCGGAACGTACACCCTCCAGGCCCGGAACGCCGGCAAGGATGCGCACGATGTCGACGGCAAGCTCGTTCAGGCGTGACGTGGAATCGCCCGATATCTGCAGGCTGAAACCGGGTCCACCCCCGCTTTGCTCGAATTCGAAATTGGGCTTGCCGATGGCCAGGCTGGGCAAGTTGGCCTCGATGCGTTCGATGACTTCGCTGGTTGACAGCGTCGCCTCATCGTCTTCCGTCAGCAGGATCGTCGAGGAAGCTTCACCTTTCTCGAAGTAACTGTAGACCGAGCGAATATTGAATTCTTCCTGGTTGGCGAACAGGTAAGATTCTATTCGGTCGACAGCCGCCTCGACCTGTTCCAGGGGATGCTGGCCTTCTATGTGATAAGGCATGAACAGGCGGCGACCCGTATCCTGTGGAAACGCATCGAACTTGACGAGCTGCAACGCCAGCGGTGCCACGCCGATGACGCAGATGAGCGCGATGCCGCCAAAGGTCTTCCATGGATGGATCAGTACCCAGCGCAGGCTGGCCACGTAATGGCCCGTCAGCCGGTGCACGAGGCCAGCCTCTGACGCATGGCGGGGCAGCGCGACGCGCGCGGCGAGCATCGGTACCAGCGTCTGCGCGATCAGCAGCGAGGCCACCAGCGCGACGATGATCGTAATGGCGACATGCGTGAGAAAAACCGTAATATCGGTCTTGGTGCCGAACATGATCGGCAGAAATACGATCACGGTAGTCGCCGTGCCGGCGATTACCGCGAGGCCCACTTCGCGAACCCCGCGGATAGTGGCGCCACGGGTATCTTCCGGGTCCCTGGCGCGATGGCGAAATACGCTTTCGGTTACGACGACGGCATTGTCGACGAGCATGCCCACCGCCAGCATGAGTCCCATCATCGACAGGATATTCAGCGTAAGGCCGGCAAAGTACATTGCACCCAGGGTGATCATCAGCGAAAACGGTACGGAAGCCGTAACGATCAGCGTTGTTGAAACCTGCCTCAGAAAGAAATACAGGACGGCGATTGCAAGCAGCGCGCCGATGAGGCCGGCGTTGAGCAGGTCACGAAGCGATTCGCGCACGCTTTCGCCCTGGTTGTCCAGCGCGAATATGTTAATGCCCTGCATTTGCGGCAGTTCGCCGATCCGGCTGACTTCCTCCATGACCCGATCGGTAACCTCGACCATGTTGGCGCCGGTAGCCTTGCTCACGGCGACACCGATGGCGTAGCTGCCGTCGAGGTGCCGGCCATAGTCGCGATCGGGGCTGCGCAGGCTGACATCGGCCACGTCGTCCAGCCGCAGGTTGCGGTCGTCGATGACGAGACGGCGAATTTCGTCGACCGATGAGAACTCGCCACGCGGCCGCACGTTGAGGCGCTGCCCGTTGTCCGTTATGCGCCCCGCGCTGACGGCGAAGTTACTGCGCTCCAGTTGCCGTCGCAATCCATCTATATCGACGCCGTGGGCGGCAAGACGGTCCGAGTGGAGCAGAATCCGGACTTCGCGCGGATCGACGCCGTGCAGTTCGACTTTGGAAATGCCCTCGATGCGTTCCAGGCGCCGCTTCAGCAGGCGGTCGAGGAGATCGTGGCTGTCTGACAGATCGCGCTCGCTCGAGATGCGCAGCTGCAGGATGGGTTGGTCCCCCAGCGAGCCCGTGAAAACGAAAATTCGCCGGATATCCTCCGGCAGCTGGTGACGAATACCGTCGACTTTGGCACGTGCCTCGATGCCCTTGGCCCCCATGCTCTGGTCCCAGCCGAACTGCAGGAAAATCTGCGCCATGCTTTCGGTCGAGCTGGATGACATGCGTTCGACGCCGGACAGCGTCGCAAGGGCCTCCTCCACGGGGCGGGTGATGAGTCGCTCGATCTCCTCGGGCGTCGAGCCCGCATACGGGATCTGGATGAAAATGCCGGGAAATTCTATGTCCGGAAACTTTTCCAGCGGCAGGAGGCGAGAGGCTATCAGCCCGGTCAGGGCCAGGGCGACGAACACGACGACCGTCGTGACGGGCCGGCGCATCGCGATTTCCGTGTGTCTCATGGCATCAGTGTCCGGCCGTCGGCAGTGCCTGCGGGGCAGGCATCGATTCCCGGCTCTTGCGGTCCAGCAGCGAATAGACAACCGGGATCACGACCAGCGTAAGCATCGTGGAGGTCAGCAGGCCGCCGATGACGGTAATGGCCATCGGCGCGCGGACTTCCGCACCCTCACCGAATCCGAGAGCCATGGGCAGGAGACCGAGCGCCGTCGTCAGCGTTGTCATCAGGATGGGCCGCAGGCGTGCGCGACCGGCCTCGCGAATCGCGTCGAATCGTTCCATGCCTTGTGCGCGTAGCTGGTTGATGAGATCCACGAGTACGATGGCGTTATTGACAACAATACCCGCCAGCATGATGACACCGATAAACGCAATGACATTGACGGTCGTACCCGTGACGAACAACGCCAGGACCGCGCCAACAAGAGCGAGCGGTATCGTGAACAGAATAACGAACGGGTGAACCAGTGATTCGAACTGCGACGCCATGACCAGGTAAACGAGGAATACGGCCAGTGCCAGTGCAAACTGCATGGAACGAAACGATTCCTCTTTCTCCTCGTTCTGGCCGGATACGCTGGCAACGATACCCGCCGGCATGTTTATGTTCTCGATGATGCGCTGCGCAGCCTGCGCAGCCGCACCCAGATCCCCGTGCGCAAGGCTGGCGCTGACGATCGCGACACGCTCCTGGGCAACGCGCCGGATCTCCGCGGGGCCGTGCGCCACGCGAATATCGGCGACCGCCTCCAGCGTCACGGGGCGCGCGGACGACGGGTTGACGATCAGGTTGCGAATTTCGTCGATGCTCGCCTGCCGTGTGTCGAGACTGCGTACGAGCACGTCGATCTTGCGGTCCCGCCACGTATAGCGCGTTGCGAGCTCGCCGCGAACGTTGGCCACGACCCGATCGGCAATGTCGCGCACGGCAAGCCCCAGGCGGGCCGCTCGCTCCTGGTCGAATTCGATCTGTATCTCAGGGTTGCCCTGTTCTATCGATGTACGGATATCCGTGTAGCGGTCGTCCTGCTCCAGACGGTTCACGATCAACCGGCTGATGGATTCCAGTGAGGCGAGGTCATAGCCCGCTATCTCGATCTGCAGCGGGCTTGAAAAACTCATCAGTGAGGGCCGTGTGATTTCGTATTGAGTACCCGGAATTCGCGATATCTCGTTGCGCAATGATGCGATCACGCGCTCTTCCGCTTCGCGATCCGTCCCGGGCTTTAGCGTTACGCTGAGCGAACCGCTGTGTTCGCCGGCGTCAACCGGGTTTGCGTCGAGGCGATTTCCCGTTCCGGCAACGGAGTACGTCAGGTCAACGGTGTCCAATCGAGCGGTTGCCTGCTGTGCTCTCTGGACGGCGCGATCGGTGTCGTCCAGTGGCGTGCCCGGCGCCAGCCGTAGCTCGAGATTGAACTCGCCCTGCGACAATTGCGGGATCAGCTCGCTGCCGAGTCGCGGGATGAGCAGCATGGTCAGCAGGAAGATCGCCGTGGCGCCGGCCACGACGGTGCCACGATGGCCAAGCGACCAGTCGAGAATCCTGCCGTAATGCCGCGCCGTAAACCCGTAGAAGCGCTGCAGGACCGTGCCCGGCAGCCACAACAGCAGACGCATGAGGCGTGCCACCTGCCGAAACATGAACGCCAGGCCGCGGACTGCGCCCGCTACGGCGCGCGTAAACCAGCCCGCGGCATCCGACACATCGTCCTCATCGTAGCGGCTGCCGGAAGAAAGCGCCGCCAGCATGGGTATCAGCGTTAGTGCCACCAGCAACGAGAACAACAGCGCAAAAGTGACCGTGAGAGCCTGGTCGCGGAACAGCTGGCCTGCTATGCCGCTGATGAAAACGATGGGGAAAAAGACCGCGATAGTCGTCAACGTCGCAGCGACGACGGCACCGGCAACCTCCGCAGTGCCCCTGCGGGCCGACTCGATGAGCGTTTGGCCCTGCTCGCGTTTCCTGACAATGTTTTCCAGGACAACGATGGCGTTGTCGACAAGCATGCCAACTGCCAATGCTATGCCGCCAAGCGACATGATGTTAAGCGATACGTCGTTGCTGTACATGAGCAGGAACGTGCCGATGACGGAGACGGGTATGGCGAGGGCAATGATTGCGGTGGCTCGCGCGTTTCGAAGAAAGCCGTAGAGCACGATGATCGCGAGCAAACCGCCGATAATGGCGGCGGAGGTTACCTGCCGGATGGCAGCGGAAATGAAGGTCGACTGGTCGTAGACGAGACGCAGCTCGAGTTCGTCCGGCAACGTCTGGCGCACGCTGTCCAGTCGCTGCGTGATCCGGCGTGCGACCTGCACCGTGTTCGCGTCGCCTTCCTTGTAGACGGCGAGTTCGACCGATTCGCGGCCATCGATGCGCGTGATGGCCGCGCGTTCCTTGACTCCTCGCTGTACGCTGGCGACGTCACGCAAATACACGGGTGTGCCGGCGACATTCGCAATGATCGCGTCTGCGAACTCTTCGACAGTCCGGAACTCGTTGATTGTACGCACGAGGAATCGCTGGTTGCCTTCTTCGAGGCGGCCACCGGACAGGTTGACGTTCTCGGCACGCAACCTGGCGGCAACGTCAGCGATGCTGATTCCCAGCTGCGACAGTTTCTGCTGGTCGACGCGTACCTGGATCTCGTCCTCGAGGCCGCCGCTGACCTTGACGGCCGCGGTGCCCTCGACCGCTTCCAGGGTCATTCTTCAGCCGGTCCTCCGCCAGGCGACGCAGGGACTTGAGCGTCGCCTCGTCGTTGCCCGACCGGCTTGCTGCATCGTCGACGGATTTCTGCAGCAGTCCCAGGCGCATGATGGGTTCGCTGGACGGATCGAATCGCAGCAGCAGGGGGCGGCTGGCCTCCATAGGCAGTTCGAGAATATCGATCTTCTCGCGAACGTCGACGCCCGCGATATCCATGTCGGTGCCCCAGATGAATTCGAGCGTGACGTCCGACTGGCCGGAGCGTGATACGGAACGCACCAGCCGCACATTGCGGATTACGCCGACGGCTTCCTCGATAGGTTTGGTCAGCAGGTTCTCGACTTCCACGGGAGCGGCGCCCGTCAGTTCCGTGCGCACGGTAATCGTGGGATAGGATATGTCCGGCAGCAGGTTTACGTTGAGGCGGGACAGCGACACCAGCCCGAACAGGCCGATGGCGACCGTGAACATTACGATGGTTACGCGTCGCTCGGTGGCGATCTCGATCAATCGGCGCATGGTTCGGGCTCCGTCAGGTTTCGTCGATCGCGACGGCGTCGCCGATGGCCACGCTGCTGATTTCGTTCGTGGGCGAATTCACGATCTCGATGCGCGCCCCGTCTCTCAGACCCGCCTGGCCGACGATGACGATACGATCCTCGTCAGTCAGTCCCTCGACGACTTCGATCTGCCCATCGGCGACGTAGCCCGTGCGAACGGCACGACGCTCCGCCGTGCCGTCGCCCGCGACAAAGACGGTAGATATGCCCTCGTCCTCGATGATGGCGCTGCGCGGTACCTGCAGCGCGTTTGCATGACGGTCGGATACGATGCCAATACGCGCAAACATGCCCGGTTTGAGTCGCTGTGTCGGGTCTGTCACCTCGACCGTAATCTTGAAGGTGCCGGTGTCCGGGTCGACGACGGGGCTCACCCGCGCGATCTCTCCACTGAACGTCACACCGCTGAGAGCATCCACGCGCACGGTTGCCGGCATGCCTGGCGATAATCGGCGATACTGTCGCTCTGGAATATGTAATTCAGCAATCAGCGGATCCAGGCTCGTGACGTGAAACACGGGCGCGTTGACGTCGATAGTATTGCCGGTCTTGACAAAGCGCTCTGAAATAACGCCGTCGATCGGCGCTTTTATTTCCGTGTAACTGAGTTCGAGCCTCGCGAGGTTGTAGGATGCTTCCAGGGCTTCCATCTCGTACTGGATCTTCTCGAAATCGCCTGCACTGATCAGGCTGCGGTCCTTGAGATCGCGGTTGCGCTGGTAGTCGCGCCGCAGCTTTTGCAGGTTGGCCTCCGATTGCGCCAGCTCGAGACGCAGGCGCTCACCGTCGAGTCGTGCCAGGACCTGGCCTGCCCGAACCGCGTCACCTTCCTCGGCGAGAATCTCGCGAACCTCGCCACCGACCTTTGCGATCACCGTCGCTTCCGCGTAGGCCTCGATCGGCGCGGTGCCCGAATACGTCGATTCGATATCACCGCGTGCAACGCGCGTGATTTCCACAGGAATGGCGGCTTCTGCCTCGTCTTCCGTTCCGTCTGACTCGTTCGTCGACTGGCTGCATGCGGCCAGCAGCAAGAACAGTGCGGCGGTGGTCGCAGCCTGGTTGAAACTCATTGCATGGTTCCCCGGATTGCCTTGCGTTTTGTCAGTCGCCGCTCGTGCTGTTGGCTGCAGTCGTGGCGACCACGCGTGTTCCGTCACGCAATCCGCCGGCGCCCGATGCGATCACGGTTTCGCCGACGGCAAGGCCTGCGACGATTTCCACGCGGCCGCCGTCGGCAATACCGGTGCGCACGGGACGGCGCTCGGCGGTCCCGTCGGCAATGATATAGACGACCTGCCGGCCGTCTTCGTCGACCACTGCTGTTACCGGTATCGTTACGACCTGTGCGTGTTTCTCGGTCCGGATGCTCACGCGGGCGAACATGCCCGGGACGAGCGCGCCATCTCGATTGTCGATATAGGCGGTAATGCCGAAAGTGCCGGTCTCGCGATCGATCGTCGGGCTGATGCGCGCGATCTCTGCATTGAATACGGCACCGGGTGCGGCATCGACTCGCAGTGCCAGCGGTTGTCCCGCGCGAAATCGTGCAAGTTCCGTTTGCGGGACTTCGAGCTCGGCAACCAGCCGCGAGGTGTCGGTGATCCGGAAAGTCAGCTCGCCGGGTTGCACATGCTGACCAATATTGATCGCGCGGGCCGACACCGACACCCGTTACTGGGTGCCCGAATCGTCGTGTAGTCATGATTCAGCCGGTCCAGCTCGTGCGCAGCGCGCAGTGCTTCGACCTCGAATTGCAGGGATTCGAACGCCGCGCTGCTGATGAGGCCCCGCTCATGCAGCTTTTGCATACGGTCGAACTCGTTCTGTTGGCGGGCAAACTCGGCTTTCGTCGCCAGCATCTTCAGCTTCAGGCGCGCGCCGTCCAGCCTGGCCAGGATTTGGCCCTGCACCACGCGGTCACCTTCTTCCACGTGCAGTTCGACGACTTCGCCACCGACGCGGGCAGGGACCTGCGCCTCACCGTCCGCGGTGATCGTGGACGTTGCGTGGTAGGTGGCGAACAGGTCGGATACCTGCGAACTGACCGCAACGACCGGCAGCGGCGACGCCGTGGCGGGTTCGGCATGCTCCAGCCTGGCCTCGCCGACGCCGCAACCGGCCAGCAGTGCGGCCAGCAAGCCGACCGGCAACAGAGGCCGCAGCGCGGCGCCGGGTGTTTCGAATCGAGCGGTCATCGGACTTCCTCAAGGTAAGTTGGTGTTGTAGTTAAGTATAACACTAGAAAAGCATAACGCAAGCCACGCGCATGGTGGCCAGGAAAATCGAGAAACATCGAAAAAACAATGAATTAAAAGAACTCCGCAGCCGCATGCCCGATCCCGGAACAGTGACCGTATCTCGCCGCGGATGGCGGGATACGATCGCTGTCTCCGAATCGTTCAGATGCGCGAGGCCCTGGTTTGGATGCGCGGGGCGGCCGAATGGTTAGCCAGGCTGCTGAAAGAGCCATGGATGGCTTTTTCAGCAGCCTGTCAGAAACCCGGCCGGGAGGCTGCTAGAGGAAGTACTGGGAAAGGAAGGGATTCATCATGCGGTCCTCCGGGTCGAGGCGCCGGCGCATCTTGCGGAAGAATTCCAGCCGTTCGCCGAATACCTGCCGCGCATGATCAGGCGACAGGCTGCGTGACTGGTTAAACAGCGGCACGCCGCCCCAGTGTTCGGCAAACTCGCCGAAGTCTATTGCGAAATCCTCCCATCCCGCCGACTGCGTCGACACCGCACGCAACGCGATCATCGGTTCGTCGAACAACGGTGACAACAGCGCGGACTGGTCGCGTCGCAGCCGGAACCCCATCGTCGGCATATCGCAACGGAATCCGTTTTCCTCGTGCACGCGCAGGCAGAATTTTCGGTAGGCCTGCACAACAATGGCGAAATCGGCCGCGGGGAAAAACCAGGTCGAGTAGTTGAGATGCTGCGGTCGTCCGCCGACAGTCAGGGTTGCCGAGCTGCTGCCCCTGCCAACCAGACGATTGTTGACGAGGCCCTGCGTGATGCTGCTCAGTTCATCAATCAGCCGGTAACGAACACCCGCGACCGGAACGATCCGGTTCAGTGACTTGAAAACATGTGGAAGGACTGTGCTCTCGCCCCAGTCTTTCAACCGCCAGGGCAGTCTCGAGCTGTTGCTGGTTTCGTCGTTGTATCGTCGAAGATCGAGGTACACGCGATCGCGAAACGGCATCAGGCAAAAGCGCACGCCGATATTGGTGCGAGCAAGTTTCTCGGCAGCCGCCGAGAACTGGGCGATAGTGCAACGGCGATGCCGTGCCTCGAAATGCCGAACCGGCCGGATGCGCAGCGTAAGCTCGCTGAATACGCCCAACATGCCGTAGCTGAGACGTAACGCGCTCAGCAGGTTTTCCTTTTCCGGCCCGACAGTCAGCATACCGCCGTTCGGCGTAATCACCCGTGCCGCGCAGAGCTGCGATGCAAACAGCGAGCCGTCGTCGCCTATCGATGGCCCGATACAGCCACTCGCAACGGCGCCGCCGACCGTCCGGTTCATCAGGTCGTGGCTGCCTTCGAGTTCGAGGCCCTGGGCCGCGAGTTCGTCCGACAGTGCGCGAATCGTTACTCCCGGTTGCACGGTAACCGTGTAATCGTGCAAGTCGATGTCACGGATGCGGTTCATCGCCGACAGGTCGATGACCGTGCCGGCCGTCGCGGAGGTGCAATCCGTCGACGAGCTGCCCGCCCCCATCGGCCGGACAGGCGTCGCATGGTGTGGCGATGGCGCCAGGCAGGCGCGGAGCTCGCGGTCATTCTGCGGTCGCACGACACCGGGCCGGGCCTGGGCAGCGATGCGCCAGGCCCCCGACTTGCGTAGCGTATTGCCGGACATGGACAGTCCTCCTGCGGCACACCCGGGGGCGTTGCCACGCGGTACATGGGGACCAGGCAGAGGAGAGTCGTCGGGTACCGGTTGCGCGGCACGCGCCGGGGAATCCCGGCGCCGGCTTCGGCGCAACTTATTGGCAACCCCGCTGTCCTAGGAAATCCCGTAGACCGGTGGCTTTGCGGCCCCTTCTTTCGAAAGGTGTGCCTTTCTCAATGAATTTTGATCGTGGCACGCCGTCCGGGGGCTGTCAATCGACCACACCGCGCCGCTGACGGGAATCGACCGGGCCGCCCCGGAGCACGCCGGCACGGCGGCGAACGGCCGTGATCCCGTCGCCTGAAGGCGGGCGCGGTGACCTATACAATAGCCGGTCCGCTACATGACTTTTCAGATTCGCGCTTGACATATTTCAATCACATGACCTTGCGGTACGCACTGTTGCTGGTGCTTGCCGCGCCGGCCGCCTACGGCGCTGAAATCCGCTACGACATCAGTGGCGTACCGGAACCACTCGCGGCTAACGTGCGCAGTCACCTGAACCAGTTCGGTATCGCGGGCGGCGCACGCATATCAGCGCGCCGATTCGAAGCATTGCGCGATGACGTGCAGGATCGGGTACGTGACGCCCTCAAGCCTTATGGTTACTACTCACCGGAGATTACGACAAACCTCGCTCCGGCAGGTGAGGAAAACTGGCGCATGCGGATTCGCATTCGCCCGGGCGAACCGGTGCGGGTAACCGAGGCGGTCATCGACGTAACGGGCGCAGGCAGCGAGAATCGCGAGCTGCGTGCCTGGCTGCAGAACTGGCCGCTTCCGGTGGGCAGCATTCTCAATCAGCCCGCCTGGAGTGAACAAAAGCAGCGTGCAATCAGCATCGCCGAGACAAGCGGTTACCTGCAAGCGCAATTCAGCCGGCAGTCGATTGCGATTGACCGCGCGGAGAACAGTGCGCGCCTCGAACTCGTTCTCGATACGGGATCGCAGGCCCGGTTCGGCACCGTGACCTACGAGCAGGACGTGCTGCGACCGTGGGTGCTCGAGAACGTGCCGCGCTTCGAACCGGGAGAGCCTTACAGTGCCGAACTTCTCGAGCAGTTCCGGCTCGACCTCTGGCGCGCGGTTCTTCACCGATATCGAGGTGCGCGAGGAGCGCCGGCTGCGAGGACGCCGCCCGTGGTCGACCTGCATGCACGGCTGTCCTCCGATTATCGCGATACGTACCAGGGTACCGTGGGTATCGGCACCGACACGGGCATACGGTTGCAGGGACTCTGGAGTCGACATCGGTTGTCGCCGCGCGGCGACCGCATGGATGTCGGCACCGGCTACCGGGAGATCGACGACGAATTCTCCGTGCGGACCGACTACCGGATTCCACGCCGATCGGCCAAACGCCAGTTCTGGGTGGCGAGCGCAAACCTGCGCTCCGAAAACCAGGACCTGGAATTCAAACGCCAGCAGCAGGACGAGGGATTCATCAAGCTCGCGACCGGCCAGGTGGATAATCTGCGGGCCCGCTTCGGGCGCCTGCATGTGCGCGATCGTGATCGCGGCTTCGAGCAGGTACTCGAGACGATTTACACTGAGCTGATCCGGGAGTCGTTCGTCTACTCGCCCGGCGACGATGCGGCGCCCGAGGTGCAGGCGGTGGCAAACGACCCGGCGTTCAGTCGCCTGTTCTCCGACACGGTCACCTCGATCGCCTTCGGAATCGAGTGGGACTGGCCCGCCTTGAGCGGCAGCGGCTTCGCGACGCACGGTCACCGCGAACGCGCCTGGCTGTTCACCGCAAACGAGGCCTGGGGCTCGGGCAGGGACTACACCCAGGCGTATATATCAACGCGCCGCGGCTACCTGTTCGAGCGACTGGTTTCCGAACTCCTGCTGCGAGGCGAAGTCGGGTATTCGAACGCCGACGTGCAGGAGCTCACGCGCCGCACGTCGACC
This sequence comes from Woeseiaceae bacterium, assembly GCA_034522415.1. Classification (GTDB taxonomy): domain Bacteria; phylum Pseudomonadota; class Gammaproteobacteria; order Steroidobacterales; family Woeseiaceae; genus Woeseia. The sequence continues at coordinate 138,159 of JAXHLH010000008.1, forward strand.
GGCGACCCGTTTTTCGCTGTCGGTGACCAGGGCCTTCCCGGATGCCTTGTCGCGGTTCCAGGCGGGCGGCAGCAGCAGCGTGCGCGGCTACCCTTTCGAGGAGCTCAGCAACAACGATATCGGCTCCAACAATATCGTCACTGCGAGCGCCGAAGTCGAATTCCAGCTGAGCGACAAATGGTCGGTTGCCGCGTTCGCGGATATCGGCAACGCATTCAACGACTCGGGACGAGCGTCGACCTGCGCGCAGGGCGTCGGGCCGGCTTCGGTCTGCGCTGGTACACAGTCGCGGGCGCCATTCGGCTGGATCTCGCGCGCGGACTGGACATCGAGGGCAGGCCGCTGCGCGTGCATTTCACCGTGGGGTCACCATTGCTATGGTAGTCCGTCTGCTTCGAATCCTGGTGCCGCTGGTCGTCGCGTTGTTGGCTGCGGCGCTCCTGGCCGGTTACTGGGTCCTGCGCACCGAATCGGGTGCCGCCTGGGTCTTGGCGCGCGCCGCGGCGGCGAGCGGGGGCAGGCTCCGCGTTGCTGAAGTCGATGGCACGTTGCGCGGCGGCCTGCGGCTGGCCAACGTCGCCTGGCGCGATGCGGGCACCGAAATTGCCGTTGACCGCCTGGCCTTGCGCCTGAACCCGGACGTGCTGCCGCTGGCGGTCAGTCTCGAGGATGTCACCGTCGACGGTGCCAGGATCCGCTTGCCGGCGCCCGCCGCGGGCGCTCCCGCAACCGGCGAGCCGGTAGCAGTGCGTGACGTGCTGGCCGCGCTGCGCATGCCGGTCATCGTCAACGTAACGGGCCTGATCATGCGCGATGTCCTCGTCGCAACGGCCGGCTCGCCTGACCCCCTGGCTATCGACTCGCTGTCGCTGGATGCTTCTTTGTTCGATTCACTGCAGGTCGATCGACTGCACGTTACCGCGTTCGATGCGACCCTCGACATGCGTGGCGCACTGCGACTCGCACCGCCTTATGACCTGGATCTTGCCGCCGATGCACGCCTGCCGCTGGGTGAAGCAGCGCGCCAAAGCCATGTCGACGTTGTCCTGGCACTCGGCGGCAACCTGTCCGACGTGGAAGTCGACCTTCACAGTCCGACACACGGGCTGCGTGTCGACGGACACGTGGCCGCGCCGCTGGACGAGCCACGCGTTGCCGTCACCGTCGCAGCGGAGGAGATTGCCTGGCCATTCGATGCACGGGAGCCGGCACTCACGGCCACCAACCTGCAGGCGACGATCCAGGGACGCCCGGACGACTACACGGTGGAGGCCGGGGCGCGACTCGACACGGGCATGGCCGCGCCCGCGGACATTGCAGCGAGCGCGGCCGGCGGCACGGGCGCCATCAGGATTCGCGCGCTGTCGGCCGAATCCCCGACCTGGCACTCGCCGCGAGCGGGCGCCTGAGCTGGACCGACGGCTTCGCCGCAGAGATCAGTGCCGATATCGGCCGCCTCGATCCGTCGCGCTGGATCGCCGACTGGCCGGCGGAGCGGGTCGTTGCCGGTCGGCTGGAAGCCTCGCTCGACGGTACGCGCATCGAGGTTGCCGAGCTGCGCCTGGCGCAGGAGGACGGCGAGGCCACGCTGCGCGGTACCGGCATCGTCGATCTCGATGCGGGGATCGTCGACGGCAACCTGCGCTGGAACGACCTGCAATGGCCATTGGCGCCGGCGCCCGCGTCAATCGGCAGCCGCAGCGCGACACTGACCGTGCGCGGGGCACCGGATAACTGGCACGTCGACGGCGATGTTGCGCTGAGTGCACCGGACCTGCCGGCGGGCCGCTTTACGCTGGAAGGCAGCGGCGACCTGGGCGGCGCGCGCCTGCAAATCAACGATAGCGCCGTGCTGGGCGGAACCGTCACGGGCAAGGTCGCACTGGAGTGGCGCGAACGCGGCGAATGGCGCGCGGAGCTCGCAACCAAAGGCCTGCAGCTCGCGCCGTTGCTACCCGACTGGCCCGGCAGCCTGAGCGGCCGTGTCATCGCGAGCGGCCGGCAGGCGCCGCTGCAGGTCGAGGCGCGTATTCCGGAACTCACGGGGGAGGTACGCGGTCGGGCCATTGAGGCGAGCGGCGCGCTGCACATCGACGGCCGTGCGCTGCGCATCGACGAGTTGCGGGTCGCAGCCGGCTGCATCGACCCTGCGCGCGAACGGTTCGTGGCAGGATCCCGAAGGAATCGTTTTCTCGCTAAACCTCGATGCCCTGTCGGACGCCGTGCCGGGTATGAGTGGCCGCATCAGTGCCAGCGGCCGCGTGCGCGCGGGCGAGCCGTTGCCGCTTATCGATGTGGAACTCGTCGCGGAAGAGGCGGGCTGGGAACGATGGCATGTTGCCCGCCTTCAGCTCACCAACGAATCCCGGGCCGGCGCACCGTTCGACCTGGCGGTGCAGGCCGACGAATTGTCGCGTGGCGACACACGGCTGGACGCCGTCAGCGTGGCGCTGCGCGGCAGCCCGGCAGAGCATCGCCTGAACGCGTCGGCAAGCGGCCCGGACGGGCAGTTCGACGTCGCCCTGGCGGGCAGCGCGAGCGACTGGCGTGACGCCACCGAGGCAAGCTGGGAGGGCACGCTGCTTAAGCTCGGCGCAGAACGCGCGGGAGAGCTGTCGGCAGCGTTGCGCGGCACCGTGCCGTTGTCCGTGCAGGCAACTCGCGCGAGCCTGGGACGCGCGTGCCTCGACAACGCCGGCGGCGGTTCGCTGTGCGTCGAGGGCAACTGGACCCGCGACAGCGGTGTATTCGCCGCGGCCGAGCTGGAGGCGCTGCCCTTGTCGCTGGTGCGCCTCGCGAGCGGGACCGACCTCGAATTTACCCAGACCCTGGATGGCGAACTGCGGCTGGCCGCTGACGAGGCCGGCCGCATGTACGGTTCAGGTCGCATCGACGTGAGTCCCGGCACGATAAGAAACCCGTTCGACGAGCGGCTCACGCTACGGACTCGCCAGGGATTCGCGGAATTCAACCTGGCGACGGGCCGCCTGCTGTCCGGCGAGATCCGGCTGCCGTTCTCCGATGCCGCGGAGATCGCCGGCCGCTTCGATGTACTCGATATCGGGCGCGGTGCAGAGAGTCCCGTGGAAGGCCACCTCACCGCCAATGTGCGCAATATCGGGGTTGCGGCGCGACTGGTGCCGCTGATCGATGACGCGGCGGGCAGCTTCAATGCGGATATCCGGGTCGCGGGGCGGCTGGCGGCACCGGAGCTGTCCGGTGGCATCAGCCTGCGCGATGGCCTGCTGGCTTACGACCCGCTCGGGATTCAGCTGGACGAGCTGCAGATGGACGGCGATTTCCAGGGCAGCCGCATCGAGCTCGAGTCCACCTTTCGCACGGGCGCCGGGCACGGTCGGCTGACCAGCAGCGCCTGGTACGAAGAGGGCGGCCCGGCCGGGCTCGAACTGGCGCTCAGCGGCGACGACCTGGTGCTGGTCGACCTGGTGGATCTCGGCGTGACAGTCGATCCCGACCTGCGTCTCGCGCTCGCCGGCGGCGAGGTTCGAATCGACGGTCGCATCGCCGTGCCGGCGGCCAGGCTGTCGTCGGTCAACCTGGTGGACGGCGGTGTCAGCGAAAGTCCGGATGTGGAATACGTCGGGACGGAGGCCACGCCCGTGGAGCAGGCCGGTAACGGCGGATCGGGACTCGACTACTCCGGCAACGTCGAGGTGGTACTCGGCGACAACGTCGTCGTCGATCTCGACCTCGCACAGGCCCGGGTGGCGGGTCGCACCGCGTTTTCCTGGCACGGCCCGCCGATGCCGCGCGCGGACGGGAGCTTCGCCGTCACCGGCAAGTTCCAGGCCTACGGGCAGCTGCTCGAGATTACCGAGGGCGTTATACGCTACCCGGGCATACCAGCCGACAATCCGGAACTGCGAATCCGCGCGGAACGCGAGATCTTCGGCAATTCGCAGGTACGTCGCGCCGGCGTGCTGGTGAGCGGCACCGCGGCGCGTCCGCAGATCGACGTCTACACGACACCGGCCACCAGTGAAGACCGCGCGCTGACGCTGCTGGCGACCGGCAGCGATTTCAACTACGAGCAGGGCGTCGGCGCCGTGGACGTGGGAACCTATATCGCGCCGAAGCTGTATGCCAGTTACGGTATCGGCCTGTTCGACAACGAGAACGTCATCAGCGTCCGCTACGACCTGGCCAGGAATTTCGGTATCAAGGCCACGTCCGGCCGCAGCGCGGCCGGTGTCGACCTCAGCTACACCATCCAGAACTGACGTTTAAGGAGAGACCTCGTTCGCGTCCGATACAGTCGGTGCGCGGCGTGCGCTACAGTATGCCCATGGACAGAACCCGACTGCCGGCCAACGCGGTACTCGCCGCGAACCGGATTGCACCGTATATACGCGAGACACCGCTCGAACATTCGCCGTATTTCAGCGAGCAGACGGGCGCCAATGTCTGGCTCAAACTCGAGAATCTGCAGATCACCGGCTCTTTCAAGCTGCGCGGCGCGTTCAACAAGCTGCTGTCGATGCGCCCCGACGAGCGCGCGCAAGGTGCCGTTGCCGCCTCGAGCGGCAACGCATGGCGCCGCTGTCGCCTGGGCGATGGCGCGGCTGGGCGTGCAGGGCGTCGTGTTCGTGCCGGAGCAGTCGTCGTCGACCAAGGTCGAGGCGATCCGCCGGGCCGGCGCCGAGGTGCGTTTTCACGGCACCGACGGGCTGCAGACCGAAACGCATGCCCGGGCGTATGCAAGCGAGCACGGCATGCACTACCTGTCGCCGTACAACGATCCCGACGTGATCGCGGGCCAGGGTTCCTGTGGCGTGGAGATAGCGCGGCAGCTCAACACGATCGAGGCGCTGTTCGTGGCGGTCGGGGGTGGCGGGCTGATCGGCGGTGTCGGGGCGTTCCTGCGCTCGGCGCACCCCGGCCTCGAGATTTTCGGCTGCCAGCCTGCCGCTTCCGCGGTCATGGCCGAGTCCGTGAACAGCGGCAAACTGCTCGACCTGGCCAGCGCGCCGACCCTGTCCGACGGAACCGCGGGCGGCATCGAACCGGGCGCCATCACGTTCGATCTCTGTGCCGAACTGGTCAACGACTTCGTGCTGGTTACGGAGGAACAGATCGCCGCCGCGATGCGTGACTACATCGACACGCACCACATGTTGCTCGAAGGGGCCGCCGGCGTCGCGTTGGCCGCACTTCGCAAGCGCAGCGCGGACCTTCGCGGCAAGAACGTCGTCGTGATCATTTGCGGCGCCAACATCAGCCGGGACACGCTGCGAGAGATCATTTGACGCCGGCGGCCATGCAGTCGCGAGCGCCTGGAGGGAACGATCAATGAACCGGTATTGCCCGGGACTCGCAATACTCGCGTTGTTCGCACTGGTCTGGACGACGGCGGGTGCCGGCGAGCTGGCATTCGTCAATGTCAATGTGGTGACGATGACGGACGACGACGTGCTGCCGGCACGCACCGTCATCGTTCGTGGCGATCGCATCGCCGCCATTGGCCCGGTGACCGAAACGCCGGTGGCCGTGGATGCGACGATAGTCGACGGCACCGACCGCTACCTGATGCCGGGCCTGGCCGAAATGCACGGTCACGTGCCGCCGGCCGATTCGGACAACCTGCAGCGGGTACTGACATTGTTCGCGGCAATGGGCGTGACCCGGGTTCGCGGCATGCTGGGGCGCCCCGACCATCTTGCCTTGCGCGCCGCGCTGGCCGAGGGCTCGGCATTCGGTCCGCGGCTCGTCACCTCGGGACCCTCGTTCAACGGCAACAGCGTAAATGGCGCCCGCGCTGCCGTGTCCATGGTCCGGGCGCAGCGTGCGGCCGGCTACGATTTCCTGAAGATTCATCCGGGGCTGACGCGCGCGGAGTTTGTCGCCATGGCCGGGGAGGCCAGCGAACTCGGCATACGCTTCGCGGGCCACGTGCCGGCCGACGTCGGTGTGCTGCTCGCGCTCGAGTCCGGCATGTCCACCATCGATCACCTTGATGGTTACATGCAGCAGCTCATGCCGACCAGCGTCGATCCCAGTGGCGGCTTCGGCGGCTTCTTCGGCGTACGACTTGCGGGCGTGGCCGAAGCCGATCGCATCGCCGGCATCGCCGCATCGACCTGTGCCGCCGGCGTCGGCAATGTTCCGACGCAAACGCTGTTCGAGAATGTGGCCGGCCGTGCGTCTGCGGACGAGATGGCGGCCTGGCCGGAGATGCACTACATGCCCGCCGCGACGATCGAACAGTGGATGGCGTTCAAACGCGAAGCGGTTTCGGACGAAGGCTTCGAGCGCGCCGTCGCCGATCGGGCCATCGAGCTGCGTCGGCAGCTGATCAGGGCACTGCACGACTGTGGCGGCCCGCTGTTGCTCGGCTCCGATGCGCCGCAGATATTCAACGTTCCGGGCTTTTCCCTGCATCGCGAGTTGTCATTGCTGGTCGCGTCCGGGCTGACCCCTTCGAGGCATTGCGGACCGGTACGGTAAATGCGGCACGCTGGTTTGGCGATGAGGATGAGGGCAGGCACCGTCGCGACGGGATCGATCGCGGATCTCGTATTGGTGAACGACAATCCGCTCGAGGATATCGCCAATACCCGGCGCATCCACGGTGTCGTCCTGCAGGGGCGCTGGCTGAACCGGCAGGAACTCGATCGCCGGCTGGCCGACTATGCGCGCACCGCTTCGTCGCGATAACGTTCGGCGCGCGCCAGTGCCTGGTGGCTGTGCTGCCGCTGCGTGACCGGCGCGTAGCGAGGCGGATTGCCGGCGTGCTGGAACGGAGCCAGTGGCGCCACCGAAACATCGTCGTCAACGGCGAAGAACAGCACGGTACTGAAGCGCGGTTCGCTCGTCAGGCGAACGCGATGACCGGTGGCCCGGTACGTGCCGTTGGTCCAGCGCTCCAGCATGTCACCGAACAGCACGACGGCGCAGTCTTCGGCGGCCGGCGCGTCGTACCAGCGGCCGTCGGCGCCCCGCAGCTCGAGACCCGCCGAACTCTGGCACAACAGCGTAATACACTCGAAATCGGTGTGGGCCGCGATGCCGACGTCGCGGCCGTGTGCCGGTGCCCGGGTTGCAGCAGGTACCCCCGGATAATGCAACAGCCGCATCGTACTGAGATCCTGCGAGCCGCACCGGTCCGCGAAATAGCGGCGTTCAATGCCGGCGGTGAGCGCCAGCGCCTCCAGCAGCGCGAAGCCGCAGCCGGACAGCGCGTCCCACGCCTGTCGCACCACCGGCTGAAAGCCGGGCAGGTCGGGCCAGATGCTCGTGTGGTCCGGATCGTCGCTGCCGCGCCGCGCGCGGCCGCAGTCGAACGACTCGACGTGCGCCACCGTGCCGGGCTGGTAGGAGGGTTCGCCGTAGAGCGGCATCCAGCCGTGCTTGACACGGCGCCCGGTCACGCAGATCGCCTGTTTGCGCGGGTCGTCGTCGGGCAATTCGAAAAACCCGCGCCGGCAATCGGTAAGTGCCCGCCGCAGCGATGGATCAAAGACATGTTCCAGTGCAAGAAACGCCTTGCCGGAGGCGGCGCGCCGCAGCTGCGCCTGCAGCCGGGCATCGTCAATTTCGCCGGCCCGCAGGCGACGTGTGTCCACTTGTTCGAATGGCAGTGCCTGCGAAGCGACGTCATTCAACGGCAAATCTCCCGGGAAACAGCAACTGACCGGACAATCTAACCCGGTTGCCGCTTGCCTGGAAAGCACAGTGACCTCGACCGCCGGAGCTGAGCGGTTTTTCCGTGGCACTCGACCGTCGTATACTCTCCCCATACCAACCGGACAGGTGCCGCGCAACCGGCGACTTCACCGTGCCGCTGCCGCGCCGCGAGCCGGAGCCACGCCGGGGAGATGTCCATGAAGCTGGTCAAACACCTGCTCGAAAGCAAGGGTCACGAGGTACTGTCGATTGCGCCGGACGCAACGGTGCTGGACGCTATCCGGATGATGGAGGAGCAGTCGATCGGCGCCCTGGTGGTGTTCGAGGACTCGAAACTCGCCGGCATGATCACCGAGCGCGACTACGCTCGCAAGGTAATCCTCAAGGGTCGTGCCTCCGAGGACACGTCGGTGAGCGAGATCATGACGCGCAACGTCGTTACCGTCGACAGCAATACGAACATTCAGCAATGCATGGAATTGATGACCGACAAGCGCATCCGCCACCTGCCGGTGGTTGACGGCGACGCCGTCTCCGGGCTGATTTCCATCGGCGACCTGGTCAAGGCCATCATCGCCGACCAGCGGGAGGAAATTGAGCAGCTGGGACAGTACATTCGCGGCTGAATGCCCCGCCGCCTGCCGGGCACCGGAATCTTCGCCCGCAATCCTTGTCCAACTCCTCTCCATCGCCGTCCAGGCGATCCGCGAAACCGCGGCGGCCGACGCCCGGGGCGCACCGCCGGCCGCGCTTTCGCCGGGCGTCGTCGCGTGGTCTACGATTGAAGGCATCTGCCGGGAGTACCGTCATGCGGACAATCCTTGCCATCGTACTCGCGGTTCTTCTCGTGCCGCAGTGCTGGGCACAGGGCGCCCAGCGCATGCAGAGCGAGACCGGACCGAAAACGGTCATCGGGCCCACCAACCCGGCGCTGCAGGACGGTGCCGATGCACTCCTGGCCGGACGGGCCGAGGACGGCGTTCGCCTCACTCTGCAGGGCCTGAAGGTCGCGGGCAGCGCCCGCGAGGAAGAGGCCGCGCTGTCCAATCTCTGTGCCGGCTACATCCTGCTTGAAAAGTTCGGCGAGGCAATGCGTTACTGCGATCTTCTCCTGGCGCGCAACGACGAGAACTGGCGTGCGTACAACAACCGAGCCGTCATCTATATCCAGACGCAGCAGTACGACAAGGCGGAACGCGATCTCGAGCGCGGCGAGGCACTGCGTCCCGGCGCACACACGCTGAAAGTGGCGCGCGCCATGTACATGGATGCCGTGCACCCGGTATCGCCGGAGGTGATCGTCGACGACCGCGACGCCAGTGACGGCACGGATGACGAGGATGCTGACCAGTAGGTCGTTAATCCACGTGCTGTGGCTGGCGGCCGGCCTGGCACTCGCGCCGCCGCCGCCGGTCGCGACAGCCGACGACGAGGTCACGACACGGACCCGGCATTTCAGTGACTCATCCACGGACCGGACACCGGCCACGACGGCATTTCCGTCCTATCCGCGTATCGCGCGACGCGACCGCATCGAGGGCGAAGCGACCGTCTGTTTCCGGATCGACAAGCTGGGACGCATCCGCAGCGCCCGGGTACGGGACGCGTCGCACCGGATCTTCGAGCGGCCCGCGCTGCGCGCGATCCGCGAGTCGAGCTTCGAGCCGCTGCAGCCCGACGAGATACTCGCCACCGGGCGCACGTGCCGGACCTACCGGTTTCGCCTGGAGCCGGTGCTGGCTGACTCGCAGTCCGGGTGAGTCATGGACGCTTGGCTGCGGTGGTTGGCGAAGGCGCGTCCCGGGACCCACCTTCGCCGTCGCGTCCGTGCCATTTCTGGTTACGCGCGATCACCCGGGGTAACGGTCTGCGGCGCGGCGCTCGGCCGCTTGCGCTGGCCGCCTGCAGCACCGTCGCGGCACGGGCCGATCTGTAACTCGCGGAGGTAAATGTAGTCGCCCAGCGCCGAATAGTGGTCGTGCATGGCAGCCCGGCCAGGGCTGCCGCCAGGCAGGCTGGCAGGCGCTCGTGCACGGCTCAGTCGGCGCCGTGCACCGTGGCCCGGCCGACATAGTTGGTGTCGGTACCGAACCAGACCTCCCCCAGCGGCTCGTGGTAGTCCATGTGCCTCACGGTGCCGCCGCCACTCGGAATATCCGTGCCGGAAAAGAATGTTTCGTCCGCCGGGTCGAAACCGACGAAGCGGTTGGGCGATACGCCGGTCTCCACGAGCCAGATGACATCGTCTCGGTCGACCGCCATGCCGTAGGGTCGGCTGTCGTCACCGGCCGGCATGGGCCATTCCGTGATTGCCCCGCTGGCCGGGTCGAGGCGGCCGAGGAAGCCGCGCGCGTAGTCGCCCCACCAGACCCGGTCGTCTGACGTTACTACAAGGCGGCGCGGTCGCGCGTCCTCGTTCGGCAGCTCGATCTCCTCCAGCGTCATCGCGTCGGGGTCGATGCGCAGTAACTTGTTGGTTCCGAACGCGGCAACCCAGGGCTCGCCGCGCGAGTTGATGACGATGCCGTAAGGGCGCGCCTTGTCAGTGGGTACCTCGATGAGCTCGACGTCACCGGTCCGGACCGTCAGCTTGCCTACGAAGTTGCCCTGCTGCACCGTGAACCAGATATCGCCCGCCGCATCGAACACCAGGGTATGCGGATCGCGGGCGTCGTCGTTGGGCATCCCGATCCGCTCGATACGTCCGGTCGCCGGGTCCAGGCGGCCGATATGGCGATCCAGGTTGCCTGCGTACCAGACGGTGCCGTCGTCGTCGACGACCAGGTTGTGCGGGCCGGCGCCGTCGGCCAGGTCGTAGCGGCTGAACTCGCCGGTTTCCGGTTGCAGGTTTGCGACGTAGTGGCCGCGCTGGCCGACGAACCAGACAAGGCCGTCATCGTCGACATACGGATCCCGCGGTCGTGAATTCTCCCATGGAACCAGCCATTCGCTGATTTCGACGCCGTTCGCCTGTCCGTGCGCAAACCCGGAAGCCAGCAGCATGGCAACGGTTAACATGATCCGACCGGTCATTGTTTCATCCTCCCGTAGTCCGGTGTCATCCCCGTTCGGGCAGATCGAGTATACGCCGGGCCGCCTGCCGCAGGTCCCCGCCGGTGGCGACGATCCCCTCTTCGTGCCCGGCCATGACGGCGATGCCGTCGCGGCCGAAGTCGGTTTCCTCGAAAAGTCGCCGGAATTCGCGCGCCATTTGCGGTGTGCCGTAGGCGATGTCGGCTGCGGTGGTTGGCAGCACGTCCCGCAGGCGTCGCCAGAGCGACAGGCTGTGCACGTGCGCTACGGCATTGATCGCCGGGCTCAATTCGTACAGCGCGGCGTGGGTCATCGACTCGGAGGAGGCCCGGGTTCGGCCGCGGCAGGTGACGCGGTTGGCATCGATGTCATAGTCGGTGACCAGCGCATAGTGGCGTTCGTCCGGGTCGGCGAGGTGCCCGGTCTGCGTTCCGCTGATCACGAAATGCCCCTCGCCCCGGCTGCGCACGCTCAGGTTGCCGAAGCCGATGCCGAGGTCGTCGTAATGCCCGATCAGGCCGGCCTCGTACAGCGGCCGGCGCCAGCGACGCAGCTCGGCTATCGCTGCGCTGTCCGGTGGCGGGCCCTCGACCCAGTCCAGCTCGAACTTGATATAGCCTTCATCGATCACGAGGCTTGCCGGGACCGGTCCGGAAACAGGCGTGCCAGTCCTTCCGCGGATGCCTCGCACACGCCGTGCTCGGTGATGAGCCCGGTCACGAGCCGCGCAGGCGTAACGTCGAAGGCGTAGTTGCTGATGGGCGTGCCATCGGCCACGGTCACGACCTCCTGCAGCGAGTCGCCGCAGCGTCCCCACACCCGGGCCACTTCGCCCGGGTCGCGTTCCTCGATCGGTATGTCGCGGAGGCCGTCGGCTATTTCCCAGTCGATCGTGGTTGACGGCAGTGCAACGTAAAAAGGTACGCCGTTGTCGCGTGCAGCCAGCGCCTTCAGGTAGGTGCCGATCTTGTTGGCAACGTCGCCGCTGCGCGTCGTGCGGTCGGTGCCGGTGATGCAAATGTCTACCATGCCGTGTTGCATCAGGTGGCCGCCGGCGTTGTCGACGATCAGCGTATGCGGCACGCCGAACTGCGCGAGCTCCCACGCCGTGAGCTGGGAGCCCTGGTTGCGGGGCCGCGTCTCGTCGACCCAGACATGCACCTCCATGCCGTTGCGGTGAGCCAGGTAGACGGGCGCCGTCGCGGTACCCCAGTTGATGGTTGCCAGCGACCCGGCGTTGCAATGGGTCAGCACGTTGACAGGTCCGCTGCCCTTGCGGTGCGCGATTTCCTCGAGCAGCGGCAGCCCGTGGCGACCGATACCCAGCGAGATCTCCACGTCCTCGTCGCAAATCGCCTGTGCCTCGTGTCGCACCAGCGCGACGAGGTCGGTGCCCGCCGGGGCCTGCCGCACCGCCCGCAGGACACGATCCAGCGCCCAGCGCAGGTTGACTGCTGTCGGACGCGAGGCCGCCAGCGCCTTTGCCGCCGCGCGCAGGTCGTCGTGCTGCGAGGCCTGGCCGCGGCTCTCGAGCGCCGCGAGATACAGACTCCAGGCGGCCGTGCCGCCGATCAGCGGCGCCCCGCGGACCTGCATGTCCGCGATGGCGCGCAGGCCGTCCCGCCAGTTCGCGAGATCGACGACCCGGTACTCGTGCGGCAGGCGCCGCTGGTCGATGATCTGTACGATAGCGGGATCATCCTGGCTCAGCCAGATGGTGCGAAATTCGTCGCCTATGTGCTGCAACGCGGGGACCTCCCTAGTATGTACGATGTCGCCTGCCGCCATTCTAACGTCCGATCGACGTCCTGCGTGGATGCGCAGCCGTCCGTGGCGTCCCGGGCGCGCGGCGGCCGGCTCCGGGCAGGTATACGGCGCCTTGACTGACCGTACCGCGTCCCTGTCGCCCGCGCCGCGGTGCCGCGGGCGCGCCCGCGGCCTGCTGGTTTGCGCGTGGCTGCTGGCGCCGGGCACGTTGCCGGCCGGGGAAGCGGCGACCGGGGATGCGAGCGCGATTCCGCTGGGCGCGCAGCTGGAAGCCGACGGTGCCGTCATCGGTCGTATCGTGTTCGATCGCCAGAATGTCTTCGACACGTCAATGCCGGAGGAGGACAAGGCCCTCTACCGGCTGGCGAACCGCTGGCACATGGTGACGCGCGAGCGCGTGTTGCGCCAGCAGCTCCTGATAGCCAGCGGCGACCGCTACCGGCAACGGCTGGTGAACGAGTCGGAACGTCTCCTGCGCGAAAACAATTATCTCTACGACGCCAGCATCAGGGCGATGCGCTACGAGGAGGGCGTCGTCGATTTGCGGGTTACGACCAGGGACCTGTGGACGCTGATGCCGGGATTCTCGATATCCCGGTCGGGCGGCGAAAACCGCGCCAGGGTATCGCTGTCCGAACAGAATCTGCTCGGTCTCGGCACCCGAGTCCGGATGTCGTGGACCGACGACGTGGACCGGGAGTCGCTCGGCATCGAGTACGGCGACAGGAACCTCGGTGACAGCTGGGTATCGCTGTACACGCGGCTGGAGGACAATTCGGACGGCGCTCGCCGGTTCCTGTATCTCGAGCGACCGTTTTATGCGCTCGATGCGCGCTGGTCGGGCGGTCTCCGCTGGGGTGATATCGACGAGGAAACGCAGCTCTACGAACTCGGCGACGAGGTCGCGGAGTATCGGCAGCGCCGCCGCACGGCCGACCTGTACGGCGGCTGGTCCGACGGCCTGCGCGCGGGCTGGGTGAAACGCTACACGGTCGGGCTGGCGCTCGACGACCGCCGCTTTACGGAGACCGCCGAGCGGCTACTGCCACAGCGGCTGCCGGCGGATCGCGAGCTGTTTTATCCGTACCTGGAATTCGAGTTGCTTGAGGACCGGTACCAGACCACCAGCAACCGGGACCAGATCGACCGCACCGAGGACTTCTACATGGGCACGCGCATCGCGGCGCGCATCGGCTATGCCAGCGAGTCCCTGGGCTCGGACCGGAACGCGGCGATATTCGACGTTGCAGCCAGTACCGGCTTTGGCTCGATCGAGGAAACCGCTCTGTTGCTGCGCACGACCCTGTCCGGGCGCGTCGAGCAGGGCAGTCTCGTCGACGCGTTATGGCACGTCGACAGCCGCTATTATCACCAGATCTCGGACAAGAGCCTGTTCTTCATGACTCTGGCCGGCAGCTGGGGCGCGACCTCGCGCTGGAAAGCCGGCTGCAACTCGGCGGCGACAACGGTCTGCGTGGCTATCCGCTGCGCTACCAAATCGGCGAACAGCGGTTCCTGTATACGATTGAGTACCGCTATTTCACCGACTGGTACCCGTTCAGGCTGGCCCGGGTCGGCGGCGCAGTCTTTGCCGATGTGGGTCGCACCTGGGGCGACAATCCGGTGGGCGGGCGACCGCTCGGCTGGCTGCGGGATGTCGGCATCGGGTTGCGGCTGGCACCGACCCGGGCCAGCGGACGGGATGTCATTCACGTCGACCTGGCGTTTCCGCTGGACGGCGACCCGTCCATCGACGACGTGCAGATACTGCTTGAATCGAAGCAGAGCTTTTGACGGCGGCCGGCGCGGCAACTGTCGCCGTGCCGCCAGTCAACGCGGCGCGGCCGCGCGCGCAGCCTTCAGGGTGTTGGCCATCAGCATCGCGATGGTCATCGGGCCGACGCCGCCGGGCACTGGCGAAATGGCCGCCGCCGTGCCTGAGGCCTCCTCGTAGGCGACATCGCCCGTCAGCCGGTGTCCGCCGTCGTCGCTCTCGACCCGGTTAATGCCGACGTCGATGACGATCGCCCCCGGCTTGATCCAGTCGCCGCGCACCATCTCGGGCCGCCCGACGGCCGCGACGAGGATGTCCGCGCCGCGTGCCGCGACCGGCAGGTCGCGCGTGCGGCTGTGGCAGATCGTGACGGTGGCGTTGGCCCGGAGCAGCAGCGAAGCCATCGGTTTCCCGACGATATTCGACCGCCCGATGACCACGGCATTCATACCCGACAGGTCCGTGCCGATCTGTCGCTCGATCATCCGCATGCAGCCTGCCGGCGTGCAGGGCACGAACGCATTATCCACGTCGCCCGCAGTAAGCCGCCCGATATTCTCGAAGTGAAAGCCGTCGACATCCTTGCCGGGCAGTATGGATTGAGTGACCCGCTGTTCGTCCAGCTGATCCGGCAGCGGCAGCTGCACGAGAATCCCGTGAACTTTCGGGTCGTGGTTCAGCCGGGCAATGAGATCGAGCAGCTCGTCCTGCGGCGTGGCCGCGTCGAGGTCGTGCTGCACCGAGTGGAAGCCGCAACTCTCCGCCGTGCGTTTCTTGTTGCGCACGTAGACGTGGCTGGCCGGATCGTCGCCGACGATGACGACAGCGAGCCCAGGCTGTATGTCATGCTCCCGCTGCAGCGCTGCGGCCTGCTCGCGGATTTCGGCGGTCAGTTCGGCGGCCATGGCCTTGCCATCGATGCGGGCGGCTGTCGGCATGAAGGTTCCTGTGGACGATGAATGACGGGCTGTGCCGCCGGCGCGGCAGGCGAGCAGCAGCCGAGCGGCAACGGACGATGGTACTGGGCGATTACCGGCAGGTAAACTGCCGCACGAACGCTGCGACCGGAACGGCGCTGACCATGACGCACAACGATCCCGAAGACTGGCTCGACCGATGGCAGGAAGGCCGTATCGGCTGGCACGAGCCGGGCGGCAATGCCTCCCTGCGGGCGTACTGGCCCGCGCTCGATGCCGGCGCTCGCGTACTCGTACCCTTGTGCGGCAAGTCGCACGACCTCTACTGGCTGGCAAAGCAAGGCGCCAGGGTCACGGGGGTCGAACTGTCGCCGCTCGCGGTCAGGGCGTTCTTCGAGGAGCACGGACTCGCTTATCGCGAAACCGTCGAGAACGGGCTGCACTGGTGCCGGAGCGATAATCCCGCCGTTGAAATCTGTTGCGCCGATTACTTCGACGTCGTGATCCCGCCATGCGACGCGCTTTATGATCGGGGCGCGCTCGTGGCCATGCCGGCGGCACTGCGCCGGCGCTACGTGGAGCACACGCAACAATTGCTGAAACCGGAAGCATTGCGACTCGTCATTACGCTGGAGTACGACCAGTCCCGTGCGGCGGGACCGCCGTACTCCGTGCCGGCCGATGAGGTGCTGGGTTACTGGCCCGACCTGGAGTGCATCAGCGTGCACAATGACCTGGACAACGCGCCGCCCAAATTTCGCGAGGCCGGGTTGACGCGTTTCGACGAGCGCGTGTGGCGTTCGCCTCAGGCCTTCTCGCCGCCCGTCGGACCGTAGAAGACCACCCACGCTGCGAAGTCGTCGCTGAATTCCTCGAAGCGGTGCCGGGCTCCGGCGGGGACGAACAGTGCTTCCCCGGCTTCGAACGGCCTGCGTTCGTCGCCGAGCAGGAATGTGCCGCTGCCCGACTGCACGATGTAGATCTCGTCCTGGTCGTGCGGGTGCTGCGGGTCCTCACCACGCGGTGCGTAGTAGCCAAGTTCCATGCTGCCGTGGGTCAGCAATACACCGTAACGGCCGTCGTCCGAGTCCGTAGCGCGGCGTTGTGCCGTCGCGACCGTATAGCGTTCCGTCATATGGCGTCTCCTGTACCTGGCGGGTGTCGGCTCATTCTACACAGGCGCGCGTTGGCGCCGGCATGCGTGAACGAAACTTCGCTCCGGCATCCGGGATGCGGCAATGCGATATCACCGGTATGAGGAAACGACCCTACTTCAGCAACGTCAGATGCCGATCTTGCCCAGGGTGTCGATGACCTCACGCATGAAGCGCTCCGCCGTCGGATGGCGTATCGCGAAGCGTGCTTCGAGCAGGCGGGCGCGCTCGAAAACCTCGTCAGGGTCCGGCGACGTTCTCGATGCCTCGAGGAGGTCGTGAATTTCGTGGTCCAGCCGGCGCAGTGAATCGCGGGTGTCATCGTCGACATCGGCGTCCCGGAGTTCGTCCTGCAGGTCGGCCAGCAGCTGTCTCAGTTTGTCGTTGCTCATCCTGTCTTCCTGGTTTGCGGCGCGCCCGGATTGGCGGCAGGTAGCTGGTGTCAGGCGGGACGCCTGTCCCGTACCTGGATCAGCTTGCCCTGGCCGTCCGGCCCGGCTTTCTGCTGAATCTCGAATAACTTGATGGCGGAGATCAGGTCACGCAGCTTGCGATACCCGTAGTTACGCGGATCGAACTCCGGCGACTGCTTGGCAATATTACTGCCTACGGGTCCGAGATCGGCCCAGCCATCGTCATCGGACGAGGCGTCGATGGCATTGCGTACGAGGTCGATAAGCTTGGCATCCTGCTTGAGTTCGCTGGCGCTCTTCTTGCTGATAGCCTGCGGTGCATCGTCGTGGGCCCGCAACACTTCGCTGAGGATGAACTTGTCGCAGGCGGACTTGAACGCATCCGGTGTCTTTTGCTCGCCGAATCCGTAGACGATCAGACCCGACTTCCCGGATGCGGGCAGCCAGCCGGGTAAAATCGCTGTCGCTCGATACGATACAGAAGCCGTCGAAGTTGCCGCTGTACAGCAGATCCATCGCATCGATGATCATCGCGCTGTCGGTCGAATTCTTTCCCCGCGTATAACCGAACTGCTGAATGGGCTGGATCGAGTGTTCGAGCAGCGTCTCTTTCCAGCCCTTGAGGCCCGGCTGTGTCCAGTCTCCGTAGATGCGCTTGGCGCTCGCGGTGCCGTATTTTGCGATCTCCGTCATCAGCCCCTCGACGATCGTGGGCTGCGCGTTGTCGGCATCGATCAGGACGGCAAGCCGCGCTGTTACTTCCGTCTTCATCGTGCCGGCGCGGTCAGCAGGATGCCGACGAATACGGTAAACCACAATGTGACCAGTATGACGAGGCTGGCGAGGAACAGGCGGAAGCGCCTGCGTACGGTGTTCGACGTCAGGTGCACATAGCTGTGTGCGCAGCGCAACGCAACGTAGGCCCAGGCGAGGATTGCCGGCAACAACCCGGACTGACCCGTGACAAATGCAATCACGACGATTACGTAGAACAGGGTCGGTGCCTCGTACAGGTTGACAAGATGCCGGGAATGCGCGCAGTGCCTCTGGTTCGTCGTAGCCTTCGTAGGTCCGGAAAAACTTCGGATCCACGCGGCCCTCGCGCACTGCGTTGAAGCGTACGGCACCCAGTCGCAGCTGCACGAAAATAGTCAGTGCGAACATTGCCAGTGCGGCAAACAATATGTTCATGGTGTCTTCCTGCAATCGGTAATTGTTGTCCCCGGTGAGGCCGCTAATGGCGCCACCTTCCGGGTAGATGTTGCGCGTCACTATGGCGCGAATCGTTTCCGGTGTCATCCGTCGCGGGTAACCGGGCCCCCGGGCGTCCGTAACCGGCCAACCGCGTGTCCCGAGCGCGCGGCGCACGGCGCTGCTGCAGTTCGGCGAGTGTAAAGGGCTTGGCGAGAAAGTGGTCCGGTTCCTCGCCCACGCCGTGCCGCGCAATCAGGGTCGGCGGCGTATCCGGACATGTACAGGACGTTGATTTCCGGGCGAATGGCGCGCAGCTGTCGAACCGTTTCCGGACCGTTCATACCGGGCATGACGACGTCACACAGGACGAGATCCGGCGGATTCTCGCCTTGCTCCACGATGGATACGGCCTCTTCGCCGCTGGCCGCGGTCAGCACGTTGTAGCCGCGGCGTTCCAGCATGGTGCGAGACACCTGGCGGATTTCCTGCTCATCCTCTACGACCAGGACGGTTTCGCTACCGAGCAATGCCTGTTGCACATCCGCATCGGGTCGCGCATTGTCGCCGGCGATGCGCGGCAGGAAAATCCTGACGGTCGTGCCCTTGCCCGGCTCGCTGTTAACGGTCAGGCTGCCGCCGCTTTGTTCCACGATGCCCCGGACTGTCGGCAGTCCGAGCCCCGTCCCCTTGCCGGGTCCCTTGGTGGTGAAAAACGGCTCGAAAATCCGGCGTTGTGTCGCCTCGTCCATGCCGGTGCCCGTATCGCTGACGGTTATCACCGCGTGCGGACCCGGTTCGAGGTTTTCGTACTGCCTGGCCGACGACGCATCGAGCTGCACGTTCGACGTCTCCAGGACGAGCGTGCCGCCTTCCGGCATCGCGTCGCGGCTGTTGAGTCCGAGATTGAGCAGCACCTGGTCGATCTGGGTGCGATCGACGCGCACGGTTGCCGCATCCGCGGCGGGACGCAGCCTGACCGTGACATTCTCGCCGACCAGTCGCTGCAACATCGGCTCCATGTCGCTGAGGACCGCGTTGAGGTCCACGGTAACCGGGTTCATGACCTGCTGGTGGCTCAGCGCCAGGAGCTGGCGAGTCATCGATGTCGCCTGCTCGCCGGCGCGTAAAATAGTGCCGAGATCGTGTCGCATCTCGTCATCGACTGCGACGCGATCGAGCAGCAATTCCGCCGTGGCATTGATGACGGTCAGCAGGTTATTGAAATCGTGGGCGACACCGCCGGCAAGCTGGCCGACCGTCTCCAGTCTCAGGGCCTGCTGCAATTGCTCCTGCAGTCGCTCGCGTTCTATGGTCGCCCAGGATCGCTCCGCGACCCGGCTCACCAGCGCGACTTCGTCATCGCGCCAGTCGCGCGGTTCGACCTGGTGTACGGCCATCATGGCCAGCAGCCGGCCGGATTTCACGAGCGGGCAGCAGATAATCGCCTGGACGCTGATACCGCGGAACGCCTCGTTGCCGGCACCGGGGGCAAGTTCGGCGTCGACGTCGCGGATGATCAGCGTGTCACCGCCGCGCATCGCCCCGGCCGCCCTCGGCCCGAACTGATCGAGGCGGTAGGTGCCGACGGAACTGTCGCACCCGTCGACGTAATCATGGCGGATGACGAACGTATCATTGTCGTCCCAAACGTCCGCGTAGGCCGCCCGCGAAACCCCGAGATAGCGGCCGAGCCGGCGCGATGTGACCTCCATGATCTCGCCCGGGTCGACCAGCTCGCGGGTAGCGCTGCCGAGATCGTCCAGGAAGACGAGATGCTGATCCGGTGCGTTCATGCAGGGGCGGAGCCGTCAACCGTCGGCGACGTGGTCGAGAAACGTCACGCGGCCGGTGCGCAGCGAGTATTCCGCACCGACGACGCGCAGGCCGCTTGAGGAAATCAGTTCGCGCAGGATCGCGGATTCTCCGCGGACCCGCGCCACGGAGGCCGCCACGTTGGCCCGGACCGCGCGATTGACGAGCTCTTCGTCGTCCGGCCCGGCCGCCGCGGCGCCGGCCGGGCTCAGCAAGGGTTCCACGGCGGGCCCGATGAACGAAACGATGGCGCGCAGGTTCGGCGATATGTCGGTCTTCGGCTGCCGCAGTGCCTGCAACGTGGCCTGGACCGCACCGCAGCGTGTATGACCGAGCACGACGACCAGCCGCGTGCCGAATTGTCCAGCCGCAAACTCGACACTGCCGAGCTGCGACGGCGCCACGATATTGCCGGCGACCCGGATGACGAACAGGTCGCCCGGCCCCTGGTCGAATATGTACTCGGCCGGGACTCGCGCATCCGAGCAGCCGAGGATGACGGCAAACGGGTTCTGTTCCTGTGGCAATTCCTCACGCGGCGGTGGCTCTGCCGCCTCGTTGCCGTGAGCACGTGCAGCGTAGCGCGAATTGCCTTCCTCCAGCCTGCGCAGTGCTTCTTCGGCGTTCACGATCGTGTCAACCATGCCTGGAATCCGGTTCGGGCTTGCGACAAACCCCGATACTACCGGGGCAATGCCGCCACGGCACCCCTGGTGCCAGCGATCGGAGCGTTCATGCAATCCGTTGCCGATTCACGGATAATGCCGCCCGGTCTGCAGGCAGCAATGGAGCACTCACATGGCAAAGGCCACCGCACGCCACATCCTGGTGGAGACAGAGCAGCAGTGTCGTGATCTCAAGGACGAAATCGATGGCGGCGCCGATTTTACCGACCTGGCAAAGCAGCATTCGTCGTGCCCTTCGGGCCAGCAGGGCGGCGAACTGGGAGAATTCGGTCCCGGCATGATGGTGAAGGAGTTTGACGACATCGTCTTCAGCGCCGAGGTCAACACCGTGCAGGGGCCGGTGAAAACCCAGTTCGGCTATCACCTGCTGGAGGTCACCAGCCGCAGCGACTGAGGCTCGGGCGGGCAAATCTGTTCACGTCGTCCCCGCTTGCCCGGATTGTTCATGAACTCGCAGGGGGCAGGAAGCGGAGGTGGGCCCCGGGGAGGAGGGCTTTTCAGGGACGCGGCAAGTACGTCCCTGTACGCTCCGGGCTCGACATCCTGTCTCGCACGGCCCTGAAAAGCCCTCCTCCCCGGGGCGCGCCTCCGCTAACCACCGCGGCAGAACGTTCATGAACAATCCGGGCGCTCAGGTAACGTCGCGGGACTCGGGGTCGGGCTGCGACAAATCGTGGTGTTTCATGGGCAGCTCGCGTATACGCACCCCGGTTGCGGCGAAGATTGCATCGGCCAGTGCCGGCGCGATCGCGGGGGTCCCCGGTTCGCCGGCGCCGCCCATGCGGGCACCGCTGTTGATGATGTGTGTTTCCACCTCCGGCGCCTCGCTCATGCGCAGCATTTCGTAGTCGTGAAAGTTGCTTTGCTGGACGGCGCCGTCGCGGATGGAAATCTCGCCGTAGAGTGCAGCCGTCAGCCCGTAGGCGATGCCGCTTTCCATCTGTGCGCGCATGCCGTCGGGGTGCACGCAATAACCCGCATCGACCGCGCAGACGACTCGCCGGGCCCGCGGCTTGCCATCGACAATTTCGATGTCGACGACCTGCGCGACGATCGTGCCGAACGAGCGGCTGGATCGCGATACCGCGCCCCTGGCCGGCCGGCAATGATGCATCCCAGTCGGCCTTTTCGGCCGCCAGGTCGAGTACGTCGCGGCAGCGGGTGTCATGCTGCAGCAGCTCGCGCCGGTAGCGGTAGGGATCGCGGCCGGCCGCAATGGCCATTTCGTCGATAAACGATTCCGTGAAGAACGCATGCAGTGAATGATCGACGCTGCGCCAGAATCCCCACGGCACATGGGTGCCGCTGTCGGTGTAGCGGATAAGCTGGTTGGCAATGGCATAGGGGATATGGGGTGCTTCTTCCGGGTCGTGCTTGTCGAGATAGCGATTTTCCCAGGCGAGCGGCGAGCCGTCGTCCGCCAGCGCCGCGCGAAACCGGCTGATACCCGCCTGCCGGTAGTGATCGTGCCGCATGTCTTCCTCGCGTGACCAGATCAGCTTCACCGGGTACGACGACTCCGCGGCAATGCGCGCGGCCTGGATCGCGAAATCGGGAAATGCGCGGCGACCGAAGCCTCCGCCAAGGTACTGGTTGTGCACGGTTACGCGGTCGGCGTCGATATCGAGTGGATCGCCGACCTCCCCGGCGAATCCGAGCGGATTCTGCGTGCCGAGCCACAATTCGCAGCGGCCATCATGTACGTGCGCCAGGCGATTCATGGGTTCCATGGTTGCGTGCGCCAGGTAGGGCACACGGTACTCGGCCTCGATGAAGTGCGGCGCAGACTCCAGCGCGGCCGGCGCATCGCCGGACTCGACGTCGATCTCGAACGCATTCTCCCGGGTCGCGTCGTCCAGGCTGGCGGCAAACTGTTCGAAAATGTCGCGCTGGTTCACGGACTCGTTACTGCTCTGCGAAAACGTCACGTCGAGCCGGTCCATTGCCTGCCGGGCCTGCCAGTAGCCGTCGGCCACGACCGACAGCGTCTCCCAGGTTGACTACGCGGCGCACGCCCGGCATGTCCTGCACGGACGTGGCGTCGACCGATTCGACACGGGCACCGAATACCGGCGCCGCGCGCACCGTTGCGTATTTCATGTCGGGCAATACCGCGTCGATACCGAAAACGGCGCTGCCGTCGACCTTGCCGGGCGCGTCCAGCCGCGGTGGTGACGTGCCCATGACGGTGAATTCCGCCGGCTCCTTCAGGCGGGGCACGACCGGCTCGGGCAGCGCGGCCGCAGCGGCGGCGAATTCACCGTAACTGGCTTGCCGGCCGCTACCGGCGTGGCGGATCGTGCTGTTCGACGCCGTGAGTTCGCCGGCGTCGACCTGCCAGGCGTTGGCGGCAGCCTGCAGCAGCATTGCGCGGGCGGCGGCCCCGGCGACGCGCATGGCGAACTGTCCGGTCGTCGCCACCGACATGCTGCCGCCGGTGATCTGCAGGCCCTTCATTTTGGTCGCGGTGAGGAACATGCCGTCGATGGTCGGCACGAGAAAATCCGGCACGTCGGTGTCACCCAGCGCGTAGCCCTTCGCGAGTGCATAGTTCGCGTATTCGGAATGCGCCGGTGCTTCCATCATCGTGACCCGGTTCCAGTCGGCATCCAGCTCGTCGGCCAGCATCATGGCCAGCGACGTATGCACGCCCTGGCCCATTTCGGCGTGTGGCACGATGGCGGTTACCGTGTTGTCCGGGGCAAGCTTCAGCCAGACGCTGAAGACCTCCTCGCCTTCCTGCGCATCGAGCAGACCCGCGACCCTGTCACTGCGGTCGCCGGGCCGGATGACGATGCCGATGGCGGCAGCGCCGCCGACAGCGATGCCGGTCGCTATAAAGGTCCGGCGCGTCCACTTACCCATGCTGCTCTCCATCGCCGGCGGCCATCCCGGCCGCCCGCCTGATACCGGCACGTATGCGAGAGTAGGTGCCGCAACGACAGATATTGCCGCTCATTGCACGATCGATCGCTGCATCGTCCGGTGACGGCTCCGACGCGAGCAACGCAACAGCCGCCATGATCTGGCCGGACTGGCAATAGCCGCATTGCGGTACCTGTTCTTCCAGCCACGCCTGCTGGACCGGGTGCAGCCGATCAGGCTCGCCGATGCCCTCGATCGTCGTGACCTCGTGCCCGACTGCTGCCGACGCCGGTGTCACGCATGATCGGACGGGCGACCCGTCCAGATGCACGGTACAGGCGCCGCACTGAGCAATGCCGCAGCCGAACTTCGTCCCGGTGAGGCCCATCTGTTCGCGAATGACCCACAGGAGTGGCGTTGCCGGATCGACATTCATCCGGTAGGTCTTGCCATTGACGGTGAGCTCGATCATGTGGCGCTCCTTCAGCTGCCTGCCGGACTGAGGGCCGACCTGCTGCGGCGGCGGGAAACCGGCGCGTTTCGTCGGTCGTTTTTGTCAATCGGAAACACTACGCCAAGGCTGCGTACGCGGCAACTCGGCGCGCCGGGCAGAGGCAGCAGGCGAATTCGGCTAGAATGCGGCCCTTGTGCTGTTGCTGCGGACGCCTGTTTCTTGAAGAGCGCATTGCCAAAGTTGTTCCGCAACCTGAAGGGAACGATGGTATTCGCGGGCCTGACGCTGAATACGCTGGTCTGGATCGTGCCGATATTCCTGCTTGCGCTGATCAAGCTGCTGCTGCCGCTGGCGGTGGTGCGACGCGTGTTGACTCGCTGGCTCATGCGTCTCGCCGAGAACTGGATCAGTGTCAACGCTCTTATTTTCGGATCGGTCAACCGGACTCACTGGAACCTCATAGGCTTCGACGGGCTGCGGCGCGATGCCTGGTACCTGGTGATCGTGAACCACCAGTCGTGGGTCGATATCATCGCACTGCAAACGGTCTTCAATCGCCGCATTCCGCTGCTGAAGTTCTTCATCAAGAAGCAGCTGATGTGGTTTCCGGTCCTGGGTATCGGCTTCTGGGCGCTGGATATGCCGTTCATGCACCGGCATTCGAAGTCCTACCTCGCGAAGCATCCCGAAAAAAAGGGCAGCGACCTCGCGGTGACCCGGGCGGCGTGTCGGAAATTCAGGTATACGCCAACCTCTGTCATCAGTTTCGTCGAGGGCACGCGCTTCAGTGAGCAAAAAAAAGTACGGCGCGGTTCGCCTTATCGAAACCTGCTGCCACCACGCGCCGGCGGCGTGGCTCTCGCCCTTTCATCGATGGGTGAGATGTTCACCGAAATTCTTGATGTTACGATCGTCTATCCGCGCGGCGTGCAGGAGTTCTGGGCAATGACATGCGGAGAGCTGCGCGCCGTGACCGTGCACGTCCGGCGCCGAGCCGTGCCCGATTGGGCAGCCGACGGCGACTACGCTGAGGACCGGGAGTACCGGCGCCGCTTTCACCAGTGGCTGGGCGCCATCTGGCAGGACAAGGACGACCTGATCGACGAATTGCGCCGCAGCTGAGCGATGTCGGCAGCGTACGCGGCATCGGTGCACGCGTTGGCGTACACTGTGACCCTCCGGGAATGAGACGGTGGATGACATGTCCTGCCATCGCAGTTACGACACCGTGGCGTTCGACGTGCGCGACAATGCGACCATGCTGTTCTTCGCACGGACGACGGCGGAGGGCGAGATAGACGATTACCTGCTGCTGATGCGGGGTGATGGCGACGAGTTGTCGCAATCCGTTTTTATGGAGATCAACGAGCAGCAGCTGGCCGGACCGGACCTGATCCGCGAGGCACGGATGAGTGACAACATGCTGACGTTGTTGCTCAACAAGCCGGCGCCCGAACTCGATGGCGAAGTCGAGATCGTTCTTTCCTACGCCCCGTCGCCGGACAACAAAGCCAGCGTGGAAGCCGGTGCATTCCGTGTTCTCGGCGACTGCCTGACGGGGGGGCATGCCTGAGTCCGGCACATGAGCGGTAACTGGAGCATTTACCTGCTGCGTTGCGCTGACGGCAGCCTCTACACCGGCATTGCCACGGACGTGGCGCGGCGCTTTGCGCAACACTGCAGCGGCACACGCGGCGCCAAGTACCTGCGCGGCCGGGGTCCGCTGCAGCTGGTCTGGGCACAAGCCGTGGGTGACCGCAGCCGGGCGAGCCGGCTGGAATACCGGATCAAGCGCTTGCCGAAGGTGCAGAAGGAAAACCTGCTTGCGACGCCGGCCAGCCGGCAGCGCGTGCTCAAGATGCTGGCAGCTTCAGAATAGGACGATCGGCTGGCCCAGGGGTGGCCGTTGCACGGTAATCGGCGCGTCTGCTTCGGCGGCAAGCTGGCGCAGCCACTCGCTGCTGGTAACGACGTCGTCCACGAGGTCGGGAAACAGGGCCAGTTCGCCGAACGCCTGCGTAAAATCGTCGAAGTGAACCGGGTAGACACGCGTGGCGCCGGTGGCCTCGACGGTTTCGTGCCAGTATTCCGCCGTGTATTCGCGACCCATAGTCGTCAGCCCGGCGATGCTGAGCAGTGCCACGTCCGCTTCGACGTCGTCCAGCGCGCCCTCGAGGTAGCCGGCGCTTCCCTGGACCAGCACCGTCCCCGCCGGGTGGCTGACCACCACCGAATAGACGGCGCCGCTCTGCCAGGCGCCGACCGGCGCCGGCTGTTCCAGCGGTGAGTCGATGATCCCGGGAAACAGGTGCTCACCGCCGGGCAGTTGCGGCACATGCCGCGACTCGATCAGCGTCACGGTGAAGTCGCCAAAATACCGGGACTCGCCGAACTGCAGGATCTGGTACCGGTCGACCGGCACGCGGCTGCCGCGTGCCACGTTGGCGGTCGATTCCGAACCGAGTATGACGGCGCCGGTGCGGTTGGCGACGTGGCCTGCGTCCATGACGTGATCGAAGTGCGAGTGCACCGGGATGATGGCTGCCAGCCGGTGCACGTGAAACTCGTCAAGCGCGTAGTTGATCTGTGCAATGTCCGATTCGATCGCTCGCCCTGTCGCCAGGGCGGTGATGCCGACCCGGGAAAACGTGCCGTCCGTGATCAACTGCGTTTCGCCGTCGTCAAACAGCAGCGTCGTGATGCCAAGCCACGTTACCGTGACCTTGTCGGTCGTGTCGGCGGCCGGGGCGGCCACCGGCAACGGAATGTCGTCGGGCCGGCCGCGGCTCTGCCACAGCAACGCGAACGTTACGAAACCCGTCGCCGCGGCGACGGCAAGCACGATCAGCGCTATGCGAACCAGTCGCCCCACGTCGGCAATTCGTCGCGGTTGCGGCTCAGGCGGGCTGACCGACGGCCATGCGCGCGAGGTGTGCCGCTATCGGCGCCAGGTAGTTGCCGAGAGCGTACCCGATGAGTGCCATCAGGATCGAAACCGGCACGAGGCTCGCGCGATGAAACGCCGCGACAATAGGCGCCGATGCCGCCGCGCCGATATTGGCTGCCGAGGCGATGGCAGCGAGATAGATGTAGTCGCGCATCTCCGGCAGGCGTTCGCGATCGATGACTTCTGCCGAGGCGGCGTCCATAATCGCCAGCCTGTCGGCGGGGACTTTCGCCCAGAGATTGAATCGATCGGCGAAATTCCTGGATGCGAGCAGCAAGGGCAGCCAGACGAGGTAAATCACGTTGTCGGCGAGCACGGCAAGCACGCCGCCGGGCGCGCTGATCGGGATGTCCGGACCTTGGTTCATGACGGCACCGTATTACGGCAGGTGCCCGGCAGTATAACGAAATCGATTCGGGTCGCAGCCTGCGAGGTCAGCCGAAGCTCAGTTGCGCTTCAAAGTCCTTGTGGGATGCCGCGTCGGTACGGGCAGCGGCGACGAGCGACAGCCAGGCGGAATCGGGGTCGCGAGCGGAATCGTTGTTCGCCTGGAAGTCCCGCAACCGGTTTTCCAGTTCGCTGACGTGGCATACCGGCGCGGCCGGGCGCGTCGGGAAATCAACGGTGCCGGTGAAAAACCACCACGCTGATGACCGGCATGTCGCCGACTATCCGGCGGAATCGGCGTTTACTCGACCGTCGTTCTGGATGACCGGTTCAGGAACTGCCGCCGGCGTATGCCGTCCACGATTCTGCCACTGGGGATCACCGGCGTCACCGAACACCATGCCGTTGCCGTGCATCGCACGCAGGCAGACGATGCCGCATGGCGTGAGGATGGCGCCGTCGATTCGGGCGAGCCCGTCGCATGCTCCCGGCAGGATAAAGTCCGTCAGCAACTCGAGTTGCGCGCGATTGGCAATCCGACGAATGCGCCGCCGACCGCGCCCGCGCGTAAACGCATCCGACAGCGGCTGCGATCGATTGCGCAGGACAAGAAAGAGCAGTATGGCAAATGCCGCGAGGCCGAGCGTGAAGGCGACCAGGGTATCGCCGCCGACGCCCGTCGCGGCAGCCGCGTGGGCGGGCTGCTGGGAAACCAGCCACATTCCGCCTGCACTGGCGGCGGGCAGCTTGTGCGGCGGTGCGTGATGAGGATCGAGACTCGATGGGTCAGGCGGCCCGTGCAGGCGGCACCAGGTCAGCGGCTCTGGCGCCCTGCCGGGGTCAGGCGTCGTCTGCGGGCGGATAGGCGAGGACGTACCCGTCTATCCGCGCGACGCGCAGCGAGACGCCGAACGTGGCCTCGAGCTGGCCGGTGGTCAGCACGTCATCCCGGACGCCATCCGCGACGATACGCCCTTCGCGCAGCAGAATCACCCGTCCGACAACGGGCGGAATCTCGTGCAGCGCATGGGTCACCAGCACAATCGTCTTGCCGGCCCGCACCAGCTGCCGTATCCGCGCGAGGTAGTCGAAGCTCGCGGCGAGGTCCAGCCCGGCCGTGGGTTCGTCGAGAATCAGCGTGTGCGGGTCGTGGACCAGGGCCCGGGCCAGCAGGCAGCGCCGCTGCTGGCCGGTGGACATGCGGCCCAGCGGGGTCTTCGCGAGTGCCGCAATGCCGAGCTCGGCAAGCACGGCATGTGCCCTGTCGACCTGGTCGCGGCTGATGCGGCGAGCCAGCAGGCCGTGGATGCCGACACTGGACAGGTAGCCGGAAAGGACGACGTCGAGCCCGCTGGTCGTCGGCTTATAGCGTGTCTGCAGGTCGTGCGACACGATGCCTATGTGAGAACGCAACTCCCAGACATTCCAGGTTTCACGGCCCAGGATGCGCACGCTCGACCCGGTATTTGCGACCGGGTTCCGCTTCAGCGATTGCTGATCGCCTTGAGCAGCGTCGTTTTCCCGGAACCGTTCGGGACCGAGTACGGCGACCTGCTCGTGTTGCGCTATCGACAGGTTGAAGTTTTCGAAGACGCGCGTATTGCCGCGCCATATCGTCGCATTGCGTATCTCGATTAGCGGTGGTTCGCTGATAGCACTCATACCTGTTGCGTACGCCAGCCGCCACGGTGGAACGGGGAACGACGGCGCAGATCGTCAGCAGGGATTTCGCTGATGACGATTGCCCGGAATACGCCTTCGGGTCCGAGCTTCAGCCGCGCAGTGGTTGCGAGTACATAGGCGAGCGGAATCTGAATCGTCCAGAAACAGAAGAAATTCATGATCGACGGCGTGCGCGTATCGCCGGCGCCGTTGCAGCGCCTGGATAATGATCATACCGACCGCGTACATCGGGTAGCCGATCCCGAGTATGCGCAGACAGACCGTGCCATATCGATGAATCTCCGGGTCGTTCGAAAACAGTGTGACGATCTGTGGCGCGAACAGCAACAGCATGACACCGACCACGGCAAGGAACCGTGGCGTAGCCCGTGCACGGCGATCCCGCACCGAACGTTGGGCGCAGGTCGGGTTGCGCCGCGCCCAGGTTCTGCCCCACCACGGTAGCGGCCGCGTTACCCAGGCCCCATGCCGGCAAGAGCGCGAACTCCATTAGCCGAATCGCTATCGTATAGGCGGCCACCGGGCCGCTGCCGAACAGCGCGACGATGCGCATGACCGCGATCCAGCTCGACGTCGCAATCAGGAACTGGCCGACTCCACCGACGGAGATTGCGAGCATGCGGGCGATGAGGTCAGGCGCAAGTCGCAGGTGGGCCATGCGAAATCGCAGCCGGCCCTTGCCGCTGGTCAGGTACGCGGCGAGGTACAATACGCCGGTGCCGCGGCCAATCGTCGTCGCAACGGCGGCGCCGGTTACGCCCATTTCCGGAAACGGACCGAGACCGAATATCAGGCACGGGTCGAGCCCCGATGTTCAGGCCGTTCGCCAGTGCCAGAGCGCGCAATGCGACCGGTGCGTCGCCGGCGCCGCGAAACGCCGCGTTCAGCAGGAACAGGAACAGGATGCTGCCGGATCCGCCGATCAGCACTATCGTATAGCCGCTGCCGGTGGCGATGACATCGGCTTCGGCGCCCATCAGCATGAGCAGATCGCGCGCGAACCGACGCCGGCCACGCCGATGACCATGGACAGGATGAGGCCCAGCCGCCGAACGGCCTGGCCCGTAACGCGGGCGGCTTCGTCCGGGTGTTTTTCGCCAATGCGGCGGGAGACCATCGCCGTAACGCCCATGCCCAGCCCGATTGCCACGGCGTAGAGCACCGTGATCAGTGCCTCGGTGATGCCGACGGCTGCGACGGCCGCCGTGCCCAGGCGGGATACGAAAGCGATGTCGACGACGGCAAAGACCGCCTCCATGGACATCTCGAGCATCATCGGTATCGCCAGCAGGCCGAGCGCACGCGAAATGGGATGCCGCGCGTAGAAGTCGGGTTGCGTTGTCGCTCAGGGACGCGCGCACGAATTTCGTCGCGCGGCGCCAGAGGGGGGCGGGCCTGGTTGGGGTGTCGTAAGTCATGGGATTGCCTTTCTTCCGTCACGGCCGGCCATGGGCGGACGTAACGGCGGGTTCCGGATCCGCGCCGCCGGATTCGCAATGAAGAGTGCGGGTCGGGCTGCGCTCTAGGAGAGGGCGGTTCCAGGGGTCGCGGCGACAGAGAGGAAGATCGCTGTGCCGCTTGTGACTGCGAGCCGGGCCGTCTCGGGATTCGTGTTGTTCTTTCCGCACATATTCATCGGTGGCTCACTATTGCAGTCGCCGGTCGTCGTGACCCGAATTTCTGACTTACTGGCGGAATGCTAACCCAATCGGGAAAAATCTCAACGGAAGGCCCGGCGCGTTGTTTGTGCCGGCTGTGACAAATCAGGAGGCCTCGAATGTCCGGCGGATTCTGGATTGCTATTGCTATCATCATCGGCGTTGTCGCGTATGTCATTGCCCGCGTAGTCCAGTACTCGCGGCAGAGCCGGCAACAATGGCGGGAAGTCGATCGCAGCAAGCTGCATGAATGGGAAGACGACGACGATTGGTGACTGTTACCGCGTGCGGGGCGGCGCAATTTTCGATTACACTGTCATTCCGTCCTGCAGATGTCGCCGACGGTGAACTGCTGGGTACCGATGTGGTACCAAAGATCCAGCCTGATCTGGCAGTCCATGCTCGCCATGGGCGTGCTTTGCGGTGCTGCGGCATGCAGTGATGACGGCCGGGGAACGCCTGCGATGGATGACGCAGCGCGAGAGAATGTCGACGCCATGTCGCGCGAACATGCGGACGATGTCGCTGAGCCGAGCGCTGCCGCGGACGTCGATCCGCAGCGTGAAGTAACCTCCGAAACCCTGCCCTATGCCGAAGTGGGCGAGGAACTCGTGTACGGCCACTTCGTCTTTCCGGCGGACATGGTGGATCCGCTGCCAGGCGGTGGCTGGTGATTCACGAGTGGTGGGGCCTGAATGACGGCGTGCGGGCGATGGCGGACCGCATTGCGGCCGAGGGCTACATCGTGCTTGCGGTCGACCTCTACGGAGGCAAGACGGCCGCGGCCCCGGATACCGCCCGGGCACAGATGCTGAAGGTCGTCGAAAACCCGGAACCGGCCAATGAAAACCTTCGCCAGGCTTACGAGTTCCTCGTCAAGACGGCACAGGCGCCGCGCATCGCCTCCCTCGGCTGGTGTTTCGGCGGCGGCTGGTCACTGAACACGGCGCTGCTGTTTCCGGACGAGCTGGACGCTGCGGTGATCTACGGCCAGGTGGCGATGGTGATGTCGATCGGCTGCGAACCCTGGAAGTAGTCCCGATACTCGGTATTTTCGCGGAGGACGATCGCGGCATTCCGGTGGAAACCGTCGAGGCGTTCAGGGATACGCTGGAGAGCCTGGGCAAGGACCACGAGATTCACGTGTATCCCGACGTCGGCCACGCATTTGCCAACCCGACCGGCAACAACTACGACCGCGAGGCGGCAGCGGCTGCGTGGCACGAAACGCTCGCGTTTCTCGAGCAGCACCTGGCGCCGGCCGCCAATTGACGATCAGCGTGCGGCGAGCGGCGTGCGGCAATTGTGCTCAGGGACTGTCGGTGCTGCCGGCCTGCACATCGCCAGGCGCGAACAACGTGAGGGGATGCGATCGAGTAGTAATCCTTTGCTGGTCGTCTGCGGCGCACAACAGCGCGGCGTGCGCCGACATCGCCGCGCGCACGGTCAGGCGGCCGGTCGCGTCGTCCGCCGAAGTCAGCAGCCCGTCGGCGTCGGGGAGCGGGCGTTCGCAAAACCCGGAAACGGGCAGCGGCGCGAGCTGCGATGCGGGTACGTGCAGGCTGGCCGAGTGTGGCTCCGGGGTGCCCGCCAGCGCATCGCCGTCCAGTGTGAGCCGGCTGTCGGCCACGCTCAGCGACACGGTAACGGGCGTCCAGTCGGCGCCGCAATGCGGCGCCAGCCGGAAGCGGTACTGCAGGTCCGGCAATTGCACCAGCGTGCGCCCCGCATCGCGAGGGGAAACCGCGACCTGCGGCGTATCGACCTGGACATCCAGTTGCGGCGATGCTGTATTGCCGCTGGCCGTGGCTGCCAGTGCGAGCAACGGGGCGAGGAGGCTGGGAAACAATCGTCGCTTCATGGGTCGAAGGCTACGGCAAGGCGGCGGGAGGACGACCTGTTCGCGAAGTTACCGTTGGCGGTGGCGGGCGACGCGGGGGCCATCGGCGATCAGCTGGACCGACGCTGGGCTTGCCGGAATCGCCAGCGCATCAGTTGTGATCGCGGTTGTCGGCGGCGCCCGTGGTGTTGCCGGACTGATCATGCTGGTCACGCCCGGGCCGGCGCTGATTATCATTCCGGTCGGTCTCGGCATCCTGGGTATCGAATTCGCGTGGGCGCGCCGCTGGCTGAAAAGCGTTCGTGAACGCATCAGCGACACGGCATCGCGATCGCGGGGGTGGCGGGCTGACGCGCACCGGCGGAACCGCTACTGACCCGGGAGCCGCGGATGGCCGTAGCGGTAGCCCGGCGGGCATAAAAAGAAGGGGGCCAGGAAAACCGCCCCGTTACGGAGCGGTTCCTGGCCTCGTATTTGCGGCAAAGAGAGGAGAATGCCGCCGGACCGTACTGGCCCGTTTGCGCCCGGCGTGCTCGCCGGCCTTGCTTCGGTCCCTGTGTTGCGGCGCCAGTAATCGGGGATGCCGGGGCCGCGGCGAACAATTCCTGGGCAGACGTTGTCTCAGTTGTCTGCCACCACGACTGAAGTGCGGCCAATCATCTCGATATCAAGGTCGGTGGGCGCATTCGCGCGGCGCGACGCGGCCGCCCTGGCGGCATCCCGGTTCGCGTCGGCCGCGGCCGAAACGCTCTCCGTCCGTGCCGCCGTTGCCTCGTCGGCCGCCGTCGGGCCGGCCTGGTCAGGGCAGCGCGGGTGACGAACCAGCAGTACGCCTGCCAGTATCAATACCGTTGATACGACGGTGCCCAACTTGCTGTTCATTGCTGCGTCCTCTGCTTGCCCCCGCAGTTCCCTGTCGTGTGCGGGCGGATGGTTGATCGTGTCGAAACAGGCGATCCTGGATCGTGTCTGCCCATTTCTATTGCGGCGGTGGTGTAACTTCGCGATCCGTTTTTAAAATCAATGGTTTGGCTGATTTCCGGCCGTCACGACTTTTCGTAAACTGCGAAAAATCGTGGAGCACTGCTCTTCGAAATTTCGTATAAACTGCGCAGATGGGTGCGATAGATGACTACCAGTGGCTGTTTCGCAAGGCGCCGGCGATGGCGACGTCGATCGGCGAAGACGGTGCCTACCTCGATATCAATGACGCGTTTCTCGAGCGGCTGGGTTACACCCGCGACGACATGATCGGTCAGCCGCCGTCCCGTTTCGTGACTGCCGAGAGCGCCGATCGCATTGCCGGCGAATTCCGTCCTGTCCTGCGCCGCACACGGCAAGCTCGAGAACAAGCCCATCTCGTTCGTCGCGCGCGACGGCGAGGTGGTCAATTGCCTGACCAACTCCATCGTGGAGCACGATCCCAACGGCCGCGTCGTCCGGACGATCGCCATGTACACGGAACTCGACGTGCAGGCCCGCGCCAACCTCAAATACCGGCGTCTGTACCGCTCGACGCCGGCAATGCTGCACACCGTCGATGCCGACGGCAACTGGGGTCCCGGTGACTGACCACTGGTTGCAGAAGATGGGCTACTCGCGCGAAGAAGTGGTCGGTCGCTCGATCAAGGATTTCTACAGCAATGCGGACCAGCGTCGCGCATCTCCAGCGGCCGGCTGGAGTTGATCAGCGGCGATGAGACAACGAGTCACGGCAGATGGTC
>JAXHLH010000009.1:0-175040 GCA_034522415.1 Woeseiaceae bacterium
TGTTTATGTCGCGCGTATTTACTTCGTTCAACTTGCATGTGTGGCGACGCGAAAGACATTGCGGCGCTTGTCGGTTGGCGACGAACGACATCAGGGCGGCACCGGTATTTACGGGAAAGGGAGATTACACGAAAGCCTAAAACAGAACTAACGACGGCAGCCACGCCGACCAACAGGGCCGCGGGCAGGGAAAGGATCGCGTGTTGGATGCTGGCGGCGGCCGGAACATTTTGCGGGCCATTTTTTTAATCAATGCCATGCCGGCAAAACGCCGGTAAAGCCGGCCTTTAAAGTCGGCGGACCTGCCCCGACATCGCCGGTAACCGGAGGTGTGACCATGATTACCCGCATTAGTCGATTGACCCTGTTTGCCGCCGCAATGCTGGCGGCCGGTTGCGCGATGCAGGAGTCGCCGGAACCGGCGGCCACCGCCGCGTCGGACCGGATATGCCTGAACGTACGCAGTATTACCGGCTTCTCGCCCTTGACGGATCGGGAACTGGCCGTCTCGGCCATTGGCCAGGAACATTACCTGTTTACCGTGGTCGGCGTTTGTCCCGGGTTGCGCGATGCGCATACAGTGGCCGTGTCGGATGCGACCAGCCGCATCTGCAACGACGGCTTCGGCGAGATTACGTTCGACGATCCGGCGTACGGCCGGCAGTCGTGCCGCGTGCGCATGATCGAGCGCGTCGGCAGCACCGGCGAGGCCCGCGCGATCGCGGACGGCCGGGCGGGAAGAGCGTCGGCAGCAATAGCGTTCCCGGACGACAGCCGGCCCCGGCAGGGAAGGGCGGCTTCCCGGCGTTGCTTATTTGACGTTCGCACGGCGTAAAATGGCCTTCACCCCGTGGAGACTCTGCCGATGGACGTGGAACTATCGCGCCGCAACTGGGCGCTGGCCGTGGCGGCCGTGCTGTTCGTTATCGTGGCCGTCATCGTCGGTATCGCGCTCTACCGGCGGTCGGCGCGCGGGCAACTCGCGCAACGTGCCAGGGCGTTGCGCACGGCGCACGCGGAGTGCGCGCGTGCCGGGCGCGCCGTGGCGACGGCCGAGCGCCGCGTGGATCGCCTGCGGGAGCGCGCCGACAAGGTAAAGCCGCGCCTGCTGGAGGAAGCACGCGGCGTATTGCATGACGCACGGGCGCTCGAGAAGATCGCTGCCGACCGGGTCCTCATCGCCGCCAACCACCTGCGTCGCGTCATCTACGAGGAGTTTCCGCCTGCCCGCCACGACGCGTTGCGCCGCAGGTATCTGCCCGACGACAAGCCGGACAAGCGGCCGTTCTCGTTCTGACAGGCTGCTGGAAACGCAGTTTGTCGGCCAGCCTGTTGAACGGACGGCGCGAATCCTGCGCCGGCCTAATCGTGCACGAGCTTGCGCCGAAAGCTGTCGAAGAGCACCGGGATCACGAGCAGCGTCGGCAGTGTCGAGATCGGGATGCCGAACACCAGCGAGATGGCCAGGCCGTTGAAGATCGGGTCGTCGAGGAGTGAACGAACGCGCCAGCATCGCCGCCAGCGCCGTCGGCGCGATGGGCTCCAGCACCGTACGGCAGATGCGCGGATCACCGCCTCGTCGAGCGAGCTTCCCTCGCGCAGTTCCTGCAGGATGAAGTCGACCAGCAGTATCGAATTGCGCACGATGATGCCCGCGAGCGCGATCATGCCGATCAGTGGAGCGTCAGGCCGTGAAGTTCGCCCCGAGCAACGCATGCCCGGGCATCACGCCGATTATCGTCAGCGGAATCGGTGCCATGATGGCCAGCGGCAGCAGGTACGAGCCGAAGTGGGCGACGACCAGCGGGTCGATGAGTGTCAGCCCCACCGAGTAGGCGATGCCCATGTCACGGAATGTCTCGTACGTGATCTGCCGCTGGCCACACCCCGTTTCGGTGCGAAGTAATACGGGTTGGCAGGCTGGCTGATGTATCGCTGCTCGATATGGATGTCCTCGTCGGCCAGCGCATCGATGCGCTCGGAGAGGGCGAACATGCCGTACAGCGGGCTGTCCAGGCGGCCGGCCATGTCCGCCGTCACGAAGACGACGGGCAACAGGTCCTTGTGGTAGATTGCGCCGTCCCATGGCGCTTCCCGCACGGTGGCGATCTCGGATATCGGCACGCGTTGGCCGTCGCGACTGCGCACCTCCAGTGCCAGCAGGCTCTCGAGGCCGGATTTCGCCGCGACCGGGACTTCCACGCGTACCGGTATCGGGTACTTTTCGCGACCGCGGTGAACGTAGGTGACGTCTTCGCCGGCCAGCGCCATCCGGATCGCGGCGGAGACCGTCGCCTGCGAGACCCCGAGCAGCGCCGCGCGCTGCGAGTAGCCGCATCGAATTCGTGGTCAGCGCCGCCTCGGCCTCCACCGTGCTGTCCACGTCGACGATATCGTCCGTGTTCGCGAACAGTGCCACGAGGCGTCTTCCGAGGTCGCGCTGTTGTGCGTAGTCGGGGCCGTAGAGCTCGGCGACGATCGGGGCCATGACGGGCGGGCCGGGTGGCACCTCGACCACTTTCACCGAGGCGCCCAGGCCTTTGCCGATGCCGGCCAGCTGCTCGCGCAAGTCGCGCGCTATCTCGTGGCTGGAGCGGTCACGGTGCGCCTTGTCGACGAGATTGACCTGCAGGTCGCCGACGTTGCTGCCCTCGCGCAGGTAGTACTGCCGCACGAGGCCGTTGAAATTGATCGGCGCGGCCGTTCCGGCGTATGCCTGGTAGTCGGTCACCTCCGGCACGTTTTCTATCGTTGCGCCCAGTTCGTCGAGCAGCCCCGCCGTCGTCTCGACCGTGGTTCCCTCCGGCATGTCGACGACGACCTGCAGTTCGGATTTGTTATCGAACGGCAGCATCTTCAGGACGACGAGCTGCAGCACGACCAGCAGCATCGCGACGCCGATCACGGCCGTCAGCCCGGCGTACAGCCAGGTGCGTGCGCGGCGGCCGCGATCACCGCCGATAAACGGCGTCATGAGCCGCGTGAACAATCGCTGCAGCGGCGCGTCGGCCGTTTCGGTGGCCGCGTGGACCGGCGCGCTGGCCAGCAAGCGGTGGCTGAGCCACGGCGTCAGGACCAGCGCGACGGCCAGCGAGATCGGCATGCCGGTACTCGCGTTGATCGGAATGGGGCTCATGTACGGGACCCATCAGCCCCGACACGAATGCCATCGGCAGGAGCGCGGCAATCACGGTAAACGTTGCGAGTATCGTCGGGCCGCCCACCTCGTCGACGGCCGGCGGGATAATCTCCGACATCGTGCCCTGCCGCAGTGCGCGGTGACGGTGAATGTTCTCGACGACGACGATAGCGTCATCGACGAGGATGCCGATCGCGAAGATCAGCGCAAACAGGGAAACGCGGTTGATCGTGAAGCCCCAGGCCAGGAGGCGAACAGCGTGGCCGCAAGCGTGACGATGACGGCCGTGCCGACGATAACGGCTTCGCGCCAGCCCAGCGTGACGAGCGCGAGCAGGATGACCGACGCCGTGGCGAAGCTCAGTTTCTGGATCAGCTTGCTGGCCTTGTCGTCCGCGGTCTGGCCGTAGTTGCGAGTCAGCGTAACCTCGACGCCCTCGGGGATGATGGTCGATTGAAGCTGGGCAAGGCGCGCCCGGATGTCGTCCGCGATGTGCGTCGCATTGGTGCCGGGCTTCTTGGCGACGGCCAGCGTGACGGCCGGGGCATGCGCAACGGGCTCCAGGCCGGCCGACTGCGCCGCCGGCCCGGTCGCGTACCAGCTGTAGCGTTCCGGCTGGTCGGCGCCGGCGCTCACTTCGGCGATGTCCTCCAGGTAAACGGGCCGACCGTCGATCATCCCGACGACCAGGCGCGCGACGTCCGAGCGTGAGCTGAGGAACGTGCCGGCCTGCACCGGTATCTCGTTGTTGTCGAATACGAGCGAGCCGGCATGGCTGGTCGCGTTGCTGGCGGTCAGCGCCTGGCGCAGGTCGGCGAGCGTCAGGCCGTAACCGGCGACGCGCTGCGGATCGAGTTCGACGTGCACGATGTCCTCTGCGCCGCCGATCGTGTAGACATCGCGCGTGCCCGGCACGCGCTTCAGCTCGGCCTCCAGCGCATGCGCCACCTGCAGGAGCTCGTGCGTGCCGCGTTCCGCATCCGCGGTCCACAGCGTCGCCGTAACGATCGGGACGTCGTCGATGCCCTTCGGCTTGATGATCGGCGGCATGATGCCCGCATTCCGCGGCCGCCAGTCCTGATTCGAGTAGATCGCATTGTAGAGGCGCACGAGTGCCTCCGTCCGCGGCTCCCCGACCTCGAACTGGATCGTCAGGACACCCATCCCGGGGCGCGACACGGAATACACGTGTTCGACGCCTTCGATCTCGGCGAGTACCTGCTCCATCGGGATCGACACGAGATTCTCGACGTCGCGCGTACCGGCGCCGGGAAATGCGACGAAGACGTTGGCGAAAGTCACCTCGATCTGGGGTTCTTCCTCGCGCGGCGTGATCATGACGGCGAAGGCGCCGAGCAGCAGGCCCGTGATCGCCAGCAGGGGCGTCAGCGCGTTATCCTGGAAGCGCTGCGCGATGCGCCCGGAAATGCCGGGTTTAGCCGCCATCGGTTGCCGCCCGGGTCTTCAGGTAGATGCCGGCGCGCACCGGGTCGGTCGCGACCCGCTCGCCCGGCGCGAGGCCCGCGAGGATTTCGACGCGATCACCGAAACGGTTGCCGGTACGCACCTGCCGTAACCGCACGCCGTTGTCCGGGTCGACGACATAGACGCCGGTTACTTCGCTGCGCCGCACCAGCGCCGCGGCCGGCACCAGCAGCCGCTCCGCCTCGCCGACTGTGACGGCGACCTTCGCGAACATGCCGGGATACAGGCCGAACTGGCCCTCGGGCAATTCCAACCTGGCGCGAAACGTGTTGGTCGCCTCGTCCGCAAACGGAAACACGACGATCGCCGTGGGTTCGATGCGGCCGTCGCCGGTAATCACGACCGCGGCACGACGCGCGCGCAATTCGTTGGCAGCAGCCTGGGGCAGGTCGACCTTGACGCGCAACGCTTCCAGGGACAGCCCGCTCATCAGGGGCTGCCCGACGGTGACGGATTCGCCGACCTCGACATGGCGCTCGGTGACGATACCGGCATAAGGTGCCTTGACGCGCGTGTAGTCGACCTGCTGGCGTGCCCGGGCGACAGCCGAGCGCGCCGCGGTGACGCGAGCGACGGCCGAATCGCGCGCGGCCAGGGCCTGGTCGTATTCACGCTTCGAGCCGGAGCCGGACTCGTAGAGGCTTTCGGCGCGCGTGAATTCCTCGGTCGCTTCCTGCTGCCGCGCGAGCGCCTCTTCGAGGCCGGCCAGCGCGCTTTCCAGTGCCGCCTGCTGCTCGACGTCGGTGAAACGCATGATCGTCTCGCCGGCCTCGACGTAATCGTCGATGTCGAAATGGATTGCCGCGATGCGCCCGGCGGTCTGCGCCGATACCGTCGCCTGGTTCACCGCTTCGACGGTGCCGTCGTAGAGTTGTTCCAGCGGCGCCTCCTCCAGGACGGCGGCGACCGTTTCCAGGGGTGGCGTGGTGTCCTGCGCGGACGCCGGGCCGGCAAGCCACAGCGACATGACCAGTGCGATGGAGCCGGTCATGCGTCCCGGGCGTCGGCGACGGCAATTGCGGGTTTTTATCGGATTCATGAGTCTTCCCGGTGGCCTGCGTCAGCCTCGCTTGCGCTGCGGCAGGCAATAGAGCGAATACAGGGTTTCGAGCACGCGCCGCGCATCGTCGCCCGCGAGCGAGTAGTAGAGTGACTGGGCGTCGCGTCTTGCGGTGACGAAGCCGTCCTTGCGCAACAGCGCCAGGTGTTGCGAGACCGTGGACTGGCGCGCGTCGAGCAGGTCGGCGAGTTCGCCGACCGAGCGTTCCCCCTCGATCAACTGGCACAGGATCATCAGGCGTTTCTCGTTCGCCATCGCACTCAGCAGGTTGCTGGCTTTGGCCGCGTTTTCGCGCATCGCGTCGATCTGCATCTTCATCGTTACCCGACTGTGTCAGGAAAAGAGAAACTGGTCGTCCCGGCGCGCGACATCACAGTGTGCCGGTGGCGCGCGAGACGCAGCGTAGCGAGCGCCGCATCGAAGCGGGCACCGTCGCGATTGTTAAGGGCCTGCGCGCGCAGCGCCTCGGCATCCAGCACGTCGGTACTGGTCGCCGCGCCGGCGCGGTAGCGATCGCGCACGACCCGCAGGTTTTCGGCGGCCTGTTCGACCGCGGCGTCGGCGACGCCCCGGCGGTGCAGAGCTTCCTCGCGCGCGAGCCAGGCTTCGCGGACCTGCAACGCGATCTGCGTTTGCAGGTCGTTGCGACGGTGCAGCGCCGCCTCGGCCTCGCGCGCCAGCGCCGCGGCCCGGTTACGGGTGCGGCCGCTGTCAAAGATGTTCCATTGCACGCCGATGCCGACCATCCAGAATCGGTCGTCATCCAGGATGTCGGTTTCGAGCATCGCGTAATTGCCGGTGAGTGCAAGCTGCGGACGGGATTGTGCACGTTCGGCCGCGGCGCCGGCCCGCAGGGCCGCGGCCTGCTGCGCCAGCCCGTCGAGTTCCGGCCGCTGTACGAGCGCGGTGTCGACGAGTGCATCGACGTTCGCGCCGACGGGGGCGAGTGCGCCGACGTCGAGCCGGTCATCGAGCGCGACCGGCGCCGACAGCTCACGTCCGAGGTAGCGGTTGTAGGCCGCGTGTGCAAGGTCCAGCCGGTTCTCCGCCTGCAGTTCGCGCTGGCGGGCGTCGGCGAGCGTCACGCTTGCGGCAAGAAAATCGTTGTGTGGCACGGCGCCGAGACGGTAGCGGTTTTCCGCGTCCGCGGTGTGCGCCACAAGCGTGCGGACATTCGACCGCGCGACGTCCAGCGCGCGTTCCGCCCGCAGGACGCTGACGTAGTGCTCCGCCGTGCCGAGCCGGATATCCTGCGTGACGGCATCCAACCGGCGCGCAACGGCATCGGCCCGCGACTGGGCCGCGGCGATGCCCTGGCTTACGGCACCGCTGGTATAGAGCGGCAGAGTGACCTGCGCGTTCGCCATCGTGAAATCGTCATCGGAAAAAATCGGCGGCGAAACGAAAGCATCGCCGAATGCAAAACGCGGTGCGTCGTCGAGTTGCGTGTATCCGCCGCTGACGGCGAGGCGCGGCAGACGCTCGGCACGGGCGCTGGCGAGGCCATACCGGGCAGCGTCGCGTTCCGCCGTGGCCGCCGCGAGCTGCTGGTGGGCGGCCAGCGCGGCCGCCCAGGCATCGTCCAGAGATTCGCCGGCGGCCGCGCCGGACTGCACGGTGAGCAGGAGGCCGGCGAGCCACGGACCCAGCGCGATCTGCGTCAGGCGGCAGCGCATGTCAGGATGCCAGGCGCTCGATACCGAGCGCTTTCAGTACGTAGCGTTCGTAGACCGGATCGACATTGCCGGTGCGCACCTTGCGCAGGAAGTATTTCTCGAACGCGATCTTGGCGACGTGCACCCACTTGCCCTTTTTTGCCCACGTCA
Organism: Woeseiaceae bacterium; assembly: GCA_034522415.1. GTDB lineage: Bacteria > Pseudomonadota > Gammaproteobacteria > Steroidobacterales > Woeseiaceae > Woeseia. Next base: position 7,511 of record JAXHLH010000009.1, read on the forward strand.
CGTTGCGCGGCGGATTCTGCGGCAGCGCGACGAACGCAACACCGGTATCGCCCATGTCCGCGAGGCAGATGGCGTTCCAGGTCGCCTTGCTGTCCGGCTCCCGGCCCTCGATCTCCGCGCCGATATTGGCGGCAATCGCGGCGACCATCGATTCGATCATGTAGCCGGTTTTTGGCGCGCCGGTCGCGACGGGTGTTTTCTCCACGGGCGGAATGGCGATGCAGACGCCGGCCGAATAGATCTCGGGGTACGTCGGGTTGCGCTGCAGCTCGTCGACGAGGACGAAGCCGCGCGGGTTGCACAAGTCCTCGACCGCGGCGACGGCGTCCACGCCCTTGAATGCCGGCAGTATCATGGAGAACTCGAACGGCAGGGTCTCCTCGCCGGTCACTTCACCCGCGTCGTCGTGACGCGCGACGTGCATTTCCCCGTCGGTCACCGACTTGATGCTGGCGTTCGTGATCCACTTGATGTGGTGTTGCCGGAACTCGGCTTCCATGATGCCTTTCGAGTCGCCGACGCCGCCCAGTCCCATGTGGCCGATGTAGGGTTCGCTGGAAACGTAGGTAATCGGAACCTTGTTACGCAATTTGCGCTTGCGAAGATCCGCGTCCAGCGTCAAAGCGAATTCGTAGGCCGGGCCGAAGCAGCTCGCGCCTTGTGCCGCACCGATGACAACGGGGCCGGGATTTTCGAGGAACCGCTGGTAGGCGGCCCAGGCCCTTTCGGCGTGCGCCAGGGTGCAGATCGACTGCGTGTAGCCCCCGTCGGGGCCGAGGCCCGGCACTTCGTCGAAGGCGAGCTTCGGGCCGGTCGTGATGACCAGGTAGTCGTAGTCGAGCAGCGCGTCGTTCGCGAGCGTGACGCGCTTCGCCCGCGGATCGATTTGCGTGACCTCATGAGGCACGAATTCGACGCCGCGGCGGGCAAGGTTCGGGGCGAGCGGGACGCTGATGGCGTCCGGTTCCCGCCAGCCGACGGCGACCCAGGGATTCGAGGGCACGAACTGGAAATCGGGTCGCGGGTTGACCAGGGTCACCTTGTGATCCTTGCCGAGGCGATCCTTGATTTCGTAGGCGGCCGGGACACCCCCGGTACCGGCGCCGATGACGACGACATGACTCATGTTATGTACTCCATGGCGCGCGCGGCGCCTGCGGCATCCCTGGCGTGGTGGCCGGCCCGGCGTCGTGCGGGACCGGTACGGCAAGATCCGGTGTGCCGGCCGCGCCGCACTTGCCGCCACGGCCTGCAACCCCGGCACAGTATATTTTAATGTTCGTATATTAGAAGATACGGGTTACTACGTATTCTGCTGCGGTCGTCCCGGTCGCACACTACGAGCGTTCGCCGGCGCTCGCGCCGGCATTACCTGAGGAGGATATCGAGATGTCACTTGAACGCGCCGTCATGGCGTTCGCAGGCTTCATGGTGCTGCTGTCGATTGCACTGACAGCCTGGGTGCACCCGTATTTCGTCTGGCTGACGGTTTTCGTCGGCGCCAACCTGCTGCAAAGCGCGTTTACCGGCTTTTGCCCTGCCGCCATGGTCATGCATCGCCTGGGGATTGCGAGCGAGAAGGAAAAAGCCCTTGCCGACGCCTCGTCCGGGGCGGCGGCGTGACGGCTGCGGGCAACCGTGGACGTTGCTTTGCGGTTCGCGTCGCGGCCGGCGTGTTCGCGCTGGCAGTTGCGGCGATCGTGCCGGCCGCCGACGACCCGCTGCTGGAGGAGAGCCGCGATCTTACGAGTCGATTCGGCGCGGAGCTGAAATCGGCCTTGCAGGCGGCCATGGCCGCGGGCGGGCCGATTGAGGCGATCGCCGTCTGCAAGGACCGCGCGCCGCAGATTGCCTCGCAATTGTCGCGCGAATCCGGCGCGGCTGTCGGCCGGACGAGCCTGCGCGTTCGCAACCCGCGCAACCTGCCGGCCGAATGGCAGGCGCGGGTGCTGCGCGAATTCGATGCGGCCGGTGGACAGGCACCGGCTTCCGCGCTGGAAAGTCTGGACCGCGGGGACGACGGCACCGTGCGCTATATGAAGGCGATACCGACAGGCGGCCTGTGCACGGCATGCCATGGCACGCAGATCTCGCCCGAAGTCCGGGCCCTGCTGGACGAACACTATCCGCACGATCGCGCACGTGGCTACGAAGTCGGTGACATTCGCGGTGCATTCAGCGTCGTATGGCCGGCGGATGCAACCGACGGGACGCGCTGAGCCCGTGGCGGCCGTGAACGAATCCCTGCACGTCGTTTGCGGCCATTGCTGGTCGACCAACCGCGTGCCGGTTGCGCGGCTGGCATCCGGGCCGCGTTGCGGCCAGTGCGGCAAGCCTTTGTTCGCCGGCAAGCCCGTCGATCTCGGCGCCGGTAATTTCGACCGCTTCGTGCAGCGTAGCGACCTGCCGGTACTCGTCGATTTCTGGGCACCCTGGTGCGGGCCGTGCCGCGCAATGGCACCGGCGTTCGACAGTGCGGCGGCGGAACTGGAACCGCGGGCCCGGCTGGCGCGGCTCAATACCGAAGACGTGCCGGCGGTCGCCGGGCGCTTCAATATCCGCAGCATCCCGACGTTGATACTGTTTGCGAATGGCAACGAGGTCGAACGCCGCAGCGGCGCGATGTCGGCTCGCGAGCTGGTGCAATGGGTACGGAGCAGCGGCGGAGGTCGAGGCAGGGCGTGAAACTGTTATTTATCAGGTCACAACAAAGACGGTGTTTTGCCCGTGAGTAGCGCCGATCCATTGCTGCTGTCGCGCATTCAGTTTGCGGCAAACATCAGCTTTCACATCCTGTTTCCGATGATCACCATCGCGCTGGCCTGGATACTGCTGTTTTTCAAGCTGCGCTACGACCGCACCGGCAAGGAACAGTGGATTAACGCGTACCGGTTGTGGGTCAAGATATTTGCGCTCAGCTTTGCACTGGGCGTGGTCAGCGGCATCACGATGAGCTTCCAGTTCGGCACCAACTGGCCGGGCTTCATGGAGACCGTCGGCAATATCGCCGGCCCGCTGCTGGCCTACGAGGTACTGACGGCATTTTTCCTCGAGGCGACGTTCCTCGGCATCATGCTGTTCGGGTTCCGGCGGGTCAGCAACCGTGTACATACGGTGGCGACGGCGCTGGTCGCGATCGGTACCAGCCTGTCCGCGTTCTGGATCCTGTCGCTCAGCTCCTGGATGCACACGCCGGCCGGCTACGAGATGATAGACGGTGTCGCGCACGTGACGGACTGGACCGAAGCCATATTCAACCCGTCGCTGCCATACCGCTTCCTGCACACGCTCGTGGCGTCATTCCTGACGGCGGCGTTCCTGATGGCCGGGCTTTCGGCGTATCGCTGGTTGCGCGGCGACCGCACGGAAGGCGTGGCCGCGGCGCTGCGCACCGGTGTGTACCTCGCGGCGCTGCTGGCACCGGTGCAGATTTTCATCGGCGACCTCCACGGGCTGAATACTCTGGAACACCAGCCCGCCAAGGTCGCCGCGATGGAGGGCCTGTGGACGTCGCAACGCGGCGCACCGCTGGTGTTGTTCGGCTTTCCGGACGCCGCCGCGCAGACCAACCATTTCGCGCTCACCGTCCCGAAGGGCGCCGCCTGGATCCTGACGCACGACGTCGACGGTGCGTTACAGGGAATCGACGCGTTTCCCGGCGAGCACCCGCCGGTCGCGCCCGTGTTCTGGGCCTTTCGTATCATGGTCGGCATTGGCGTACTGATGCTTTTCCTGTCGTGGGCCGGCGCCTGGCGAATGTTGCGCAATCGTGCGCTGGATACGTGGCTGGCGCGCGGCTTCGTCGCCATGACATTCTCAGGCTGGCTGGCGGTCCTGGCCGGGTGGTACACGACGGAGATCGGCCGCCAGCCATATCTTGTCAGCGGCGTATTGCGGACCAGCGACGCCGTCACGACCGTGCCCGGCAGCAGTATTGCGCTGACCCTGGCGGCCTACCTGGTGCTGTACGCGGTCCTGATCACGGCCTATGTTTCTGTCGTCTTCTACATGGCACGTATCGCCGGATTGCCGCAGTCGAAGCAGTCCACGCCGCGGGCGCACGGCCCGTCCTCGCTCGTTGCACGCGATCATGCGGGAGCGGGGCATGCCTGAGACAATCCCGGACCTTTCGCAGCCGGCCGGCTGGCTGCCGCTGGCCTTCATGCTCGTGATGGGCCTGTCGATTCTCGCCTATGTCGTGCTTGACGGCTTTGACCTGGGCATCGGCCTGCTGTTTCCGGCGGCCGGCGACGCGGCGCGGGACCGGATGATCGCGTCGATAGGGCCGTTCTGGGACGCGAACGAGACGTGGCTGGTGCTGGGCGTTGGCGTGTTACTGGTGGCGTTTCCCCGGGCGCACGGCCTCGTCCTCGGCGAGCTCTACCTGCCCGTTGCGGTGATGCTCGTGGGGCTGACATTGCGCGGTGTCGCGTTCGATTTCCGTGTCAAGGCGCGGGCGACGCACAAGCGGAGCTGGGACCGGGCGTTCTTCGCCGGTTCGGCGATCACGGCACTGGCACAGGGGTACATGCTGGGCAAGTTCGTAACGGGCTTCGAGCAGGGACTCTGGGCATACCTGTTCGCGGGCCTGATCGCCGTCTGCCTCGCGTCCGGATACACGCTGCTCGGCGCGACATGGCTGATCATCAAAACGGACGGCGAACTGCAGGGCAGGGCCATCGCCTGGGGACAACGCGCGTTGCTGCTGCTGGCCGTCGGTATCGCGGCGGTATCGGTCACGACACCGATGATCAGCGAGCGCGTCTACGACAAATGGTTCGGTATCCAGAACATGATTGTACTTTGGCCTATACCCGCCATGACGGCACTGCTGTTCTTCATCGTCCAGCGAACGCTTGCGCGACTGCCCGTGCGCCTGGCGGACGGAAATCGCTACGGCGAATGGGTGCCGTTCGGTGCGACGGTCGCTATTTTCCTGCTGGCGTTTCACGGCCTCGCCTACAGCCTGTTTCCCTATATCGTGCTCGATCGCCTGACCGTGTGGGATGCGGCAAGTGCACCGAAATCGCTGATGTTCATGTTTGTCGGCACTGTCGTTGTCTTACCGGTGATAATCGCGTATTCGATCTATTCTTATCGCGTGTTCCGGGGCAAATCCACGGCGCTCGAGTACGACTAGACAGGAGCGTTGCCTGGCTACGGGGGCAAACCGAGGATACTGAGCGGGCAATTTGCGCGGCAGGTGAAGCGCCAGTACCGCTTTGCCATCGGCGCCTTTGCAACGATCGCGCTATGCTTTGTCTGGGCAGAGTTGGCCGTGGGCATCTTTACCAACCTGGGGAGCTGAAGAATGCGTTCTGGCCATCGTGCCGCAGGTGCTCATCGCATGAGCCGCTACAAGTCGACAGTGCTCGAACGCGGGTAGGCGAACACGTTAGACTGCGCGATATGTTGCGCCATGGACCACGGCATTGACGACGGACCAGATCGTTCTTTTCAGCCTGTTGCTGCTCGTCTTCGGATTCCTGATCTGGGGACGGTGGCGATACGACCTCGTTGCCTTCGTCGCGCTGCTGGCTGCGATACTGACGGGTCTCGTACCGACGCACGAGGCGTTCTCGGGGTTCGGGCATCCCGCGACCGTCATCATCGCGCTCGTGCTGATCGTCAGCCGTGGATTGTCAAACTCGGGCGCCGTGGAGCTGCTTGCGCGGCATGTCGTCGACTCGTCCCGGCGCCTGGCCGCGCACGTCGGCATCATGTCGTCGCTGGCCGCGGTGCTGTCTGCCCTGATGAACAACGTCGCCGCGCTGGCTCTCCTGATGCCGGTGGACATGCAGGCGTCGCGCAAGGCCGGGCGCAGTCCCGGCCTGTCGCTGATGCCGCTGTCGTTCGCGTCGATCCTGGGCGGCATGATCACGCTGATCGGTACGCCGCCCAACATCGTCATCGCGGAATTCCGCAACGATGCGTTGGGCGCGCCGTTTCGCATGTTCGACTTCGCGCCGGTGGGCATAGCCTGCGCCGCCGTTGGTGTCGCCGATGTCACGCTGGTTGGCTGGCGGTTGCTGCCAAAGGGGCGGCGTAGCGGCGATACCGGCAAGGAGCTGTTCGAGCTGGCGGACTATATCGCCGAGCTGAAGGTACAGGACTCGTCACCGGTGATCGGCAAGCGCGTGCGTGACCTCGACGACCTGGCCGACGAGAGCAGCATCGAAATCGTCGGCCTGACTCGACAGGGCAAGCGGGCACCGGGCTTTGCCCGCATTGAAGAAGTGCAGGCCGGCGATATCCTGGTGGTCGAAGGCAGTCCGGAGAGGATCGATGACGCACTGGGCCCGCTGGGTCTCGAGTACATCGGCACGGAGAAGGGGCAGCTCGCGGAAGGGAACCTGACGCTGCAGGAAGCGGTTGTGCCAGAGACGTCGCCGCTGAACGGTCGATCCGCGTCATCATTCCGACTGCTGTATCGCTACGGGGTCGCGCTGGTCGGCGTGTCGCGGCACGGCAAGCGCTTTCGCGAGAAAGTGCGTTCGCTGACGATAGGGCCGGGCGACGTCCTGTTACTGCTGGGCCCGGAGGAGGGCATGGCCGACACGACGCTCAGATTGGGCCTCTTGCCGCTCAAGGACCGTGGTCAGCGCGTGTTGCAGCGCAACAAGGCGTGGCTGGCCGTCGGCCTGTTCGCGGCCGCCATCGCGCTGGCGAGCGTCGGTATCGTCTACCTGCCGATCGCGCTGGGCTGTGTGGTCGCGCTGTACGCGATCCTCGATATCGTGCCGTTGCGCGAAGTCTACGAGTCGATCGAGTGGCCGGTGATCGTGCTGTTGGGTTGCATGATCCCGATTGGCGGTGCGTTGCAGTCGACCGGCGGAACCTCGCTCATCGCGAACGGCATCATCGACATCGCCTCCGGCGTTTCGCCCGCATTGGTCATGGCACTGTTGTTCGTCGTCACGATGACGCTGTCCGATGTCATGAACAACACGGCCACCGCGGTTATTGCCGCACCCGTGGCTATCGAGATGGCCGACCGCCTCGGCGTCAACCACGACCCGTTCCTGATGGCGGTGGCAGTATCGGCGTCGGCGGCGTTCCTGACGCCGATCGGGCACAAGAACAACACGCTGATCATGGGGCCCGGCGGTTACAGTTTTGGTGATTACTGGCGCATGGGGTTGCCGCTGGAACTGCTGATAATCGCCGTCGGCGTGCCGATGATCCTGTGGGTGTGGCCACTGTGATGCCGATTCATGCCGGTTTCAGGATCAGCACGTCGCTCGCGACGCGGTCCAGCACGCTCTCGGCGGTGCTGCCTATCAGGCGGTGACGCGTGCGGGCCGCGGTAACGGCACCCAGGATCGTCAGCGATACGCCGAGATCCTCGACGAGCGCTGGCAGCAGCGTCTGCGCCGCCCCTGTCTGCAGGTGGCGGCGAGCGGGGGGGATGTCATGGCGTTCGACCAGCGTTGTGAACGCCTGCGCGTGCGTTTCCCACAGGCGGTCGCTCATCGCGCCTTGCGGCTTGTCTCCGGCGGCCGCGTCGTTGCCGCGCGGCATCATTGGATTGAACCAGTGGATCGCGTGCAATGCACCCTCAAGCTCCGCGGCCAGCTGCTTGCCCGTTTCCAGGATATCGTCGTCCAGCGATTCCGGGAGGTCGTGCTCGTGCACGGGGTCGACGCAGGCGAGCAGCTTGCACTTCGGTTCGAACGAGACGCCCGGCTTGACCAGCCACAGAGGCAGCGTGCAGCGTCGAATGAGATTCCAGTCAGTGCTGGAGAACAGCGCCCGGGCAATGGCGCTGTGGTAGCGGGTGTCCTTGACGACGAGGTCGGCCGCGACGCGTTCTGCCTCGCCGATGATGGCGGTGCATGGATCGGGCCGCCAGTCCGCATTGGTCGTGACGGCGAGGCCCTGCGAACGCAATGGCTCCGCGATGGCCTCCAGCTGCTCGCGGAGCGACTCGATGACGGCCTTGCCGAATTCCTTCTGGTCCTGACCGAAGTCGGCGGCGATCTCGTTCAGGTAGCTGTAATGCCGCGACACGAACAGGGCCAGCTCGGCGTCGAAGCGCTGCGCCAGCATCGCGGCGCGCGCCGGTGCCTGCGGGTTGTCACGCGCCGGGTCGACGATGCAGAGTATCTTGCGAACAGGTTTCATGCGATGAGCTCCGGGAAGCGGGCGGCAGCGGGTCGCGCCGTCGCGCGCCGCCGGTACGCATGGATGGTGCCGGGGACCGTCCGGCCGGCAAATGCGCGCTAGCCGCGCCCGGCCTTCGCAGTTGTACGTATCGGACCGGACCCCGTGGAATCGCCAGTGTGTCGGGCGGGAGCCGACACTGGCGCCGATCGATGTCCCTGCTGAAGGAGAACGATATGACGACCACCGGTCCCGTACTGGTCATAGTCGAGGACGACGCGGATGCCGCGGCGCCGATCCAGCGTGCCGCCGACTACGCGCACGCCATGAAGGCGCCGTTGATGCTGCTGAGCTGCATCTACGACAGCTATCTTGCCGGTGTCCGGTTCGAGGACGCGGCAAGCCTCCAGGAATTGCGGCACGCGCGAATGCGAAAGGAGTTCGACCGGCTCGAGGGACTGGCCGGCACGTTTCGCGACGCCGGTGGCCAGGTCGAAACCCGCGTCGTCTGGGACAAGCCGCGCCATGAAGCGATTGTACGCCAGGTGAAGGCCGTGAAGGCAGAGCTGCTGGTCATGCGCGCACACCACCATAACTTGCTCGAGCGTTCGCTGTTCGGCAATCCGGACTGGCAGCTGCTGCGCGTCGCGCCTTGCCCGATGCTGCTCGTCAAGCGCGAGGCCTACGGCAAGACGCCGCGAATCTGGGCGGCGGTGGATCCGCTGCACCAGAACGACAAGCCGGCGGAACTCGATGAGCGCCTGTTCCAGTGGGGGCGGCGGCTGGAGGACGATCTCGACGGCGACCTGCATGTCGTGCACGCGGGCGAGGACGCCGAACTCCTGGCCTCGCTGACGTCCGGCGCGTCGATGGCGGTGCCGCAGCGGGTCGATGAGCTGCAGGAGATGCTGGACCGGGCACATCGCGACCGCCTCGAGCAATTCCGCAAGCAGCATGATATCGATGCCGACAAGGTCCACCTGCTGAAAGGGCCGGCGTCGAAGGTGCTGTTGAGTGTCGCCGACGAACACGCGGTTGACGTCATGGTGCTGGGCGTTGTGTCGCGCAGCATTATCGAACGCGCGGTGGTCGGTAATACCGCCGAGCGAGTACTCGAAAAGCTGCCGTGCGACCTGCTGGTCGTCAAGCCCGGTGACTTCGAGCCACAGGTCGAGGAACGCGCCGAGATCGAGATGATCTGCAGCACGCGCAAGGGCAAATACGAGGCGTTTACGATCAGCGGCTAACGCAGCTGGCTGTCCTTGCTGCCGCGCCGGTTGTAGCCGGCTGCGGCGCGGCTGCCGGCGTCGGTTTCGGACTGGCAGGCGACGCACAGGCGGACGCCCGGCACGGCTTTGCGCCGCGCCTCGGGAATCGCCGCACCGCATTCGTCGCAGTGACGCGCGCTCTCGCCGCGCGGCAGGCGATCGCGCGCGCGCTTGACGGCGTCCTCGACGCTCGCATCGATCTGGTCCTGTACGGCCCCGTCACGGGCCCAGCCACCGGCCATGTTCCTCTCCCCGCCGCCGGGATTCCGGCGGTCGATTCCGTCACTCTACAACGACTGACATGCGGCTGCATGTGCCGGGTTCAAGCCGGCTCGCGCTGCGCTATTCCGTTATGCGCTCGAAGTCGTGATCGAATACCGTGAGCGCGGCGACCCGGCCGTCGGGGTCGATCCTGAACGTGGCAAACGAGGGGTACGACCACGACAGGTAGTCGACCGTGAACGTGTCGAGATGCCAGTGGGCGACGTCATACTCGTACATGCCGGTCCGCAGCGTCAGCGTGCCGTTTTCCCGCACCAGGGCGATGTCGCCGAGCAGGTCGCTCGACCAGGTGCCGAGATAGGCGTCCAGCGGCAGGCTGGTCGACGTGTTCTCCAGCCGGGCGGCCTCGAGTTCTTCCCACTCGGCGCGCTGCTCGTCGGCGCGGGCCGTATAGAGTGCGTGCACGTCGGCGACCCAGTCGCGGCGTTCGCCCGCCGGCAGCTCGTCCATGAACTTCCCACAGGAGGGCATGGCGCAATTCCGAGCCGTCCATGTTCTGCAGCACGACGACGGCCTGCGCGTTGGCCGGATCGAGGCCGATGATCGCGACCAGGCCGTCGAGGCTGCCGGTGTGGAAATCGATCTTGCGCCCCTGGAAGTCCTGCTGGAACCAGCCGAGACCGTAGGTGCGCCAGTGCGGTTCGGTGAGTTCGACGGTCGGGTAGAAGTCGTCCGGCGTCGCGAACTGGTGTGGCTCGAACATGGCGGCCATGGCGTCTTCCGAGATCAGGCGGCGGCCGTCCGCCGTCACGCCGCCGCGTAACAGGAACTGCGCCCACAGGGTCATATCATGCACCGAGGACCAGGCGGAGCCCGCCGCGTCCTCGCGATCCAGCGGCAGGTCGAACGGAATCTGCCGGACCGTGCCGTCGATCTCGTCGTGCGGCACGACGTGCTGCTTCGTGGCGGGAATCTGGCCGCGCGTGCCGTAGGTCTCGAGCATGCCGATCGGCTGCCACAGCCGTTTGCGCAGGAACGCGTCCCAGCGCTGGCCAGAAACGCGTTCGATGATCAGGCCGGCCAGTTCGTACATGGTGTTCTGGTACAGGAGCCGGGTGCGGGGCGCCGCCGCCGGCTCGACCAGTCGCAGCTTGCGGACCTGTTCCGGCAGCGGCGTGAGCTGGCGAAACGTCCAGAAATCGGTGCGTGGCAGGCCGGTGCGATGGGCCAGCAGGTCACGGATCGTCACTTGTTGCGTCAGCGCCTCGGAATGGAGGTGCACCTCGGGCAGGTGTTCGATGACGAGGTCGTCCAGTGACAGCCGCTCCTCGTCGGCCAGGATCAGCAGCCCCGCGACAACCATGGCTTTGGTCGTCGACGCGTTCGCGAACAGGGTGTGCTCGTCCACTGCGGCGCCGTCGGGCGCGGCGCGCCCGTAGCCACGCTGCAGCACGACTTCGCCGTCCTCGATGACGGCCACCGCGAGCCCGGGCACACGCCAGCGTTCCATGCCTGCCGCGACGATGTCGTCGAATCGATCGACGTCGAGTGCGGCCGCCGGTACGACCGCGGTGAGCATCAGGATGGCCGCGAAAGGACGTTGCAGCATTGAAATCCGGATCATGCGGGGTTCCTCGTTGTTGTTGACGGGCGCGTAATAGTGGCCGCTGGCGCCGGTAAAAAAAAGCGCACCCGCTGCATGCCTCGTGCCGATCGGCCCGTTGCCACCGCCGAATTCCCGCCCCGCGGGGTCATTTGACCCGATTCCGGAAAAATTTCGGTTTTTCTTTCGGTAAATAGACGCCGGATTTCAGTTCCTTGCGTCGCCCCGGGCGGAAACTGCGCAGCGTCGGCGGCGGTACCGCCGGCCTGATCACCAGGGAGAAATGAGATGCACAAACTGACCCATCGGCTCGAAGTCGCGCTGACCCAGGCGGCCGGATGCCTGCTGCTGACGGCCTACGGCTACTGCCTCGCCCAGGTGGCGGGACTGGCGGCCTAGCCATGCGCGACGCAACCCGGGCCACCGGACCGGCCGGCTCGCCGCGGCACGCCGCGGGCCGGCCGGCCGATCTCGATTCGCTGGACCTGCTGATGCTGGTCCTCTACGGGGCGACGATCCTCGCGCTCGTCGTCGTCCTGGCGACGGCCTGAGGATCGCTTGCCCGGTTCAATCCCGAGTCCCCCCGGACTCCCTGCTCGACAACTCAAGGAAACGAAAGAAATGGTTGAAACACTCGGATTACTGAGCCTCGCGTTTATCCCGGCCTTCATGGTCCTCGATCTCGTCTACGGTGCGCGGGAGTACGACGCGCCGCGCTGGTACCGGCTGCGCGGGTTCATGGTCACCGCGGCCGTCATCGGCGGTTCGATCGTGGTCGCGACGTTCTGGGGCAACCTGTTCGACGGCTACAGTCTGTTGAATGGCGCGGAACTGGGTCTGTGGGCCGGCGCCGGCGCCGGCATCCTGGGCTACGAACTCGTGCATTACGCGTACCACAGGGCCGCACATAGGTTCGACTGGCTGTGGCGCCTCGGCCACCAGATGCATCACAGCACCGAAAAGCTGGACGCCTTCGGCGCGAACTACCTGCATCCGGTCGATCTCGTGTTCTTCACGACCTGGAGCAGCCTCGTGTTCTTCCCGGTGCTGGGCCTGTTGCCCGAGGCAGGCGCGATCGCGGCAACCTGGGTGGCATTCAACGCCATGTTCCAGCATGCCAACATCCGCACGCCGCACTGGCTCGGCTACGTCATCCAGCGACCGGAGAGTCACATCGTGCACCATGGGCGCGGGCGACATCACCAGAATTACGCCAACCTGCCACTGTGGGACATGTTGTTCGGCACGTTCAACAACCCGCGCGATGTCGACGGTATTGAGACCGGTTTCTACCGTGGCGCGTCGGCCCGCATCGGCGACATGCTGCTGTTCCGCGATGTGTCACGCCCGGTGGAGCCGGCGCGGCAAGCGGAGGCTACGCTGCACGACGCCGCCTGACCCACTTCGCAATACGCCCGTCCCGCAGCGCGCCGGTACTCCCCCGACCCCCTTTTCGGCGTCGCTGCATCGCTTGGCCGGCGGCTTGTCCGCCGGCTTTTTTTCCGCGCCGGTGCGCATCGGCCATGCAAGGACCGCTAACCGGCCCCGATCCGTTATACTCGAAACGAATCCGCACCTGTCGAGTTGCAATCATGTCCACACGGATGCCGGCCCCGTTCGCCGCAATTGCCGCAGTCACCGCAATTCTCGCTTTGCCGCTTCTGATCGCCGGCTGTGCGCCAAATCCGATGCACCGCGATGCGAACCGGGTATCGGCCGACTGCCCTGCCGGGCAAAACAAGGTCTGCGAAGTCGACCGCATCGGTCGCATTCATCACGGCACCTTCGCGAACAGCAGCAGCAAGTGCGCGTGCGTGCCGGACGACGGCCGCAGCCTGGATTCACCGGTCATCCCGACGATCCGTCAATAGCTTTCGCACCGGCTTGCGGCGGCCGTCGCGAGTGTCCGGTGGCATGAGTCTGGTGACCGTTATCACAGCGCCGGCAACAGCCGTCGCGTATCGTGCCTGTTCCGGTGCCGGCCGATTCGCGGCCGGTCCCGCTTTTTTCCATGACGTATCCGCAGCCCGAAAACGAATCCCGTCGGCTGGCTGTGCTCGAGAGCTACGAGATTCTCGACACGCTGCCGGAGCGGGATTACGACGATATCGTCGAGCTGGCTTCGCGCCTGTGCGAGTCGCCCGTTGCACTGCTGAGCCTGGTCGACGGCGATCGCCAGTGGTTCAAGGCGAGGAAGGGTCTCGACGACAGCGAAACGCCGCGCGAGCAGGCCTTTTGCGCGCACGCCATTTGCGAGCCGGACAGCCTGACGGTCGTGAACGACGCAACGGCGGACGATCGCTTTCGTGGCAATCCGCTGGTCACCGCGAGCCCGGGCATCCGGTTTTATGCCGGTGCGCCTCTTGTTTCGGCCTCCGGCGAGGCCCTGGGGACAATTTGCGTGATCGATCACAAGCCCCGCACGCTGACTGACGGTCAGGCCGCCGCTTTGCGGTCGCTGTCGAGACTGGTCATGAGCCAGTTCGAAATGCGGCGGAGCCTCGCGACGATGGAACGGCTGGTGCTGGACCAAGAAGGTCAGGTCGAGAGCCTGTTGCAGCGCGAGGTCGAGACCCGTGCAACCGTCGACCGGCTGCGGCGGGAGTCGTTGACCGACGTGCTGTCCGGCCTGTGGAACCGCCGCGGTCTGGAACAGAAGCTCGACGGGGAATTCAACCTTGCGACGCGTTACCAGTTGCCGCTGTCGCTGATGGTCATCGACATGGATTACTTCAATTCCTACAACGACTCGTTCGGGCACGCCGAGGGTGACAGGGCGCTGGCGATACTCGGCAAGATCCTGAAGCGCACGAAACGCAATTACGACGTCGCGGCGCGGTTTGGCGGCGAGGAATTCGTGATTGTCATGCCCGGCACGAGCGAGCAGGGCGCCCGCGTGCTGGCGGAACGCGTGCGACGCAACGTGCAACGGCACGCATGGCCGAAGAGGGCCATCACCGTCAGCATCGGTACCGCTTCGGTGGACCCGGGAATGAGCACCGGCAATGCGTTGTTCGAGGCAGCGGATGCCGCCCTGTACGACGCCAAGGCAGGCGGCCGCGATCGCTGTGTGCACGCCGCGCCGGCCAGCGGCAGGGCGCTCCACCGTATCGCCGCGAACCAGGAATCTGCGCGGTAGCTGCCGATCGTCCGATTCTACCGCGCAGATTCCTGGTTATGGCGTGCGGGGGTCAGTGCACGACGTCCCACAGGTAGTCCGTGTGGGCGCCGCAGATGGCGTTGAATTCGCTCAGCAGCTGCGGGTGTTCCCGGCGCAGAGTCTGCTGCATTTCCAGGCTGGCCTGGACGACGCTCGCGTGATCGCCGCCTTCCAGCACGGCAAGCCGCCGGAATTCGCCGCCAAGGACGTGACTCTGCCAGTTCCAGCCCGACAGCCGGTCGTCTTCGACGAGCGCGTCCAGAAGCGGCGCATGGATCTGTCGCACGATAGCGTCGGCGCGGGCCTCGCGGTTGATGTCGCACACGAAATAGGCCGCGCGACGGACGTCGCCTGCCCCTGCGCCGGGCGCGCTGCCCTGGTCAATCGACCAGATGTAGTCGTCGTGTGACGCACAGGCGGCGGCACGCGCCTGTGCGCCGACGGCGTTACCGGCGTAGATCGATGAAAAGACTGCCGCCTGGTTTCGCAGCACGTCGTCGATCGTCGGCGCGACGTGGTAATGGAGGCGCCGCCAGCGACCGCCGGTGGAATGCGACAGGTAGCCCCAGTCCAGCATCTTTTCTTCCGCCACCCACTGGTCGAATACCCGTTTTTCGTTTATCTCGACTACGTTGTCCATGTTGGCCTGCGTCGCGACGTCACAGACGTAGTAGGTCGCGTACGTATAGCCCATCGGCCCGTTCTCTGCCGCGGCGGCAGCCGGCAACAGGACGGCCAGCACGGCGCTCGCCGTTTTCAGGAATCTTTCCATAGCAATCTCCCGGTCGCGTCTGCGCAGTCTATTTCAGGACACCCACCGCGTGCAGCTCCGATGTCCCGGGCCGGCGGATGGTGGATGGCCGTTTGGGTCTCCCTCCAAGTCTCCCATGGTTCCGGTGAGTGTCCCCATTCCGTCCCCATTCCGGGGCAGTGGATGTCCCGGTTGGTTTCCGCTGGTTCCGGTGAGTGTCCCCATTCAGGGGTTGTGGCTGTCCTTTTTGTGGATGTCCTTATTGGGGGTGATGTAAGTCACAGTAATTGTTGTGGAAATGTTTCCGGGGGCGGCAGTGTGATGTGGCTCACGGCGGGCGGGGACGGTGCGGTGCATGGTGGACGGCCGATCAGGTCTTGTCGCGAGGGCGCCCGCCATGTGGTTGCCGACCCGAGTTTACGAAGCATTGCCCTGGGCCTACGTCGCCATTGGCGTCGCGTTTATTGCCGGTGCCGGCTACGTCGGTTACATGGGCTACGGGATGATGGTCTACCTGGCCCTTGGCGCAATCTCTATCGGCAGCGGGTTGCTCGTGCACCAGCTGCGCCAGCGGCATCGCGTCGAGGGCGATGACTTCGGCGCCCGCGTGCAGCAGGCGGCCAACGACGACCGCGTCGGCAACGACTAGCGGTTCGCGGTTCCGCCCGCGGCGGACAGCCGCCCTTTACGGCAGGCCCCGCTCAACGGCCGCCATCACCGATACCCGCCAGTGCCTCGCGCACGGCGATCCCCTCTGAATGCATACCCGGCATGTCGACTATCGTGCGGTAGCTGGTTGCGGCGACGGACTCGTCGCCGGTCGCCGTCGCGGCGCGCGCGAGTCCCAGCAGCGATGGCGTGCGCTGCGGTATCCACTGCAGTGACTGTTCGAACGCCGCCATCGCATCGGCCGCGCGCCCGGCACCGAGCAGCACTTCCCCGTAAAGTTCCCAGGCCGGCTTGATCGGGTCGGGCGGGCCGGACGGCGCACCCAGCTCCATCTCGGCTTCCGCCGCCTGCCGCGCTGCCACCGCGGCGCGCTCCGTATTGCCGGCCGCCGCCGCCGCCAGTGCGGCGACCTCCAGTTCCAGCACCTCGAGGCGGCGTGCTTCGTGCGAGCGGCCGCCGGCTGCCGCCGCCGCACCGAGTTCGGCCAGCCGCGCCACCGCGTCGCGTGCCGTACCCGGGTTGCCGTTGGTCGCGGCGATCATGCCGACCGTCGCGACCCAGTTCGGGTGCGAACCCGCCACGGTGCCGGCCCGCGCCAGTTCGAGTTGCGGCGTTGCGCCGGTCTCGATGAGGTGGCGCGCGCGCATGTTGAGATAGCCTTCCTCCACGCGGCGGCTGTCCGGGTTGCGCGCCAGCGCCTCGCGGGCGCGCTGCAGGTTTTCCTCGGCGGCCGCGACGTCGCCGAGCATCAGGTTGCCGTAGGCGAGCCACGACAGCGTGTGGAAATCCTCGCGCCCTCCGGCAGGTCCAGTCGCCGGTTCAGCTCGAAGGCCGCGCGGTAGGCATCGATGTTCGAATTGACGACCTCCTGCCACATGCCGAGCTGGACGAAGATGTGTGATGGCATGTGCAGCGCGTGCGCGGCATCCGGCGCGATTCCCGCATACACGCGCGCCGCCGGCAGCGCGAGAATCGCGTGGTCGGGGTCGTCGAACGAATGGATGATGAAATGCGCCGCGCCCGGGTGCCGCGGGTTTTCGTCGAATACCTGCATGCTGATGGCCGCTGCTTGCGCCTGGCGCCGGAACCCCTCGTCGCCCGGCCGCACGGTGCCGAGCAGGGACAGCGCGTAAAAAATCGCGACCTCGTGGTCCTCCGGCCAGCGCTCGTGCATTCGGCCCAGTGCGTCCGAGTACGCCTGGTCGCGCGCCAGCTTGTCGTCGGGGCCGTAGAAAAGTTGTTGTGCCGCGGCCAGCCACGCCTTTTCCCTGTCCGTCGGTGCCTTCGCAAGGCGTGCCTCGAAACCCGGCGCGAGGCTCTCGAGAATGGCGTGTGCCCGGGCCGTATCCTGGATTCCCCACAGCGGTTTGTTGTTGCTCATGGCCTCGCCCCAGTAGGCCAGCGCGAAGTCCGGGTCGATCTCCCGTGCCTCCCGGAACGCGAGGCCCGCCTCGTCGAACTGGAAGCTGTGCAATGCCTTGACGCCTTCGAGAAATGCCGGCTGCGCCGCGGCGCTGCCGGAGTTCGGGAAGTCGATATTGCCGAGGCCGTCGTCGGCCACGGCCGCGCCGCTCGTTGTGGCAATAACCGCGACAGCGGCCAGCCGGGTCACCAGTTGCCGGATCATGGCAAGTCTCCCGTCGGGGCGGCAGGGGCCTTGAAGACGCGCCCGCCGCGTATCACGGTGTCGATCTGTTCGAGTATCGAGATGTCGGTCAGCGGATCGCCGCGCACCGCGACGACGTCGCCGATGTGGCCCTGCTGCAGTGCACCCAGGCTCTCGCCGTCCTTCAGGTAACGCGCGGCCACCGACGTGGCCGCCTTGATGGCCTCCATCGGCGTCATACCCCATTCGACCATGTAGGCGAACTGGCGGGCCGCGTAGGCGTGCGGAAACACGCCGGCATCGGTGCCGTAGACGATCGGCACGCCCGCCGCATGCGCCTTGCGGAAGTTCTGGCGCTGGATAAGCGCCGTTTCGTCGTTCTTCCGCAGGAATTCCTCGGGCCAGTTCTGCCGACGGCCCTCGACGGCGATCCAGTCGCCGTTGTAGACGTCCATCGACAACGCGACGTCGTGCTCTATGGCAAGTCGTATGCCCTCGTCGTCGATCAGCGAGGCGTGCTCGATCGTGTCGACACCGGCGAGGATCGCGTCCCTGATCGATTGCGCGCCGTGCGCGTGTGCCGTGACCGGAATACCGGCCGCCTTGCCCACCTCGACGACGGCGCGGATTTCCGCCGGCGTCATCTCCGGTGAGCCGGGCACGCCGCCGTAAGCCAGCACGGCGCCGGATGCGATCACCTTCAGCACGTCCGCGCCGCCGTCGACGGCCGCGCGTGCCTTCGCGCGAAATTGGTCGGGGCCGCGCGCGACGCCCATGCGCACGTGCACCGGGATGTCGGCTTCGTCGATGCCCGGGATCAGCAGGTCGCCGCCACCGCCGGGAATCGTCAGGTAGAAGCCCGCGACGTGCATGCGCGGGCCGATCGTAAGGCCGGCCGCGATCTCGTCGCGCAGCGTGCGGCTGGTCCAGCCGTAATAAACGCCGACATTGCGGACGGTCGTGAAACCGGTTTCCAGCGTCGTACGCGCAATGCGCCGGGCGTGTTCGAGGTTTTCCGCCGCGCTGCGCTCGAGGTAGATCTCGAGGTCGTAGTCGTCTTCCAGCGGCTCGACGATATGCGTGTGCATGTCGATCAGGCCGGGCAGGCACGTGTGGTCGGGCAAGGACAGCACCGGCACGTCCGGTGGCACATCGAGACCGGTACCGACGCTGATCACGACGCCGTCCTCGATCAGTATGTCGCGATTCGTCGCGGCGTCGGGCGCGAGGCCATCGATCAGCCGGCCGCAGCGCAGCAGCAGGTCGCCGCCACTCGTGTCGTAAGGCGCCGCGGCGATGATCGCCGGACGTTCGGCGGCGAACAGCATGCCGGAGACCAGTGCGCAGGCCGCGACGAGCGCGCGTGCCATGTAATTTGCCATGCAGTTCCCCCGGGGCGGCAGTGCGCCCGTGCAGATTCTGAATCGGGCCGGTACCCGGTGATCCTACCACCGCCGCCGGCGGGCAGCCGTCCGGCCTGGCGCCAACCCGCGAATCACTGCCGGATACGGACTAGCAGGCTGCTGAAAAAGCCATCCATGGCTTTTTCAGCCTCACCATTCGAAAAACGTGGTTTTCGAATGGCTCGCATTTTCAATGGCTTGAAGCCGTTGAAAATGGCGGTACCTCCTGTACCGCATAGCAGGCTGCCGAAAAACTGCGTTTTTCAGCAACCTGCTAGAGTTCGCGGACGAGCGCGCGCAGGCTGTCTTCCAGCTTGGCGATAATCTCGTCGACGTGGGTCGTGGTGGCGATCAGCGGCGGGCAGACCATGACGTGGTCACCTGCATGGCCGCCGCGGCTGCGCCGGCCGTACAGGATGAGTCCGCGTTCGTAGGCGAGATTGATGAGGCGCTCGCCGGCACGCTGCGCCGGCGGCAACGGCGCCATGGTTTCGCGGTCGGCCACCAGTTCGAACGCGAGCAGCAGGCCGCGGCCGCGCACGTCGCCGATGATCCCGAATTCGTCCATCAGTGCCTCGAGCCGCTGTTTCAGCATTGCACCCAGCGACGCGGCATGGGCAATCAGCTCGCGCTGCAGCAGTTCGTCGAGCACCGCCAGGCCGGCGGCGCAGGCGAGCGGGTTGCCGGCCGACGTGTAGCCGTGCTGGAACCCGCCGGCATCGAATACGGCATCGACGATGTCGGCGCGCGTCGCGAGCGCACCCAGCGGCACGTAGCCCGCGCCGAACCCTTTCGCCATGGCGAGCAGGTCGGGTACGACCTGCCAGTGATCGCAGCCGAGGAACCTGCCGGTACGGCCGGCGCCGGTCATGACCTCGTCCGCGATCAGCAGCACGCCGTGTTCGTCGCAGATCTCGCGAATGCGCGGCAGGTAGCTGTCCGGCGGCACCAGCGCACCGGTCGATGCGCCGCCGATCGGTTCGACGAGAAACGCGAGCACCGACGACGGGCCCAGTTCCTCGATCTTCGCGGCCAGCATGTCCGCGTAGCGCAGGCCGCGCGCCTCGTCCGACAGGTCATCGCGATCCAGGTAACAGGTGGGCGCGGGGATCTTGGGCATCGCCCGCATCATCGGCGCGAACGGTTCGTTCAGGGGATCGTAGCTGGTGACGGCCAGCGCGCCGAGCGTAGCCCCGTGGTACGAGGGCGTGCGCGAGATGATCTCGACCCGCCCGGATTCGCCGCGGGCAAGCGCGTACTGGCGGGCCAGCTTGATGCAGCTTTCGACCGCCTCCGAGCCGCCCGACACGAAAAACGACCGGTCGATGCCGGCCGGGCACTGTTCCGCGAGCCGGGCCGCGAGCCGCTCGGCCGCCTCGTTCTCGAAGTGCAGCCGGTAGGCGAACGTGGCCCGGTCCATCTGCTCGCGCATCGCCGCGAGTACACGCGGGTTGCTGTGCCCGATGTTGGACACCATGGCGCCGCTGGAACCGTCGATGTATCGCCGGCCGTCGACGTCCCACAGGTAGACGCCCTCGGCACGCGCCACCCTGGGCCGGGCGATGCGCGACTGGTAAAAGAGATGCGATTCGGACTGCGTGGCGCGTTTTTGCTGCTTGGCAGTCACGGCGTCAATCCAGGCCGTAGGTGCGATTGGCGATCGGTGTGGCGCTGATCTTCTCGTGCAGCAGCTCGCAGAATCGCTGCTCTGCACGTGTCAGCAGCGACTTGGGATTCTGCACGGTGTAGATCTCGACGACCGGCATGTCTTCGTAAGGCGGCAGCCGCCACAACAGTCCGTCGCGCACGTCGCGTTCGACGACGTGAATCGGTAGCGGCCCGATGCCGAGATTGGCGATGATCATGCGGCGCACCTCTTCGAGGTTGGTGCTGATGCCGCTGATGTGGGGGTCGAGTTCGGCCTGTTCCCGCAGCAGCGCGATCGGGCGCAGCACATCGTTCAGCTGGTCGGCACCGAACGACACGCTGCACTCGCCGCGCAGGTCGGCGAGCGTGATGTTCTCGCGACCGAACAGGCGGTGTTTCGGTCCGCAGAAATAGCCGAAGTGCTCGCGGTAGACGAGCGTGTAGTCGAGGCCCGGCAATTGTTCGTGCGCGAGGCAGATCGCGAGGGCGCTGCGTTTCTCCAGCACCGCCTTGACGGCATTGCGGCTGGCACCGATGGCAATGGACAGGGTTGCCTGCGGATGCCGGTCGTGAAATTCGGACAGGGCCTCGTCGATCAGCGGGCAGATGACGTGGCTCGCCATCTCGATCGTCACGGTGCCCTGCACGTCGTCCGGCATGTCGCGCAGCGCGATGGGCAGCCGGCTGACGGAGCCGAAGATATCGACGCTCTCCCGGTACAGCGCCTCGCCCTGTGGCGTCACGCGGAACGCGCGCGGACCGCGTTCCACCAGGCGCTGGCCGAGACTGGTTTCGAGCCGCCGCAGGGCATTGCTGACAGTCGGCTGCTTGAGGTTCAGCTTGTGCGCGGCGGCGGTAATGCCGCCCTGCTGAACGATCACGACGAACGTGCGCAGCAAGTTCCAGTCGAGTTGCCAAACGACATTATCGGTGTCGAGCGCAGCATCGCCCGGACCGGGATGCGAATTGAACATTTTATGATCGCCGTCGCTATGTAGCGATATTTTCTTGTTACGTTACACAATGGTACAGACAGCCTTGATCATCGACGCCAACCGCCGCGTAGCGTGGTCAGGCCGGTCGCGGGCCGCGTAGCGCGCGCGACTCCAGGGAGCACAGCATGAGCAAGAAAGTCATCATCACCTGCGCGGTGACGGGCTCTATCCACACGCCGACGATGAGTCCCCACCTGCCGATAACGCCGGCCGAGATCGCGCGGGCCTCGATCGACGCCGCGCACGCCGGCGCCGCCATCATTCACCTGCATGCACGCGATCCGGAAACGGGTTACCCCAGCGCGGATCCGGCGCATTTCATGCAGTTCCTGCCGGAGATCCGCTCGCAATGCGATGCCGTGCTGAACATCTCGACCGGCGGCAGTTCGCTGATGAGTCTGGACGAGCGCTTCGCGCCGGCGCGCACGGCCAGCCCGGAGATGTGTTCGCTCAACATGGGCTCGATGAACTTCGGCATCTTTCCGCTCGCGGAGCACTACGACAACTGGCAGCACGACTGGGAGCCCGAGCTGCTGGAGGCGACCCGAAGCCGGGTATTCCGCAACACCTTCGCGGATATCGAGATGCTGTTCGACGATCTCGGCGGGCGGCACGGTTCGCGGTTCGAGTTCGAGTGCTACGACGTCGGCCACATCGAGACGCTGGCGTATTACCTGCGGCAGGGCCGGGTGAAGCCGCCGCTCTACGTACAGTTCGTGCTGGGTGTGCTGGGCGGCATTGGCGCCGCGCCGGAGCACCTTGCGCACATGAAGGCCACCGCCGACCGCCTGCTCGGCGACAACTACCGGTTTTCGGTGCTGGGGGCGGGTGGTAGCCAGATGAAGCTGGCGACGATGGGCGCCATCATGGGGGGCAACGTGCGCGTCGGCCTCGAGGACAGCCTGACGATAGAGCGCGGCAGGCTGGCGCCCGACAACGCGTCGCAGGTGAAAAAGATTAGCCGCATTCTCGCGGAGCTCGGTTTCGAGCCGGCAACGGCGGACGAGGCACGCGCCGCGTTGCAGTTGAAGGGCGCGGACGCCGTCGGCTTCTGAAGATCCCGGCCGGAACGTCCCGTCAGTCGTCGGCGGCCGGCGGCCGGGAGTCGTCCCCCGCGAGCTCGACGAACGTATCGGAAAAAAACCGTTGAAGTGCGTACGGTTGCTGAGGCTGTAGGCGCCAAGCGTGCCGAACTCAAGCCAGTCGCCGGCACGCAGGTCCGCGGGCAGCGCGAGCGGTGCCGGCAGCCGGTCCAGCGAATCGCAGGTCGGGCCGAATACCTCGAAATCGATCGTGTCACCCTGTAACGGCTCGCTCTTGCGGAAAGCCCGGTACGGATAGCGCAGCTCGCCTTTGGACAACACCGGTTCGATCAGGCTGCCCCACACACCGTCGTTCAGGTAAAGGCGCCGGTCATTGCGGTGCAGTACCTGCATCAGCAGTGATACGCCCGCCGGCGATCAGGGCGCGCCCCGGCTCGGCCAGCAACTCGAGATCGGCGAGCAGCGGCAGGCGCCGCCGCGTTTCGTCGATGGCGTCGAAAAACGCCGTGAGCGGTTCGCTCGTCATGCCGGGGTAGTTGCTGGGAAAACCGCCGCCGATGTCGAGCAGTCGTATGTCCACGTTTGCCTGTCCCAGCACGTCCTGGCAGCGTTCCAGCGCGTTGACGAATGCCGCGGGGCGGCGCACCAGGGAGCCCGTGTTGAACGCAAGTGCGGGTTCCATGCCGATATCCTGGATCTCGTGCAGCAACTCGACGGCCCGCGCCGGCGTTGCGCCGAATTTTTCGGACAGGTTGTACGTCGCATCCGGATTCAGTGCCGCCATGCGCACGAAGATAACCGCGTCGTTGCTCGGCAGCTCGTCGACGACACGTTTCAGCTCGTCGATGTGGTCGACCACGAAATGCCGCACACCGTGGTTGGTGAACGCGGTGCGCACGGCGCCGCGCATGCGTACGGGCGCCATGAAGTAGCAACAGGCCGCGGCGTCGATGCCGTGCACCAGTTCCATTTCCTCGACCGACGCCGCGTCGAAATGCTCGACGCCCGCGGCGAGCACGTGCTGCACGACCCGCGGTTCGGGGTTCGCCTTCAGGGCGTACAGCGTCCGGCCGGGAAAGCCGTCCAGGAAACGGCGCACGTCGCGCCGCAATACCTGCGGGTAGATGCAGTAAACGGGGTCGCGTGGGTTCAGTTCGGCGATGACGTCCGTAATGGAGCCGAAGGCCATGGTCGGTTGCAGCATGTGTTGCGAAGGCCGTGCGGGTGCGGAATGGGCGCAGCTTAGACCAACTCGTCCGAATGTCGATAGATTGCGTCAGCCTATGAAATACTCAGTCGTGCGAATGCAGCCGGCATCGGCGCATGCATGGACCGCGCACCGCCGTCGGCATACACTCGCCGTTCTCGAACATAGACGGGGAGTTCCGATATGCACTTACGCGCCGTAATGACGATCCTGATCCTGCTGGCACTGGCGGTAACGCCGGTACGCGCCGACGAAGCGCTCGCGCAGCAGATACTGAAAGAACTGATTGACGTTAACACGGCGCCCAGCGGCGGCAACGACATGAGCGAGGCGATTGCGCTCCTCGACGGCCACCTGCGTGCCGCCGGATTCGACGACGACGACATCACGATCGTTGACGGGCCGGACGGTATCCAGCATATGGTTGTGCGCTTTTCCAGCCCGCGACCGCAGCACGAGCCCATCCTGATGATGGCGCACCTCGATGTCGTCGAGGGGCTGCGCGAGGACTGGTCGTTCGAGCCGTACAACATGATCGAGCGCGACGGCTACTTCTACGGTCGCGGCACCGTCGATAACAAGGCCGGTGCCGCCATTATCGTTGCCAACCTGGTGCGCATGAAACGCGAGGGCTACCGGCCGAACCGGGACCTCATCGCGATGTTGACGGGCGACGAGGAAACGACCGGCGCCGGCGCAAACTGGCTCGCGACCGAGGGGCGTGAACTCATCGATGCCGAATACGCGCTCAACTCGGACGGCGGCGGCGTCATCCTCGAGGACGGTGAAGAGACCGTGTTCGTCGTGCAGACCGCCGAAAAGGTCTACGTGAGCTACCGGTTGCAGGCAGTCGACCCGGGCGGTCACAGCTCGCGGCCGCGGCCCGACAACCCGATCTACCGGATCGCGCGCGCGCTGGCGGCGCTGCAGCAACACGCGTTCCCGCTGGACCTGAACGAGACCACGCAGCAGTTTTTCGCGCACCGGGCGATGGAGGCCCCCGCGGAAGAGCTCGCCGTGCTCGAACCGCTGGCCGCCGGCGACCTGGATGACGCGGCACTCGCGTCGTTGCCGGAGTTCCCGTACTACAACGCGTTGGCTCGCGCGACCTGCGTCGCGACGCAGCTCGACGGCGGGCATGCAGAGAACGCGCTGCCGCAGTCGGCCACGGCCGTCGTCAACTGCCGGGTGTTGCCGCAGATGCCAATCGAGGAAGTCGAGCGTACCCTGGCGAACATCGTCGCGCCGTTCGACCTCGAGCTCGAGCAGATTGCGCCCACCAACGCGGGCCCGCCGTCGCCACTCAGCGAGACGATCGTCGAGCCGATCCGCGACGTTGCCACGGAACTCTGGCCCGGCATCGATCTGGTACCGCAGATGAGCACCGGCGCCACCGACGGCCTGTTCCTGCGCGCGGTTGGCATCCCGGTGTACGGCGTCTCGGCGCTGGCGGCCGATCCGGCGGAGAACCGCGCGCACGGCAAGGACGAGCGCGTGCGGGTCGAGTCCTTCAACAATGCACTGACCTACTGGTACCGGCTGACGCGTCACCTGACCGGCGGCTGACAAGCACCGAATCCGGGCGGCACTGGCCGATACGCGCGTTGCCGGCGACGGGCCGGGCGCCGTAGCCTCGATCGCAAGCGGCAATGCGTTGCCGCGAAACGAGGCGACAGGGAGAGTCGGCATGCGCGTTGCACGACGGCGGGCGGGACGCCCGCTGTGTCTGTCCGCGGGGAGTCGGCCCGCAGGCCCGCGCCGGCCGCGGGAGTCGTGAGCGACGGGCTGTTCCGCTCCCGGGCGGTCGCGGCGCGCGCAGCAATCCGGCACGGCGAGTGTTCACTGTCGCAGCCGCCGGGCTACCGTGTCTTCACCTTGTTCGCGCTGGCGGCCGCGTTCGCCGTCCTCCTGCTGCTGTGGTTCGGCCACTACACGCAGAAAGTGACCGTCGCCGGCCATGTAACGACGACGCACGGCAACGTGCGTGTCTACCCGCAGGGCAGGGGCGTCGTGACCCGGGTCGCCGTGCGCGAGGGCCAGCGCGTGCCGGCCGGGGCGACGTTGCTCGAGATTTCCACGGCGCGCCGGACGCGCGGCGCCGATGTCGATGCAGCCGTGATCGCAACGCTCAAGGAGGAGCGGGCCGAGCTCGGTATCGAAGCGGCGCGCTCGCAGGAATTGTATGCCGCCGCGCAAGCCGCGCTCGCCGGGCGGCTGGCCAACGATCGCACCCAGCTTGACCTGCTGGCGGAGCAGGTGGCAGTCGCCGGCGAGCGACTCGCGCTGCATGCCGCGACGCTGCGGCGAACGGCGGACATGGTAACGGCGGGTCACCTGCCGCGCGCCGACCTGCCGCTGGCGCGCGGTCGTTATCTCGATCACAAGCTCGCGCTCGGTGCGTTGCAGCGCGAGCTTGCGCGCCAGCGGGCCACCATCGCCGCGACCGTGGCCGAGCAGCGCGAGCTGCCGCTTCGCCGCGACAGCCGCCGTGCCGAAATCGATGCCGCGATGCAGCGCGTGGCCCGCGATCTCGCCGCTGCCCGGGGACGCCGGGCGCAGCTTGTCGTTGCGCCACTCGCCGGCCGGGTCAGCGGGCTGGCGGCGCGCGCCGGTGCCACGGTCACGCCGGCCCGACCCGTGATGGCCCTGTTGCCGGACAGCGCGCGCTACTACGTCGAACTGGTCGTACCCGGGCGTGCGGTCGGCTTCGTTCGGCCGGGTGCCGCCGTGCGGTTGCGCATCGACGCATATCCTCACCGCTCCTTCGGCACGCTGGGCGGCGTGGTCGCCGACGTCGCGCGAAGCGTCGTGCAGCCGGGTGACGTTGCGATGCCGGTGCCGGTGCGCGAGGCGAGTTATCTCGTCCGGGTGCGGCTCGATGCACAGGCGCTGGTCGCCGGCGCCGAACGATTGCCGTTGCGCGCGGGCATGACCGTCGCGGCCGACGTTTTGCGCGATCGCCGGCGGCTGATCGAGTGGCTGTTCGTGCCGGGAACCGGTGGTGCGTCGCAATGAGTGCGGCACGTCCGGCACAGCGGTTTTTCCGGCGCCGCCGCGTGCCGCTCGAACTGCAGACCGAGGCCGCGGAATGCGGGCTCGCCTGCCTCGCGATGATCGCGGGCTATTTCGGCCGGCGCACCGGCCTCGCGGAGCTGCGACGGCGCCTGTCGATCTCGCTCAAGGGCGCGACGCTGCCACAGCTCATGGCGTTCGCCCGCACGCTGGGGTTCGACGTGCGCGCGGTGCGCCTGGAACCGGCGGAACTGCCCCGGCTCGCGGTGCCGTGCGTGCTGCACTGGACGCTCGACCACTTCGTCGTGCTGGAGAAGGTCACGCGCCGGCACTGCGTCGTCGTGGACCCGGCCAACGGGCGGCGAACGCTGTCGGCCGGCGAGATGGATCGCGCGTTTACCGGCGTGGCGCTGGAGGTTACGCCCACGGCGGCATTTCGGCGTCGCAAGCGACGCACGCGCCTGCATCTGCGCGACCTGGTTGCCGGCAGCCAGGGGCTGGGGCATGCACTCGCCATGACGCTGGCGTTATCCGTCGCATTGCAGGTACTGGCGCTGGTGTTGCCGTTCTACAGCCAGATCGTCATCGACGAAGTGGTCGTCAGCGGCGACCGCGACCTGCTGCGACTGCTGGTGATCGCATTCGCGCTGCTGGTCGCCATGCAGGCGCTCATCGGGATGTTTCGTTCGTGGGTGGTTGTCACGCTGGGCACGCAACTCAACGTGCACTGGACAACGCGCGTGTTTCGCCACCTGTTGCGATTGCCTCTCCACTGGTTCGAGCGTCGGCACCTGGGCGACGTACAGTCACGCTTCGGCTCGGTGACGGCGCTGCAGGAGCTCTTGAGCCGACAGTTCGTCGAAGTCGTGATCGACGGCGCGATGGCGGTCTCGACCCTGGCGGTCATGCTGTACTACGACGTCACGCTGACGCTGGTCGTCGTGCTGTCGGTCGCCGTTTACCTCGCAGTGCGCCTCGCCCTGTTTCCGGCGATGCGGCGCGCGACACGCCTGGCCGTCGTCGCCGGCGCGAAAAGGACAGCACGTTGCTGGAGTCGGTGCGCGGCGTGCTGGCGATCAAGAATTTCGGCAAGGAAGCAGAGCGTGAAACCGGCTTCCGGAACCGGCTGGTCGATGCGTGCAACGCGAGCCTGCGGGCCAGCCGCCTGTCCGTCTGGCGGCAGGGTGCAAGCCAGCTTGTGTTCGGTCTGCAACTGATCGTCGTGATCTGGCTGGCCGCGGCGGCCGTGCTCGCGGGCCGCCTGACGATCGGCATGCTGGTCGCGTTTCTCGCTTACCGGGCGATGTTCAGCGAGCGTTGTGCGGCGCTGGTCGACCGGGTGCTCGAATTCCGGCTGGCGCGCGTGCAGCTCGATCGGCTGGCCGACATCGTACACGCGCGGCCGGAAACGGACGCCGTCGACCCGGCATCGCGTTGCGAGCGTCGCGCGACGCCGTTGTCGCTGAGCGCCGCGAGCGTGAGCTTTCGCTACGCCGACAACGAGCCCGGTGTGTTGCGGGACGTCACGCTGGCTGTCCGGCCGGGCGAACACGTGGTGCTGACCGGTGCGTCCGGCGCGGGCAAGACGACACTGCTCAAGGTGCTGATGGGGTTGTTGCCGCCCTGCGGCGGGCAGGTGCTTGTCGATGGTGTGCCGCTGTATCGCTATGGTCTCCAGCGCTACCGCCGGGAGATCGCCTCGGTCATGCAGGAAGACCGGCTGTTCGACGGCACGATCATGGACAACATCTGTTTCTTTGATCCGGCGCCCGACGAGCGCCGCGCCGTCGCCTGCGCGCAGCTAGCCGACATCGCGGCGCTCGTCGAGGCCATGCCGATGCGCTACTACTCACTCATTGGCGACATGGGCACGCAGCTCTCCGGCGGCCAAAAGCAACGCCTGCTGCTTGCGCGTGCATTGTATGCCCGGCCCCGAATCCTGTTCCTCGACGAATACACGAGTCACCTCGACGCGCTGACCGAGCAACGCGTGAGCGAGCGGCTGGCGCACCTGAGTGTCACCGTCGTCAGCGTGTCGCACCGGCGCGAGGCGATAAGGCGTGCGGGCCGGGTGATCGAGGTCGGCTGCGCCGGCTGACGCGGGTCGTCCAGCAATGCATCAGTGCCGGGCGGCTTCCTCGGCGCGACGCTCGGCAATGCGTCGCTGCACTTGAATGAACAGGTCGTCGCGCAATCCCAGCAATTTGAATGCTTCGACGACCGTAAAAAACGGTGCAGCCAGGTTGGCCTGTATCGGATGCTTCAACAGTACCGGTTGGGATTTCTCGATGGCGTGGCCGATGAACTGCGCAACATAACCGCCGATAAACGTGGCGG
Organism: Woeseiaceae bacterium; assembly: GCA_034522415.1. GTDB lineage: Bacteria > Pseudomonadota > Gammaproteobacteria > Steroidobacterales > Woeseiaceae > Woeseia. Next base: position 36,537 of record JAXHLH010000009.1, read on the forward strand.
CCGCGACACTGCCCGAGGTCTCGAGCGGCAACTGGCCCACCTGGGTCGCAATGACCGTCATGACGGCGCCGACCACGAGAAAGACCAGGGCAAACGGCGCATCCAGCGTCAGGTAAAACAGGAAGAATCCGAGCAACACCAGCCACGCCAGGTTGATCTTCACGTCCATGAATCCGATCGTCAGCCAGCTCAGTGCCACGAGCGCGCCGAACATGATGCAGGGAATGCCGACCATGTGGACGGCGATATTCACCGGGTGCTGGTGCGCGGCCGCATAGCCGGTCAGCATCTCCATCAATCGCGATTCGCGCTTCATTGATGGGGGTATGGGGTCGGACCAATGTAACTCGTTGTTATACTTTATGTTAGCACTTGCAATTGCGTTCTGCAGAGCCTTAATCGGGCATTTTTCGGGTCAAAAACAGGCTGCTCAATGAGCATTAGCTGTATCGCAGCGCCGTGTCCGAGCACGAGCAATTTTTACTCCGAAAATGGCCGATTAAAGCCCTATTCTGGCGTAATGTTGTTTCAAAAATTTAACGAATTTAGCACCTTGCGTTGGTCCGACCCCGAATACTGGCGTCGCCGACACCCAGCGCATCCGCAACCTGTTCAGCCGCAGCGCGCACGCCGCCCCCGGCGGCACCGAGGGCGAGGATAAGCTGGCCGCCGAACCACTGACCCGGCCCTGCACCGGCCCGCGGCAATGCCCCTGGCACCGGTCGACTTTACGTCTCGCTGCCCGCTTGCCGTACAATTCGCCGCTGCCGCAATCCGACGGAGACCGCGATGATCGCCCGAGCGATGTTATTCGGCCTGCTGGCATGGTCCGCCGGCGCCCTGGCTGCACCGAAAGCGCTGCAGAACACGGACGTATTCGACCTCGAGATCGCCGCCGATCCCAGGGTGTCGCCGGACGGCGAGACGGTGGCTTACGTTCGCCGCTCGATGGACATCATGACCGACAGCACGCGCGCCAGTGTGTGGCTGGTCGACAGCGACGGCGGCAACCACCGGCCGCTGCTGTCCGGCACCGACAGCTACAACAGTCCGCGCTGGTCGCCGGACGGCGAGCGCATCGCCTTCGTCGCGACGGCCGAGGGTCGCGGCCCGGAGCTGTGGGTGCGCTGGGTGAACAGCGGGCAGACGGCGTTGCTGACCAACCTGCCGGCGGCGCCGCAGGATATCGCCTGGTCGCCGACGGGCGATGAACTCGCGTTTTCCATGCACGTGGCGGGCGAGGCGCCGACGCTCGCGTCGCCGCCGAAAAGCCCGAAGGCGCCGAGTGGGCGCCGCCGGTGAAGGTAATCGAAAACCTGCGCTACCGCGCGGACGGGCAGGGCTATGTCGAACCGGGCTACACGCACCTGTTCGTCGTGCCGGCCGAAGGCGGCACGCCGCGCCAGCTTACGAGCGGTGACTATCACCACGGCGGGCCGCTGTCCTGGTCGCGCGACGGCTCGCGGCTCTATTTTTCCGCCAACCGCCTGGACGACTGGGAGCACGAGCCCGTCGAGTCCGAAGTCTGGTCCGTGGACGTCGCCAGCGGCGCACTGACGGCACTGACCGGCCGCGACGGACCGGACTTTGCGCCGGTCGTGTCGCCCGACGGACGCCGCATCGCCTGGCTGGGTTTCGACGACCGGAAGATGGGTTACCACACTACGCGCGTGCACGTGATGGACGCCGACGGCAGCAACAAGCGCGTCGTCAACGCGGACTTCGACCGTTCGATCGATGCGCTGCAATGGGCCGGCAATTCCGGCCGGCTGTACGTGCAGTACGACGATCGCGGCATGAGCCACGTGGGCCTGATGACGCTGGACGGTGACATCGATACCCGGGTCTCCGATGTCAGCGGCATCTCGCTCGGTCGCCCGTACACCAGCGGCGGGTTTCACGCCGGCGGCGACGGCGACTTCGTCTACACGCGGGGCACGGCGTACCGTCCGGCCGACGTCGGCATTGCCGGCCGACGCGGCGAGCCGCGCCAGCTTACGCAGCTGAACGAAGACCTGCTCGCGCATCGCGAGCTGGGCGAGGTGGAGCAACTGACGTGGACCTCGTCGGCCGACGGCCTGGAGATCGAGGGCTGGCTGGTTCGTCCGCCGGATTTCGACGCGGACCGGGATTACCCGCTGGTGCTGGAAATCCATGGCGGCCCGTTCGCTGCCTACGGCCCGCACTTCAGCGTCGAGGCGCAACTTTATGCCGCGGCCGGCTACGTCGTGCTGTATGCCAACCCGCGCGGCTCGACGAGTTACGGCTACGATTTCGCCAACGAGATACACCACAACTACCCGGGCGAGGACTACGACGACCTCGTGTCCGGCGTCGACGCCGTGCTGGAACGCGGCTACGTGGATCCGGACCGGCTGTTCGTCACCGGCGGCTCCGGCGGCGGCGTGTTGACTGCGTGGATCGTCGGCAAGACCGACCGCTTCGCCGCGGCCGTGTCGGCCAAGCCCGTTATCAACTGGACCAGCATGACCGGCACCGCCGACATCTCGAGCTTTGTATCGAACTACTGGTTCGCCGAGATGCCGTGGGACGATCCGGAAGCCTACTGGCGCCGCTCGCCGCTGTCGCTGGTCGGGAACGTCACGACGCCGACGATGCTGCTGACCGGCGAGCAGGACTTCCGCACCCCGATCTCGGAGTCCGAGCAGTTCTACCAGGCCCTGCAGCTGCGCCGCGTCGACACCGCGCTGGTGCGGGTGCCGGAAGCCTCGCACGGCATTGCGGCGCGGCCCTCGCACCTGATCGCCAAGGTGGACAACGTCCTGGCGTGGTTTGCGCGCTACGGCGGGCCGGAACGGGAATGAGCCGACTACCGTATTTGCGGTATAGGCGACCGCCGGACGGTGGCGGAAACTCGTGCCCGGACGTCCGGGTCGGTTGATGAGGTGCCCGGTCGACCACCGCCGAAACCCGGACTGCACGGGATGCGGGCCGCCCTGCGCAACTCCCCCGATGCGCGCAGACCTCAGCAAGTTCATCGGCCCGTCGTCCCGTTTTTGCCCGGCCGTGACGTCCATGTTCCGGCGAACCTCCCGCGATGAACGAGCGCCGTGACGGTTACGCGTCGCCACCGTGCGCCGCGCACGAAGTCGGCGACGATGCCGGCAGGCCGCTCGACGACGTGAAAGCCTGGCGCCGCGCGGAACGCGAGCGACTCATCAAGGTCCGCCGCGAGATCGGCAGGGACGAACGGCGGGCGCTCGATGCGCGCATCGCCGGCGGCCTGAACGCGCTGCTCGGCGAACCGTCGGGACGCATCATTTCCGTCTACTGGCCGGTGCGCGGCGAGCCCGACTTGCGGGAATGGTACGACGACGTCGCCGCGCGCGGCGCACGGCTTGCCCTGCCGGTCGTGGTCGAGCCGGGGCGGCCGCTGGTGTTCCGGGCGTGGACGCCCGGCGACACGCTCATTCCCGGCACGTTCAACATTCCGGTACCGCGGCCCGGTCCGGAACTTGTCCCCGGGATCGTGCTCTCACCCGTGGTGGGCTACGACGCCGCGTGCCACCGCCTCGGCAACGGCGGCGGCTACTACGATCGCACGCTGGCGGCCCTGGCGGAGCGGCCGCTGGTTGTCGGCGTGGGCTACACGCGCTGCGAACTCCGGACCATTTACCCGCAGGCTTTCGACATCGCCATGGACCACATCGTCACTGAAGCGGGTATCGTGCCGTCACCGGGGCACTGATACCGGGGCAGCACTTGTTGAAATGACCGGCCGACACGCGGCGGCAGCCCGTTCTGCAGGACCAACCGAAAGGCAGGAACACATGTTGAAACCGATGACCACAGCGCTTTTCACGCTGATCTTCGCGAGTCTCTCCGCCGGCAGCGAGGAGCGCGTCCGGCAGTTCACCGGCGAGCGGACGACGACGACGGCCGAATTCGAGGTCGAGGCGCCGTGGATACTCGACTGGCGTGTCAACAGCGAGTTCCAGGGGTCGATGGCCATCGAGATTTCCCTGGTCGACGGCAAGACCGGCTTTCACGAGGGCCTGCTCGTGCAGACGAAGCGGCCCGGCGACGGCGTCAAGCTGTTCCGCGAGGGCGGCAGCTATCGTTTCCGCATCAGCTCGACACTGACCTACTACGACCTGCGCGTCATCGAACTCACGCTGCAGGAAGCGGAGGCCTATACGCCGCGCGGCGATTGATCCGGCCGGCGCCGCGTCTCAGGCGGCCTGCCGCATGGGCTGCCGCCGCCAGTACGTCAGCGAGCGCCACAGCCATTCGACCGGACCGAAGCGGAAGTGCTGCAGCCATACGGGGCTGATCGCAAGCTGCACGCCGACCAGGCCGAATACGAACAGCATCTGCGCCGCGCGCGGAATTTCGCCGTAGAGACCGAAGCCGTAGCCGTAGAAGATCGTCGTCATGACGATCGAGTGCATCAGGTAGTTCGTCAGTGCCATGCGCCCGACAGCCGCAAAGCGCCGCGCCAGGTTGCGGAATACGCCCGCCTGCACCAGGCGCATCACGAGACCGATATGGCCCAGCGCCACGAGGATGCTGCCGACGTAGTTCGGAATGCCGCCCTGCTTCATGAAATACAGTCCGGCGAATTCGTGCGCGTACAGGTCGACGCTGCTGTACAGCATGACGGGCAGGCCGAGGCCGTAGCCGACCAGCAGCAGGTTGCGATAAAACCTGCCGCTGCGCTTGCCGGTCAGCACGCCCAGCTTCATCAGGGCCATGCCCAGCAGCATGACGCCGCCGACCCGCCACAGCATGAACCAGACCGTGTTCTGCAACTGCATGCTGACGACCAACGGGGCACGGTGCTGAACGATATCGAGGTAACCGCCGCGATGGGCCTCCAGGTCCTCCTGTATTACGTCGTCATCCGGTGACATGAAGCCGCGCAGGACATTCCATTCATCGACGGCCGCCTGCTGCTCCTCGTCCAGCGTTTCCCCGGCTTCCTGCATCTGCGAATATTCGGCTGCCCGTTCCTGCAGGTCGGACATGTAGAAGTAGCCGCCGTAGCTCATCAACGGCGCGATGGGCAGCAGCAGGCACGCGAGGATGATCAGCGAACGCGGGCGCCAGCGCCGCAAGGGGTAGATCAGCATGCCCATCAGGGCGTAGTGAAACAGGATGTCGCCGAACCAGACGAGGTAGCCGTGCGCCATGCCGATCAGCAGCAGCCAGAACATGCGCCGGTAGTAAATGCGGCCGAACGGCACGCCGCGTGCTGCCGCGCGTTCCCACATCAGCACCATGCCGCCGCCGAACAGCATCGAGAAGATCGTCATGAACTTCTGGTCGGCGAGCACGTGGGTCATGAACCAGGTGCCGAGGTTGTACCACTCGGTACCGCCCAGCAGCAGCGGATTCATGTAGGCGGCGAACGGCATCGCGAACGCGTAGATGTTCATGACCAGGATGCCGAGCACCGCAACGCCGCGCAGCGTGTCGAGCGCGCTGATGCGTTCGCCCTGGCGTACCGGTCCGGCGATTTCGACCGGCGTGCCTCCGGCTTCTGCAGTCATGGCGGGCCCCGTTGTTGTTATTCGATTGCGGCCGGCATTATAGCGCCCGGCCGGCCCCGCGCCACGCCGGCCGGTACCGGCGGCCTCAGTCGATCTCGATATAGACGCGGCGGTTGCGTTTGCCTTTCTTCTCGACCTTGGCGACGCGCACCGGCCCCACCTCGCCGGTCGTCTTCAGGTGTGTGCCGCCGCAGGGCTGCAGGTCCACGCCCTCGATTTCCAGCAGGCGCACCTTGCCGGCGCCCTTCGGCGGCTGCACCGACATCGTGCGCACGAGCTCTGGCTGGTTGGCGAGTTCCTCGTCGGTGATCCAGCGGCAATGCACCGGCTTGTCGGCGTCGACCAGCGCCTGCAGGCTGGCGCTCACCTCGTCCTTGTCCACGCCGTCCTGCATGTCGAAGTCCAGCCGGCTGCGATCGGCGCCGATATTGCCGCCCGTCACGCCGTACGGCAGCACGGCACCCAGCAGGTGCAGCGCCGTGTGCATGCGCATGTGGCGATAACGCCGCTCCCAGTCGAGCTCGGCGGTGACGCGGATGCCGGCCGGCGGCAACTCCGCGTCGTCGGCAAGGACGTGGCGGATTGCGCCGCGGTCGCCGTAGCGCGTATCGACGACCTTCGCCTCGCCGCCATCCCAGCGCAGCGTGCCGGTGTCACCGGGCTGGCCGCCGCCCATGGCGTAGAACACGGTACGATCGAGAATCACGGCCCCGTTCTCGGCCTCGAGGACGCTCGCTTCGCACTGCTGCAGGTAGGCGTCGTCCCGGAACAGTGTCTCGGTCATGCTCATCGATCTCCCCTCTCGCTGCCGATTCCTTGCCGGACGATTCTGTCCGTTCAGGAGCCGTGCCGCAACGTCGCCGGACGGCTGACAGCCGTGTCACATCCTGACATCATGCGCCCGCATCCTTGCCGGAGGTCATTGTCCCTTGCCTGAAAGCACCGATTTGTCCGCCGCCGTCGACCTGCGCCGCACGTTGCATGCCCATCCCGATCTGTCCGGGGACGAGGCGGACACGGCGCGCCGTATCACCGCGTTTTTCGCGCCGCTGTCGCCCGACGAGGTGCTGACCGGCATCGGGGGTCACGGCGTGGCGGTCGTTTTTGCCGGCAGCGAGCCCGGGCCGACGATCCTGCTGCGCGCGGAGCTCGATGCGCTGCCGATCGCCGAGGCGAATGACTTCGGGCATCGCTCGGTGCGCGCCGGCTGTTCGCACAAGTGCGGGCACGACGGCCACATGGCGATCCTCGCCGCAGTGGGCAGGGTGCTGGCGGTGCAACGACCGGCGCGGGGGCGGGTCGTGCTGCTGTTCCAGCCCGCCGAGGAAACCGGGGCCGGCGCTGCCGCGGTCGTCGCCGATCCGCAGTTCGACCGGATCCGTCCGGATCTCGTATTCGGCCTGGCAGCGACGTGCCCGGCCACCCGCTGGGGCAGGTCATCGTGCGTGACGGCACGTTCACCTGCGCGTCGCGCGGCTTGCGGGTCGAGCTCACGGGCCGGTCGGCACACGCGGCGCAGCCGGAAACCGGCAACAACCCGGCGGCGGCGATGGCGCGTCTCGTGCTGCTGTTCGGCGACCTGCCGGCGGCGCTCGCCACTGACGGCGAGCTGATGTTCGCCACGGTCGTCGGCGCCAATGTCGGCGGCCGTAATTTCGGCGTCGTGCCCGATCGCGCGGAGCTGTGCGTCACGCTGCGCAGCGAAACGGATGTGACCATGGCGCGGCTGGTCGAGTGGTGCGAAGCGCGGGCACGAAAAGTCGCCAGTGAGCACGGTCTCGAGTTGTCGCTCGCGTACCAGGACGTCTTCGATGCAACCGTTAACGCACCCGGTGCGGTCGAGACCGTGCGGCGCGCCAGCGACGGCATGCCGCTTGCCGAGGCCGAGGTGCCGTTTCGCTGGTCGGAGGATTTCGGCCGCTTCACGCGGGTCGCGGACGGGGCGTTCTTCGGTCTCGGGGCAGGCGAGGGGATGCCGGCGCTGCACAACGATAACTACGATTTCCCCGATGAACTGGTAGGGGCCGGCAGCCGCGTTTTCCTGCGCATCGTCGATGCCTGCCTCGCGCGGCCCGGGTAGTGACAGCAACCTTTGCGCCGGCCGGTGACCCGTTACGTTCGGCGGGCCGCCCGTTCGTCAAGATGCACGGCCTGCGCAATCATTTCGTGATCGTCGATGCGCGCACCGACCCCTGGCAGCCGCCGGCCGACGAGATCGTACGCATCTGCGACGTGCAGACGGGCGTCGCGCCGACCAGCTCATCGTCATGGAGCCCGCGCAGAACGACGCGGCAACGGCGTTCATGCGCATCTACAACATGGACGGCCGCGAGGCGGAGGCCTGCGGCAATGCGACGCGCTGCGTCGCGTGGCTGCTGCTCGTCGAGCGGTCCGCCGACAACGTGACGGTCGAGACGCTCGCCGGGCTGTTGCATTGCGAGCGCGCCGGCGAGCTGCGCCGTGCGCTGCGAGATGGGACAGGCAACCACGACTGCGGCGACGTATTCCGCTGTCTCACGACGCGGATACGCTCGCGTTGCCGATGAGCGGCGCATTGCGCGGCCCCGTGGCGGTCAGCGTCGGCAACCCGCACGCGGTGTTTTTCGTCGAGCGAACAGACGATGTCGACTTGCGCGCCCTGGCGCCTCCGGTCCAGTCCGATCCGTTGTTCCCGCAACAGGTCAACGTCGGCGCCGCCGAAGTCGTCGATGCCGCGCATATCCGCCTCGTGGTCTACGAGCGCGGCGCGGGCCTCACGATGGCCTGCGGCAGCGGCGCGTGCGCCGCGGTCTACGCGGCCCGCGCGCGCGGCCTGAGCGATGCGCCGGTGGTGACCGTGTCCCTGCCGGGCGGCGACGTGGATATAGAGATTCGCGACGACGACGTCGTCGTCATGACCGGCCCGGTGGCATTCAGTTTCACCGGCACCCTCTGACGCCATCGATTCGCCCGCAACGGCGCTGTTCGACGGTTTCCCGGCCTACGGCGCCGACATCACGCTCCGGCACGTGCTGCAACACAATTCCGGGCTGCTCGATTACGAGCCGATGATACCCGACGACTTCGAGGGCCAGGTCTCCGACCGCTATGCACTGGAAAAGATGTACGAGGTCGACGAGACGTATTTCGAGCCCGGCACCGAATACCGCTACAGCAACACCGCCTACGCGATGCTGTCGGTCCTGATCGAACAGCGCACCGGCATGACATTCCCGGAATTCCTCGAGGCCCGTATCTTCGCGCCGCTGGGCATGGACAACACCGTTGCCTACCAGGAAGGCATCTCGACCGTGCCGAACCGCGCTTACGGCTACACGGTGGACGGAGACGAGATCGTGTTCTCCGACCAGAGCACGACCAGCGCCGTGCTCGGCGACGGCGGCATCTACACGTCGGTACTCGACTACTTCAAGTGGGACCAGGCGCTGTACACGGACAGGCTGCTGAGCGCGGAATCGCTCGCGAAAATGTGGACCGGCAACTTCGGTAACTACGGCTTCGGCTGGCGCGTCGACACGCAGGATGGCCACCGCCGCCTGCACCACGACGGCAGCACCAGCGGCTTTCGCAACTACGTCATGCGGTACCCGGACGAACAGCTGACCGTGCTGGTGCTGACGAACCGCCGCGGACCGAACGTCATGCCGCTCGCGGAAGCCGTCGCGGCGCTCTACCTGCCCGGGAAACCCGCGCAGTAGAACCCGGACACGTCCCGGTTGTCGGGAGGGTTCGCGGCACGTTCACGAACGTTTGACTGCGGTGGTTGGCGCAAGGCGTGCCCCGGGGAGGGCTTTTCAGGGACGCTGCAAGCACGTCCGTGTGCGCTCCGGGCTCGACATCCTGTCTCGCACGGCCCTGAAAAGCCCTCCCCGGGCTCACACCTCCGCCGTTGAGTCCGTGCCGTTCGTGAACGTGCGCGAACCCTCCCGACAACAGGTCAGGCAAACAATCCGAGTAACAGGAATCCGGTGGCCGCAATCGCCGCGGCGAGCAGGGCGTAGGGCAACTGCGTCCGCACGTGATCGATGTGATCGGTGGCCGAGGCCATCGACGCGACGACGGTCGTGTCGCTGATCGGCGAGGAGTGATCGCCGAAGATGGCGCCGGAGATCGCGGCGCCCAGCAGCAGCGGCACCGGCAGGCCCAGCGTGGTTGCGATCGGGATCGCGATCGGGATCATGATGGCGAAGGTGCCCCAGCTCGATCCGACCGAGAACGCGATGAACGCGGATGCGAGGAATATGAAGAGGTGCCAGCAGCGGCTCGGCCACGGCCGCGCCGACGACGCCGGCGACGTAGGGGCCGGTGCCGAGGAGATTCGCGACGTCGCCCAGTGCGAGCGCGAGCAGCAGGATAGTCGCGATGGGGAGCAGGGCGCCGGCGCCCTTCATGAACACGCGCATCAGGTCGTTGATGTTGCTGAGTCGGTGCGACAGCATCAGCGTCCACGCGACCACGAGGGCGAAGCTGATCGCCCACAGAATGGATTCCGAACCGGACCCCTCGATCAGGTTGCCGTCGCCCGTGATGTAGAGTCCCACCGGCATCATCAGGATCATCGCGAGTATCGGCAGCATCATCAGGTAGGCGGGCGGCACGGGCCGGCCGTCGTCAACCGGTTCCTGTTCCGCCGATACGTCGACCAGCGGCATCGCGCCGGGCCACAGCAGCTCGCCCTTTTGCGTGCGCTCCTCGGCCGCCTTCATCGGGCCCAGGTTGATGTTTTTCCAGATGACGACCGCGGAGAGGATGATCGCGACGATGGCGTAGAGGTTGTAGGGAATGGCGGCGATGAACGTCTGCAGCGGGTTGTCGATGCCGGTCGAGGCGATCAGGCTGATGATGACGGCGCCCCAGGCGTTCAGCGGGATCATGACGCAGACGGGCGCGGACGTGGCGTCGATCAGGTACGCGAGCTTCTCGCGCGAGATGCGGTAACGGTCGAATAGCGGCCGGCTGACGGCGCCCGCGACCAGCAGCGTGATGTTCGATTCGATGAAGATGACGAGGCCCGTTACCCACGCGAGCATCTGCGCCCGCACGCGGTTGTGCACGTAGCGGCGGGATTCCAGGAAGTGCACGAAGCCGCGCACGCCGCCGGATTCCTCGATGGTCGCGATCAGTGAGCCGATCAGCAGCGTGAAGAGCAGGACCCGCGTGTCGCCCGGGTCGCCGAAGACGTTGATGACTCCGTCGAGGCCCGCGGCGATGCCGGTGACCGGGTTGAAGCCGTGCAGGATGAAGTAGCCCATCCAGATGCCGGCGAACAGCGACAGGATGACCTGCTTGCTCCAGATTGCCAACACGATGGCAAGGAGCGGCGGAAAGATGGAGAGCCAGCCCGGATCGGTCATTCAGTTGCGTTGCCTGGTTGTGGCGTGGCCGCACTGTAACCGAATTCCGGCGCGGCGGAAAAAAACGGGCTCAGTCCGCAGTGCCGCCGCCGTGCGTCCGCCCGAATCCCTCGAGGAATGCCGAGAGGTTGGGCCCCAGCGCATCCGACAGGTAGCCGCCTTCCTGCACCAGCACGGTCGGCAGCGAGTACGCACCGATGGCCTCGCCGATACGCGCAAAACCGTCCGTCGTGATGGCGAGTCCGCGCAGCGGGTCGTCCTCGTGCGCATCGAGTCCGAGGGCAATGACCAGTGCGCCGGGGTCGAACGCGGCAATGCGGGCAAGCGCCTGGTCGAGACTTTCGAGGTATCGATCGTCACCGGTGCCGCGTGGCAGCGGCACGTTCAGGTTGTAACCGAGGCCCTGGCCCTCGCCGCGTTCGTCGCGGTGACCCCAGAAAAACGGGTAGAAGCGCACCGGGTCTGCGTGCAGCGAGACGGTCAGCACGTCGTCGCGCCGGTAGAAGACGCCTTGCGAGCCGTTGCCGTGATGGACGTCGACATCGAGTATCGCCACGCGCGCAAACTGCATCAGCAACGCCTCCGTGGCGATGGCGGCGTTGCTCAGGTAGCAAAATCCGCCGGCCATTTCGCGGCTGGCGTGGTGGCCGGGCGGCCGGCACAGCGCATAGGCGGCGGGTGCGCCCTCCAGCACGCTGACGGCTGCGTGCGTCGCGCTGTGCGCGCTCCACAGCGCACTTTCCCAGGTAGCGGCGGCAATGGGACTGGCCGTGTCGTAGTGGTGCCAGCCCGCCTGTCCGACCGCGGACCTGGGATAACCGCCGTCGCGGCGGTCCGGGTGGATGCCGGCGATGACTTCGTCGGAGCCGTCCTCGATGCGCGACCAGCGCTCGAAGATGTGCTGCAGGTAATGAATGTATTCCGGGGAATGCACCTGCGAGATGAACTGCAGCCCGTAGTCGTCCGGCGATTCGAGGGCCAGCCCGGAATGCCGTGCCGCGGCCAGCAGCCGCATGGCGCGTTCGGGCACCTCCGGGTTGGGCTGCGTCGCGCCGGAGGAGAAGAACGATTTCGGGTCGTGCTTTTTCTGTACGTCGGCGAAAATCACTTTCATCGTGCGTCATCCCGCGAGTCGTGGGCGGCAGCCAGGGCCGTGAAGTCTGCGTCGGCGACCTGGTAAATGCATTCGTCGTCACGGTATGTGGAACCCGTGTGCGCGTAAAATGCGCGCGCCGGCTCATTGTCGGTCGCGACCGAAAGCCGCAGGTGGTTCGCGCCGTCCGCCCTGGCGCCGGCGGCCACGGCGGCGAGCAACCGCCGGCCGAGCCCGGTGCCCCGCTCGCTCTCCGCAACGTACAGGTCCTGCAGGTAGGCGCCCGGTTCGCCGCGCCAGCTCGAGAACACGTAACACCACAGCGCGAGCCCGACGGGTGCGCCGGCGCGTTCGGCCAGCAGTCCGTGAAAGGCAGGCCGCGGCCCGAAACCGTGCCGCGCAAAATCCGTGGCGCGGCTCGTCACCTTGTGTTCCTCGCCGATGGCCCTGCCGAGCGCGCGGATCATGTCGGCAATCGCGCCTGCATCGCTGCGCTCGACCGGGCGCACCGTGACGACATCCTGCATGTTCGACCTCCGGCCGTCCCCGTTACGGCGGCCAGAATAGGTCAGTGCAGCGGTGCTGTCATTATGACGACCGGACCCAGGTAAGGATGCAGCCCGGCGGGCAGGTGCGACGGCGCCTCGCCGGGTGCCGTGCCCTGGCCGAGATAATGAATCTCGTTACCGACGATCGCGCCGGTCGTCGGGATGGCGGCGGGATTGCCGAACTCCAGCGTTGTTGCTTCGACGATCCCGGTCAGGTCCGCATTGAGCGCAAAGCGCATCAGTCGCCACGGGCGCACGCCGTTCTGCACCGCGACGAGATCGCCATCGTGCCAGTACATGCCGTCGATGCCGTAGAGGGGCACGTTGTCCGGCGCGTCCGGGAACGTGGTCTTGCCGTCGGCCAAGCGTACGACGGCGAGACCGGCCGGGTAGGAGGCCGTGACGAGGTGCCGGCCGTCCGGGGTCACGACGATGCCGTTGCTGCCGAAGACCGGTTCGCTGAGCGCGAGACTTTCGATTGCATCGGCGCCGTTCGGAAGCCGGCCGAGCTGCGTGCCGCTCAGGTACAGGTCACCGTTCGGGGCCAGCGTGACGTCGTTGAACTCGTGGTCCGACGTGTCGCGGACCGCGCTGCGTTGCAGCTCGCCGGTGTCGAGATCGAAACCGAACACGCCGGACACGGTCGGTGCGTCAGCCGGGTCGCCTTCGGTCAGGCCGAACGGTGAGCCGATGACCCATAGCAGGTTTCGTCCCGGATCGACCGTCATCCCGATCGCAGCCAGCTTGCCGTCGTATTCGACCGTCGCGAACTTCGTGACCTGCCGGTGCCGGTCGACGGCAAATACCTCGCCGGTGCGCATGCTGCCGATAAACAGGCGCCGGCGCGCCGCATCCCAGGCAATGCCTTCCGGCACCAGGTCGAGTCGCGGCATCGACAGGTACGGCCGGGCAGTGGCCTGCGGTGCGGTCAGTGCGGCCAGCCGTTCAGTGAGTTCCGCAAAGCGCGGCAGGCCGCGCAATGCGTCCAGCCGGGGATCGTCAACCATGCCGAAATCCACGCGCGCCGCGACGAGCCGTTCCAGGATGTCGAGCGCCGCGTCCGCGCGGCCGGTCAGCGCGTAGCCGCGCGCCAGGTTATAGCGCGTGTAGTAACTGGCGGGATTGAGTTCGTGGGCTTTTTCGAGCGACGCCGTGAACGATTGCAGGTCGCCGGCCTCGCGTGCCGCGTTGGCGTCACGCAAGTGCTGTTGCGACGCCTCGACGCCGGCCTGGCCGGCGGCAATCCCGGGCAGGGCCAGGCAGAGCAGGAGGCATGGCCCGGGCAGCAGGCGGGCGGTGGTGCGTTTCGGGACATGGGTCATGACGCGAATTCCGGCGGGAACGACGCGTTATTGGTGGTCGACGGTGCGCGATAGTTCCTCGATACCGCTTTCTCCCGACGCATTCGGCCAAAACGATATATACAGGAGTCGGCAACGATTGCGGGCGCAATCGAATTTGACCGGGCCGGGCCTCTTGATACTCTTGGGACGTGCGGCATCGGCCGCGACCCACAAACGGAGAGGACTCATGCCCCGGAAACTCGTTACATTGCTGGCCGCGACGGCGGTCGCAGGCGGTATCTCGTTCGCCACCGCCGCCGAACCGTCGGCAGAAGATGCCAAGGATTATCGTGTTGCCGTCATGACGACGCTGCGAGGACACATCGGCGCCGCGTCGATGATCGTGCGCGGCCTGGTCGAGGATCGCGGCTTCCTGGTTGCGCATGCAGAGGGGCTGGAAAAGGGTGCGAGCGAACTCGCGCACGTGTTCCAGGAGGGATCCGATGTGGGCGAATCCGAGGCGCTGCCCGCAATATGGGAGAACCCGGATGAATTTGCCGCGGCGGTCGAGGAAGCGCAGAAGGCGACCCGCAACTTCCGCGAAGTCGTAGCCGGCGGCGGCGACAAGGGTGAGATCGCAGCCGCGTTTCGCGAAGTCGGCGGCTCCTGCAAGGGCTGCCACGACTCGTTCCGCGTCGACGACTGACTCGCCGGCAGGCCTTGGCTGCCCGACTGCGGCCGTCGCCCGCAGGGCGTTGCGCCGCCTGCCGGACAGGGATTCGCGATGACACGACGATCGTCAATGCTTGCCGTTGCGCTCGGTGCCTGCCTGCCGGGCGGTGTGCACGCCGCGGACGACGCTGCGGCGGACCCGCAGATCGAGCTGGGTGAATACCTGGTCCACGCCGGCGGCTGCATTACCTGCCACACCGAGGACCGCGACGACGCGCCGCCGCTGGCTGGCGGGCGCCCGCTCGAATCGCCGTTCGGCACGTTCTATGCGCCCAATATCACGCCGGATACGGCGACGGGTATCGGCGCATGGTCCGACGACGATTTCGTCCGCGCGTTTCACGAGGGCGAGAGTCCGGACGGCGATGCCTATTTCCCCGCCTTCCCCTACACGGCCTACACCGGTGTGTCCCGTGACGACCTGCTCGCGATCAAGGCGTACCTGTTCAGCCTGGAGCCCGTGAACAAGGCAAACCTCGAACACGACCTGCCGGCGTTCATGTCGTCGCGGCTGGCGGCCTCGATCTGGCGGGGCCGCTACTTCGAACCGGGGCGCTTCCGGCCGGACCCCGGGCAGAGCGACGAGTGGAACCGGGGCGCCTACCTCGTGCGGCACCTCGGGCACTGTGGCGAATGCCACACGCCGCGGCGTACGCTGGGTGCGCTACAGAGCGACCGGGAACTGGCGGGCAATCCGGAGGGACCCGGCGACGAAAAAATCCCGAACATCACGCCGCACCCCGACGACGGCATCGGCGACTGGTCGATCGGCGACATCGAGTACTACCTGGACATCGGTATGCTGCCGGACGGCGACTTTGCCGGCAGCTCGATGGCGGACGTGATCGACGACAACACGAGCCGGCTGACGCGCGAGGACCGCCGCGCCATCGCGACGTATCTCAAGTCGCTGCCGGCGCGAGCGGACGAGTAGCGGTATTCTTCCGGCGGGTTGGTCACGCAAATTTCTGCAACGGTTGGCGAAGGTATGGCCCGGGGAGGGCTTTTCAGGGACGCTGTGAATACGTCCCTGTACGCTCCGGACGCGGCGTCCTGCCGCGTACGGCCCTGAAAAGCCCTCCCCGGGCCACACCTTCGCTCCTGCCTTCGTCGCGATAGTGGACAACCGGTCGGGAGAAGAGTGCCAGCCTGCGCGCCCGGTGTCATTGCCGCGCGTTCAGTACGCGATGGCCGCGCCGTCCGCCGCGCGGCTGTCCGCCCCGCCGTACAGGACGCCCGTTGCCGGATCGCGGTAGACGCCCATCGCCGCACCGATGCGGTCCGTGAAGCGCAGCGTGTGCCCCAGCGCCTCGTACAGGCGCAGGGTATCCGGCGAAAAACGTCCCTCTTCCAGCAACGTCCGGTCGGGCAGCCACTGGTGATGAATGCGGCCCGCCTCGACGGACTCGGCGATGTTCATGTCGTGGTCGATCACGTTCAGGATGGTTTGCAGCGACGTGTTGATGATCGTCTTGCCGCCGGGGCTGCCGGTCGCGAACAGCGGCACGCCGTCCTTCGCGACGATCGCCGGCGTCATGCTGGACAGCATGCGCTTCTCCGGCCGGATGAGATTGGCGGGCGTGCCGATACGGCCTTCGCGATCGGTGACGCCCGGTTGCGCATTGAAGTCGCCCATTTCGTTGTTCAGCAGGAAGCCGGCGCCGTCCACGACGATATTGGAGCCGTAACCCTGCTCCAGCGTGTAGGTCAGCGACACCATGTTGCCGTCCTTGTCGACGATCGAGAAATGCGTCGTCTGCGGGCTCTCGTAGCGATCGGCGAATTCGACGGGATCGCTTTCCGACGCGGCCGACATGCTGATGCTGCCGCGCAGGCTGGCCGCATGTTCCTTCGACGTCAGCTTGTCGATCGGCATGTCCTCGTTGAAGTCCGGGTCGCCGAGGTACCGCGCCCGGTCGGCATACGCGCGGCGCATCGATTCGGTCAGCAGGTGCAGGTACTCCGCCGAGCTGTGCCCGGCGGCCGCCAGGTCGAAGCCCTCGAGTATGTTCAGCATTTCGACGAGAATGACGCCGCCGGAGCTGGGCGGGGGCATGCTGACGACCTCGTAGCCGCGGTAGACGCCGAGGATCGGTTCGCGCTCGATGGCCTCGTATCGCTCCAGGTCCTCGCGCGTGATGATGCCGCCGTTCGCCGCCATGAAGTCCGCGACCAGGTCGGCGGTGCGGCCACCGTAAAATCCCTCGGCGCCGCGGCGCTGGATCCGCGTCAGGGTCGCTGCCAGGTCGGGCTGCCGCCAGGTGTCCCCGGGCTGATAAAACGAACCGTCGCTTTTCAGAAAGATTTTCGCGGAGCTCGGGTAACGGTCCCATTCCGCCTTGCGCCGCTTGAACGAGTCGTGCAGCGTGAAACTGATCGGGATGCCGTTACGCGCAAGCCGGATGGCCGGCTCGACCAGTTTCTCCCAGGGCCGGGTCCCGAACCGCTGGTGCGCCAGTTCCAGGCCCGCGACCGTGCCGGGCACGCCGACGGCGAGGATGCTGTCGTGATTGATGTTGTCCGGAATGTTGCCATGCTCGTCGAGATACATCGTCTCGGTCGCGGCGAGCGGCGCTTTCTCGCGAAAATCAAAGGTCGTTCTGGTGCCGTCCGCGCCGTAGTAGACGAGGAAGCCGCCGCCGCCGATATTACCGGCCGAGGGCCAGGTCACGGCCATCGCGAAGGCGGTCGCAACCGCGGCATCGATGGCGTTGCCGCCGTCTTTCAGGACATCCACGCCGACGCGGGACGCGTGTTCGGACGCCGTGGCGACGATGCCGTTCAGTCCGCGTACCGGCTGCCGGCCCGCGGCGTCGACCAGCGCGGCCTGGCAGACGAGCAAGGTGCCGGCAACGGCAATGAACAGGTTGCGAAGACGCGATTGCAGCATGGTTTCCCCTCAGGATCGGCGTGAATCCGCATGGCGTGCGGCGCGCGTCGCATTCTACACGGGAAGGCGCGCAGCCACAGGTTGAAAAGGTTTGTGCGGAAACGGTCCTTGCGGGCGGCCGAAAAGCTGCGTTTTCCGGCAGCCTGTTAATACCGCGACACGATGCCGCGCGCCGCGCCGCGGTATAGTCCGTTCGATGGAAGACCCGGGCCTGGCATCGCTGTTACCGGTGGCGGTCACGCTGCTCGTTGCGCTGCTCGCGCAGAACGTGCTTGTCGGGCTGTTTACCGGCGTCGTCTTCGGTGTCGCGATGATCGGGCAAACGACGATTATCGACTTCGTGCCGACGCTCGTGCGCGATCACCTCGTGCCCCAGGTTGCCGATACCTACAACGCCAGCGTCCTCGTGCTGCTCGGTTTCATCGGCGGTTTCGTCAAGCTGATCGAAAAGTCCGGCGGCGGCGCCGCCTTCGCGCGCAGCGCCACCCGGTTCGTCGTCGATCGCACCCGCGTCCAGCTGTCCGCGTGGCTGGGCGGGATCAGTGATTCTCTCCGACCTCGGCACGCCGCTGATCGTGGGTCCCGTCTTCCAGCCGCTCGCCGACCGTCTGAAGCTGTCCCGGCAGAAGCTGGCGTTCATCCTGGATTCGACGTCGTCGCCGGTCGCCATCCTGATCCCGTTCATCGGCTGGGGCGTCTTCATCATGAGCGTCATCGCCGATGCGTTCGCGGCCAATGGCGTGACGATGTCGGAGTGGAGCGCGTTCGTCGCCGCGATTCCGTTCCAGTTTTATGCGTGGCTGGCGATAGCGATGGCGCCGGCGACCGCCTTGCTGGCATTCGACTACGGGCCGATGTCGCGTGCGGAAAGCGCTGCGGCACGGCTGACCGCAGAAGCGGCGCCCGCCGATACGCCCGTCACCGATCGTGCCCGCCCGGTTCTCGTCTGGCTGCCGCTCGCCGTGCTGGGCATCGTGTTGTTTACGGTGCTGGGCCAGCACGGCTTTCCGTTCGAGCAGGTGGCCGGCAGCGATTTCCGCGCCGCGCTGTCGGCTGCGTATTTCTTCGCCGCCCTGGTCCTGCTGGCGCTACTGCTCGCGTATCGCGTGCAGTCGGCCGCTGCGGCCATCGGCCGGTACATCGAGGGCATGAGCGGCATGATGTCGATCGCCGCGACGCTGGTGCTCGCCTGGGCACTCGGCGACGTGAGCGCCGCGCTGGGTACCGGTGTCTACGTGGCCGCGCTGGCAAGCGAGGGCATCGCGCCAGGCCTGCTGCCGGCGATCGTATTCCTGCTGGCGGCCGTCATTTCGTTTGCGACCGGCTCGTCCTGGGGCACGATCATCATCATGATGCCGCTGGCGGTGCCCGCCGCCGTGGCGATAGCGTCGCCGCTGCCGGTGGTCATCGGCGCCGTGCTGTCGGGCGGTCTGTTCGGCGATCACGCCTCGCCGGTATCGGAGACGACGATCCTGTCGTCGAGCGGCGCCGGCACGACGCCGCTCGCACATTTCCGGACGCAGATGCCCTATGCCGTACTGAACGGCGCAATCGCCTTTTGCGCCTTCGTTGCCGCGGGCTACACGGGACTGCCATGGCTGGCGGCCGTCGCTGTCGGGGTGCAGGTCGGCGTGCTGCTGGCGGCACGCCGGCAGCGGGGTACTGCCGGGTAGCGCGCGGCCGGACCGCTTTGCGATGGGGTCGGGCGTCCGCTACAGTAACCGGCCTTCCCGTCGCGGACCGATGCGACAGCCAGCCACACGAGGCGCCACGGGCAGCGGGCAGGCGGGGCAACGACAACAGACCATGAACCGACGACTGTTTTTTGAAACCCTGGGCACGGCCTCGGTCGCGCTCGGCCTGGCTGGCCGGACCAGCGCCGCCAGTCACGCGGTGGAGGACAGGTTGCGCGCGCTGGGCCTCGAACTGCCGGAACCGCCCGCCGCCGCCGCCGTGTACGTGCCGTTCCGTGTGTCCGGACGGCAGGTGTTCATCGCCGGCCAGATACCTCCCGAGGACGCGGCTACGCCGACATTCGGCAAGCTGGGACGCGACCTGACCGTCGAGCAGGGCTACAACGCGGCCCGCCTGACCGCGCTCAGGATCCTGGCGCAACTGAAGGCGGCGTGCGGCGGCGATCTCGATCGGGTCGTCCAGTGCGTGCAACTGCGCGGCAGCGTCAACTGCACCGACGATTTCACCGAGCAGCCGGCCGTGATCAACGGTGCCTCCGAGTTGTTGCGCGACCTGTTCGGCGATGCCGGGCTGGCGGCGCGTGCAGCACTCGGCGCCAACTCGCTGCCGCTCAATGCCGCCGTGGAAATCGAATCCGTTTTCGAAATCCGTGGCTGATATCGTTCCTGTCGATCACGAGGCGCCGTGCGCGCGCCGGGACAAGGCTATGCAGACAATACAGAAACGCATGCTGGCATTCATCGGCGCATTGGCCGTCATGGCCTGCGCCGGCGCCGACAATGCAGACGACAACCGGCCGTTCCAGGTCACCGGCGTGGCCGAATTCGACCAGCCCTGGGCAATGAGTTTCCTGCCCGACGGCCGCCTGCTCGTGACCGAGAAGACGGGCCGGCTGCTGCTGGTGCAACAGGACGGCGAGATCGTCGCCGAGGTCGACGGTGTGCCGGCGGTGGACTACGGTGGCCAGGGCGGCCTGGGCGACGTCGTGCTGCACCCGGACTTTGCGACAAATCGCACGATCTACCTGAGTTATGCCGAGGCGGGCGATGGCAATACCCGCGGTGCCGCGGTGGCGCGCGCGACGCTCGAGACCGGCGCGGCGGGCGCATCGCTCGCCGATACGGCGGTCATCTGGCGGCAGGTGCCCAAGGTGTCGGGGCGCGGCCACTACGGCCACCGGATCGCCTTCTCCGCGGATGGCTACCTGTACATCTCCTCCGGCGAACGGCAGAAGTTCGACCCGGCACAGGACATGGACTCGAACCTCGGCAAGATCGTGCGCCTGCACGACGACGGGCGGGTGCCGGACGACAACCCGTTTGCCGGGCAGGGCGGCGTCACGGCCGAGATCTGGTCGCTGGGGCATCGCAATCCGCTCGGCCTGGTCTTCGATGCCGATGGGCGGCTGTGGAACCACGAGATGGGCCCCGCCGGCGGCGATGAACTGAACCTCGTGCGCCGCGGCGCCAACTACGGCTACCCGATCGTGTCGAACGGCGACCACTACAGTGGCGGCAACATTCCCGATCACGATACCCGGCCGGAATTTGCCGCGCCGGCGGCCTGGTGGACGCCGGTCATCTCGCCGTCCGGCTTCATCATTTACGACGGCGCGCTGTTTCCGGACTGGCAGGGTGACGGCTTTATCACCGGTCTGTCGTCCGAGGCGCTGGTGCGCATCGAGTTCTCCGGCGAGACGGCGCGCGAGGCCGGGCGTTTCGACATGAACAAGCGCATCCGCGCCATCGCCGAGGGCCCGGACGGGGCCATCTGGCTGCTCGAGGACGGGTCCGACGGCCGGCTGCTCCGGCTGACGCCGGCCGGCTGACCGACACGCCGCCGCGAGGCGGCAACCGGCCGGCGCGAGCCCGGCCGTCACGGACAGTGCGAATCCGAAGCGCACTGCGGGAGGAATCATGCTGTTGTTCGTAACGGCGGTCGCCGTCGTGCTGGTCGTGTCGTTCCTGTGCTCGATATTCGAATCGGTACTGCTGTCGATCAACCACGCGCAGATCGAATCGCTCAACGAGCGGAACAAGCCGGCAGGCCGGCTGCTGGCCGGCTTCAAGCGCAATATCGACATGCCGATCGCGGCTATCCTGATACTCAATACCGCGGCACACACCGTGGGCGCATCCGTTGCGGGCGCCAGCTATTCCGGGGTGTTCAGCCCGCAGACTCTGTGGATCTTCACGATCGTGTTCACGATTGCCGTACTGCTGTTCACGGAGATCATCCCGAAAACGCTGGGGGTTTCCTATGCGGGGCGACTGGCGACGCCGGTGGCACGCGGCATCCAGTCGCTGATCCTCGTCCTGCGTCCTTTCGTGATTCTCAGCGAGAAAATCTCCGGCAGTTTGCGCGGTTCACGACGCCAGCCGGTTACGTCGATTGAAGAAATCCGGCTGCTTGCCGCTCTTGGCCGCAACGAAGGCATTGTGGGTCCCGGCATGGCCGACATCATCGTCGGCGCAACCCGCCTGCGGCAGATGCGGGCGGTGGACGTCATGCTGCCCCGCCAGGCGGTGAGTTTCCTGTCCGCGACCCTGTCGCGCGCGGAGGTGCAGGAGAAGCTGAAGACGCTGCGTTACAGCCGTTACCCGTGGTCCCCGACGGCGGAGATCGACGACGCGGCCGGCATGGTGCTGGTCAAGGAGCTGCTCGCCTGGCTCAACCAGCACCCGGAAGGCGAGATCGACTGGGACGAACTGGTCTTCGAACCGCTGATCGTACCGGAGAGCAAGCCACTGAATTTCCTGCTGCGCCTGTTCCAGACGTCGCGACGGCACATGGCCCTGGTCGTTGACGAGTACGGCGATATCGAGGGTATCGTGACGCTGGAAGACGTGCTCGAGGAAATCGTCGGCGAAATCTTCGATGAGAGCGACGTCAGCAGCGATGATATCCGGGAGCACGACGACGGCGGCTTTACCGTACGTGCGGCCGTCGACCTGCGGCGCGTCTGTTCGTCGCTGGCCATCGACTGGACGCCGCGCACGGAGTTCACCTCCGTCGGCGGGCTGCTGGTCGAGGAGCTCGGCCGTATTCCCGCGCGCGGTGACGTCATGGTCTGGCGGGGGCACCGGTTCGAGGTGGTCTCGGCCGGCCCGCGGCGGGCCGAGCTGGTGCGCATCACGCGCCTCGAACCCGGCGACGAGGCGCAATCCGGGAACGACAACGACGGAGGAGAGACATGACCAACGTTCTTATTACCGGCGGCGGCAGGGGTATCGGGCTCGAGCTCTGCCGCCTCTACCGGGAACGCGGCGCGTCCGTCATCGCGGCGTGCCGCCGGCGCAACGCGGACCTCGAGGCTCTGGACGTACGCGTGATCGAGGGCATCGACGTGACGTCCGACGAGGCAGTGGCCGGGCTGGCCCGCGACGTCGGTGACGGCACGCTGGATATCCTGGTCAACAATGCCGGTATCCTGTATCGCGATGGCTTCGACGAGCTCGACTATGACGGCATGGTCGAGCAGTACCGGGTCAATGCACTCGGACCCCTGCGCGTCACGCGGGCACTGGTCGGCAGCCTGAAGAAGAACGCGAAGGTCGGCATCGTGTCCAGCCGCGTTGGTTCCATCGCGGACAACAGTTCCGGTGGCAACTACGGGTACCGTGCGTCCAAGGCCGCGGTCAACATGATCGGCACGAACCTGAGCCACGATCTCGGGCGCCGGGGCATCGCGGTTGCGCTGCTGCACCCGGGATTCGTTGCCACCGACATGACCGGCGGGTCCGGGATCGCGCCGGCGGAGGCCGCCGCCGGGCTGATCGAGCGGCTGGACGAGCTGACGCTCGAGACGAGCGGCGGGTTCTGGCATGCCAATGGCGAGCGCCTGCCGTGGTAGTCTGCCGCCGCGGCGCGGCGCCGCGAACGAGACGACATGACGAACCGGGGGAATAGACACACATGAGCCAACCGAAGCCGCCGACCATGGTGCATGCACTGATACCCGTGGTCTCGCTGGTGCTGATGCTTGCACTGTCGGTGTACCTGTTCGGTTCGGATTCGTCCTCCGGTCCCAACCAGATCGTGCTGACGCTGGGCGCGGGCATCGCCGCCATCGTCGCGCTGCAGATCGGACATACGTGGCCCGAAGTCTTGAAGTCCATCATCGCGGGGATCAGCACGGCGATGGGCGCAATCCTGATCCTGTTGTCCGTCGGCGGCCTGATCGGCACGTGGCTCATGGCGGGAACCGTGCCGTCGCTCATCTATTACGGCCTGGAACTGCTGGACCCGCAATGGTTCTACGCAGCGACCTGCCTGATCTGCGCGATCGCGGCGCTGGCGACCGGCAGCTCGTGGACCGTGGCCGGCACGCTGGGCGTCGCGCTGATCGGCGTTGCGATGGGGCTCGGCCTGTCGCCCGCGATTGCGGCCGGCGCGATCATTTCCGGCGCCTACTTCGGCGACAAGATGTCGCCGCTGTCGGACACGACCAATCTCGCGCCGGCCGTCGTGCAGACGGACCTGTTCACGCACATCCGGCACATGGTGTGGACCACGGGTCCGTCGATCGTTCTGGCGCTGATCGTGTTCTCGGCCATCGGCCTGACCGGCGACGTACCGGCCGATACGCTCGCGCTGCAGAATCTCATGACGACGCTGGATGGCTCGTTCAACATTACGCCGCTGGCATTGATTCCGCTGGTCGTCGTGTTTTTCATGGCGTACAAGAAAGTGCCGCCGCTGCCGACGATCCTGTTCGGCGCACTGCTCGGTGGCTTTCTCGCCATCGTCCTGCAGCCGGCGGTCGTGCTCGAATTCGCGGCATCGCCGGCGTTGCCGGATGCGCTGGCGCTGACCAAGGGGGTGTGGCTCGCACTCGCGGACGGCTACGTGTCGAATACCGGCGTGGCCGAGGTCGACGACCTGCTGTCGCGCGGCGGCATGAGCAGCATGCTGGTGACGATCTGGCTCATCCTGACGGCGCTGGCGTTCGGCGCCGTCCTCGAGCATGCCGGCATGTTGCAGCGCCTGATCGAGTCGGCGCTGGCAGCCGCGAAATCCACGGGCTCGCTGGTGCTGACCGTCGTGCTGAGCTGTATCGGCATCAACGTGATCGCCGCCGACCAGTACATTGCCATCGTGCTCCCCGGCAAAATGTACAAGGCGGAGTTCGAGCGGCGCGGACTGGATCCGAGGAACCTGTCGCGCGTGGTCGAGGATTCGGGCACGCTGACCTCGCCGCTGGTGCCGTGGAATACCTGCGGCGCCTACATGGCAGCGACGCTCGGCGTGGCAACGCTGGCCTACCTGCCGTTCGCGTTCTTCAACCTGATCAATCCGCTGGTATCGATCTTCTATGGCTATACCGGCTGGACGATCAAGCGACTGGACGAAGAGCCGCAACCGGTACCGGCCTGATGGGGGTACCGTAGGCACAGCGATGAATGACCGCCTGCCGAGACCGTATCGCGGCGCCGCGTGGCTGGCCCTGCTGGTGCTGCTCGCGCCGGCAGGCCCGGCGGGGGCCGGCGGCGGCGTCATCCTGAGTGAAGACACCTGCATCATGACGATCGGTTTCTACGAGGCCCACTTTACCGCCTACCAGCCGGATACGCGCGGCGACGAGCAGTTCTGCGAAGACCTGCCGGATACCGGCACCACGCTGTTCGTGCTCGATTACCTGCACGCCAGCCTGCGCGAAGTCCCGGTCGATTTCCGCATCATCCGCAACGTCACCGGCAAGGGCGAGTTCGCGCGCATCGGGGATATCGAGGCGCTGGACGACATCGCCCGGCACACGGTCTTTTACCAGCCGCCGCGCATCAAGAGCGACGGCACGTACACGGTGGAGCACGCGTTCGCCGAGCCGGGCGACTACATCGGCATCGTCACGGCGGGGCATCCGAGCAACGACAATATCTACATGTCGGTATTCCCGTTCGCGGTCGGCAAGACGGATGTGCCGTGGGGCTGGCTCGTGTTTGCGGCCGCGCTGCTGGCGGGCGGCGGGTTCGTCCTCAACATGCGCCGCATTGGCGCCGGCGGTGCGGCGTCGTGAGCCGGTTGCGCCGGCACGGGCCGTGGATCCTGGTGCTGCTGGTCGGCCTCGCCGCGTGGCCGCCGCAGTGGTATCCGGAGCCGCTGCGCGTGACGCTGACGCGCTGGTTCGGCGCCGCGGACTACCGGCCGCTGCCGGCATCGCGCGCAATGGACGAGTTGAGCCCGGAGCGGTTCTGTCCGCCCGATCCGTCCGGCTGGCGCGCCGCGCAGACCATAGACGGCGTCGCGATTGCCGCGTCGCCGACGTGTGCCGCGGACAATCCGCACGCGGTGGCGGCATTCGTGCGGGGCACCAACAACGTCAGCGGCGAGACGCTGGCAGCCAGTGGACTGACGGCCGACGCCGTCGAGAAGGGACGCGACCTGGACGGCGACGGCGACCCCGACGAGATTCACATACGCCTCGAGGTTGCCGAGCTGAACGGCGCTTCGCCCATCGACCGCGAACCGGTCACGCGCTACGCCATCGCACCCGGCGTCGAGCCCGGACTGTGGGTGTTCGCGCCCAAGCTCGTCGGCATGGCCGTGGAGAACATCGACACGCAGCGAGCCCGCGATGCGCTGCGCCTGCCGTCGCCGGCGATTCGTATCGAGCAGGGCGATCGCGTCAGGATTACGCTGGAAAACAGCCATTACATGCCGCACACGCTGCACCTGCACGGCGCCGACCACGGCTTCACGACCGGCGGACGGGCAGGGCAACGACGGCGTGCCGATCGCGAGCGAGGTGCCGGTGCTGCCCGGTGTCGCGCGCACCTACGAACTCACGCCGCGGCATGCGGGGACCATGTTTTATCATTGTCACGTGCAACCGCACGTGCACGTCATGATGGGCCTGCAGGGTCTGTTTGTCGGTCGAGGAAAACCGGCCCGATAACCGGTTGCAGACGATGAACGTCGGCGCCGGACTGGTGCGCGCGCCGTCGCGCGCCACGCGCGAGGCTTACGATCGCGAGTACGACCTGCATTACCTCGACCTCGACCGGCAGCTCGGGGAACGCATACGCCGGCACAACGACCCGCGCCTGGTCACGCAATCGATGCACCGGGAGTACGACGTGACCGACGCCACCAGCGACTACTTCACGCTCAACGGGCGCTCGTTTCCGTACACGTTCCGCGAGTCGCTGGTGGTCGCGGAGGCGGACGAAACGGTCAAGCTGCGCGTCGTCAATGGCGGCGCCAAGGGCATCGCGATGCACACGCACGGCCACAAGTTCACGGTGACGCACCGCGACGGTGTGCCCGTGCCGGAACCGGCACGCGCGCCGCAGGACGTCGTCTGGCTCGCGACCTCGCAGCGGGCCGATATCGCGCTGTCGTTCGTCGATGACGGGCTGCGCTCCTACGGTCCCGGCATCTGGCTGTTCCACGATCACCAGAACAGCGGCGTCACGACCGACGGCATCGGTCCCGGAGGTAACATCAGCGCGATCGTCTACAGGCGTTATCTCGGCGACGACGGCTGGCCGCAAACGCGCGGCGTCGCATACGACAAGTACTTCACCGCGGAATACTACCGGCGCGAAGTACCGGTCTGGGAAAGCTATGCGCCGGGCCTGTTCGCGGAAGCCGGCAGCGACTGGCGCCTGTTCCTGCGCCTGCTGCTGGTCGCGATCTGCGGCGGCGTGCTGGCGGCATTTGCGTTCAATGCATTGCGGCGGCTCTGAGCGCGCGATGAAGACTGCGGTCACGCTGGTTGTCCTTGCCTCGTGTGCCGTGCCGGCGGCACGGGCGCAGCACTCGGGCCACGAGGGCATGCACGTGACGACGACCGGCATCGTCATGAACGAGAATCGCGATCGGCTGCCGCGCGGCTGCGACGCGATCAGCGGTGACGTCGAGTTCACGATTCACGCGGGTCGTGCCTTTGCCGGCGAACGTCCCGGCGTGATCTTCGGCATGAGCGATCACGAGGTGCGGGTGGAACCGTGCAGCCGCGTGACCGTGCACTTCGTCAACGAGGACGACGTGCGGCACCAGTGGATGGTGCATGGCCTGCCGCGCTACCTGTACCCGGCCGGCATGTTCCATATCGAGGCGATGGGCGGTCAGCGTCAGAGCGGCACGTTCATCGCGCCCGCGGGCGACCGGACCTACCTCATTCACTGCGACATGGCGCAGCACATGGAGAAGGGCATGCGCGGCCAGCTTGTCGTGGGCGAGGGCAGCGGCGACCTGTGGGCGGTCACGGGCATCAGCGACCCGTTCCGGCGCTCGGCGTATTTCCCGTCGCACGGGGCGCTGGCGCTGGTGCTGGCGGCGGGCGCCGCGTTTGCCGTGATGCTGGCCATGCGGCGGCGGGCGCGCGGGCCGGACTGACCGGTACCGCCAATCGCGGCTCAACTCCGGTAGACTGGGCGGGCCGCAGCCAGGGTCCGTTTACACCATGCGAGTTGCACTTTTCGGCGCCACCGGCTTCATCGGCAGTTACCTGGTGGACGCGTTGCTGGCCGCGGGCCACGAGCCCGCCGCGCTGGTGCGCCCCGGCAGCGAGCACCGGCTCCGGCAGCCGGAGCGTTGCCTGCCGATCGCCGGCACGATCGACGACCGCGCGGCGATCGCCGCGACGCTGCGGGAATGCGAGGCAGCGATCTACCTGCCCGGTTTGCTGCGCGAGAATCCGCGCGCAGGCGTCACGTTCCAGGCGATCCAGTACGAGGGCGCCCGGCGGGTCATGCAGGCCGCGGCCGAGCAGGGTGTTCGCCGCTTCCTGCTGATGAGCGCGAACGGCGCGTCGGCCGACGGTACGCCGTACCAGCGCACCAAGTACGCGGCGGAACGGGAACTCGCCGACAGCCAGCTCGAGGGCACGGTGTTCCGGCCGTCGGTCGTGTTTGGCGATCCGCGCGGGCGAATGGAATTCTGCACCCAGCTCAAGGGCCAGATGATCGATCCGCCGATTCCGGCGCCCGCGTTTTTCCGCGGCCTGTCGCCGCGCCGCGGCGGCTTCCGGATGTCGCCGGTGCATGTCGAGGACGTGGCGCAGGCGTTCGTGCGCTCGCTCGACGACCCGGCAACGGTCGGGCAGGTCTATCCGCTGGGCGGGCCGGAAACGCTCGACTGGCCGGACATCGTGCGGCGGATCGCCGCCGCCGCCGGCCGCCGCAAGTGGATCGTGCCGGCACCGGCGGGGCCGATGCTGCTCGTCTGCAAGGTATTCGACCGCTTCGCCTGGTTTCCGCTGACCGCCGACCAGCTCACGATGCTGCTGGAGGGCAACAGCGTGACATCGAGGGCCGCGTTCGAGCGGCTGGAGATTACGCCACGGCCGATGACCAGCGAGGCGCTCGCCTACCTGCGGCGCTGAGCGACGGGCGTTCCCTCGACGTCGTTCAGCAGGTCGGCCAGCTGCCGGCCGAGACGCTGGCGTTCGCGCGGGGTGAGTCCCGCGAGCGCCGCTTCGGCATCGTCGAGGCGGGTCTTCAGCGCGCGATTGGCCCGCCGCGCCAGCAGCTTGGACAACAGCTGCAGTCGCACGACGACGCCCAGCGCGGATACGTCCATGCCGGGTCGCTCGAGACCCCACTGGCGCACGAGTTCCTCGACCGTATTCCTTGTCATTTCAAGCGCTTGTCCTGATCACAAGAATTCGCGGAATTTATCTTGACATCAAAGTAAATAACCTTATCTTCACGCGAAATCGCCGCCGGAGCATAGCATGCGCGCCGGCGGCCCCTGTGCGGAGCATGCCCCTGCCTGTGCCGCGAGCCGTGTGAGGTCACCATGGAAACGGACGACGTAATGAGCGACGACGAGTTCGAGTTCGACGACAGCGACAACAGCAGCGAGATCAAGGTCGCAGACGACGACACGGCATCCGGGGCGCGTACCGGCGGCACGATTCCCGTCTGGCGCCTGATCGAGATGTCCCGCGAGAACCGCAACCTCAAACAGGAACTCGCTGACTTCGACGACTACGCCAGCGAAGCCGGCTGGTAACGCAGTTGGGGTCGGACCAACGCAAAACGCTGAATCGTAAAATAATTTTCAGTATTTTCCGGCCCTGGGGTGCATTAAAAGGGCCTTTTTGGCGGTCATATCGGGCGTCTTGCACTTAACGGCGCCCAAAAATGCCGCCAAAAAGGGCGGATTAAGGCCGCAATTGCGCTCAAGAAAAATATTTTCTCCTTTTTTATTAACACCTTGCGTTGGTCCGACCCTATGAATCCGGTTTCCACTTGATGTTGCAGCCGATGCTGGGGCGCTGGTCGGTGGCGGGGGTCTTGCCGGCGAGGACGGCGTCGAGGGCGGCGCGCAGGTCGTGGCCATCCACCGGTTCGTCGTTGCCGGGGCGGCTGTCGTCCAGCTGGCCGCGATAGGCGAGCCGGCGGTCGCCGTCGAACAGGAAGAAATCCGGCGTGCAGGCGGCCTGGTAGGCCCTGGCCACCGATTGGTCCTCGTCGACGAGGTAGGGGAAGGTGTAGCCGTGGCGTTTGGCCTCCTCGCGCATCTTGTCCGGCGCGTCGTCCGGGTGCGTTTCAGCGTCGTTGCTGTTGATGGCGAAGATCGCGACATTGCGCTTGCCGTAATCCCGGCCGATGTCAGCCAGCTGTGCGCGCACGTGCTTGACGAACGGGCAGTGGTTGCAGATGAACATCACCAGGCAGGCATCCGCGTCCCTGGCGTCCTGCAGCGAATGGGTCTTGCCGTCCGGGTCCGGCAGCGAAAAGTCCGGTGCCGGCGTGCCGAGTTCGAGCATGCGGGATTCGGTTTTGGCCATGTCAGTCCTCCTGCTGTGCGTCTGTGTGCGCTGCCGAGCCGGCGTGCGGCCGGGTGCGCCGGTAGCGCAGCATGATCACGACGATCTGGACGGTGCAGACGAGCCCGGTGACCACCGTGACCTCGCGCAGCCCGAACAGGCTCGACAGGCTGCCGATCAGCAAACCACCCAGCGCCACGCCGCCGAATGCCACCATGCCCCACAGGCTGCTGACGCGGCCGCGCACGTCGTCGTCGACCAGCGACTGTAACAATATCTGCGAACCCACGCCGCACAGCGACAGTGTGCAGCCCAGCGCGACGACGATGCAGACGGACAGCCAGAACAGGTCGCTTATGCCCAGTGCCGCAATCAACAACCCGCCGCAGATGATGCCACCGGCGACGACCTCGAGGCGCAGCCAGGCCGCGCCTCGCGCGAGTATGAGCCCGGCAACGATGGCGCCGCCGCCGACGGCCGACGTCAGGATCGCCAGGCCGCCGCTGCCGCGACCGAAAATCGCGTCGGCATAAGCCGGCAGCAGCTCCAGCGGCCCCCGGCCGAGGACCGATGCCGCTGCGATGATCGCAAGCAGGGGCCGGATATCCGCATGTCGCCATACGTAACGCACGCCCGCCTTGAGCTCGTGCCAGACGTCGCCGCGCGGCGCGCTGCCGCGACTGGTGGGACGCAGGCGCACGACCACCAGCGCCGCGAGTATGGCGACGTAGGACAACGCGTTGAAGGCAAACGCCGCCGCAACGCCCAGCGAAGCGATGAGCAGGCCGGCGATGGCGGGACCGATGAAACGCGACAGGTTGAACGAAATCGAGTTGGTCGCGAGAGCACTCTGCAGCTGGGCGCGCGTGACGAGGTTGGGCACCAGCGCCATGCGCACGGGCATGTGCGCGCCGTCGAGGATGCCCTGCATCATCGCGAGCAGGGCGAGCACGTAGATATCGGTCTTGCCGCACGCGGTCGGCGAATGCCAGGACCGCCATGTTACAGCGTGCTCATCGTGTTGATCAGCAGCGACGCCGCCCGCCGGGTCGAAGCGGTCGGCAAGCACGCCGAAAATCGGCCCGAACAGTACCGCCGGCGCAAATTGTGTAAACGCAACCACGCCCACCCAGAATTCCGAGCGCGTCAGTTCCCAGGCCAGCCAGCCGAGCGCGACCCGGTAGACCCACAAGCCATGCAGCGAGATCGTGTTGCCGATGAAGTAGAGGAGGTAATTCCTGTTGGCCAGGGCCTGCGTCTGCCGTTACCGCTCCCGTCGGGTGCGCGATAGCCGCGATCCCGCGGTGCGCTGCGTCGTCACGGGCGGTCACGCGCTGCCCAGCAGCAGCGCGACGCGGCGACGGCAGCCGCGACTCGCTCGACGTGCGCGGCCGTATTGTAGATATGCG
The DNA here is from genome assembly GCA_034522415.1 of Woeseiaceae bacterium. Lineage (GTDB taxonomy): Bacteria > Pseudomonadota > Gammaproteobacteria > Steroidobacterales > Woeseiaceae > Woeseia. The sequence continues at coordinate 67,774 of JAXHLH010000009.1, forward strand.
GCGACATGCGCAAACCACCGGTGCCCGCGGTGATGATGCCCAGAGTGTTCGAATACCCGTTGCGGCAACTGCCGCCGTGCCTCGCCCGAGGCCGCGAGGATGACGACGTTGCTCGTAAAGTCCGGGTGCAACGGCGAGGACGAACGGTACGTCGATATCCCGGAGCGCGGCACGGAGCGTATCCGCCACGTCGACGGCGCGCCGTTCGACGCCGGCCGGCGTCAGCTCGCCGTGCCAGGCGACGGTTTCAGCGAGCGCGGCGATGGCCGCGTCGTCGCGCTGGCCGAGCGCCTCGAAGCGCCGCGCGCCTTCGACGGAGGGTTCGACGTCGCCGCCCCACGGGATGCTGACGACGGTGGCGGCGACGTCGGCCAGGCGTTTCGCGGCGCACGTACAGGAGCCCGGTTTCCCGCGGCCCCATGTACCAGCTTGTGCGCGCTGCCGCTGAACGAATCGCAATCCATGTCGCGCAGGTTGACGTCGCGCACGCCCCAGGTCTGCGCGCCGTCGACATGTATGAATACCTCCTTGTCGCGACGCCGCAGTGCCTTGCAGATCTCGCGCGCCGGCAAGCGAAACCCGCTGACGTTGGAGATGTGCGTGAATGACACGACTCGCGTGCGCGGGCCGGGCGCCGCGGCGATGTGTTCGACGACCTCGTCGATCGAACCGACGTTCGGCGGCAGGGAGAAGCGCCGCACACGGAAACCCTCACGGGCGGCGCGCACGTCCCATGCCAGCGAATTGGACGGGTGGTTCTGGTCCCACAGCAGGACCTCGTCATCCGGCCGCAGGGCGATGCCCTGGACAATGATGCTGTTGGCCTCTGACGTGTTGCGGACGATCGCCAGTTCATCGGCACCCGTCCCGAGTTGCACGGCGAGGCCGCTGCGCGCCGCCTCCTTCATGGCCTCTATGCGGCCGCGATTGGCCGCACTCAGGTCGCGATCGAGCTCGCGGCCAAAGCGCGCCACGGCCTCGCTGATCGCGGCCGGCATCGGGCACAGGTTGGCGGCATTCATCGGCACGCGGTCGTCGGCGAAACCGAATGCCGTCTCCGGTGCCGGCCCGGCCAGCGTCGCGGCGGTCGCGGGCCAGGCGCCCAGCGTCCCGGCCAGCGACAGGCCGGCCGTGGTTTTCAGAAATTCGCGGCGTGCTATGGTCATGATGTCTCCCCGAATGACCGCATACGGCTCCACTCGCCCACCCGTGGTGCACGATGGCCGTCGCGTTTAACGTTAATATTGATCATATACAAACCGCGTTGCTACCATGACCCCTCAATTTAACGGGTGCAGGACGCCGAGCCGCGCGATGCGAAGTCACGTTCCCGTCGCGGCGCAGGGCACCGGCAGCGGCTGCGCCGCAGCCCCGACGTTGGAGTCTTCGTTGGCCATCAATCTCGGCGTCTTCCAGCCAGCTCGCGGCATGACCCTGTCCAGCCAGATCGTAGCGCAGATTCGCGCTGCACTGTTCGCCGGCGATCTCAAGCCCGGCGACGTGCTGGGGTCCGAGGGCGAACTCGCCAGGCAGTTCGGTGTCAGCCGCATGAGCGTGCGCGACGCCCTGCGCAGCCTCGAGGCAATGGGCATCGTCGATATTCGCATGGGTGCCAAGGGCGGGGCGACGATCGCCAACGGCAGCGGCGACCGCTTTGCCGATTCGCTGGCAATCCAGCTCAAACTGATCGGTGTCACCCGCGAGGACATACTGGAGGCGCGCGCGGGCATCGAGAGCATGACGGTCGCGATGGCGGCCATGCACGGCACGCGGGAGGACCTGGACCGCCTGCGCGGCTTGCTGGACGAGGCCGAAACCCATCTCGACGATCCGGAACGATCCGCCCACCTGGGCGAAGAGTTTCACCTGGCAATCGCCGAGGCAACCGGCAACCAGGTCATGATCTCGCAGCTCAAAGCCATGCGCGAAGTGCTGATGCCGCCGGCACAATGGCCGGATCACGACCGGGCGCAACGCATGCTCGACGTGCATAGCGAGCTCTTCGGCCTGATCGAGAAGGGCGATGCCTGCGCCGCCCGGGATGCCATGGTCGAGCACGTGCGTCACTGGATCACATGAGCGAACAGGACGTTTTCTCCATTGCCTGGCCGCGCGTCGACGTGGTCGGCGGCGGGCGTTTCCCGGTGCACCGCATTTACTGCATCGGCCAGAACTACGCGGCGCACGCGCGCGAGATGGGCAACGACCCGGATCGCGAGCAGCCCGTCTGGTTTACCAAGGTCGCGGATGCGGTCGTGCCGGCGACAGCGGCCGGCACCGCGACGACGGTCGCCTATCCGCCGCGCACCCGCAACCTGCACCACGAGATCGAACTGGTCGTGGCGCTGTCCGGCGGCGGCCGCGACCTCACGCCCGCCGAGGCTCGCGACACCGTCTTCGGCTACGCCGTCGGCATCGATCTCACGCGACGCGACCTGCAGTCCGAGGCGCGCAAGGCAGGCCGCCCGTGGGACACCGCGAAGAGTTTCGAACAGGCCGCACCGTTGTCCGCCATCCGGCCGGTTGCCGAGGTCGGGCATCCGGAAGCCGGTCGCATCTGGCTCAGCGTGAACGGCGAGCTGCGCCAGGAAGGCGACATCGCCGACCTGATCTGGCGGGTGCCCGAGGCGCTCGCGGAGTTGTCGACATTGTTCACGCTGTCGCCCGGCGACCTGCTGTTCACCGGCACGCCGGCCGGTGTCGGCGCCGTGCGTCCCGGTGATAGACTTGCAGGCGGCATCGACGGCATCGGGGATCGTCGTCACCGTCGTCGCCTGAACAGCCGACTGACGTTGCCAGCGAGGGGGATGTATGGACCGTCGATCGTTTCTGAATTCACTCGAGTGCCGCGGCGACCGCGTCGGTTGCCGGCGCGGCAACGCTCACCGCCAAGGCCGATGCGCTCGAGCACGCGATGAGCGACGAACTCGATCGCCGCGTCGCGACGCCGTGGGCCTGCGACCTCGGTCCCACCGGCCCCGATTCCGGGCCGTTCCTGATGGGCGACGATCCGCGGCTGCCGCGCATGCCGGACAAGCCGACGCTGGTCGATTTCTTCAAGTATCGATTCGCGCCGGCGCAGCACGTGCTGCAGAGCGCCCGGCTCGCGCTGAAGAACGGCAGCGACGAGAAGATCATCATTGCCTGCCTGCTGCACGACATTTCGGTCATGAACCTGATTCGTACCGACCACGGCTACTGGTGCGCGCAGATGGTCCGGCCGTACGTCAGCGAGGAAGTCGCGTGGGCGATCGAGAAGCACCAGGCGCTGCGGTTCTTCGCCGATACGTCGGTGGGCTACGAGTACCCGGAGGCCTATATCCGTTTCTTCGGCGCCGACTACGAGCCCGAGCCCTACATCGTCGAGGAGTACGAGCGGGCGCGAAATCACAAGTGGTACATGACGTCACGCCTGATCACGGTCAATGACCTGTATTCCTTCGAGCCGGACGTCGATGTCGACGTGGACGAGTTCACCGACATCATCGGCCGCAACTTTCGGCAGCCGAAGGAAGGGCTGGGCTTCGACGGCAGCCCGACGGCGCACATGTGGCGCAGCATCATCTGGCCGAACAACTTCCTGTAGGCGACGCTTTGCGCCGGCTCGTGCGAGTCGGCCGGTGGCGTCAGTTTCGCAGGACGCCGTCGCTCATCTCGTCGTCCAGTATCGACAGCAGCGCATCGACGATCCCCGGCCGGCTGGGTTGCACGTGTTGTCCTTCGGTCCAGTGCAATGACTTCGGTTCGCGCGCCGCGCCATAGAGGCGCTCGGTCGCGCCAACCGGCGCGCGTTCGTCCTCGCGGGCCCCGACGATTACGACGGGCCGCGGCGACATGGCCGCGACGTGCCTGGCGGTGTCGTGCAGCGGGCCGTAGACGAGCCAGTTGAGCAGCGTGGCCAGCGCCGGCTGCAGCATGCCCGCATCCAGTTCACGCGACAGGTTCTTCTCTATCCACGCCCGGTTGTCCGCGGCGCCGTGCACCAGCAGCAGCGCATCGATGCGCGGATCGTGCGCCGCCGCCGTCGCGGCAAACGGCACCCCGAGGCTGACGCCGCTCATGACGACCCGCTCCGGGTCGCTCCACTGCTGTGCGGTGATCCAGTCCAGCGCCAGCCAGATGGCCGGTGCCGCGTCGAGAAAGGCGCGCCGGATCGCGGGCAGCGCCGCGAGCGTTGCGCCCACCCCGCGGGTGCTCGCCGGGCCGTCGTAGGGGTAGTCGAATGCGACCACGGCACGGCCGGTCACGGCGCCGAACAGTTCCACGGCCGCGCTGCCGGTCTGGTGACCGCCAAGCAGCAGCAGCACCGGCAGGCGGGTCTCGCCCGCCGGCCGCAGGACGCGAAACTGCACGCTGAGCCCGGTATCGGCCGTTACCCGAACACGCTCGCCCGTGGTACCGGCCGGCGCCGCCAGCGCCTCGCTCGTGACGGATTGCAATGAGCCGCGGCGCAGCTCGAACCAGTCCGCGCGCTCACGGTGCGCGTCGGCGTGCAGCCACCAGAGGGCGCCGGCCAGCGTTACCGCCAGGACGGCCACGGCGGCGGCAAGCACGCGCAACAATGTTTGCAACGGCCGTGGTCGGCGGGTGGTTGAACCGGGTGTCGGGGGCATGTGGTGTCGCGGGAATTTGCGGGCGGGGAGCAGCATCGAACTTCATTCCGGTGGCGACAACCGGCGGGCAGCGCGGCACGCCGCGGGAGTCGATTTTCGGCAACCGCTGCGGTAACGTCGCTGCGTCTTCGAGGAGGGTGCCGACGTGATTTGCAAAACCAAGCACGGAGTCTTCGCAATTCTGGCCGCGACGCTGCTCGGCGCCTGCGGGGGCGGCGGCAGTGCCGACAAGGCGGCCGGCGCGGACCTGATCCTGAGCAATGCCCGCGTCTACACGCTCGACTGGCCCGAGGCGGCGCCGGACGGCACGCTCAGGCCGGCGGCACCGTTCGAGGACGGCGGCTGGCATCCGGACGCGGATGCTGTCGTCTTGAGCGGCGGCACCATTGCCTACGTCGGCACGACTTCGGAGGCGCTTGAATGGCGCAATGACACGACGCGTGTCGTGGACCTCGCCGGCGCGACGGTGATTCCGGGCCTGGTCGACTCGCATACCCACGTGTTTCCCCTCGGTGCCGCGCTGGAGCGCGTCAATCTCGTCGGCGTCGAGACGGAAGAAGAGGCGGTGCGGCTCGTCGCCGAACGGGCGGAGTCCGTGCCCGAGGGCGAATGGATCGTCGGCCGGGGCTGGGACGAGGGCGCGTGGGCAAACCGTTATCCCGACAAGGAACTGCTGAGCCGGGCGGTGCCGGATCACCCGGTGTTCCTCGCCAGCCTGCACACGTTTGCTGGCTGGGCGAACCAGGCGGCGCTGGACGTCGCCGGCATCACCGCCGACAGCGAAGTGCCGGTCGGCGGCGAGATGCGGCTGAACGAGGCCGGCGAGCCCAGCGGCCTGTTCCTGAACCGCGCCGTGCCGATGATCAGCGACGCGGTGCCGCCGCCGTCGCGCGAGGGCCTGATCGACCGCGTGCTGGCCGGCCTGAACCGGATGGCCGAGGACGGCTACGTCGCCGTGCACGATGCCGGGCTGGACTCGCGCCAGATGAGCGTGCTCGAACAGCTGGAGGAGGCGGGCCGGTTGCCGATCCGCGTTTACGCGATGCTGTCCCTGCGCGACGAGGACCTGATGCACGAGTGGATTGCAAAGGGCCCGGATACCGACACGGACAGCATGCTGGTCACGCGCACGGTCAAGGCCTATTACGACGGCGCGCTGGGCTCGCGCGGTGCGCGGCTGCTGGAGGACTATTCGGACCAGCCGGGCCATCGCGGCGTCAGCGGCGACGACTACGGCTTCAACGAGGAACTGATGGCGGCGGCGATGGCCGCCGGCTTCCAGGTGGCCATCCACGCAATCGGCGACGCCGGCAACCGCGAGGCGATCGATATACTCGAGCGCATCATCGGGCAGTATCCGGAGTCGGCCGACATGCGGCATCGCATCGAGCACGCCCAGGTCCTGCACCCCGATGACATCCCGCGCGTCGCCGAGCTGGGCTTCATCGCATCGATGGAGCCGCCGCATGCAATGGAGGACAAGGCCTGGGCCGAGGAACGCCTGGGCCCCGAGCGCATCCTCGGTGCGTACGCGTGGCGCTCGCTGCGCGAGGCCGGTGCGGACCTGACCTTCAACTCCGACAACCCGGGCTCCGACCACGACATCTTCTACGGCCTGCACTCCGCGATCACGCGACAGGACAAGAGCGGCGAGCCGGAAGGCGGCTGGTATCCCGAGCAGCGCATGAATGCCGAGGAAGCCGTGCGCGGCTACACCGACTGGTCCGCGTACGCCAGCTTTCGCGAGGACGAGACGGGCATCATCGAAGAGGGGCGCTGGGCGGACCTGACCGTGCTCGACGTCGATCCGTTCGTGCTGGCGACCGAGAGTCCGCACGATATCCTGAACGGCCGCGTACTGATGACGATCGTCAACGGCGAGGTCGTGTTCGAGCGGCCGTAGTCCTGGCCCGGATTGTCCAGGAACGTTTTGCGTCGGTGGTGGGCGAAGGCGTGCTCCGGGGGAGGGCTGTTCAGGGACGCTGCAAGCACGTCCGTGTGCGCTCCGGGCTCGACATCCTGTCTCGCACGGCCCTGAACAACCCTCCCCCGGACCACACCTCCGCCGTCGCCATCGTGCTGTTCCTGGACAATCCGGGCCGGGACACGTTCTCCCGGCGTCGGGGTCAGTTGCGCCCGCGCACCGATTCCGAGTAGCGGATCAGCAGCTCGCCGAACGCGACGACGGTCACGGCGCCGCCGAAGATCGGCCAGTTGATGCCCTCGCCGGGCGTGTAGACGAACAACAGCAGCGTGAACGCGAGGATGGCGCCGCAGGTCAGTGCCAGCAGCGCCGCGACGCCGTTGCCGCCGGGCACCCTGAAGGGCCGGTGACGTTCGCCGTCGATGTAGCGCATGCGCAGGAAGGCGAACACCAGGATGATGTAGGGGATCAGGAAGATGGCCGCGCTGAACGCGAACAGTGACCAGAACATGCCTTCGCTCGACTCGGCCATCAGCCCGTAGAGCAGCAGCGCCGCCGTGCTGACGCAGCCCATCATGACGGCGGCACCGACCGGCGTGCTGACGACGGCGCGCTCGCGGCCGAGCAACGCCGGGAATTCGTGTTCCTGGGCTGCCTCCGCCATGGCCCGGTTGCAGCCGAGCGCCCAGGTGACGCCGTTCGCGAAAAACGTGTACAGCGCGCCGATTCCCAGCGCAATTGCGAAGGCGTCGCCGGCTGGTGTGCCGCCGAAGAACAGGCGCAGCGTATCGACCAGGCCCTCGACCAGGTCGATGTCACCGGCGGGGATGGCCGCCAGGATCGCGACCGTCGCCAGCGTGTACATCGAGATGATGATCAACCCGGAGACGAGAATCGAGACCGGTACGTCGCGGGCCGGGTTTTTCATCTCGTCACTGCCGGCTGAGACCAGCTCGAACCCCAGCATGCCGTAGATGATGACCGAGAAATACTCGAGGCTGCCGTCGAAGCCGGGACGCATGGACTCGAAGGTCAGCGTGTTCGCCATGCCGTGCTCCGCCGTGTAGAGCACCGCGCCGATGATGATCGCGACGATGATGACGAGCTTGAACAGCGCGCCCAGGTTCGGAATCCACTTGCCGACGTCCAGCGTCACGACGTTGATGATGACGGCGATCCAGGTCAGCGCGACGCCCAGCCCGATCTGCGCCGCCAGCGACATGCCCGGCATGAACATCTGGGTGAACACGCCGGCGAACAGGATGTAGCCGGCGGGCATCCATACCGCGGTATTGATCCAGTAGGCCCAGGTCGCGCGAGACGCCCAGCGGCGACCGAAGGCGTCGCGTATCCAGGCGTACAGCCCGCCCTGCTCCGGGTAGGTCGTGCCCATCTCCGCGCTGATCAGCGCGTACGGCACGAAGAACACGATGCCGAGGAAGATCCACCAGAAGACGGCCGCCGGACCCACGGCGGCGCCGGCCGCCAGCGTATCCAGCAGCAGGATCGCCGATACCGTGAACAGCACGATATCGCGCCGGCCCAGTGTCTTGACGTGCGCGGGGGTGTCGCTCATGACGTTACTCTTGCTGGTGTTATTCGGGAACGGTCCGGCGGAATGGCGTCGTCACCGGATCAGTAAATATCGAGGTCGTCGGCGAGCACGACGTCGCCGTCGTACAGCGCTCGGACTTCGTCGACGACAGTCTCCTCCGGCACCCCGTAGTAGAGCCCGTGGTAGAGCACCAGCAGGCCGGGACGAATCTCGCTGGCAATACGCCCGACGTCGCTTGCCGGCGTGTGCGCCTGGCGATGGTAGTTCTGCCAGAACGGCGTATTGCGCGCGAGACCGGCGTCGCTGATGACTTCGTGAAACAGGAGGTCCGCACCGCGTGCGTGCCCGACCAGGTTTTCGCTGTAGGCGGTGTCGCCGGAAATGACGATCGTGCGGTCGGACGTCGTGATGCGGTAACCGAACGCCGGCTTGATCGTGCCGTGATCGACGTCGAATGCCTCGATGCGGATGCCGTCTTCTTCGAGCACGGTGCCCGCGGAGATCTCGGTGACGTCGACCTCGTAGAGCCCGGGGTCGGCGACGGGCTGTGCGCCGGTCGTGCGCAGCAATGTATCGGGGCGCATCATTTCATAGAGTCCTTCCGTCATGCCGGCAAGCCCGCGCGGCCCGAAAGCGCGCAGGTTGTCGGGCCGGCGCCACCACAGCTTGAACGCGAGTTCCGCGTAGTCGAGCGTGTGATCGCTGTGCAGGTGTGTCAGGAACACGCAGCACACCTGGCTCGGGTACAGGGCGGGAATGTCGTGCCGGTAGCGTGCCCGTATCGCGTTCTGCACGGCCCCCGGCCCGACGTCGAACAGGTACGCCCGGCCACGATGGATGACGGCGATACTCGCGCCGGCGCGGCGCGCATCGGGGACCGGCGTGCCGGTGCCCAGCACCACGACCTGCGTCGGACGGGCGAGTTCTTCCGCGGACGGTCCGTCGCGGGTCTCGATGACGGCACTCACCGGCGCCGGCGACGTGCCGCACGCGCCGAACAGCAGCGCCGGCAGCAGGGCGACAAGCAAGCGACGAAGTCTGGGCACGCAGATTCCTGGCAGCCGGGTTGCGGCCAGTCTACAGCGCGCGGCCGGGTCGGCGCACGCGCGCGCCGCTCAGTCCGGCAGGTCGAGCACGACACACAATGCCAGGTGATCGGAACCGGGCAAGTCGAGCACTTCCACGCTGTGCGCGACCAGGCCGCGCGTGAAGCAGTGGTCGATGCGAATCAGCCCGCGCAGGCCGATCGCGGGCAGCGACGGCCAGGTGTTGGCGAGTGGCGCGTTGCCGCGGCGGGCGGCGAGGGCGGCGTCGTCGTAGCGCGACCGCATCTGCCGGTACACGGGCCAGGCCGGCGAGGCGTTGAAGTCACCGAGGATCGCATGGGGCACATCGTCGCTTGCGGCGCGGTCGGCCAGCAGCAGGTCGAGCTGCGCCCGCCGGCGCACGCGGTTGGGGAAGTAGGGCCACAGGTGCGGTGCCGAGATATGCACGTTGACGATCTCGATCGGTACCTGCAGCGGGTTCCACTCCTCCGGGGCAAGGCGGGCAATCCAGCCGGCGCGGCCCGGCAGCTCGAGGCGCCGCAAGTCGATCGGGCGCCGGCTGGCGATGGCGCTGCCGCGGTGGACCTGATCGTGCTGCAGGTCGCCGTGCGGCAGCCGTTTGGCCAGCTCGGCGGCGAGCGCCAGCGACAGCTCCTGCGCGCAGACGATGTCGACATCACGCTCGTCGATGATGCGCGCCAGCGCGCGCGCATCCGCGCGTCCCGCCAGCAGGTTGCAGCTCAGAACGGTGATGCCCATGTTGCCGGCTCACTGCACAAAGGCCCCAGCCTAACGCCACGGCGGCCCTGATCACAGTGACGAAGCGCACGTTGTGCGACCGGTGGCGAGTCGCCTGCGGACCCGTCTTCGTCACCGGATGACGGCGGGCGCGAATCGCGGCAAGATGGCGGCATCGATTTGACGGAGATTTCCCCAAGATGACTGCAAAGACCGGCCGGTTCGTTGTCGCGCTCCTGCTGCTCGCGACCGCGGGTTGCGCCGTGAACCCCGTCACCGGCGAACGCGAGCTGACCCTGGTAGGCACGGCCGAGGAAATCCGCATGGGCGAGGAGAGTTACCTGCCGATGCGACAGTCGCAGGGCGGCGAGTACGACGTCGATCCCGAGCTCACCGCGTACGTGCAGGACGTCGGCCAGCGGCTTGCCGCGGTCAGCGACCGGCCGCTGCCCTACGAATTCGTCGTCCTGAACAATTCGGTGCCCAACGCGTGGGCGTTGCCCGGCGGCAAGATCGCGATCAATCGCGGACTCCTGACCGAGCTGGGCTCCGAGGCGGAACTCGCGGCCGTGCTGGGACACGAGATCGTGCATGCCGCGGCGCGGCACTCGGCACGGCGCATGGAGCAGGGCATGCTGCTGCAGGGGCTGGTGCTGGCCACCGCGGTCGTGACCAGCGACAGCGACTACGGCAACCTCGCGATCGGCGGCGCCAGCGTCGGCGCCCAGCTCCTGACGCAGCGGTACAGCCGCAGCGCGGAGCTGGAGGCGGACCGCTACGGCATGCAGTACATGGCGGCGGCCGGCTACGACCCGCAGGGCGCCGTGTCACTGCAGGAGACATTCCTGCGGCTGAGCGAGGGCCGGCGCAGCGACTGGCTGAGCGGCCTGTTCGCGAGTCACCCGCCGTCACAGGCGCGGCTGGAGGCGAACCGGCAGACGGCGGCCAGCCTGGCGCCGGGGGTGACCTGGGCGTCGATCGCTACGAATCGATGCTCGCCGAAACGCGCGAGGCGCTGCCTGCTTACGAGGCGTACAACGAGGGCCGGCAGGCACTCGCCGACAGGAACATCGGGCTGGCACTGCAAAAAGCCGAAGAAGCGATCGAGCGCTTCCCGCGGGAAGCGAATTTCTACGCGTTGCGCGGTGACGCCCGGTTGCTGGACGACAAACCCGACATGGCAATCATGAATTACGATACCGCCATACGACGCCGTTCCGACTTTTTCTACTACTACCTGCAGCGCGGCCGGGCGCGGCAGGAGACGGGCGACTACGACGCCGCGAAGGTCGACCTGGAGCAAAGCCTCGAGTTTTTGCCGACGGCGTCGGCGCACCTGATGCTGGGCGAGATCGCGGCGCGCCGCGGCAATCGCGACGAAGCGATCGCGCATTTCCGGATCGTGGCGCAGAGCGAGGGCGACGCGGCAGAGCAGGCCCGGGCCTCGCTGGTGCGGCTCGATATCGACCGCAATCCCGGCAACTATGTCGAGCGGCGCTGCGACCCGGGCGAGGGCGGCAACCTGGTGGTCTCGGTGCGCAACGCGACGCCGCTGCCGCTCAGGAACGTCGTCATCTCGGTGGCCTACGGCCAGGCACGGCAGCTCGAGCGGCGCCTCGCCGGTACGCTGGACCCGGGCGAGATTGCCCGGGTCGATACCGGCCTCGGCCCCTGACACCGCCGGCAGCGCCTGCCCGGCGACCGTGGACGGCGGCGGAGGTGGCCGAGTAGCGCGATCAGTCGGTGAGTTCGGTCCGGCCTTGCTCGCGTAATGCCAGCAGGCGTTCCATCTCGTCCATGATGGCGTTCATCTTGGCGACGGCGGCGCGGTAGGGTCCCGGCGTGGCGAGATCGACGCCTGCGTTCCTGAGCAACGTGTATGGGTAGTCCGAGCCGCCGGCGCGCAGCAGGTTCTTGTAGTTCTCGACGCCGGCCTCGCCTTCTTCCCGGATCTTCGCGTACAGGGCCGTGCCCGCGGTCTGCGAAGTCGCGTACTGGAACACGTACATGTTGTAGTAGAAGTGCGGCACGAACATCCACTCGTTCGTGTACAGCTCGTCGATCTGCACAACGCCTTCATCGTGGCCGTGGTAACGCTTCAGGATCTCGCCGTAGATTTCCGTGATGCGCTCGCCGGACAGTGCTTCGCCACGCTCCGCCGCCTCGTACAGGGCCAGTTCGAATTCCGCGAACATCGTCTGCCGGAAAAACGTGCCCCGCATGCCCTCCAGGCCGAAACCGAGGTAGTAGAGCTTCTCGTCTATCGTCTCCGCGTTCTGCGTCATGTAATCCTGCAGTATGAGCTCCAGCGACGTGGACGGGATTTCCGCGATGAACGTCGAATAGAATGCCGTTTCAAACGGCTGCTCCTGGCGCGAATAAAGGGTATGCATCGCGTGGCCCCATTCGTGCGCAAACGTCGACAGCGACGAATAGTCGTCGTTGTGGTTCAGCAGCAGGTAAGGGTGCACGTCGAAGGCGATCGGGTTCATGTAGGCGCCGGAACGCTTGCCGCGCTGCGGATACACGTGCATCCAGCGCTGGTTGATCGCGTCGCGCTGCATGCCGACCCAGTCGTCGCCCAGCACGGCCATTGCGTCCAGCGTGATTTCCTTGCTGGTCTCTATGTCGAATTCCTTGTCGAGTGACACAAGCGGCGGATAGATGTCGTAGTAATGCATCCGCTCGCACGCCGAGCATGCGGGCGCGCAAACGGAAGTAACGATGCAGCGTCGGCAGTGCCTCGTTCTACCTCGGCCACCAGCGTGCGGTAGACGGCCGGCGGCAGGTTGTCCTGGAAGAGCTCGCGGTGCAGCACGCTGTCGTAGTTGCGTGCCCGCGCGAGCGCGACCTGGGTCTGCACGTGCGAATTCAGGATGGCGCCGACACTGCTGCGGTACTCGCGCCACTTGTTCCAGAATGCGTCGAAGACCTGCTTGCGGTCGTCGCGGTTCTCGCTGGCGCGCCAGCGGCTGTAGCCGGAGGAATCGATGACGTATTCCTCGCCGTCCGCCAGCGTGACGGCCGGCCACGGGATATCGGAGTTCGCCACGATGGTGTAGATGTTGTTCGGCGCGCCGAACGACTGCGAGAAATACGACAGCGTTTGCTCCGCCTCTTCGCCCAGCGTGTGCGGCGCATTGCGCAGGCTGTCCTCCAGCTGGAACTCGAACGGCGCGAGCCGCGGCTCTTCGTTCAGGTACGCATTGATCACTTCCTCGCCGACGTCGAGTATCTCTGGCTGTACCCAGGCCGTCGCCTGGGAAAAACGCGAAAACATGATGTCGCCCAGCTGGTTCAGCTCCTGTTTCTCCGTGTCGCGCAGGTCCTCGTCGCTCAGCAGGCTGGAATACGCGTAGACGCGGTAGGCATCGCGCGTCGTGTCGGAGATCAGGGAGAGTGCCTCGTATAGCGACTCCGCACTATCGCCCAGCGTGCCGCGGCGCGCCTCGATCTTTTCGAGGTCGGCCAGGACCTGCTCGCGCGCGTCGCGCCAGGCCGCCTCCGACGGGAATATCTCGGTCAGGTCCCACGTGTAGCGGGCGTCGACATCGCCTTCGCCTGCGCCCACGGCCGGACTGGCAATAACAAGGAACAATGCGCCGAATACAGCGGCGCGAATCGTGTGGATCATCGGGATTTCTCCGCGGTTCTTATTGATGGGAGCTTAGACAGGGCAAGCACGTTCGGTTCGTAGCGGGGGTCGGACCAACGCAATCCATTGATAGTAAAGAGTAAAAGGTTTGTTTTTGGCCTGTGTTTGGGCGCTAATCGATTCTTTTTGACGTCCATTTCGCAATGCGCAGTCGACCCCGCAATCAAAAACGAGGCCCAAATGGCCTGTTTAGCGCATGGAAGGGCGGTTATAGGGCCATACGATATGAAGTTCATCAAGTACTTGCGTTGGTCCGACCCCGGTCGCTATAAGAGTACCCATGCAAGCTGCTGCCCGACGCCGCTGGACCCGGCATCTCGTTCGAATTGCCATCAGCGCTGCGGCGTTGCTGCTGTTCGTGCTGCATATTGCCGGCACGCCGCGGTTCGAGATCATCGACCGCATCGAGCATTATCTGTACGACGCTCGGTTGCGGCTGACGATGCCGGATACCGTCGACCCGCGCGTCGTAATCGTCGAGATCGACGAGGCGAGCCAGCTCGAGCTGGGCCAGTGGCCGTGGCCTCGGGATACGCTGGCGGCGATCGTCGACCGGCTGTTCGATGACTACGGCATCAGCGTGCTTGGTCTCGACGTGCTGTTCGCCGAGGCCGAGGAAAACTCCGCGGAACGGCTGATCGACGAGCTGGCGGCAAGCGAGCTGGCCGCCGACGAGGAAGTCCGGTCCACGCTGGACCTGCTGCGGCTGCGACTCGACAGCAATATCCGCTTCGCCGAGTCCCTGATCGCGCGGGACGTCGTGACGGGCTTCGTGTTCAAGGACTCGCTGGCGCCGGACGAGCCGGCCGCGACCGGCGCGTTGCCCGAACCGCTGCTCACGGCGGAGGAAATCGCCGGCGTCTCGGTACCGTTCGTCGAGGCGCAAGGCTACGTCGGCAACCTGCCGGCGCTGCAGGAAAATGCCGCCGCGGGCGGCTTTTTCGACGCGCCGCTGATCGACAGCGACGGCGTGTTCCGCCGCACCCCTGGTGCAGCAGTACCGCGGCGATCTCTACCCGTCGCTCGCGCTGGCGGTGACGCGCATTGCCCTGGGCGGTCCGCCGGTCCGGCTGGGGTTCGCCCCCGGCGCCGACGAGCTGAGCGGCATCAATCTGGAAGACCTCATGCTCGGCGACACGGCCGTGCCGGTGAACGAGCGGGCCGCCGTCTTCATTCCGTACCGCGGCCGGCAGGGGAGCTTTCCCTACGTGTCGGCGAAAGACGTGCTTGCCGGCACCGCGCCGCGCGACGTGCTCGAAGGGCGCATCGCCTTGCTCGGCGCCAGCGCGGCCGGGTTGCTGGACCTGCGTTCGACGCCCGTCGGCCAGCGCTACTTCGGTGTCGAGGCGCATGCCAACCTGGTCGGCGGGCTGCTGGACGGCCGCATCCGGCAGCAACCCTCGTGGTCGGACGGCCTCGAGCTGACGCTGCTCGTGCTGATCGGGCTGCTGACGGCGCTGGTGCTGCCGCGGCTCACGCCGCTGGCGGCCCTCGGTCTCGTGATCCTGCTCGCGGGCGGCTCGATACTGCTCAACCTGTGGATGTGGACGTCGCTGTACCTGATCGTGCCGCTCGCATCGCTGCTCGGCTATACGCTGCTCACCTCGCTCCTGCAGATCAACTACGGCTTTTTCGTCGAGTCGCGCAACAAGCGGCACCTGTCCCGCGTATTCGGCCAGTACATTCCGCCGCGGCTCGTCGCCGAGCTCGACGCGAGCGGCGAGGAGGCCTCGCTGGAAGGCGACAGCCGAGAGATGTCGGTGCTGTTCTCCGATGTGCGCGGCTTCACGACCCTCTCCGAGAATCTCGAGGCACGCGAGCTGACACGGCTTATGAACGAGTTCCTGACCCCGATTACCGGCGTGATCCAGGACCATCGCGGCACGATCGACAAGTACATGGGCGACGCCATCATGGCGTTCTGGGGCGCGCCGCTGCACGACGACGACCATGCGCACAACGCCGTCGCCGCCGGGCTCGACATGATCCGCGCAGTCGCCGGGCTGGAGGCGGCATTCCGCGAGCGCGGCTGGCCACCGATCGCCATCGGCGTCGGCGTCGCGAGCGGTGTGATGAACGTCGGCAACATGGGCTCCGAATTTCGCATTGCCTATACCGTGATGGGCGATACCGTGAACCTCGGTTCCCGGCTGGAGGGGCTGACGAAACAGTACGGGGTCGACATGATCGTCAGCGAGGCGACCGCCGCCGCCGCACCCCGCTATACCTGTCGCGAACTGGATCGTGTCCGCGTCAAGGGCAAGAATGCCCCGGTCGCGATACTCGAACCACTCGGCCTGTCGTCCGGGCTGTCACCGGACCGTATCGCGACGGCGCAACGCTTCGAGGCAATGCTGCAGGCCTATCGCAACGGCGAGTGGGATCGTGCCGAGGCCATGCTCGATGCACTGGCGGCAGAAAACGACGAGCCGCTGTACACGATGTATCGCGAGCGCATTCACGCCTTTCGCGAGGTTCCGCCGCCGGCGGACTGGGACGGCGTATTTGTCCACATGAGCAAATAGCCGCCAACTGTCCGCGCCGCGCCTTCGGTGTCATAATCCGCGTTTCCTGCCACACAGGAACAACCGATGCCGCAAGAAACCCTGCGGGGAACAATAACAGGCATGGTCTGGCTACTGCTGCTGATCGGGATCGCCGCACCCGGGGGCGCGCGTGCCCAGGGCGGCGAGCCGCAGACGCTGCAGGTCGAGGTCGACGCGGTCCTCCGCGGGCTGCTGGCTGACGCGGAAGACCTGCTGGCCGACGACCGCCCGGCCGCCGCCTACGAACGGCTGGTGGCCGAAGAGACCCGCTACGCGGGCAACCCGCTGTTCGATTACCTGCTCGGCGTTGCCGCGCTGGATTCCGGTCACGCGAGCGAGGCGGTCTTCAGCCTGCAGCGCGCGCTGGCGGTTGCGCCCGGGTTTTCGGGCGCGCGCCTCGAGCTGGCGCGGGCGTGGTTCGACACCGGGCAGCGGGAGCTGGCCCCGCCGCTGTTCGAGCGGGTGCTGGGAGAACAGCCGCCCCCCGCCGTGCGCGATGTCGTCGTGCGCTACCTGCTGGCGATCGACGCCGCGCCGCCGCAGCCGCGCAGCCGCTTCCAGCCGTACGCCGAATTGTTCGGCGGCCACGACAGCAATGCCAACGGCTCGACGTCCGACGAGCAGTTTCTGGGGTTCATGCTGGACCCGGACAATGTCGAGACGTCATCGCCGTTCATCGAGGCGGGCGCCGGCTTCAACTGGTGGCTGCCGGCCAGCCAGCGCTTCGGCTGGCAGGCGGGGACTGCACGCGAGTCACCGCCGCAACCCGGACGCGCCGTTCGTCGATGCGACGATCGTCAGCGGCAACGGCGGCTTCAGCTGGCGCCGTGGCGCGTTTTTCGGGCGTGCCGCCATCGATGCGTATTACGGGGCGCGGGACGGCGAAAGCAACGAATCGTTCACCGGCCTCGACACGGCAGTCGGCCGGCGCTTCGGCGACAACTGGAGTGTCAGTCTCGGCTTGCGCGGCGGTGCGCAACGCTTCGATGACAGCATCGATGTACTCGACGTCAACCGGCTTTTGTATTCCGTGACGCTTGCACGCCGTTATGCCAACGGCGTACGCATGGACGTCGCGGGTATCGGTGGCAGCGACAACGAACGCGAGGCGGGCTCCCCCTACGGCAACAGCAAGCTCGGCGCGCGTGCCGCGGTGTACCTGCCGCTGGACCACGCGTCTCGCATGCAGGCCTCGGTGGGCTTGCTGCAAAGCGATTTCGACGGGCTTTTCTTCGGCGCCGAGCGCGAGGACCGCCAGCTCACCGGCGCGCTGTCGATGGAGTTTCGCGACGTCTTTTTCGACGGCCTGTCGATCAGCCCGCGTGTGCGCTACGTCAACAACGACTCGGACGTGGCATTGTACGATTACGCCCGTACCGAGTTCGGCATCGGCCTGAGGTGGACGCACCAGTGAACGGAACAATCGACGCGCCACGCCGCGCACTCACCCTCGGTATCGCGCTCGTGCTCGTGTCACTCGCGCCGGCCGCGGCCGCCACGCCCGCCGGGCAGGTAATTTTCGCCACCGGCGACGTTACCGCCGAGCGCGAACCGCCGGTACCGCTGGCGAAAGGTGACGACGTGCTGGTCCAGGACACCGTGCGCACCGGCAGTGCCGCGCGCGCGCAGCTCCTGATGCTGGACGGCGCCAAGCTCGCCATCCGGCCGGACAGCGCGATTCGCATCGAGGAATTCGTCTACGCGTCGGAAGACGAGGAAGCGACGGCGTCGGCCGTGACCTCGGCCGGGGGCGACGCGAGCGTGACGCGTTTGCTGAAAGGCGGCTTTCGCACCATTACGGGCGCGATCGGCAAGGAAGCGGACGACACCTACGAAGTGCGCTCGGCCGTTGGCGTGCTCGGCATTCGCGGCACCGACTTCGCGATCCTGCTGTGCGGCGGCGACTGCGATGCCGCCGATGGCGGCGAGCCACCCGAGGACGGCCTGTACCTCGGCGTGACCGAGGGCATCATCTTCTTTCGTAACGAAACCGGCGACATCGAACTGCGTGCCGGCGAGTACGCGTTCATTCCGCTGGACACGCGGCGACCGCGACGGCTCGACTTGCCGCCGCCGGCGCTGGTCGATCCGGGCGAGCCGGCCGACGGCGCGCGCGCCGGCGCCTCGCCCATCGCGGGCTTCGACAGCAAGCTGGGCAGCCGCCGCCAGCCGGACGTGACGGGCAGCCGCGGCAATGACGGCGACGCGGATTCGCAGGCGCCCGGCGGCGCCGACGCACCGGACCAGCCGATCACCGTGCTGGACGACGACGGCACGCCGATCGACATCACGTCCGGCGAGAGCCCGCAGCGCGATCCGCAGCAGCCGCCGCCCGGCAACCGCACGATCAGCTGGAGCAGCGGACCGTTGCCGGCACTGCAGGTGCCGGGCGCGAGCGGCGTCGGCGACAACGCGCTGTCCGACTACACGCTGGACGCGGGCGGCGACCTGACGGGCTTCGTCGCGCCGCTGGCGTCGTTGCGGCAGGGCGCGGAAAATGCCACGTTCGATATCGCCACGTCGGCCAACGCGGAAACGGGCAGCGACACGGTCACGCTGCTGCGCTGGGGCCGCTGGGCCGGCGGCACTGCGGGGATCGTCCCCGACTCCGGCGGTAACGCGGATCTCGATCTCGCCAGCCAGTCGCTGCACTGGATCAGCAGTCCCGACTGGATGACCGCGCCGGCGATCCCGGTGACGGGAACGGCAACCTACAGCCTCGTCGGCGCAACGTCGCCGACCGACAACTTCGGCAATACCGGCGTGCTGGGCGATGCCAGCCTGGTGGCCGACTTCACGAACCAGCAGGTCACCAGCACGCTCAGCCTGACGCTGGGGCAGTCGCAGTGGGACGCGAGCGGGACCGGCGTGCTCGGACCGCTGCTCGATCCGGCGCGCGCCGCGCACCTGTTCGAGGGGCTGTACGATGCGGTCAGCGTCGACGGCGTCGGCGGCGGCACCGGTGCCTTCAGCGGCTTCTTCAGCGACGAGGGCGGCAGCTCGGACCCGTCGTTCCCGGGCGGTGCCGGGCTGACCTATACGTTGCAGGACGCGGGCGGCCAGACCACGGTCTCCGGTGCCGCCGCGTTCGGCAATCCCTGAGGACGCCGCCGCTTCGTCATGCAGCACGCACGGGTCGACAGCGCGGGGGCGCCGGGCAGACACGTGGCGCCGACGCGCCGGGTGGCCGGTGCTTGACCTCGCCATCGTCGGGGGCGGCCCGGCCGGCCTGAGCGCCGCGGCGCGCGCCCGCCAGCGGGGCCTGCGCTACTGCCTGCTGGAAGCGAGCGCGGCCCACGCCAACACCATCCAGCGCTACCAGAAAGGCAAGCACGTCATGGCCGAGCCGGGCGTCGTGCCCCTGCGCAGCGACATCCGTTTTGCCGCCGGTACCCGCGAGGCGGTGCTGCAGGCCTGGCAGGAAGACCTGGCGGCGCAGGGCGTCGAAGTGCGGCACGGCGCGGAAGTCACCGGCATCGCGATCGCTGACGGCGCTTTCCGCCTCGCCCTGAAAAACGGCGAAAGCCTCGAGGCGAAGGCGGTCGTGCTCGCCATCGGCCTGCAGGGCAACCCGCGGCGGCTCGGCGTGCCGGGTGACGATGCGCCGTTCGTGCAATACACACTGGACGATCCGGAGGCGTGCCGCGACGAAACGATCGTCGTTGTCGGCGCCGGCGATGCCGCCATCGAAAACGCGCTGGCGCTGGCGCGGCAGAACCGCGTGTTCATCGTCAACCGGCGCGACGAATTCGCGCGCGCGAAAGAAGGCAACCTGACACTGATCAGCCGGGCCATCGAGGACGGTCTCGTCAGCTGCTTCTACAACACGACGGTGGCCGCCGTGGAGGCGGACGGCGGCGACGGACCGGCTATCGTCCTGGACACGGACACGGCACAGTCACGCGTGCCCTGTGACCGCATCATTGCAAGGCTGGGCGCGATTCCGCCGCGCCGTTTCGTCGAGTCCTGCGGCATCGTGTTCCCGAACGACGAGCCGACCTCGCTGCCCGAGCTGTCGACCCGCTACGAAACCAACGTGCCCGGTCTCTACGTCATCGGTGCGCTGGCCGGCTACCCGCTGATCAAGCAGGCCATGAACCAGGGCTACGAAGTCGTCGAGTACGTCACCGGCAACGACGTGCAGCCGGCCGATCACGACCTGCTCGCGAGTCAATTCAGCGCGTTGCCGTTCGGGCTGGACGTGGATGCGACGCTCGAGCTGCTGCGCGAGCGGCTGCCGCTGTTTGCCCGCATCAATGCGCTGGTTCAGCGCGAACTGGTGCTGGCCAGCGACCTGCTGACACCGCAGCCGGGCGACGTGATCTTCCGCAAGAACGACTACACGAATTCGTTTATCAGCATCGTCGAGGGCGCCGTCGACATCGAGACGGACAGCGGCACGTTCATCCGGCTCGGGGCCGGGCAGTTCTTTGGCGAAATGAGCCTGCTGTCCGGCCGGCGGCGCGCCGCCACAGTGCGCGCCGCCGAACCGTGCGTGCTGCTCGAGTCGCCGCGCCGGGAGATCGTGCGACTGATGAACACCTACGAGCCCGTGCGCCGCGAAATCGACCGGCACTTTATTATGCGCACGCTGCGGGCCGGCCTGACGCCCAACGCGCCCGCCGAGGAGCTGCAGGCGGTCGCGGCGTCGACCGAGCTCCGCCATTTCAAGGCCGGGGAGACACTGTTTCGCGAAGGCGACGAGGCGGACGGGCTGCACCTGATCCGCGCGGGTTCGGTGTCGGTGTCGCGGCGCATCGGCGGGCGCGACATCGTGACCTCGTATGTCGCGGCCGGCAACTTCGTCGGCGAGATGGGCCTGATTACGGAGGCGACCCGCTCGGCGACGGTTGCGGCGACCGTCGCCACCGAATCGATCTTCCTGCGCGCGGACGTGTTTCGTGACCTGCTGGAACGCCACGAGGGACTGCGCGAGCGCATGCAGGACACGGTCAGCCGGCGCCTCAGCGAAAACCTGCGCATGGAAGCGGCGCCCGAGGCGGGCGATTTGATTTCGTTCCTGATGCAGCAGGGGCTCGGCGAGGCAACCGACGTCCTCCTGATCGACGAGAATCTCTGGCATCGGTTGCGACAGATTGCCGAAACAGCCTGCGCCGAGACCCACGATGGCACGTCGCGGCTGGATCGTGCCGCCGGACCGTCGTACGCGCAGGTGCACGTGCCGACCTCGTGCCGACATTGCGAGGATCCGCACTGCATGAAGGATTGCCCGCCGGACGCGATCCGGCGGGCGCCGAACGGCGAGGTCTACATAGAGGACAGCTGCATAGGCTGCGGCAACTGCGAACAGAACTGCCCCTATGACGTCATCCAGATGGCGGCACCGCGGCAACCTGCAACCGGTCTGGTCGGCTGGCTGCTGACCGGGCGCGGCAGCGCCCCCGGCCGGCGCGCGCCGCGCACCGACGACGCGGTCAAGAAAGCGGTCAAGTGCGACATGTGCAAGGACCTGGCCGGCGGCCCGGCCTGCGTGCGCGCCTGCCCGACGGGCGCCGCGATCCGGATGAGCCCGGCGGACTTCGTCGACCTGACCCGGCGGACGGGCTGACGGTGAAGGCATCGATACTGGCTTACGGCGGTCGTCGCTACCTGTGGCTCGCGCTGCTCGTCACCGCCGGCATCGCCGGCATCTACCTGGTGCACGATCCGCAGGAACCGCCCAACGGGGGCACGGTGCTCGGCTACACGCTGGGTGCGGTCGCGACGGCGCTGGTCCTGTGGCTGACGGCGTTCGGCATTCGCAAGCGCCGCTACCACAGCACACAGGGGACGGTGCAGGGCTGGTTATCCGCGCACGTCTACCTCGGGCTCGCACTGCCGCTGATCGTCCTGTTGCATGCCGGCTTCCAGCTCGGCCCCAACGTGCACACGCTGGCATTCGTGTTGCTGCTGCTGGTGGTCGCGAGCGGCATCGTCGGCGTCTGGTTCTATGCAAACTACCCGGCGCGCATGAGCCACAACCGCGGCGGGGCGAATCGCACGGAACTCCTGGACCAGCTCGACGACATCGACGAGCGCAGCCGGCGCGCGGCGAACAGTCTCGGCGAGGATTTCCGTGACGCGATCGCGAGCGGCATCGCCCGCACGCAGCTGGGCGGTACCGCCTGGTCGCGGCTCACCGGACGCGACGAGTCCCAGGTCGTCCTGCCCGCCAACGGCGGCTCGCGTGTCGCCGCCAATGCCGGCCAGGAAGCGTTGCTCGACTGGCTGGCGGACCGGCAGGCGCGCAGCGCCGACGCGCACGAAGGCGCGGCGATCGGCGAGCTGTCGGCGCTCCTGCGCAACAAACGGCGGCTGCTGAAGACGCTCGCCGGGGACATGCAACTGGAAGCCCGTCTCGCGATCTGGCTGTTCGCGCATGTGCCGCTGACCGCGGCGCTGCTTGCGGCGCTCGTCGTCCACATCGTCACCGTGTTCCTGTACTGGTGACCGCGTGAAGTGCCTCGTTCGCTTTATTACCCGCGGTGCCGGTGGCGCCGTCGAGCACGCGGACAAGGTCATCGACACCGACAGCCTGACGATCGGCCGCGCGACCGACCAGACGCTGCACGTGCGCGATCGCCGGGCTCGCCTGCAGCATGCGCGCATCGAGAGCCGCGACGGCGGCCATGCGATCGTCACCGGGGCACTCGCCGGCGTCACCGTCAACGGCCGCTCGCAGCGCGAGGCGACGCTTGCGCCCGGCGATGAAATCGAGGTGGGCGCAAACCTGCTGCGCGTCATCGAGCCGCCGGCGGGCATCGATTTCGCCCTGAGCTTCGAGCTTGCCGACGATGCCGGCGAGCACCATCTCGCGCCGGCGTGGAGCGCGCCGGTCCGCACGCTGGCCGGTTTCGGCAAGCGCCGCCTGTCCTGGCTTGCCGCCGGTGTCGTCGTGCTGCTGGCGTTTGCCATCCCGGCGCTGACGCTGCTGGGACCCGGCGTCGCGAAAACGCTGCGAAGCGTACCGCTGCTGCCGGACGACAGCGTGTGGCTGGCCGGGGACGTGCACCGAACCCACGCGAGCGTCGCGACGGAGTGCGAGGCGTGTCACGCCAGGCCGTTCCGGCGCGTGCCGGATGCGGCCTGCGGCGCATGTCACGAGAGTCATCGCCATGCCGCGGGCAGCGCGCCGCCGGTGCTGGGTGAGATGCGTTGCGCGAGCTGTCACCTGGAGCACAACGAGCCGCCGCAGCTGATCAGCGAACACCAGGGCCTGTGCGGGGACTGCCACGCGGACGGGCCCGCCGGCACCGACCTGCCGCCCGCCTCCGACTTCCTGGATGACCATCCGCCGTTTCGTGTCAGCCTCAGCGTGCCGGTGACGACAGCCGGCACGACCGAGTGGCAAACGGAACGGCGATTGCTGGAGCAGGCGCGCGATGCCGAGCGCTCGAACCTGCGTTTCGACCACGCGCTGCACGTCGACGAAGACGGCGTGATCGGACCCGACGGCCGGCAGGTGCTGGCCTGCCAGGATTGCCACCGCCCGGAACCGGGCGGCGCGCGCATGCAGCCGGTTCGCATGGACGAGCATTGCAGCGGCTGCCACGAACTGAGCTTCGACCCGCAGGATCCGTCGCGCACGGTGCCGCACGGCGATCCCGAGGGCGTGCTGCAGGTGCTCATCGA
Source organism: Woeseiaceae bacterium (assembly GCA_034522415.1). GTDB lineage: Bacteria > Pseudomonadota > Gammaproteobacteria > Steroidobacterales > Woeseiaceae > Woeseia. The sequence goes on from JAXHLH010000009.1 coordinate 91,483, forward strand.
GTACTACAGCGCGCGCCTGCTCGGGGACGATGCAACGAACGGCGCACAGCAACGGCTGCGCCGTCCCGGCCAGGCGCTGACGCGCGCCGATCGCGATCGCGTCGCGGCCGAAGCGCGGGCGCAGGCGCTGACCGTCGCCGCCGACCTGTTCGAGCGGCGCGCGTGCGTCAACTGTCACGAGGTCACGAAAGTACAGACGGATGCGGCCATGCCGTGGCGCGTGCAACCGGTGCGGCTGACCGAACGGTTCTTCCCGCATGCGCGCTTTTCCCACGCGGCCCACGATACCGACGTGGCGAGCTGCGACGGTTGCCACGCCGCGTCGCAGTCCGGGGTGGCGACGGACCTGCTGCTGCCCGGGATGGACAGTTGCCGGGACTGCCACCGGCAGCGGCATCGTGCGGCGCAACGCCGCCGGCCAGGCCGCCAGCACCTGCATCCTGTGCCACGGCTTCCACGACCCGGACAAGCCGTCATTCCGCGCCGGGTCGGCGCGGCGTGGAGCGCCCTGACGTGCGCGCGCCGCGGCTGGCAGCCGTACTGTTGCCGGTGCTTGCGGCTTGCGGCGGCGGTACCCCGCCCGCTTCACCGGGCATTGATCCGCAGACGCCGCCGGCCGGTTGCGCCGGCGAGTGCGCGGACACACCAACCCGTCTCACGGTGGCGGATGTCGAGGGCGTTGTTGCCCGGGCCGCGGCGGAAGCCACCGCGCGCGGCGGCGCGGCAACGATTGCCGTCGTCGACCGGGTCGGCAACGTCCTGGCCGTGTTTCGCATGAACGGCGCGGCGACCACGGTAACCATACAGTCGCCTGCCGCAACGGCCGACGGCGGCCTGGACGGCGTCGATATCGTGCCCGACACGATGGCGGCCATCGCCAAGGCCGTGACCGCCGCCTACCTGTCGACCGAGGGCAACGCGTTCAGCACGCGCACGGCCAGCCAGATCGTGCAGGACCATTTCAATCCGAACGACCCGTTGCAACCCGGCGGGCCGCTGTTTGGCGTGCAGTTCAGCCAGCTCGCCTGTTCGGACCTGATGGCCCGGTTCGTCGCTGCACCGGATGCCGGCCCGCATCGCTCGCCGCTGGGGCTCGCGGCGGACCCGGGCGGCCTGCCGTTGTACAAGGCCGGCACCCCGGTCGGCGGCGTCGGTGTCATCAGCGACGGACGCTACGGTTTCGATGCGGACCCGCGTGACCGCGATGTCGACGACGACGAGCTGATCGCGCTCGCCGCGACAGAGACACTGGCCGCACCCGACGCCCGGCGCGCCGGGCGGATCACGGTCGAAGGCCGCCAACTTATTTTCAGCGACGGTTTGCCCGATGACCTGATGAGCGTGCCGGCGTCCGCGCCGGCATTTGCCGCAATCAACAATATTGACGGCGTGCTCGTCGCTGTCCCGGGTTACGCGGCGGCGACGATCGCTGCCGGGCAGCCGTTCGGGCAGCCGGCGTCGGGCATCCGGCCGGACACGCTCGACTTCCCGGGCCTGGACGCCTTCGTGCTGGTCGACAACGCTGACGCCGAGCGCTTCCGGCCCGCCGCGGGCAGCGACGGTCCCGATGCGCTGACGGCCGGCGAGGTGCAGGCCCTGCTTGCGGCTGCGCTTGATCTCGCCAATCGCACCCGGGCGCAGATTCGCACGCCACTCGGCTCCGCCGCGCGTGTCAGTATCTCGGTCGTCGACACGAACGGCGCGATACTCGGCATCGTCCGCAGCCGCGATGCACCGGTGTTCGGCATCGACGTCAGCCTGCAAAAAGCGCGCACGGCGACGTTCTTTTCGTCGGCCGCGGCGGCGGGCCTGCTCGCGGGCGTGCCCGACGCCGCGTACCTTGACGGCGGCCTGGTGCTGAAGCGGCGCGAGGCGCTCGTGCGATACGTCGATGCCGCGCGGAATTTCCTCGGCCTGCCGACGGCACTTGCCGACGGCGCCGTCGCGTTCTCCGACCGCGCCGGCGGCAACCTGTCCCGTCCGTATTTTCCGGACGGGGTCACCGGCAACCCGGCCGGCCCGTTCAGCAAGCCGGCGGGCGAATGGAGCCCGTTCTCCACCGGCCTGCAGCTCGACCTCGTCTACAACGCCCTCGTGCAGCATGTCGGCTTCGTCAGCGGGCTGGTGCCCGACGTGCCGGCGAACTGCACCGGCATCGGCGGTTTCGACACGGGCTTCGCCGCAGCGGGGGCGTTTTCGCAGCTGGCGAACGGGATGCAGATCTTCCCGGGCAGCGTCCCCGTCTATCGCGGCGCGACGCTCGTCGGCGGTATCGGCGTGTCCGGCGACGGCGTCGACCAGGACGACCTGGTCGCATTTCTCGCCGTGCACGAGGCGGGCCTCGCGACGGGCACGATCAACAACGCGGATCCGGCCATGCGCGCGGACCAACTGACGCCGCGGGGCAGCCGCCTGCGCTACGTCAATTGCCCCGTGACCCCGTTCCTGCAGAGTGACGAGCAGAATGTCTGCGCCGGCAAGTAGTCTCGCCGCACTGGCGGCTGCCATGCTGCTGGCCGCGCCGCCGGCGCCGGCCCAATCGGCGCCCGGCTGCGAGCCCCTCGACGAGCCGCAACGCCGCCGTCCCGGGCAGCCGCCGCCGGAAGCCGCGGCACGCTGCACCGACGCCGGCCTGCGGCCCGCGGTGTGGGACGAGCTGCCGCCGTTCGCGGGATTGCCCGACCGCTGGCAGGTGGCCTCGATGCTGGGCTACCCGGAACGCTGGTGGGACCCGTACAACACCAACAACGTGCTGAAGGGCGACCGTCCGGCATTCGGCGACGACTGGTTCGTCAGCCTGAACCTCGTTTCGGATTCGACGGTCGGCGCGCGCCGGGTCGTGACGCCGGTCGGCGCGACGTCGTCGCCGCAGCCGGACACGCTGGACCTGCCGGGCGATCCGGACCAGGACCTGTTCGTCCAGAACGTGCTGCTGGAGGCGGTGCTCTACAAAGGCGACACGGTGTTCAAGCCGCCGGACTACGAGCTACGCATCATCCCGGTCTTCAACTTCAGCCGCGTCGCGGTCAACGAGGCGGGGCTGCTGAAAGTGGACCCGACGGCGCCGCTGACACGTCGCGAGGGCTTCGTCGGCATCCAGGGCCTGTTCATCGACAAGCACCTGCGTAATGTCAGCGAGCGCTATGACTTCGACAGCCTGCGTGTCGGCATCCAGCCGGTCACAGCGGACTTTCGCGGCTTCCTGTTCCAGGACAGCCCGGTCGGCGTGCGGCTGTTCGGTACCCGCGACAACAATCGCTGGCAATACAACCTCGGCTGGTTCCGCCGCATCGAGAAAGACACCAACAGCGCGCTGAACGACATTACGGAAAACGATCTCGACGAGGCGATACGCGACGACGACGTGTTCCTTTTCAACCTGTACCGCCAGGATTTCCCGGTCCTCGGTTTCACTTCGCAGGTCGTGGTCGCGCACAACCGCAATCGCGAGGACATGCGCGATTTCGTCGACGACAACGGCTTCCTGGTGCGGCCCGCGGCGCTCGGCGTGCAGGTTCCGCGGCGCTACGACGTGACCTACGCCGGCCTGAACGGCGACGGCCATTTCGGACGCTGGAACCTGACGGCGTCCGCGTACTTCGCTTTCGGCGACGAGGAACATGCCGTCTTCACCGGCCGCGACGCCGACATCCGCGCCGCGTTCGCCGCGGCGGAAGTATCGCGCGATTTCGACTGGTTACGGCTGCGCGGCACGCTCGTCTACGGCAGCGGCGACGACGATCCCTACGACGATCGTGCGACCGGCTTCGACGCGATCCTCGAGAATCCGCTGATCGCCGGCGCCGACACGAGTTTCTGGATTCGCGAGGCGGTGCCGCTGATCGGCGGCGGCCGCGTGACGGTGTCGGGACAGAACGGCTTGTTGAATTCGCTCAGGCCATCGAAGTTCCAGGGGCAATCCAACTTCACGAACCCGGGCGTGATCCTCGCCGGCGTGGGCGCGGACCTCGACCTTACGCCCAAACTGCGGCTGACGCTGAATGCGAACCAGCTGTGGTTCGACGACACGGCCGTCATCGAGGTCGCGCGCAACCAGGGACGGGTTGCACGTGACATCGGTCAGGACCTGTCCCTGCATCTCATCTGGCGTCCGCTGACCTCGCAGAATATCGTGCTGCGCGTGGCCGCGTCGGCACTGCTGCCGGGCGCCGGCTACGAAAACCTGTTCGGAGACGACGTGCCGTATTCCGTGTTCGCCAACCTGGTCCTGAGTTACTGATGCGTCGCTTGCGCCATTCATCGATGCTGCTGCCGGTCCTGCTCGCGCTGGTGCCGGTCGCACTCCCGGCGGCCGAGGGCGAGGAACCGCGCGACATCGACTACCCGGACTACCCGCCGGCACCGGCGCAGCAGACGCGGGCCGCGGCGGATGCCGCCAGCGCGGGTTGCGTGAGCTGCCACACGGAAACGGACGCGAGCACGATGCACGTGAGCCGCGCGGTGGTCCTCGGCTGCACCGACTGCCACGGTGGCGACGCGGCCGTTACCGCGCCGGCGGGGCCGGCGAGCGAGGCGGCGCAAGCCGCGGCGCGCGACGCCGCGCACGTGCCGCCGCGCTACCCGGAATCGTGGCATTACCCGGACAGCCGCAATCCGGAACGTTCCTACACGCTGCTGAATCGCGAGAGCCGCGAGTACGTTCGCTTCGTCAATCCGTCCGATTACCGTGTCGTCGAGGAGGCCTGCGGCGCCTGTCACCAGCCGGTCATCGATGCCGCGAAACGCAGCCTGATGGCCACCAGCGCGATGTTCTGGGGCGGCGCGGCGTACAACAACGGCATCCTGCCGTTCAAGAAATACATCCTCGGCGAGGGCTACACGCCGGACGGCGAGGCAGCGATCGTTACCGGCGCGGACGTCGCGCCGGAACTCGCCGAGCGCCACGGCACGCTGCCGCAACTCTACCCGTTGCCGCCGTGGGAGATCACCAGGCCGGGCGACATTTTCCGCGTGTTCGAGCGCGGCGGCCGCAATCTCGGCAACCTGTTCCCGGAAACGGGGCTGCCGAACGTGCTCGGCCTGCTCCAGCGGCTCGAGGAACCGGGCCGACCGGACATCCGCCAGTCCAACCGCGGACCCGGCACGGGCGCGCGCATCTCGGTGCCGCTCATCAACATCCACAAGACGCGCCTGAACGACCCGCTGACGTGGTTCCTCGGCACCAATGACCAGCCGGGAGACTATCGCATCGTCCGGGTGCGCTTCCTGCCATGTCGTCTACGCCAATGACCGCGATCCGAAACACGCCGGACCGTACGCGCGGCCGGGGCACGAGGGTCAATCGCAGATCCGTCGACCCGATGATTCCGGGGACGAATCGGGACATCCACTGAAGCACGCGTTCACGCGCGCGATACCGACGAGCCAGTGCATGGTCTGCCACATGCACCAGCCCAACATGTTCATGAATTCCTACCTCGGCTACACGATGTGGGACTACGAATCCGACGCGCCGCACATGTGGCCGGCCGAGCCGCAGAAACTCACGCCGGCCGAAGAGCGCGAGGTGCTCGACCGCAACCCCGAGGGCGCCGTGGTGCGCGGCAAGTGGGCGGATATCGAATTCCTGAAAAACGTGAGCGAACTGAACGACCGGCTGGACGACACGCAGTTCGCCGACTACCACGGGCACGGCTGGAACTTTCGCGCCGTGCAAAAACGCGACGTGCGCGGCAACCTGCTCGATGCCGAGGGCAACATCGTCGCGAACGACGACCCGGACAAGTTCGACAAGGCCGTGCACCTGTCGTCGATACACGCCGACGTCGGCATGCATTGCGTCGATTGCCACTTCTCGCAGGACAGCCACGGCAACGGGCACCTGTACGGCGAAGTCGCGAGCGCGATCGAGATCGAGTGCCGCGACTGTCACGGCACGGCGCAGGAATACCCGGATTTGCGGACGTCCGGACCGGCCGCGCCGCCCGGCGGCACCGACATGCGCCTGTACCGCAACGAAAACGGCAAGCGCCGCTTCGAATGGCTGGGCGATACGCTGGTGCAGCGCTCCGTTCTCGACCCCGATCTCGAGTGGACGCTGAGCCTGGTGAAGGACTCCGTGGATCCCGCCCACGCCGCCTACAACGAGAAAGCGGCGCGCGCCAAGCTGATGAGCCGCGACACGGCAACCCAGTCCTGGGGGCAGGACGTGCCCGCGGCGGAACTCGCGCACCAGGATGAGGAGATCGAGTGCTATACGTGCCATACGTCCTGGATCACGAGTTGCGCCGGCTGCCACCTGCCCATCGAGGCCAACTGGAAGACGGAACGGCATCGCTACGAGGGCGGCGAGACCCGCAACTACGCGACGTACAACCCGCAGGTGGCGCGCGACCAGATGTTCATGATCGGCCGCCGCGGGCCGGCGAACGACAGCAAGATCGCGCCGGTGCGCTCGTCGTCGGCGCTGGTGTTGTCGTCGACCAACGCCAATCGGGAGCGCATTTACGTGCAGCAGCCGCCGATCGCGGCAAGCGGTTACAGCTCGCAGGCGATGAACCCGCATTTCCCGCACACGGTGCGCAAGACCGAGACACAGCAGTGCTCGAGCTGCCACCTGGCCGCCGACGGCAGCAACAACTCGCAGATGGCGCAGCTGCTGCTGTACGGCACCAACTTCGTCAACTTCGTCGGATTCAACGCGTGGCTGGGCCTGGAAGACGCCGTGATGGCCGCGCAGGTCACCGAGTGGGACGAGCCGCAGGCCGTGATCGGCAGCTACCTGCACCGCTACGCGTACCCGGATCGTTACCGCGCCCACCGCGACAACGACGGCCTGCTGACTCGTGCCGAGCGCCACGCCGGCGGGCCGGCGCGCTGCGTGCAGTTGCGCGGCGAGTACCTGTACGCCGCGGAGGGCGCGGACGGCCTGCGCGTGTACGACGTGGCGAGCGTCGCCAACAAGGGTATCTCGCAGCGCATCCTGAGTGCGCCCTTCAGCAAGCTGGGCCACGACCCGCAGCTCGACACGCGTGACGCACGTTGCGTCGCGTTGCCGACCAACCAGCCGGTGCACCCGCCGCAGAACGAGGGTGAGCTGATGCGAGTCGAGAACCAGGAGCAGCCGTTTCACCCTATCTACAACTACGCGGTCATCGCGGATCGCGAGGAAGGGCTGATCCTCACCGACGTCAACACCTTTGCCGACGGCGACCTGCACGACAATTTCCTCGAACGCGCCGTCACGTGGAACCCGGACGGCGTGCTGGACGGCGCAATCCACGTCGTACTGGGCGGCCACTACGCCTATGTCGCGGCAGCCGCGGCCTGGTCATCGTCGATCTCGACCGGCCGCTCGCGCCAACGCTTGCGGCGGTCGTTCCAATGAACGACGCACGCGCGTCCGCGTTGCAATTCCGCTACCTGTTCGTCGTTAACGGGGACGGCCTCGGTGTCATCGACGTCACCGACCCGGCCCGGCCGAACGGCTGCCGGACGCCCGCGTGCCGCTCGCCGATGCCCGGCGAATATACGTCGCGCGCACCTATGCCTATGTCGCGGCCGGCGCCGACGGGCTCGGTTATCGTCGATGTCGAGCGGCCGGAGGCCCGGCTTTTCCGGCGATTCGACGCCGGCGGCCGGCTGGCGGACAGTCGCGACGTCGTCGTCGCCTCGACCAACGCCTCGCTGTTCGCGTACGTCGCGGACGGCCGCAACGGGTTGCAGGTGGTGCAGCTGACGTCGCCCGATTCGCAGCCCAATTTCTACGGTTACAGCCCGGCACCGGTGCCCGAGCTGATCGCGACGCTGCCGACACCGAGCCCGGCGCTGGCCCTGTCGAAAGGCCTCGAACGGGATCGCGGCGTGGACGAGACCGGCGGCCAGGTCGCCGTTGTTCGGGCGCCGCGGCTCGCGGCCGCTGACGCGCGATGAGATGCGCCGCCTGTACCTGGATGACAACGGGAAGCCCTGGTATGTACAAGACGATCCGAAGCAGGCCGATGAATAGGCCATCCCCGCCGACTCACCTGGCCGCTTCGACGTCGCCGTTCGCGGCGCTCGCAGCCGGGCTTGCAGCGGTCTGCCTGCTGCCGCTCGTGACGGCCGCGGCCGAGCTGCCGGCGGACCGGCACCTGGGCGTTGCGACCTGCGCCGCATCGCAGTGCCACGGCTCCGCGGTGGCGCGCGACGGCAGCGCCGTGTTGCAGAACGAGTACGTCACCTGGACCAGTCACGACCCGCACGCGGCCAGCTATCGCACGCTGCGCTCCGACGCATCGGTGGCCATGGCGGCGCGGCTCGGTCTCGCGAATGCACACACGGCGGATATCTGCCTCGATTGCCACGCGGACAACGTGCCGGCCGCCCGGCGCGGCGAACGCTTCCAGCTGTCCGACGGCGTCGGCTGCGAGGCCTGCCACGGCGGTGCTGAGCGCTGGATCGACACGCACTACAACACGCCGGTCGTGAGTCATGCCGACAATCTCGCCGCCGGGCTCTATCCGAACGAGCGGCCGGCGGCGCGCGCCGAACTGTGCCTGTCGTGCCATCTCGGCACGGACGACAGGTTCGCGACGCATCGCATCATGGCCGCGGGACACCCGCGGCTTGCGTTCGAACTCGATACGTTCACGGAATTGTGGCGTACGGCCGGCGGGTTGCAGCATTTCCGCGTCGACGACGACTACCGCGAACGCAAGGGCGCCGCGTCCCACGTCGAAACCTGGGCGACCGGCCTGCTGGCCGACACCCGCCGGCGGCTTGCCCTGCTGCAGGGCGGCCGGCTCGCGACCGACGGCCTGTTCCCCGAACTCGGGCTGTTCGACTGCCACGCCTGCCATCGCAGCATGAAGTCGGTGCAGTGGCGCCGCCTGCCGCGGCACGGCGATGCGGACCCCGGCGAGCCGTTTATTGCCGACGGCTCCTTCGTCATGAGCATGGTGCTGGCGCGCGCGATCGCGCCGGAGATCGCCGCCGCCATCGAAGCCGCGCTGGCCGGGCTGCACAGTGCGCGCGGCGCCGCCGGCAAGCGCGCCGCCGCCGCCGTGCTCGATCGCGAAGCCGTGCGACTGCAGGCCGCCGCCGACGCCGACACGTTGCGTCGCGGCCAGCGTGACATCATGAATGCGTTGCTGGATGCCGGGGCGGCCGGCGAGTACCTCGATTACGGCAGTGCCGAGCAGGCGTTCATGGCCGTGCAGATGCTCGCCTTCGAGCTGGGCGACGCGCCGCTGCAGGAGGAACTCGACCGACTCGCCGCCGCCCTGCAGGACGACGAAAGCTACCGTCCCGCGCAGTTCGCCCGGTTGCTCGCGCTCGCCGCGCGGTGACCGGCCACGCAATACAGTACCGACCTGCCGACGAGCGCCGGACGGGTCGGACCGGCTGCTGGCTATCGCCCGCCCGGCCATGCAGAATGTCGGCCGGGGCGAGAACCACGGCCGTGAGGCGCGCTGTTGCGTGAGCATACTCCGCTACACCATTCCTAACAGTTTTACCGCGACGAGCCTGCTGCTCGGGCTGGGTTCCATCGTCGCGAGCCAGCTCGGCAACCTGGAACTCGCCGGCTGGATGATCGTCTGGTGCGGCCTGCTGGACGTCCTGGACGGCCTCGCGGCCCGGCTGCTTAAGGCCACGTCGACTTTCGGTGCCGAGTTCGACTCGATGGCGGACCTGGTGGCGTTCGGGGTCGCGCCGGCCATGCTGGTCCTGCACACCGGCATCGATATTGCCGGGGTCGAGATGTTCAGCGGTGCGTTCTGGGTGCTGCTGGTGTCGGTCGGCGTGTTCGTGCTGGCCGGCGCGATGCGGCTGGCGCGCTTCAACCTCGCGTCGCAACAGGCCGGCGACGGCTGGTTCGCCGGGCTGCCGATAACGGCGGCCGGCGGCGGCCTGACGTCGACCGCGGTGATACTGCTGACGCGTTACCCGGACGTGGCCGATGCGCTGCCGCTGCATGCGTACCTGCCGGTGGCCATGTTCGTGCTGGCGCTCGCCATGGTTTCGACGATACGCTTCCCGAAGATTCGCCGGCGCGAAAGCCGCTTCATCAACGGCTTCCAGGGGTTCAACTTCGTGGCGACGTATTACTGCGGCATCACGCGCAGCTACCCCGAATTCCTTTTCTTCATGGCCGTGTTTCTGCTGATCAGCGGCATCGTGGCCGGTCGCCTGAGCCGCCGCCGACAGGCGGAGACGGCCTGACGCGGCGAAATCCCCGGGTACCTATGGCCGCATCGAAAACCACAGCCGCCGATCTGCTCGCGCGCCGCCAACGGTTACTGGGCCCGGCATACCGCCTGTTTTACGACGAGCCGGTGCACATCGTGCGCGGCGAGGGTGCCTGGCTGTTCGACGCCAACGATCGCCGCTATCTCGATCTCTATAACAATGTGCCGCACGTCGGCCACAGTCACCCGGCGGTCGTGGCGGCCATCTGCCGCCAGGCCGGCATGCTCAACACGCACACGCGCTACCTGCACGAGGGCGTGCTCGACTATGCCGCCCGCCTCACGGGGCTGCTGCCGGCCGGACTGGACACGGCCATGTTCAGCTGCACCGGCACCGAGGCCAACGAGCTGGCGCTGCGCGTGGCGCGCGCCGCGACAGGCAGAGAGGGCGTCATCGTCACGGAGTTTGCCTATCACGGCAATTCGACGACGATCGCGGCCATCTCGACCGAGGACACGCCGATGGACCGGCGGCCCGGCTGGGTCGCCGCGATCCCGTTTCCCGATGCCTACCGCGGCGAGCATCGCGGCAAGGACGCGGGACTGCGTTATGCGGAAGGCATCGACGCCGCGGTAGCCGAACTTGCCGGCCGCGGCATCCGGCCGGCGGCGTTCATCGTCGACACGATTTCGTCGTCGTCCGGCGTCGTGGAGCCGCCGGCCGGCTTCCTCGACGAAGCGGCGCGTCGCGCGCGCGCGGCCGGCGCGCTGGTCATTGCGGACGAGGTCCAGCCGGGTTTCGGCCGCACCGGGCGGCATTTCTGGGGTTTCGACAGCGACGCCGTCGTGCCCGACATCGTGACGCTGGGCAAGCCGATCGGCAATGGCCATCCGCTGGCCGCCACCGTCGTGCGCCGCGAACTCGCCGACGCGTTTGCCGCGCGTGACAGCTACTTCAACACGTTCGGCGGCAACCCGGTGTCGGCCGCCGCCGGGATGGCTGTTCTCGACGTCCTGGAACGGGAGTCGCTGCAGCAGAACGCCGTGCAGGTCGGCGCCCGGCTGCGCGCCGGTCTCGAGGCGCTGGCGGCAAGGCACGAGATCATCGGCGACGTCCGCGGCCACGGCCTGTTCATCGCCGTCGATCTCGTCAGTGACCGCGACTCGCGCACGCCGGCCGGCGAGGCGGCGGACCGGATCGTCAACGCATTGCGCCGGCGCCGCGTACTCACCAACACCATCGGCCCTTACGACAACGTCCTCAAGCTGCGGCCGCCGATGGTGCTGACGGCGGAACAGGCGGACATGTTCCTGACCGAGTTCGAGCAGGTGCTGCAGCACGACCCGGGTTCCTGAATACGCCCGCAAGTTGACGAATACCCGTCAAATGGCCGACATTCTCCAGCGGGCGTCCACGGGGAGGCGCCGGCAGCGTGCGGGGGAATCATGCGAACAATGTGGCTTGTGGTGCTGGTCGTCGTGGCCGGCTGCGGCCGGGCCGGCGACGGTCCGGACTTCGCGGAGCGGCTGGGCGGCTTCGAACGGCAGGCCGGTTTCATCGACCTGTACCACGATACCGGGGGCGGGCGCCTGTACCTGCGGGTGACCGAACTCGACACGCCGTTCCTGTACCAGTCCTCGATGGCGCGCGGCGTGGGTTCCAACGACCTGGGGCTCGACCGCGGCCAGCTCGGCGATGCCCACGTTGTGCGCTTCGAGCGGCACGGCGACAAGGTCCTGCTCATCGCGGACAATCTCGGCTACCGCGCGCTGAGCGACGATGCCGACGAGCGGGACGCGGTGCGCGCCTCGTTTGCGCGCTCGGTGCTGTGGGGCTTCGAAATCGCCGGCCAGGTGCAGGGCGACCTGTTCATCGACGCCACCGACTTCCTGGTCCGCGACGCTCACGGCATTGCCCGGCGCCTGGACGCGGCCGGCGAGGGCAGCTACCGGGTCGATGCGGCGCGCTCGGCGATCTATGCGCCGCGGACGCGCGCCTTTCCCGACAACAGCGAAATCGAGGCCATCGTCACCTATGCCGGCGAACCAACCGGCGACATACTGCGTACCGTCGCGCCGGACCCGGCGAGCGTCACGGTGCACCTGCACCCACTCCGCTGATTCGCCTGCCCGAGGACGGCTACGAGCCGCTGCCCTACGATCCGCGCGCGGGACTCATCGGGCTTCAGCTACGGCAAGGACGGGTTCCAGGATTATGCCTCCGCGATCGGCGATGAACTCATGGTGCGCTATGCACGCCGGCATCGCCTCGAGAAAGAGGACCCGGCCGCGGCAACGAGTGCAGCGGTCGAACCCATTGTTTATTACGTCGATCGCGGCGCGCCGGAGCCGATTCGGAGTGCGCTGATCGAGGGTGCGTCCTGGTGGAACGAGGCATTCGCGGCGGCCGGCTACGAGGATGCGTTCCGGGTCGAGTTGCTGCCGGAAGACGCCGACCCGATGGACGTGCGCTACAACGTCATCCAGTGGGTGCACCGGTCGACGCGCGGCTGGTCGTACGGTTCGTCGGTCCTCGACCCGCGGACCGGCGAAATAATAAAAGGTCACGTGACGCTGGGTTCGTTACGCGTGCGCCAGGATTACCTGATCGCGGAGGGGCTGCTGGCGCCCTACGATGACGGCGAACGGCCTGACGCGATGCTGGAGATGGCGCTCGCCCGCATCCGCCAGCTGTCGGCGCACGAGGTCGGTCACACGATAGGTCTGCAGCACAATTTTGCCGCCAGCACCCAGGGCTACACGTCCGTCATGGACTACCCGTTTCCGCGGATCCGCTTCGCTGATGACGGCAGCCTCGACCTCGGCAACGCCTACGGCGTCGGCGTCGGCGCGTGGGACCGGCGCACGATCCTGTACGGCTACCAGGACTTTCCGGACGATGCCGACGCGGCGGCGGGGCGCGACCGCATACTGGACGAGACGCTGCAGACGCTGCGCTTCGTCGCCGACCAGGATCTCGCGCGCCGTCGGCACGTCGCACCCGCACGGCAACCTGTGGGAGCAACGGCGACGACGCCATCGCGGAGCTCGAGCATCTCCTGAGCGTGCGCGATTACGCGCTGGAGCGCTTCTCGGCCAGTGCCGTGCGGCAGGGCCGGCCGCTCGCGACCCTCGAGGAAGTGCTGGTGCCGACCTACCTGCTGCACCGCTTCCAGTTGCAGGCGGTCGGCAAGCTGATCGGCGGCAGTTATTTCAGCTACGCGCTGCGGGGCGACGGCCAGCAACCCGACCGGCCGGTGCCCGCCGACCGCCAGCGCGCGGCGCTGGATGCGCTGCTGCAAACGCTGCGGCCGGGCGTCCTGCGGCTGCCCGCGGATATCGTCGAGCTGCTGCCGCCGCGGCCGCCGGGCTACTCGAAAACGCGCGAAACGTTTCCGTCGCAGACCGGCGCAACCTTCGACCCGTACGGTCCCGCCCGCAGCGCCGCCGCGCTGACGCTTGCCGTGCTGCTGGAACCGACCCGCGCGGCCCGTCTCGAGGTCGCGCACGCCGCCGACGAGGCAACGCTGGGCTTCAATGAGCTGACCCGCGCGCTGCTGAATGCCACGTGGCTCGGCCCGCGGGCGAGCGGCGTCGACGGCGCGGTGCAGCGTGCCGTCAATTCGCTCACCCTCGACGCGTTGCTGCGACTGAGCGTCGACGAGGCCGCGGCAACGCAGGTGCGAGCACTGGCCGGCACGGCTCTCGATGCGCTCGAAGACTGGCTCGACGAGCAGGTCGACAGCGTCGCCGATCCCGGCTGGCAGGCGCATTATCGCTACGCCCGCGAGCGAATCGAGAGCCTGCGCGACGATCCGCAGGCGATCGGCGAGCTGCCGGCTGTTACGGTGCCGCCGGGATCGCCGATAGGCGCGGACGGCTCGACGGGCCGCTGACGTGTCGGCGACGACGGGCGTCCTGCTCGCCTACCTGGTGGTCCTGGTCGCCCTGGCGGCCTGGAGCCGCCGCGAAACTCACTCGCTGTCCGGCTTTTTCATCGCCGGCAAGAAACTGCCGTTCTGGGTGATCGCCTTCAGCACCAACGCCACCGGCGAGTCGGGCTGGCTGTTGCTGGGCCTCACCGGCATGGGGTACGCGGTCGGCGCGCAGGCCTACTGGGTGGTCGTCGGCGAAGTCATCGGCATCTTCCTGTCGTGGACGCTGATTTCGCGCCGCCTGAAACGCCTGAGCGACCGTACCGACTCGATCACCGTGCCGGACGTCCTGGCGGCGCATTTCGACGACCGGCGGCACGTGCTGCGCAGCATTGCCGTGGTCATCATCCTGACGATGGTGTGCGCCTACGTGACGTCACAGATGGTGGCATCCGGCAAGGCGATCGGCACGTTCATCGACGTGGATTACCGGCCGGCCGTCATCATCGGCGCAATCATCATCATCGTGTACACGTTCGTCGGCGGCTACAAGGCGGTGGCGTATACCGACGTCGTGCAGGGCGTATTGATGCTGCTCGGCCTGATTTTCGTGCCGGTCGTTGCGATCGGCGCGGCGGGCGGTTGGGCCCGGGTGACGGCGACGCTGGCCGCGGAGGACCCGGCGCTGCTCAGCATGTGGGGCATCGTCGACGGCGGCATGGCCGGCTGGGTGGCGCTGTTCAGTTTTCTCGCCATCGGCCTGCCGTTCCTCGGCGCGCCCCAGCTCATGGTGCGCTTCATGTCCGCGCGCGACGATCATGAACTGAAGAAGGCCCGCTCCATGTCGGTCATCGTGATCCTGCTGTTCGACATCGGCGCCGTTACGGCGGGCATGGCGGGGCGCGCGCTGTTTCCCGGGCTGGACGACGCGGAAACGATCTTCCCGGTGCTGTCGACGGAGCTGTTCCCGCCGCTGCTCACCGGGCTGCTGATGCTGATCGTGCTGTCCGCCATCATGTCGACGGTGGATTCGCTGCTGTTGCTGGCGTCATCCGCGGTCGTGCGCGACACGATGCAGAAGATCCTCGGCAGCGGTCGCAGCGACCGGTCGCTGGCCCACTACGGCAAGTTCGTCACGATCCTGATCGGCGTGATCGCGGTCGGATTCGCGCTGGAAGAGGTGCGCCTGATCTTCTGGTTCATCCTGTTTGCCTGGTCCGGGCTCGGTGCCGCGTTCGGGCCGGTCATACTGTGCATGCTGTACCACCGCGGCACCAACCTGCCCGGCGCGGCCGCCGGCATGGTCGGTGGCTTCGTCACCAGCGTCGCCTGGGTGCTGGCACTGAAGGAGCAAACATTCGAACTCTACGAAATGATTCCCGGCTTCCTCGTGGGACTCGTACTGACCCTGACCGTGTCGCGGCTTACCCGCAGCCGGCACCCGCCACCTGCCTGGTAGAAACAGCAGCGGCGGCGGCCCCGCGTCGCGGGGCCGCCGTAAAACGGATGTCCTTTTTGTCCAAGCCTCACCGGGTCCCGACCGGTAAGTTGATGTGACGCGTCGAGCAACCACACGAATGTAAAAAGGCTCGACACTCTCTCAACGATCCATGGAGGCCGGCTGCCATGCGGGCACCTGCGCTTGCGTTTTCCCGAATTGCCCGGCGGGTCCTGAGCGGCCGCAGCCTGCTCCTCGTCTCCCTGGCCGCGCTGTTGAGCGGCTGTCCCTGGGACGACGACGATCCGCCCACGAACTACCCGCCCGCCGCATGGGCCGGGCCGGACCAGACCGTGGAGATCGGTGATACCGTGCAACTCGATGGCACCGGCTCGACGGACCTCAACGGCAACACGCTGAGCTATCGTTGGTCGTTCGTGAGCCGGCCTGCAGGCAGCGCGGCAACGCTGTCCGATCCGACCTCACCGATGCCGACCTTCGATGTCGATATCGGCGGCGACTATGTCGTCGAACTCGTCGTCAATGACGGCCAGGTTGACGGCGCCGCGGACACCGTCCGGATCAGCGTGAGCAACTCGCGGCCCGTCGCCAATGCCGGGCCGGACCAGACGGTCGCCACCGGAGCCTTGGCACAGCTCGACGGCTCGGCCTCCTCCGACGTCGACGGCGATCCGCTGAGCTACGCATGGACGATGGTGGACCGGCCGGCGGGCAGCAATGCGACCCTCGACAACGATTCGATCGCCGCGCCCGTGTTCGTCGTCGACCGGCCAGGCGACTACGACGTACAGTTGATCGTCAGCGATTCACGGCTCGAGAGTGAACCCGACGTCGTCGTCATCAGTGCGACGAACTCGCAACCGGTCGCCGACGCCGGTCCCGACCAGACGGTCGAAACGGGCGACACCGTGTTCGTCGACGGCAGCGGTTCGGCCGATGCCGACAATGATTCACTGACCTACGAGTGGTCGATCATCAGCAGCCCGGCGGGCAGCAGCGCGGGCCTGAATGCCTCCGACGAAGCGATCGCCAACTTTACAGCCGACAACGAAGGCATTTTCGTTCTCCAGCTCATCGTCAACGACGGCTTCGTCGACAGCGCGCCGGACACGGCGACGATCACCGTCGAGGCGCCGCCGCCGGTCATGACGGACAGTGACGGCGACGGCCTGACGGATGCCGGGGAAGCGGCGCTCGGGACCGATCCGCTTGACCCGGACAGCGACGACGACGGTCTCGACGATGGCACCGAGGTCAATTCGACGTCGACCGATCCGCTCGACGCCGACAGCGACGACGACGGCCTGACGGACGGCGAGGAAGTCAACGCGACCGGCACGAACCCGAACGATGCCGATACCGACGGCGACGGCGTTGACGACAAGACCGAGGTCGATGGCGGCACGGATCCGAACGACCCCGCCGACTTCCCGGCGTCGGGCGGCCTGCCGCCGGACCCGGCATCGGTCGCACCGCCGCTCAAAGCCGGCGAGGTGACGACGATGAAGGCGTCGACGGCGTTCCTGTATTCCGGCAGCAACCCGATCCAGGCGGGCGTCGATCCGGACACGATAGAGGCACGCCGCGCCGCCGTCATCCGCGGCCGGGTCTTCGACGCGGTCGGCGACCCGCTGCCGGGCGTGGCGATCACGGTCCTCGGCCACCCGGAGTTCGGCCGGACACAGAGCCGCGACGATGGCATGTTCGATATCGCCGTCAACGGCGGTGGCCGGATCACCATCAACTACGCGCTCGACGGTTACCTGACCGTCCAGCGCGGCGTCGAGACACCGTGGAACGACTGGGGCTATGCACCGGACGTCGTGATGCTGGAGCTCGATCCGAATGCCAATTCGATCGACCTGGCCAGCGACGCGCCCTACCAGGTTGCACGCGGTTCCGCGGAAACGGACGCCGACGGCACCCGCCAGGCGACCGTCCTGTTCCCGCAAGGTGTCAGCGCGGAGATGGTCCTGCCCGACGGCTCGACGCGGCCGCTGACGAACCTGACGGTGCGTGCCACCGAGTACACGGTGGGCGACCTGGGTCACGAGCGCATGCCGGCCCGGTTGCCGCCGCCGACCCTCTATACCTATGCCGTAGAGCTCAGTGTCGACGAGGCACTGGCGGCCGGTGCCAGCGAAGTGACCTTCAGTGAACCGGTTTCGTTCTACCTGGAGAATTTCATCGGTTTTCCGGCCGGCGAGATCGTACCGGCCGGCTACTACGATCGCCGTCTCGGGCGCTGGATCGCGGCGCCGGACGGACTGGTCGTCGACATCGTGGGCGAATCCGGCGGCATGGCGGAGCTCGATATCGACAACGACGGTGCCGCCGACGCACCGGCCGACCTGCAGACGCGGTTCGGGATCAGCGACGCGGAGCGGGTGCAGATTGCATCGTTGTACGAGCGCGGCGATTCGCTGTGGCGGGTGCCCCTGCAACACTTCACGCCGTGGGATTTCAACTGGATCGGCGATTGGCCCGGGCGACCGCCCTGGAGCCGGCCACGGACCAACGAGCGAAATCCATTCCCGGAAGACGACCCCTGCGAGGAATACGGCTCGATCATCGAGTGCCAGACCCGTGTACTGCGCGAGGATGTGCCCCTGTCCGGTATTCCGGCCAGCCTCAACTATCGGAGCGATCGCACTGTCAGCGGCTTGACGGTCGAGTTCGACGTGACGGCCGATGAGCCTCTTGCCGACTCGATAACGGGTATCTCGGCCGAGTTGCAGGTGAACGGCCAGACGTTTACGCAGCAGTTTCCGCTGACGCCCGGCCTCACCGGGACGTTCGAGCTCCCGGCGACCGACGCTTATGGACGTGCGATCCAGGGCGGTTTTTCCGGCAGCATCCGGATTGCCTATGCCGTGAGAACAGTCTTCCGTTCCGCAGGCGTGGCACAGGCCGGCCTTGGCGGCGCTGAACAGGAACGTGTGCTCCGGCGGAGCTTCGGCGCCCCGTTCGGCACGCAGTTCACCAGCATCAGCCCGGGTCGGGTCGCCGCGCGGAGCTCCCGCACACGTACGTTACAGATCAATGCAATCGCGAATCGCGATGCCCGGATACAGACAACCGGTGGCTGGACGCTGGACTTTCATCATCACTACGACCCGTCGGAACGTGTGCTCTACCGGGGCGACGGGACCAAGCGTTCAGCGGCGGAGGCGCTCTCCAACCTGGTCATCAGGTCTTTTTCGCGGCGGGGCAACAGCCGCTTCACCGAGCTGGCGATCGATTCCGCCGGCTCCGTGTTCGCCTTCTACCGGGATTTCAACAGCGACAGCGGCGCAATCCGCTGGCTGCTGGCCGACGGGACGTCCGGAAATAACGGCGAGGACCTCGACGGACAGCAGTTCACGCGAGTCAATCCCGTCGACTGGACGGTCACGAACATGGAGATCGGTCCTGACGGCAACATCTACTACACGGGTTACGAGGGTCGCTTGGTCGACGGCCCGGATCAACTGGGTTATGTGACGCGCGACGATGCGCGTGTCGTACTGATACCGGATTTGCCCTTCAGGGCCTCGGGTATGGCCTTCGATGCGACCGGCGGACTCTATATTTCGGGAAACGACGGCCACATTTACTACATCACGGCCGAATGGATCGCGGACGGTTCCGCGACCGCCGACGACCTCGTCATCGTCGCCGGAACCGGCAGCGGCCAGACGACGAGCAGCGGCTTCTTCGTGGCCTTCGACGGCGCGGATGGCAATCCGGCACTGGAGACGGACATGGACCCGGGCAACCTGGCGGTCGGTCCGGAAGGGTCTGTTTATTTCTCTGTCTTCAGGTCGGGGAAAGTACGTCGGATCAGGCCGGACGGCATCGTCGAAACCGTGCTGGGCGGCGGCAACCAGGAGCCGCTCGAGGAAGGGGTCGACCCGCTGAACGCGAGAATTTTCGCTCAAGCCATAAAGGTCGACGACGAGGGTCGCCTGTACGTCGTTGCGGCGAGCAACCTGCTTCTGTACGACGGCACGACGATCACCAACCTGGCCGGAACAGAGCCGGACAGGTTCAGCCTGCCGGATTGGGAGGGCGCGGATGCCCAGGCCGTTGGCACCAGCGGGTCGAACGGATGGCCGGACTTCGACTTCATGCCCGATGGCAATATCCTGATCACGACGACGAATAATCCCGAAATGCAACAGCTATGGCGGCTCGAGCCCAGGTTGCCGCGATTTGACGGTACGACCCAATTCATCCCGTCCCGGGATGCGAGCGAGATCTACCAGTTCAGTGCGGCCGGCCGTCATCTGAGAACGCTGGGCGCAGCCTCGGGCCTGACCTCGCTCGAGTTCATCTATGACGACGACGGACTGCTGAGCGGCGTTCGTGACAGCGAGGGACGCGAGGTGGCGATCGAGCGTGCCGGAAACGGCGTGCCGGTCGGCATCGTCTCGGCGGGCGGCTTGCGGACCAGCCTTGCCATCAACCCGCAAGGCTGGATTTCCGGGTTGACGAATGCCGCGGGCGACACGTGGAGCATGCAATACACGCCCGATACGCAGCAATTGTCCAGCCTGGTCACACCGCGAGGAGAACAGACACGGTTTTCGTTCTTCCCGAACGGCAAACTGGACTCGGAGACCAATCCACTGGGTGGCGTCATCGATCTGCTCACCCTCTACGACGAAGAGGCCGGTGTCCGTTCCGTGACCAAGACGTTGCCTGACGGGCGCACGGCGCGCTACCGGTGGGAGCTCAATGACAGCGGCAACCTGTTGCTGACGAACGAGATTCCCGGCAATGGCGTCACCGTCACCGAGGTATTCAGTGACCTGCGCCGGGAGACGGCATACCCGACGGGCACCGTGGTCTCGAGCCAGTCTCGTCCCGATCCCCGCTTCGGCATGCAGGCGCCGCTGCTGTGGGAAACGCTGGAGACGCCGTCCGGGCGCCGATTGCAGACACGCAGGAGCCGGACCGTGCTGCTCGAGGATACGCGCGATGTCCTGTCGCTGCGCTCGCAGACGGACGAGTATCGAATCGGCTCTCGCACTTACACGAGCACCGTCAATCGGCAAAATCGTCGACGTGTCTTCGGTTTTCCCTCCGGCCTGGAAGTCGAGCAACTTTACGATGTCGACTGGCAGCTCACGAGCCTCACCCGACCGGGTCTTGCACCCGTTCAATTCACCTGGGGCGCCGGTGGCTCGCTGCTGCGCGCCGAACAGGCGGAACAGAGCCTCGATTTCGGCTACGACATGGCGCTGCGCCTGCAGTCGGTCGAGGATGCAGCGGGTCTGGCCATGCAGTATGTCTACGATGACGCCGATCGCCTGACGGCCAAGACCTTGCCCTCCGGAGCGACGTACACGATGAACTATGACGGCGTCGGTTACCTGGCCGGCCTGACGACACCCAATGGCAGCGACCACCTGTTCACGTACACCGCGCTTGGCGACCTTGCCACTTACAGCGATCCGCTGGGAAATGTCGTTGAGTACAGCTATGACATCGCCGGCAAGCGCACGTCGATACAACACGCCAGCGGCAAACTCGAAACCCTGAGCTACGACCCGGCGGAGCGACTCGAGGGTGTGGCCTACCCGGGTTACGAACTCTCGTATTCCTACACGGCGTCGTCCGAGCGCGCCGATGTGATCGATCGCGAGTCGACGGTCAGCGGGCGCAACCAGGCAATCCGGTTCTCCTATGACGGTCTACTGACGACCGGGCTGGATTTTTCGGGCATCGCCGAGGGCACGTTCACGTACGACTACGACGCCGATCTGCTGCTGTCGTCGATCCAGCTCGATTCCGGCGATCCCGTGGCAATCAGTTACTCCGAAGACGGCTTCCTCCAGGGGGTCGGCCCGTTCACCGTGAGCCGGAGCGCGAACACCGGGCTCGCGGATACAGGCACCGACGGCACGGTCGAGATCGACTACCAGCATGATGCCCGCGGCCGCCTGACGGGGCGCAGCTATTCGGTCGGCGGGCTGACGGTCTATGCGAATGCGATCGACCACGATGCCAGTGGCCGCCTGACGGACAGAACGGAAACGGTGGCTGGCGTTGCGCGCCAGTTCGAGTACGCGCACACGGCTGACGAAGCGCTGTCAACGGTGACGATCGATGGGGTGATCGTCGGCGACTACGAATACGATTTCAACGGTAACCGGGTCGGCGTCAACAACGAAACGGCACTCTACGATGCGGCGGATCGCATCACCGACCTCGGCAGTACTCGCTACACCCACGACGCGGACGGCTACATGACCGGTCGGGGCGACGATACGTTCGTCTACTCGGCCCGCGGTGAGCTGCTGGAGGCGATCGTCGACGGGACAACCGTCGACTACGACTACGACGGTCTCGGCCGGATGACCGCGCGCACCGTGAACGGCGAGACGACGGAGTATCTCTACGGGCATCCGAACGCCCTGTTCCTGCTCACGCATACCCGCGCACCGGATGGCACACTGACCCGTTACTACTACGACGAGTACGGCCTGCTTTTCGGCTTCGATCGCGGCGGCGAGCGATATTACGTGGCCGTGGACCAGGTCGGCAGCCCGCGCGTGATCTTCGATGCGGCGGGCAGCATCCTGCGCGAGATCGACTACGATCCGTTCGGCGAGGTTATTGTCGACACGAACCCGGCGCTGGAGCTGGCCATCGGCTTCGGCGGCGGCATCGACGATCCGGCGGCCGGGCTCGTGCGCCATGGCATGCGGCTTTACGACCCGGTCTCGGGACGCTGGACCGCGCCGGACCCGGCGCGCTTCGACGGCGGCGGCAACCTGTATCGCTACGTCGGCAACAATCCCGTGCAATACCGGGATCCGCTCGGCCTCCTGTGTGTCGGCGGCGAAGCGTTCGCCGGGATCGGCGGGAGTGCCGAGGTCTGTTACAAGGACGGCAAGGCCTCGGCCTGCGTCGAAGCCGGCGTAGGTGCAGGCGGCGGATTGAAACTGCAGCCCTGGGGCGATCCCAAAAAGCCGGAGATCTACGTCAAGGGCGAAGTGGGCGTTGAGGCGGGCCCGGTCGGTGTGAGTGTCGAGGTGAAGTTCACCAATTGCGGCGACGGCACGGGACAGATCAACGACGTGCTGGCAGACGCCAAGGGCAAGATCCCCGGGCTCGAACTGAGCGCGAACGACGGCCTGGAGCCGACGTTGGGCGAGAATGGCCTCTCTCCCGACTTCATCAAGGACGGCTTGAAAGATGCGCTGAAAAACGGCGTCGGGGTGAAGGCGTCGGCCAAGGCGGTGCAGGGCGCCTGCATCGACATCTAGCCAGGATTATTCATGAACGATCAGCTGCCGTGGTTGGCGAAGGCACGCCCGGGGGAGGGCTTTTCAGGGACGCTGCAAGCACGTCCGTGTGCGCTCCGGGCTCGACATCCTGTCTCGCACGGCCCTGAAAAGCCCTCCCCGGGCACGCCTCGCCTTTGAGCCCGTGCCGTTCATGAATAATCCTGGCCCGCGACATCGGTTGCGGGCCGGACACGGGACGCTTTGCCGAGAAAGGTCCGCAGGAACTGCGAGCGGCTCTGCAGGAAGCCGGTCGGATTCATGCCGACGAAGCGCCGGAAGTCGCGGATGAAGTGCGCCTGGTCGAAATAACCGTGTTCGAGCGCGAGTTCCTTGATCTGGGTTGTATCGTTCGCAATCAGTGCGCCGATGACGGCATTCGCCTGGACTATTTTTGCATAGTGTTTTGGCGGAATGCCGACGACCTGCATGAACAGGCGGTGCAGCTGCCGTGCATTCATGCCGTGCCGGTCCGCCAGTTTGCTGATGCTGACGATGCCCCGCCGGTTCGCGATCTCGTGCAGCACTGTGTCAACCAGTGGCGTAGCGGCGGACTCGAGTGCAACCTTGCGGAGTAGCGCCTCGATTATCGCAATGTTGTCACTGACCGGCGCGGCGTCGTCAAGGCGAGCGAGGAGCCAGCAAGCGTGTTGCGGGAACTCCGCCGAGAAATCGGCGATGTCGTCGGTGTAGCGGTCGGCATTACGGCGGAACAGCCGATAAAATCCGGACGGTGTCAGTTCGACGCCGACGAGGCTGAAATGACCGGTGCTCTCCAGTACCGGCTGCTCGCGGCGCAGCTGCCCGCCGATGAAGAGTTTCGGCCGTTCGTCGTATACGCGATCGCTGAAGCGGACTCGCAGCGGCGAGCCCGGCACGTAGCTCAGGAATACGCCGCCGGTGGGCGGAATCCTGAGTTCATGTGGCTCGTCGCCGGGCCAGTAACCGTGCATGTAACGATGCACGAACGGCTGCAAATCGTTTGCGGGCGGATAAATGCGGACCTGCGCTTCGTCCCTGGTCAGTACGTCGTCCATGCGGTCGGCTTTCGGCTCTCTTCGCCCGTTGATTGTGCGCAGAATTAGCAAACCGGCCGGCATTTCACAAGTCGGCGCGTTGCAGAATGTCCCCGGACGCGCCAGTCTTGTGCTTCCACTGAAGTCGGTGCCGGCCAGGCCGGAACGTGGCAGATAGGAGCAAACATGAAGATTGTCGTGACTGCAATGACAGCGGCCGTGGCGGGGATCGCCTTGCTCCTGCTGGTTGCCGGGTGCGCCCCGCCGGCGAGCGACGGCGTCGACGCGGTCTACCACAACGGTGCCGTCTACACGGTGAACGAGGCGGCACCGTGGGCCCGGGCCGTGGCCGTCGACGATGGCCATATCGTTTACGTCGGCGACGATGCCGGTGCGCTGGCGCTGGCCGGCACGGGGACGAGTGTCGAGGACCTCGAGGGTGCGATGATGCTGCCCGGCTTCATCGATACGCCACATGCATCCCGTCAGCGGCGGTGCCTATGCGAAGGCGCTCTCGCTGGATACGTTTGCGGGCGTCGACGACTGGATAGCGGCTATCGAGGAATACGCCGAAGCGAACCCCGATGCACGCCTGATCTTCGGCTACGGCTTTCTCGCCAGTACGTTCGGCCCGCAGGGACCCACGCGGCAGATGATCGACGCGGTCGTGCCCGACCGGCCGGTGCTGATCATGGACGAGGGATTTCACGGCGCATGGGCCAACAGTCGCGCGCTGGAACTGCTCAATATCACGCAGGACACGCCCGACCCGGCACCGGGTTTCAGTTACTACAAGCGTGACGCGAACGGTGATGCCACCGGCTACCTGCTGGAAGGCACGGCCAGCCAGGCGATGGATGAGCTTGATGCGATCACGGAAGAGACAATCGTCGAAGGCACGGCGTACGTATTCGACGTGCTCAATCGTTACGGCGTCACGTCGATTTTCGATGCGGGCAGCATCGACCGCGACATCGACGTGGCCGGCATACTCGAGCGGCTGGAGGCGGCCGGCGACATGACCGTGCGCATCGTCGGGTCGTGGCGGCCCGATGGCCCCGCGGACGTCGGCCGGGCCGTACGGCAGGCGGCTGAGTGGCGGGACACGCTGCGCGGGGAGCGTTATCACTACCGGGTCCTGAAGATCATGGACGACGGCACGGTCGAGGGCCGTACCGCCGCGATGTTCGAGGACTACCAGGGCGAGCCCGGCAACAGCGGTGAAACCGTCTACTCGCAGGCGCAGATGATTGGCATGATCTCCGATGCGGCGGGCGAGGGTCTCGACGTGCACGTGCATGCGCTGGGCGAGCGGGCCGTCAACGAAACGCTGAATGCCATTGCCGCGGCGCGCGAGGCACATCCCGGCAGCCGCAGCCGTTACACGATCTGCCATATACAGGTCATTATCGACCAGGACCTGGACCGGTTCGCGGAGCTCGATGTCATCGCGCAAAGCACGCCGTTATGGGCGTCCTACGACCGCTATGGCGAGCAATTTGTCAGCGAGGACCAGTTCAGCCGCTACTGGCGGTTCCGGAGTCTTGCCGAGCGCGGTGTCCGGCTGACCTTCGGCAGCGACTTCCCGGCGAGCGGTGCCGGCATGCTCGGCATGTCCCCGGTCGTCCAGATCGAGATCGGTCATACCCGCCAGGACGCCGGCGACCCCGACGCCCCGGTGCAGCCGCGCGCGGCCGAGCGGCTGGACATTGCAACGCTCATTCGCGGCTACACGCTGGATGCCGCCTGGCAGCTGCGGCTGGAGGATGAGGTGGGTTCGATAGAGGTCGGCAAGCGCGCCGACCTGGTCGTGCTCGACCGCAACCTGTTCGAGGTCGATCCCTACCGGATCCACGCGACCCGCGTGCTGCTGACCCTGCTCGACGGCGAGCCCGTCTATCGCCACGACGACCGCGCCGGCGGCTCGCGGCAGTAGCACTACGGCAGTGGCCGGCTCCCGTGTAACCTTTTCGGCGGACCGCGACTACAAGCAGGCAGACAACCACTGTTGCGGGGAGATTCCCATGATCCGATTGCTGCCTGTCGCGATGCTGCTCGCGTCGTTCGCCGGACCGGCCAGTGCCGGCATCGATTCCGGCGCCTTGCCGGGTGACGCGATCTGGTACCTGCACGCCGACGTGGCGGGCATGCGTGATGAACGAGGCGGGACGCGGCCTTTACAGCTGGCTCGAGGACGAGGTGATCGTTGAGATCAACGACGAGCTGCAAATCGACCTGTCGCGAGAACTCGAGCGCGTTACGGCGTATTCCTCGACTGCAGCCGGGATCGTCATCGTCGTCGAGGGGCCGCTCGAGCAGGCGACGCGCGAGCGGATTCTCGCACTGGCCGGGAGCGAGTCGCCGGTCGATGCGCGCCGGCATGGCGGCCGCGAGTACTTTTTCGCCGGCCGCGAGCCCGCGAAACCGGCGACGGCCGATCCGCTGGGCGATCTAGACAGCGCCGCGTATTTCAGCTTCGCCGTGGCGAACCGGTTGCTGATCACGTCGGGAGAAGCGCAGCTGCGCGAACTGCTCGACAACGGCGGGCGTATCGCCGGCGGCGGCAATCACGCCGGTGCGCTGTTCGTGCTGAGCGCGGACAAGAACTTCGTGCAGGCGGGCCTGCGCGCGGAGCATTTCGCGGACGACAGCGACGACAACTGGAACTCGAACATCCTGCGCAACACCGAGCAGGCGGCATTGCTCGTCGCCGACAAGGGCGGAATGCTGGCCGTCGAGGCCCGGCTGAAGTCCCGCGACGAACGCATGGCGCAGTCGATCGGCAGCGTCGTCAACGGCCTGATTGGACTGCAGGTCTTCAACGAGGATCTCGACCCGCAACTGCGCGAGCTGATTCGCAATACGCGGGTGGAGGTTACCGACGCGGTGCTGAGCATCAGCACCGTGCTCGATCCGGACACGTTGACCGATCTGCTCGCGAACCGGGAAGGCCGGTAGCGGAATCCCGGTGAGCCAGCCCGACGATGAGCAACTGGCCGAGCGCGCGCAACGGGGCGATGCGACGGCGTTCGACCGGCTCGTCGACCGCTACCAGGAACGCCTGCTGCGCTTCCTGCAGACGCGCTGCCGCAGCAGGGCCGATGCGGAGGACGCGCTGCAGGACGCATTGCTCGACGCCTGGCGTTACCTGCACAGCTACGATGCGCGCTGGCGATTCAGCACCTGGCTTTACCGCATCGCGATCCGGCGCGCCGCGCGTACCGTCCACGCGCCGCCCGCTGACCGGGAGGACGCCGCCGATCCTCGCGCGGATCCGCTGGCGGAGTGCGTGCGGGCGAGCGAACGGCAGAACCTCTGGCTCACGGCCCGGCGCGTCCTGCCAGCGGACGCCTGCACGGCGCTGTGGCTCCACTATGTCGAAGACATGGCGCAAAAGGACGTGGCCCGCGCGCTGCAACGCTCCCTGCCGTGGACCAAGGTCACGCTGATGCGCGCGCGTCGACGGCTGCAAACGGAACTGGACAATGCGACAATCGACGACAGGAAAGGGCAGGCCTATGGATAAGCTGGGGCAAAGGCTCAGGGCGGATGCCGCCGCCATCGACGCGACGGTGCCCGCGGCGCTGCGGCAACGCGTCGATACGGCGCGGCAGACGACACTGCCGGTGTCGCCTCGGGAGCATGCGCCGCGGCGGACGGGTTGGCTGCCCGGGCTCGCGAGCGTCGTGACCGGGCTGGCCGCGGTCGTGCTGCTCGTCGTCTGGTCCGGTCGTGACAATGCCGTCGAGCCGCCGGCCGTCGCGGACACCCCGGCCTGGCAACCGCAAATGTCGCGGGAGATCGCATTGCGCGTCGAGCCCGCGGCGTTGACGAAGCCGTTGCAGAAGGAACTGGATGCATTGCGCGCGGACGTCGAAAAGGCCCGCGAATCGATCGAACGGGACCTGCGCGACAGCTTCTGAGGTCCTTCGCTGCGGGCGTTTCGCGATACGAAATTGCCGACTGCCGACGACCTTGCCGGCGCGTTCTCCCGGCCACTGTTTTCACCCGTTCGACTACACGCGCTTTATCTGGAAATCGCTTCCTGAATCCTCTATCCTGCCGTCTGGAATCAGTCCGACCGTGGTTATACAGGCGCGGCTGGCGGGCATTCCCGGGGGTATTCGACGGGGGTATCGAAGGGTTGTCCGGACCACCGCGGCGGGGGAAAAGTCACACGGCAAAACCACAATCATCCCGAAGAAACACGGCGCACTGACTCGACAGGCAACGGCGATTCGTCCTTGCTGCTTACAACAATCCGCGAAGGTCACTAGAAGGATGCGATTGGTATGCCTTTAGCAGTAGTGTTGATCCTGTTGGTCGTGGGCTCTCTCGTATTCCATTTCCTGAGCCCCTGGACCTTCACGCCGCTCGCGTCCAACTGGGGGCAGATCGACTTCACGATCGACGTCACCTTCGTCGTGACCGGCTTCGTCTTCGTCGCCGTCAACCTGTTCATGGCCTGGTGCGTCATCCGCTACCGGGCCCGCGCCGGCAGCAAGGCCAACTACGACCCGGAAAACCAGAAACTCGAATGGATACTCACGGTCGTCACGACCATCGGTGTCGCCGCGATGCTGGCGCCGGGCCTGTGGGTCTGGGCCAAGTTCGTCGACGTGCCCGACGAGGCGCTGCAGCTCGAGGCAGTCGGCCAGCAGTGGCACTGGAGCTACCGCCTGCCGGGCGACGACGGTGAATTCGGCAACGTCGCCACGCGCTTCATGTCCGAAGACAACCCGTTCGGGATGGACCCCGACGATCCGCTGGGCCAGGACGACATCCTGATTTCGGACGCCGAGGTGCACCTTCCGGTCGGTGAGCCCGTGCGTTTCAACCTGCGCTCCAAGGACGTGCTGCATAACTTCACGGTGGCGCAGTTCCGGGTCAAGATGGACCTCGTGCCGGGCATGGAGACCCACATGTGGCTGACGCCGACGGTCAAGGGCCGCTACGAGGTCCTGTGCGAGGAGCTGTGCGGCGTCGCCCACTACGCGATGCGCGGCGCCGTCATCGTCGAGGACCGCCCCGATTATGAATCCTGGGTGGCCAACCACCCGACGTTCGCCGAAACGCAGGCGGCATCGCCCGGCAACGTGCAGGCCGGCAAGGCCCGGTACACCGTGTGCGCCTCCTGTCACGGCCAGAACGCGGAGGGCATGCAGGCGCTGAACGGGCCCAAGCTCGCCGGACAGTCCGAATGGTACATGCGCGCCGAGATCGCCGCGTTCCAGGACGGCCTGCGCGGCTACCACGACGACGACACCTACGGCAAGCAGATGGTGCCGATGGCGAATACGCTGGCGAGCGAGGCGGCGGTCAACAACGTCATCGCCTATATGCAGTCGCTGCCGGATGAGCCGGCGCCCGCGACCATCGAGGGCAACACGGCCAACGGCGAGCGCATCTACCGCCGTCTGCTCCTCCTGCCACGGCAACGAGGGCGAGGGCCGCCACGCCATGAATGCACCGCGGCTCGCCGGCATGACCGACTGGTACATCGCGCGGCAACTCGAGAATTTCCGCGACGGCGTGCGTGGCGCGCACCCGCAGGATTACTACGGCAAGCAGATGGGCTTCATGGCGCGCGTCCTGCAGGACGAGCAGGCGGTCAACGACGTGGTCGCCTACATCAACTCGCTCTAGCACGGGAAGCGCGCCGCGGACGACGGAACACGACGTCGAGAGGAAGTGCCAGATGGCTCACGCTGCAATCGCCGATCGTGACCGACGAGATGCGAACGTCACGATCCGCAGACATTCATCACCAAATACATCTGGAGCCAGGACCACAAGGTCATCGCCATCCAGTACGGCATCACCGCCATCTTCGTCGGCCTGGTTGCGCTGGCCCTGTCGGTGCTGATGCGCCTGCAGCTGGGTTTCCCGACGCGCTTCGCGCTTCATCGACCCGGCAGCTACTACCAGGTCAGTGACCATGCACGGCATGATCATGGTGGTCTATCTGCTGACGGCGCTGTTCCTGGGCGGTTTCGGCAACTACCTGATCCCGCTGATGTGCGGCGCGCGGGACATGGTGTTCCCGTACCTCAACATGCTCAGCTACTGGGTCTATCTGCTGTCGGTGCTGATCCTGCTCGCGAGCTTCTTCGTGCCCGGCGGGTCCACCGGCGCCGGCTGGACGCTCTACCCGCCGCAGGCGATCACCGCGGGCACGCCCGGCGTGGACTGGGGCATCATCCTGATGCTCGTCTCGCTGGCCGTTTTCATCGTCGCCTTCACCATGGGCGGCCTCAACTACGTTACCACCGTGCTGCAGGCGCGCACGCAAGGGCATGACGCTGATGCGCCTGCCGCTGTCCGTCTGGGGCATCTTCATGGCGACGATACTCGGCCTGCTGGCGTTTCCCGCGCTGCTGGTCAGCGCGATCATGATGCTGCTTCGACCTGACTGCTGGGTACCAGTTTCTTCGCGCCGGCCATGTGTCCAGCTGGGCGCAGCTGAGCATCACGACGGCGGCAGCCCGATCCTGTTCCAGCACCTGTTCTGGTTCTTCGGCCACCCGGAGGTCTACATCGTCGCGCTGCCGGCCTTCGGCATCGTCTCCGACCTGCTCGCCACCCACGCGCGCAAGAACATCTTCGGCTACCGCATGATGGTCTGGGCCATCATCGCCATCGGCGGCCTGAGCTTCGTGGTCTGGGCGCACCACATGTACGTCAGCGGCATGAATCCCTACTTCGGCTTCTTCTTCGCCACCACCACGCTGATCATCGCCGTGCCCACGGCCATCAAGGTGTACAACTGGGTGCTGACCCTCTGGCAAGGCAACATCCGTCTCAACACACCGATGCTGTTCGCCATCGGTTTCATCTTCACCTTCATCCACGGCGGCCTGACCGGCCTGTTCCTCGGCAACGTGGTGGTCGACGTGCCGCTGTCCGACACCTACTTCGTGGTGGCCCACTTCCATATGGTAATGGGCGTCTCGCCGGTGCTGGTGCTGTATGCGGCGCTGTACCACTGGTACCCGAAGATCACCGGCCGGATGCTCAACGAAACCCTGGGCAAGCTGCATTTCTGGCTGACCTTCCTGGGCACCTACGCCATCTACCTGCCCATGCACTACCTGGGCTTCCTGGGCGTGCCGCGGCGCTACTACGCCATGGGCGATACGGACTTCGTCCCGGACTCCGCCCAGGCACTGAACGCCAACATCACGCATCGCCGCCATCTGTCGTGGCCGCTGGCGCAGATCCTGTTCTTCATCAACATGATCTGGAGCCTGCGCAACGGCGAGAAGGCCGGTCGGCAACCCCTGGGGCGCCACCACGCTGGAATGGCAGACGCCGGACACGCCGCCGAAGCACGGCAACTGGGGCGACGAGCTGCCCACCGTCTATCGCTGGGCGTATGACTACAGCGTCCCGGGCGCGCACCAGGACTTCATCCCGCAGAACGAGCCCGCGCGACGCACCGCGGATCCGGAGCAGAGAGCACGGATCAGCGGGAGACATCGGCATGACGTCACGGTGCATCCTCGTCGCGGCGATGTGCCGGCCATCAGCCGTGCTGGCGACTGTCACCGCCAAGCCCTCGATGCGAACCCTGGGCTGCCAGTCCGGCCGCGCAGTCGCCGGACGCCGGCGCTTCGACACGGCACGACGGCAAGCTCGGCTCTGTCGTGTTCCTGGCCGTGGCGACGTCGCTGTTTGCGCTGTTCGTCAGTCGCCTATGTCATGCGCATGCGAGCTGGACGACTGGCGGCCGCTGCCGAGCCCGGCGCATGCTGTGGCTCAACACCGGCGCTGCTGGTGCTCGCCAGCGTCGCGTTGCAGCTGGCGCTGCGACGCGGCTGCGCGGCGGACGCGCCGGCGACTGCTGCCGGGCGCTGCTGGCATCGGCGGGCTGCTGGCCCTGTGCTGTTCATGGCCGGCGCAGCTGCGTGCGTCTGGCAGCAGCTGCACGCGCCGGGCTACGGCTATCGCGCCGGCCAATCCGGCCAACGCCTTCTTCTACCTGCTGACCGGGCTGCACGGCGCTGCACCTGCTGGGCGGACTGCTGGGTCTGGGCGCGGACCGCTGCTGCGGCTGCTGCGGGCGGCGCACGCCGGGAGGCGTCGGCTCGACGTCGAGCTGTGCACGCATGTACTGGCACTACCTGCTGCTGGTCTGGCTGGTGCTGTTCTGCGCTGCTGTCTGATCGACCTCAGATCACGGATCTGAGAACAGGCTGACGATACGGAATCGATGAGCCGAACCGACAGCGGCGGATCGGAGTCGCCCGAGCGTGCACGAGCTGATCGTCGACGACTGGTCCGCGGACAAGCAGGCCTATCACGTGCCCTGGGGCAAGGCCATGATGTGGATCTTCCTGCTCAGCGACACCTTCATCTTCACCTGCTTCCTGGTGGGCTACATGACGGTGCGCATGTCCACCACCGAGCCCTGGCCCATGGCCAGCGAGGTGTTCGCCCTGACCATCGTTCGGCAGCGACCTATCCCGCTGCTCCTGATCGCCATCATGACCTTCGTGCTGATCACCAGCAGCGGCACCATGGCCATGGCGGTGAACTACGGCTACCGCAAGCGACCGCCGCAAGACCGCCCTGCTGATGCTGGGCACCGCCCTGCTCGGGGCCACATTCGTGGGCATGCAGGCCTTCGAGTGGACCAAGCTGATCGTCGAAGAGGGCGTCCGGCCCTGGGGCAACCCCATGGGCGCCGCGCAGTTCGGCGCCAGCTTCTTCATGATTACCGGCTTCCACGGCATGCACGTGTCGGCCGGCGTGATCTACCTGCTCGTCGTGGCGTTTCGTGTCAGGAGCGGCTTTTACGAACGGCGCGGCGGGAACTACGAGATCGTCGAGATCGCCGGCCTGTACTGGCACTTCGTGGACCTGGTCTGGGTCTTCATTTTCGCCTTCTTCTATCTGCTGGTAGCTGAGAGGATACGACCGCCATGGCCGCAGGGACAACAACATCCACTGGCGGTCTATTTCTGGATCTGGGGGCTGCTGTTCGTCGTCAGCTTCTTCTCCTACATGGTGGATTACATCGGGTTCCAGGGCTACCTGCGCTGGAGCCTGATCCTCATCTTCATGTTCCTGAAAGCCGGCTTCATCGTCGCCATCTTCATGCACATGAAGTGGGAGCGGCTGGGGCTGCAGCTCGCCATCCTGGTGCCGCCGCTCGTCATCCTGGTGCTTATCGGCCTGATGGCGCTGGAAGGCGACTACACGTTCCTGACCCGCATCGAGTTTTTCGGCGAGAGCGACTTCGTGCCGCAGTCGCCGCATCATTGAACGCGGCCGTAAACTGCTGCGGGACTTTCGCCACCACGGCATCCGCTGATCGCGCCGAACCGGGCTGCCTGCATTGATCGCGCTGCTGGGCATCGGCACGCAGTTCCTGGCCAGCAGCGGTACTTCTCCACCGACCGGCGCGCGATCCGCCTGCGGACCGTCGGCATCGCGTTCGCGCTGCAGGTCGGTATCGCCGCGCTGATCCTGTACGTGCCCGCCGGGCGCGTGGCCCTCGACACGGTCGTCCGCGGCGTACAGCACGTCATCAATTACGGCAATGCCGGCATCGAGTTCGTTTTCGGCGATCGTGCGCAGGACAGCCTCGGCTTTACGATTGCACTGAACGTGCTGCCGGTCATCGTCTTTTTCTCCGCCCTGATGTCGGTGCTGTATTACCTCGGCATCATGCAGCGTGTCGTCGCGCTGTTCGGCGGGTTGCTGCACAAGCTGCTCGGTACCTCGGAGACGGAATCGATGTCGGCCGTGTCGAATATCTTCGTCGGCCATACCGAAGCGCCCCTGGTCGTCCGGCCCTACCTCGCGCGCATGAGCGAATCGGAACTGTTCGCCGTCATGACGGGCGGCTGCGCAACGATTGCCGGGGCCGTCATGGCCGCCTACGCGACGATGGGCGTCGACCTGAAATACCTGATCACGGCCAGTTTCATGGCGGCGCCCGGCGGCCTGCTGATGGCCAAGATCATGCTGCCGGAGACGGCCAGTACCGGGGACAGCTTCGATCCCGCCCTCAAGACCGACGACGAGGATGTCGTCAACATCTTCGAGGCGATCGGCAATGGCGCCGCGACCGGGTTGACGCTGGCGCTCAACGTCGGCGCAATGCTGCTCGCTTTCGTCGCGATGATCGCCCTGCTGAACGGCATCCTGGGCGGCATCGGCGGCTGGTTCGGCGTGGAGAACCTGACGCTGCAATGGCTGCTTGGCATGGTCTTCGCCCCGCTCGCGTTCCTGCTGGGGGTGCCGTGGGCCGAGGCGACGACCGCCGGCACGTTGATCGGCGAGAAATTCGTCATCAATGAATTCTATGCCTACGCGCACTACGTCGAGCTCAAGGAATCCCTGTCGGCGCAGAGCCAGGTCATCGTCACGTTCGCCCTGTGCGGTTTTGCCAACCTGACGTCCATCGCCATCCTGCTGGGCGGGCTCGGGAGCCTGGTGCCCAGCCGCCGGCGGGACATCGCCCGGCTTGGTCTCCGGGCGGTCATCGGGGGTACCCTGGCGAACCTGATGAGCGCGTCGCTCGCGGGGCTCATTTTCTACCTTCAGTAGGCGGCGCGGCGCCAGGTCTGCCGGGGTTACGGGTATTCGCAGGTTTGGGCGCGGCAGGCCGCCGCCAGGGGGAAATCCTCGCGGGACGGGGGGCAGGGGCGCAGTTCGTCGACGCGGGTTACTTCCTGCCTGGCCCAGTCCTGGTAGATGAGGGCATGGCGGGAATTGACGGCGGTGTATTTGCAGTAGGCGTCGTAGACGGCGATGCAGTCGAAGCGGCTGTCGCAACGAAACCATGACGAGGAATATTCAATCGGTTCCGCGGGGTCCGGTGACGTCGCGCAGCCAGCCGGCAGGCCGCTGACGAGCAGCATCCCGGCACAGATTACTGCTCTTGAGCGCATCGTGCGCCTCCCTGGGCCGTGCGCACATCGGGCGGCGCGCCAGCGGCTATGAATTCCGCACGGCGCGCGCAGGTACAGTATCGAACTGCCGATCGTGTTGTGCGTGGCGCCGGCGATCGTCTTTACCTGCACCTGTCCGGGAGGAAACGCAGCCGCGAGCGCCATGCTGTTGCGGCGGGGCACGACGCTGTCGTGCTGCGCCAGGAGTATCAGCGTTGGCGCTTCGATGGCCTGTACGCGGTCCACCGAGCGAAACTTGTCGCGCAGCAACAGGGACACGGGGATGAAGGGATACAGGTCGCTCGCCAGGTCTTCGAGACTGTCGTAGGGCGTCACGAGTACCAGGCGTCGTACCGGTCGCGTGGCCGCCACCGCCGCGGCGACACCGCTGCCCAGACTGCGCCCGATCAGCGACACCGAATCGTGGCGCGCGCGGGCGTAGTCGAACAGGTCGCGCGCATCCCCCGTCAGTTCGGTTTCACCGGGTTCGCCGGTGCTGCCGCCGTAGCCGCGATAGCTCAGCAGGTAGACGCTCGCATCCGGGAACAGGCCGGCCAGGTGCGGCACGGTGCGCGCCACGTTCTCGCCGTTGCCGCCGAAATACAGAATGGCGTCGCGCCCGCTGCCCAGCCGCCATACCTGCAGCGTTTCGCCGTCGACCTGCAAGCGCAGTTCCCGTGCTGCACCGGCGCGGGTGTCGGCGGTGGGGTGGTAAAGCAGTGCGTCCTGGCCGATGTACAGGACCGCACAGAGGCCGGCGTAGCCGAGGGCCAGCAGCGTGAGCAGTCGCAGCAGCACGGTCATGGGCACCGTTTCCCGGTCAGCCGCCGGTGTTCTGCGCCGTGAGTGCCTGCTCGATGCGGGCGGCGAGCGCGCGGGCCTCCCGGGCAATGCGTGCCGTGTCGAGGGTCAGGAACTCGCCATCCCGGAGGAGCACGCGGCCGTCGACAATGACGGACGTGACGTCCTGCTCATCGGCGACATACACGAGGTGTGACATGACATCGTAGGTCGGCACGAAATGCACGTCGTCGAGCGATACCTGGATGAGGTCGGCTCGCAGGCCGGTCCGCAGCTGGCCGACCTGGTCCGCGAGGCCGATGGCGGCGGCCCCGCCCCGGGTCGCCATCGCGAGTACCGTCTCCGCGGGTAACACTTCCGGGTTCATGCGATCCACCTTCTGCAGAAAGGCCGCGAGGCGCATTTCCTCCCACATGTCCAGGTCGTTGTTGCTTGCCGCGCCGTCCGTGCCCAGGCCGACGTCGACACCCGCGGCCAGCATCGCCGTCACCGGCGCGATACCGGAGGCGATCTTCATGTTGGACGTGGGATTGTGAATCACGCCGACGTCCCGCTGCGCGAGTATCCGGATTTCCCCGGGCGTCGGCCACACGACGTGTGCCCCGATCACGGGTCCGTCGAAGAAGCCGATCGATTCGAGGAACTCGATGCTGGTCGTGCCATAGGTCTCTTTCGAATAATCGACTTCGAACGGCGATTCGGCCAGGTGAATGCTGATCGGTACGCCGGCGTCGATGGCGGCGGCGCGGGTCGCCCGCAACTGGTCCGCATCCAGCGTGTAGTTGGCGTGCGGTCCGAAGATCGGCTGGATGCGGCTGTTTCGCCCCTGCCAGCGATCGATGAACGCGCGGCCCTTGTCGATCGAATCCGCGGCACCCTCGGCGTCGGGACTGCGCTGGCCGATGACCGTCGCCGAGATCATTGCACGCAAGCCGCAGTCGGCGACGACATCGGCTATCGTGTCCGGGTAGTAGTACATGTCGACGAAGGTCGTCGTGCCCCCGCGTATCATTTCCCAGCAGGCCAGTTCCGTGCCGATGCGGACGAATTCGGCATCCACGAACTGGACCTCGGCGGGGAAAATATAGTTGTTGAGCCAGTCCATCAGCGCCAGGTCATCGGCAACGCCGCGCAACAGGGTCATCGCCGCATGCGAATGCCCGTTGATGAGGCCCGGCATGACGACCCGGTTGGTTCCGGGCAAGCGTTCCGCCGCCGTGTACTTGTCGTCGATTTCAGCGGCAGCGCCGACCGCGACGATCAGACCCTGGTCAATCGCGACCGCGCCGTCGGGGATGACGGTGGCGTCCTCGTCCATCGTGACGACCTGGTCGCCGGCGACGATCAGGTCGACGCGTAGGCGATCGCCGTCGTCGGGGGCCAGGGCAGCGTCACCGCTGTCGGGCGCCGGCCCGCAGGCCGCCAGCACGAGGCCGGTCGCGACCAGGAGAATCCACGCAAACACATTGAAATAATTGCAGTTTTTGACCATTATCGCTCCTCACGGACGACCCGCGCCGGGCGTCGCCCGCACAGGGTCATTCTACCCTTTACGCCGCCGCGCGCTGCAAAGCCGGGCAACGCCGTGCCACGGCGTTGCGTGCCACGGTTGAATCCGATATTAATGCCGCATGACCTCAGCCGTGACCGAAACCGCGAATCCGGCAACAGCGTCACTGCCGCGCTTTACCGCACCGGCCGATGGCCGCCTGGACGCGGACATGCTCGCGGCGTATCGCGACGCGGGCGTGCTGATCCTCGAGGATTTCGTGTCGCCGGACAGTTGCCGCGAATTGCAACAGCGCGCGCTGGAGCTGGTCGCGGAGTTCGACCCGGCAGACCTCAAAAGTGTCTTTTCGACGACGCGGCAGACCCAGCTCGACGATCGCTATTTCATCGAATCCGGGGACAAGATCCGTTTTTTCCTGGAAGAGGATGCATTCGACGGCGCGGGCAACCTGCGCCAGCCCAGGGAGCAGTGCCTCAACAAGATCGGGCATGCGATGCACGACCTCGATCCCGTGTTCGAACGCTTTTCGCACTCGGACAAGCTGGCCGGGCTGGCCGACAGCATCGGTTATGCCGACCCGGTCATCATCCAGTCGATGTACATCTTCAAGCCGCCGCATATCGGCGGCGAGGTCGTCTGCCACCAGGATTCGACCTACCTGTACACGGAGCCGGAATCGTGCACCGGGTTCTGGTTTGCCCTGGAAGACGCAACCGTCGACAACGGCTGCATGTACTTCATACCCGGAGAGCATCGCGGACCGCTGCGCCAGCGCAACCGGCGTGTCACCGATACGCAGCTCGCGACCGAGGCGCTGGATGCCACGCCGTTTCCCGAGCGCTCGAAGCAGCCGGCCGAAGCACGTGCCGGCGCGCTGGTCCTGTTCGACGGACGCACACCGCACCTGAGCGGACCGAACCGGTCCGAGCGCTCGCGGCACGCGTATACGCTGCACGCAATCGACCGGCACTGCCATTACCCCGCGGACAACTGGTTGCAGCGTCGTGCGGACCTGCCGTTGCGCGGTTTCCGGGCGTGAGAATGCCGGGCAGCCCGGGAAAGGACGCGACGCCGCGTGCTGTTTACTGACGTCATACGTGTAAAGCGCGACGGCGGCGAGCTTTCCGGGGAGCAGATCGGCTTGCTGGTGGCCGGACTCGCCGACGGCAGCCTCCCGGCCGAACAGGTCGCGGCACTCGCGATGGCCATTTTCCTGAACTCGATGACGTTCGACGAGGCCGGCCTGCTGACGCTCGCAATGGCGCGCTCGGGCACCGTGCTGGACTGGCAGGATGCAGGGCTGGACGGACCGGTGGTCGACAGGCGTTCGACCGGCGGTGTCGGCGACAAGGTGAGTTTCCTGCTGGCACCGGTCGTCGCGGCCTGCGGCGGCTGCGTACCGATGATTTCGAGGACGCGGACTCGGCCATACCGGTGGAACGACCGACAAGGCCGAGGAGGTATTCCCGGCTACGACGCGACACCCGACTTCGACCGGTTCCGGAAAGTCGTCCGGGAAACCGGTTGCGCGATCATCGGGCAGACCGCCGAGCTCGCCCCGGCCGACCGGCGTTTCTACGCCATTCGCGACATTACCGGCACGGTCGAGTCCGTGCCGTTGATCACGCGTCGATACTGGCCAGAAAATCGCCGCCGGACTGGATGGGCTGGTCATGGACGTCAAGGTCGGCAACGGTGCCTTTATGGCGACGCAGGAGCCGCGCCGAGGCTCTCGCCTCATCGATCATGCAGACAGCGGCGCGCGCCGGGCTGCCGACGCACGCGCTGCTCACCGACATGAACGAGGTTCTTGGCTACTCCGCGGGCAACGCGCTGGAGATCCGCGAAGTCGTGGCCTATCTTCGCGGCGATGCGCGTGAGCCGCGCCTCGACGAGGTCGTCCGTGCCCTTTGTGCCGAGATGCTGCTGCTGACCGGTATCGAGACGGCCATCGCCGCCGCGCACGAC
This sequence comes from Woeseiaceae bacterium, assembly GCA_034522415.1. Classification (GTDB taxonomy): domain Bacteria; phylum Pseudomonadota; class Gammaproteobacteria; order Steroidobacterales; family Woeseiaceae; genus Woeseia. The sequence continues at coordinate 130,417 of JAXHLH010000009.1, forward strand.
CGGGTCGACGCGGCGCTTGCATCCGGCGCCGCCGCCGAGCGCTTCGAGCGGATGGTCGCCGGCCTTGGCGGGCCGGCGAATTTCCTGGACACGGCCGGCGAACAGTTGCCAGGCGCTGCCGTGACACGGCCCGTCTACCCGGACACCGACGGCTGGCTCGACTCGGTGGACACACGCGCGGTGGGCAATGCCGTCATCGAGCTGGGCGGCGGGCGCCGGGCACTGGACGATGCGCTCGACCTGGCCACCGGGTTCAGTGACATCGTCCGTATCGGCAGTCGTGTCAGTGCAAACGAACCGATCGCCACCGTGCACGCCGCCTCAGAGGACGATGCGATGCGTGCGGCGACATCCTACAGCGCGGCATGCCGCGTGACGGAACGCCGGCCCGACGAGCGCCCCGTCATCTGTTCCATACGTCGCGCCGACGAATCATCGGCAAATACATCGAGACCGGGCGCCGGTCCGGCGGGGGAGGCGGTATGACCGGGGAATGGAGAGGCTTGCTGGGCATTGCCGCGATACTGGCCATCGCGTACCTGTTGTCCGCCAATCGCCGGGCGATACGCCTGCGGGTCGTCGGCGCCGCCTTTGCGCTGCAGGTGGTGCTGGCTGCGTTCGTCCTGTACTTCGAGTGGGGCAAGCGGGCGATACTCTCACTCAGCAACGGGGTGCAGGCGGTGATCGACTATTCGCGTGCCGGCATCGACATGGTGTTCGGGCCGCTTGCCGGCGAGTCCGTCGGCTTCAGCTTCGCAATCAACGTGCTGCCGATCATCATCTTTTTCTCGGCGCTGATGTCCGTCCTGTACCACCTGAAAATCATGCAATGGATAGTGTGGCTGGTCGGCGGCGGCTTGCGGCGCATCATCGGCACCGGTCCGGTCGAGTCGCTCAATGCCGCGGCGAATATCTTCGTCGGGCAGACCGAGGCGCCCCTGGTCGTGCGGCCCTACCTGCGCACGCTGACCGAGCCGCAGATGTTTGCCGTCATGACCTCCGGCGTCGCGTCTGTCGCCGGCACCGTGCTCGCCGCCTACGTCCTGATGGGCGCCGAGATGAAATACCTGCTGGCCGCGAGCTTCATGGCCGCGCCCGGCGGCTTGCTGATGGCGAAGATGCTGATGCCGGACACCGAACAGGTCGAGGCCGGCGAGGATGCAAAGCGCCTGCGCATGGAGGACAGCCAGCACGCGAACGTCATCCTGGCGGCGGCTGTCGGCGCGAGTGACGGCGTGCGCCTGGCCGTCAACATCGGCGCCATGCTGGTTGCCTTCGTGGCCCTGATCGCCCTCTTCAACGGCATCGTCGGCGGCATCGCCGGGATGTTCGGATTCGAGGGAATCACGTTGCAGTTCCTGCTCGGCAAGCTGTTCGCACCGCTCATGTACCTGCTGAGCGTGCCGTGGGCCGAGGCGGAGGCCGCCGGCGCGCTGTTCGGCGAGAAACTCATACTCAACGAGTTCGTTGCGTTCACTCACCTGCAGGATTACCTGGCCAATGCGAGCGAACGCACGGTCGCCGTCACGACGTTCGCGCTGTGCGGCTTCGCCAACCTGTCGTCGATCGCCATCCTGCTGGGCGGTCTCGGCAGTCTCGTGCCGGAAAAGCGCGAGCTCATCGCCCGCTTCGGCCTGCGTGCCGTGGCCGCCGGCTCCCTGTCCAACCTGATGAGCGCGGCGCTCGCCGGCCTGCTGATCAGCTTCGGCTGAGCCCCGGAGGAGCGGCTTCCAGCCGCGATCCATCTACCTACGTCAGGAGCGGCTTCCAGCCGCGACAGGAGGTAATCGCGGCTGGAAGCCGCTCGCCGACGATTCAAGGCCCATCACCCACGATTCAAGGCCCGTCACCTCACGATTCGAGGCCCGTCGCCCCTACGATTCAAGGCCCATCGCCTACGATTCAAGGCCCGTCACCCACGATTAAACACCTACGATTCAAGGCCCTCCACGATCGAGGGTCGGCCCGGTCGCGCCGCAGGGTATTTACGCGCCTACCGCCCCGGAAACCGGAACGAGGCCGGCAACAACTCCGCCATCGAGTAGCTGAGCGGTTCTGCGTCATCGTCCAGGACCACGATACGGGTCGCCTCGTCGGCGAATTCCAGGATGCGTTGCCGGCAGCCGCCGCAGGGCGTGCAACTCTCCAGCGCCTGGCGGCCGCCAACCGCGGCAATGGCGACGATACGCTTGCCGCCAGCCGCCACCATCGCGCTGATGGCGCCGGTCTCGGCGCAGGTTCCGGCAGGGAAAGCCGCGTTTTCGACATTGCAGCCGACGTGCACGCGGCCGGATTCGTCGAGCAGCGCCGCGCCGACGCGAAAGCCCGAGTAGGGCGCGTGTGCCTGTTCGCGGGCCCGCCTGGCGGCGTCGATCAGGTCGGTTTCCGGGGTTTTCACGGCTGTCGGACGGGGCGGCTGCAGGACCGCGAGGCGCTAGCGCACCGTTGTCCAGGAGCCGTGCATCGGGTTGGGGAGGATATACCAGCCGTCGCCCCAGTAATCGCGATGCGCCGCGGTGGCGCGCGCCCGGCTCTCGATCGTGGCGCCTTCCGTGCACGGTGCGACGGCGCGCCGGCGTGAGCACGGAATGAAATCGCCCAGGTCGTCGCCCATCAGCATGATCACGCGGTAGTCCCGGGCGATCACGTCGCGCCGGTTTTTTTTCTCCTTGTTCCAGCCCGGCTGCTCGAACGACAGCATGACGCGGCTCTCGTCGACCGGGATGCCCGCCTCGTTGATGTCCTGTGTTGTAACGGCCTTCTGCGGGCAGGGGTCGCCCGACGCGTCATCCGGCATGCAGGGCCGATTCGTGATAAAAAACAACTCGACCCCCAGCGCGCGCGCGCGCTCGGCAAACTCGACAACGCCGGGTATAGCCACCGCCTCGTTGGCGGCGTTCCAGGCATTGAGTTTCTCGTCGGCGAACGGCGGAATCAGCGTCAGCTGGAACTCGACGTTACTGACGACCGTTTCGTCCACGTCGAAGATGACAGCGGGCGGCAGGTCGGCCGCGTTCTGCTGGCCGGGCAGCGCGCTCCACGAGCGGTCGCCGACCTTGTCGGCCAGCGCATCACCGGCACTCTGGTACGCCTGCAGGGCGAGGGCGTCAAATTCGGCCGCGGTGCGAACCCAGGTAATGCCCGGGTGGACGTACGGCTGCGGTTCCGGCGTCGTCGCGGCACAGCCGGCAAGAAATAGCGTCGCAAACGCGGCGGGAGTCAATCGGGACATCCTGATCATCGTTTAATAGCAGCGCTCGTGTACCCGTCCCGCAGCAGACTAGCACGGTGCAGAGCAAGGCCGCCAGCGTCGCAAATGCCGTCCGGCGCGCGCGCAATTGCGGCCACACGACCGCGAAAGGCGTATCGCGCCCCGGCTCTGAACTCAGGTACCGGGTCATCGATGCGATCTGGACGATGATCGGACGCGGTGCTGGAATGAATGAAAAATCCGCACCCGTCGGAACACCTTGCCGTCGGAGCGGCTTCCAGCCGCGATTCGTCAATACATCGCGGCTGGAAGCCGCTCCTACGAAAAGAGGGCGGCCGATGGCCGCCCTTTTTCTTCGCATTGACGCCTGTCGTCAGAAATCGATCTCGATACCGAGACGGATTTCGTACAGCGATCGATTCTCCAGTACCTCGGAGATCGTGTCCTCGGAGAAGGACTCGAAGATGTACTGGCCGGTACCCGCGTCAACCGACGAGTTGACTACCTGTACCGAGAAGAACTTCGCATCGTTGACACGACCCCATTCGTCGTCGATCAGGTTGCCGACGTTGTAGATCTTCAGGAAGACGCGGCCCTTGGTATCGCCGATGAACGCCGGGAATTCCTGGTCGAAGCGCATGTCGATGCGGTTGCTCCAGCGGCCGTGGTGGGCGTTACGTTCCTGCAGGCCCGAGCCGAGGCCCTCGGCATCCACCCAGTTGAAGAACGCCGTCTGGTCGAATGTCGGGGCAAACTGCACGTTGGGGTCCGTCGGACCGGTCGGCACGTACAGCAGGTGGCGACCGAAACGGCCGAAGCCTTCCTGGTCGTCGGAGCCCATGACGTAGCTCTGCGGCTGGCCTTCGCTGGCGAACGCCCGCAGCGTGATGCGCGTTGTGTTGTCGCCGAAGAACTCGTTGGCGTAGCTCGCGTGGAACGTCAGGCGTTCCGGCACGAGGTAGTTCGACGTGCCGGCCATCGGGTCGTTGATGTCGTTGGTCGCCAGGTTCTCGAAGTTCGACTGGGCGACGGACGAGGTCATTGGCATGACGTCCTCGGCGTCCGTGTCACGCATAGCCGAACAGCAGGTCAAGGCCCCACTCGAACTCCTTGCGCAACGAGATCGAGAACGTGTCGGAGGAACCGTCGTCCGTGGCGTTCGTCAGCATCAGGTTGTTCGAGCCGTTGACGAAGTCGTAGATCGGCGTGCCGATGCTCGTCTGGCCGATGACTTCCTGCGACAGATCGACGTAGATCGCCGATTCCTGCAGCTCGCCGCGCAGGTAGTCGACGTCGGCCGTGATGTCCCACCAGGGCAGGTCGTACGTCGCGCCCAGGGCGAATTTCCATTCGCGCGGCTGCTTGTAGCCGGGATCGATCAGCACGAGGTTCTCGTTGACCGCGTTGGCCGGCGTAACCGCGGCGACCGCGTCGAACAGTTCCTGCGGCACGCTGGCGCCCGGGTTCGGACCGACCAGCGGAATGGTGCCGTCCAGCACCGAGCGGCTGGCGCCGAAGTTGTTCAGCGTGAGCTGCACGTTGGTGAGGCCGTCGTTCGACCAGGCGTTCGAGATCCACACGTTCGGATTGCCGCCCGAGTACAGGCCGACGCCGCCGCGAACGGTGAGATCCTCGCGTGCGTCCCAGGTGAAGCCGACGCGCGGCATGACGAGGCTCAGCCCGTCGATGTTGGCGTCGTTGCGGAGGCCGTTGGCGTCCGTGAACGTCTGGTTGAAGTTCGGCCGGTCGCTACTGTCGAACCAGTCGTAACGCACGCCGCCGACGACCGTCAGGCCGAACTCGTCGAAAAAGAATTCGTCCTGCACGTACAGGCTGTTGAGCGTGTTGGAAAACAGCGCCGCCGCGTCGGCCGGGTCGTTGGTACCGCCGCCGCTGCCGTAGAAGATTCGGCTGGGGCGGCCCAGCTCGAAGCGGTCGATGCCGGACAGGTCGCAGGTCGGGTCATCGAAGCGGCCCTGGGCGTCGAGTAACGCGCAGGCGGCCGGGTTCGTGTCCGAGTCGTCGAAGTAGTCGTACTCACCACCGCGGGCATGCTGGACGAACTGGTTGAAGATCGTCAGCTTCTCGCGCTCGTAGCCGGCCGTGATGACATGGTCGCCCAGCAGGTACTGGCCGCTCAGCTTCAGGAAATCGGATTCCGTGTTGAGCGCGTTGGCCTGGCGCGAATCGTCCGCACCAAGATAGACGACGTTGTTGCCGATACTGATCTGGTGATCGCCGAAGTCTTTCGGGCCGACCGTGACCTGCGAGTCGTTCATCTCGTTGGTACTGACAAAGAATTCGGTCGAAAACGCATCGGTCCACTGCGAGAACAGCTTCGCCGTAATCGTTTCGGATTCGGCGCCCTTCACGTAAAAGTGGTTGGCGAACTCGAATTCGTCGCTGTCGCCGTCCGAATCGCGATCCTGGAAGCCGTCGAAATAGTTGTAGATCAGCGCAGCGTTGTGGCTGTCGTTGATGTTCCAGTCGAGGCGCACCATGTATTTCTCGGCTTCCTGGGCGCCATCGCCCGGCAAGCCGCCCGGATCGTAGTTGTAGGTGCCGTTGGCGATCTGCACGATGCGATCGTGATCGGCCTGGCTGAACCAGGGCCGTACCTCGCCGACGCCGGAACCGGCGTACCCGCGTGCCAAAAAGCGCGGCTCCTCGGATTCCTCGTAGGCGGCGAACACGAACAGGCGATCGCTGATGATCGGCCCGCCGACCGAGAAGCCAAGAATGGACTCGTTGAACGACGGCGTGCTGAGATCCTGAGCAACGCCGCCAACGACGACGGTGTCGCCGCGCAGGCTGTCGCTGCTGTACTCGTAGAAGACGTTGCCGCTCCACTCGTTCGTGCCCGACTTCGTGACAGCGTTGATGTTGCACGCGGAGAAGCCGCCGTAGGTGACGTCGAACGGCGCCAGTTCAACGGCAATCTGCTCGATGGCGTCGAACGGGAACGGCATGCCGACCGCGGTCGAGTACCCGTTGGAGTTCAGGCCGAAGCGGTCGTTCTGGCTGATGCCGTCGAGCGTCACGCTGTTGAAGCGGGGATGCTTGCCGGCGCAGTTGACCTGGAAGCCGTCGTCCTCGTTGTCGAGATTCAGGCGGGGATCGATGCTGTAGACGTCGACGATATCGCGGTTGACGTTGACCGACGTCTCGATGTCGTAGCTGGAGAACGACGCCGTGGGTCCGGCGGCGACGTCGACACCCTGCACGGCCTGGCCGGTGACGACGATCTCCTCGACCTCGGCGCTGGTGGGCAGGTCGATCGTCAGGTTGTAGATATCGCCCAGCGAAACGCTCGGGACTTCAACCGTCCGGATGCCGTTGACGGTAACCTGGTAGGGGCCGCCGACCGGCAGGTTGCTCGCGAAGAACGTGCCGCTCTCGTTGGACAGGTAGGTGTACACGCCGTCCGTGCGCATGTTGCGCACGACGACCGAGGCGCCGGCAACGGGGTCGCCTGCGGCGTCCCGGACCTTGCCGCGAATGGCGGAGGTGGTCTCCTGCGCATTGACGGTCAACGGCATCGCCACCGCGAGCAACAGCAGGCTGATTGCCAGCCGCCACCCGGTGCCGATCTGAGTGAATATAGTCTTCATCTTTGATCCCTGGTTGATGTTGTTGGATATCCGTAGTGCGTGCCGAAGTGTGCACGCCAGGTGTTACAGGTCCGTTGCATGTCGTGGAAATCAGACGGCGCGCGGCTAAGTCGCGGCGCCCTCGTCCGGCGCCTGCCCCCGTCATTTTGTTGCAAATCTAGCGCAGGCCTATGAGGCACGCAATAATGATCCCCGACAAATGTTACGGCCATGTTGCAGGCTGCGCGTGCCCTGGCAACGACCGGTTTTTTATAAGGAATCAGGTTGTTAGCACAAGCGGCTGATTTTAATCAGGTTCGATTGTCATCATGAGCGGCCAGTGGTCGGAGACGCCCGGTCCGCCGGCGGGCTCGAAGCGCGCCGGTGTGCCGTCGTCGCGACGCTGGCCGGGGTGCTCGTTTACAAGCCGCACGGAATCCGCGCGAATCGCCCATGTTGCGTCGGCGCCACGGCGGGCCGGCGACCATAGCAGCATGTCCAGGAAGGACCACGAGTCGTCGCGCGCGTAGTACGACGTGCCGCGGCAATCGGCGCCGCAACCGAGTTCGTGGGCGACCACCCAGTCGGGACGTACCAGCCGCTGCAGCAGGTGCTCGCGCCGGTCCTCGGCCGAGGTCGTGTTGAAGTCGCCGGCCGCGAAGGCGGGGCGTGCCGGCGGCAGGCCGGCCAGCAGCGCATTCAGGGCGCGGTAGGCGGCGACACGCATTGCCGTCGGGTGAAACGGCGCGGGAAAGTGCACGGCGTAGCCCGTCAGCAGCTGCCCGTCCGGCAGTCGAAACACGGCCTCGAGTATGCCTCGGGTATCGGCAACACGCACCGCCGGCACGTCGTCGTCGAATGCAATGGGATGCAACGCCGGCGGCGCCGCCAGCGGCAGGCGGGTCAGGAAGGCGACGTCGATGCCGCGTGCATCATTGCCTTCGATCAGCACCGGTTCCCGGTAGCCGGCGGCCTTGAGGTGGTCGCGGCGCAGGCGTTCCAGGATGCGGACGTTCTCGACCTCCTGCAGCGCCAGCACGTCAGGGCCGCGGCCGTTGCCGACCTGCAGGATGGCGTCGGCGACGATCGCCAGCTTGCGTGCCACCAGTTCGTCGCTCCAGGTCCCGGTGCCAGGCATTGCTCGCGCCAGCGTTCCACCTCGATGCCCGCGCACGCGGCGCGGTGCTCGGCGTTCTGCTTTGCCGCGAGCGGCAGGTAGGTACGGTCGTCCTTGCCGGGGTCGTCGACGTTGTCGAAGAGGTTTTCGACGTTGAACGTCATGATCGTCACGGCCGGCTGGCGCGCCGTGCCGGCCGACGTCGCGCAGGCACCCAGCAGGAACAGGCAGGCGACGGGGAGGAGGCGGGATGCTGGCATGCGGGGTTTTCCCGGGTAAAGAAAGCCCGGCATTCGCCGGGCTTTCAGATCGTGCGACAGAGGTGCCGCCTACTCGCCGAAATTCATCTGGAAGTTGACGCCCCAGATGCGCGGGTCGTTGACGAAACCGGTGTTGTTGTTAAAGTCGATGCCGCCCTTCAGGTTTTCCTCGTCGGTGATGTTGCGCCCGAACACCGCCAGCTCCCACTGGCCGTTGTTCGCGATGTAGCCCGCGCGCAGCCCGGCCTCGAAGATATTGCCGGTGTGATACTCGAGCGACTCGTAGAGGAAGAAGTTGGTGTCGCCCTGGTGCGCGTAGTCGGCGTACCAGTACAGCTCGTCGTCGTCGCCAACGGGCGTGCTGTAGCGCAGGGTCGCGTTGAACTGGTACTCGGGCGCCTGCGGGAACGGGTTACCGTCCAGGATCGCGAAGCCGTTCGAGTCGAGCTCGTCGGTGACCGTGCACTGGCCGGAACCGCACACCTGCGTCACGAGGTTTTCATCGTCGATGCTGGTGTCGCTGTAACTGCCACCCAGCGTGAACACCCAGTTGTCGGTCAGGATGAACTCGGCGTCAAAGTCGACGCCGGCGCCCACGCCCTTGTCGGCGTTCACCAGCACGTTCGAATTGGTGTTGCCGCCGATGGCAGACAGCTGCTGGTCATCGATCGTGTAGTAATACAGCGCGCCGTTGATGCGGATACGGTCGGTCGGTTGCGACTTGAAGCCGATTTCGGTGGAGAGGATGGTCTCGGAGTCCGCGACCGAAAACGGGTTGGCATCGAAAAACGCGATATTGCGCCCCTGGATCGACGGTGCGCGGAAGCCGGAGGCGACGCGGCCGTAGACGCTGACGCGGTCGTTGATGTTGTGCATCAGGCTCAGGTCCCAGCTCACCTGCTCGTCACCCACGTTCACCGGCGGCTGTGGATTCGGTGTCGAGCCGGTGGTCATGTCCTTTTCGTCATCCGTGTAGCGGACACCGCCGGTCAGCGTCGTGGCGTCCGACAGGCTCCAGCTCACCTGGCCGAACACGGCCCAGGCCTCGTTCTGGTGGCGGACCGTGGTCGGTGGCACAAAGAACGGGAAGGTCTGCACCGAGAAGTCGGACTTGAAGAAAAACAGGCCCGTCTGCCAGAAGACGTCGTCGTTCGCATTGGACGCGAGCCGGAACTCCTGGGTGATCTGCTCCAGGTCATCGATGCCGTCCTGTGTCTCCGACGGAAACGGAATGAATCCGGGCCCCATGAACGGCAGGAATGCAGCACCAAAACCGCCGTCGATGTCGCCCAGGCTGCGGTTCTCGACTTCCTCGTGCGCCGAGATCGACGTCAGCGTCATGTCATTGCCGAACTCGTAGTCCAGCCGCAGCGTGAAGCCGATCTGCCGGGCTTCCTGCGGGTTGTTGTCGCCACCGTCGAAAAACACTGTGTCCCGGTCGAAATTCTCGTTCAGCGAATTGCTGCCCGGGCCGATGATGTTGGCGCGGAAGATCGAGGCCGTGCCGTTACTGAGACGCCGGCCGTGCGCATTGAGGAGGGCGCTGAAGGCGTCATTGGGCTCGTACAGCAACTGGGCCCGCCAGGCTGCCTCGTCGAAGCCGCCCATGACGTCTTCCTCGTTGGTGAAGCCGTTCGAGATCCAGTCGTCGCGATTCTGGCTGAGCGCGGAGACGCGGCCCATCAGCGTGCCCGAGCTGTTCAGCGGGCCGCCCAGCGCGGCCTCGACATTGGCGGTACCCAGCGTGCCCACGGCGGTATTGACGTAGCCGTTCATGACGTCGGTCGGCTTGCGGCTGTCGAACTTGACGATGCCGGCCGGCGTGTTGCGGCCGAACAGCGTGCCTTGCGGTCCGCGCAGCACCTCGACGCGCTCGATATCGAACAGCGGGAAGCTCTTCAGCAGCACGTTTTCCTGCACGACTTCGTCGAAGATAACGGAGACCGACTGCGATGCCGCCAGGTCGAAGTCCGAATTGCCGAGACCGCGCATGTAGAATCGCGGCGCGAGCCGGCCGTTGGACGATTCCGCGTACAGCGCCGGGATGCGGTTCGCGAGCGCTCGCACGTCTTCGCCGGCCTGCACGATCGTCTGCAGCCGTTCGCCGCGCATTGCCGAGACGGAGAACGGCACATCCTGGATGTTTTCCTCGCGGCGCTGCGCCGTGACCGTAATTTCCTCGAGTATTGCCCGGTCGCTGACGTCCTGCGCGGCGGCCGTATCGATGCCGCCCGGAACGACCACGCAGGCCGCGGCCGCTATTACGCCGGCCAGCGCGCACGCCGCCCCGCGACTTGTTGTTGGATTATTGCCACGCATCTGTCTGTCTCCCTGGTACGGTTACCGCAGTATAGCCCGCATGCACCGCCGGGTGGCTGCGGAGCGGCTGGATTTCGCGGAGTCTTGAGCAGCCGGAAGCGGCCGTTGTATTGTTGTCTGTCACCCACGTCCGGGGCCGGCGGTCGTCCGGCAGCGGCACGTAGGCAGCCGGCGTGAAGCGCGGCGTGCAGAGGCACTGGAATACCAGGTCGTGCGGGCCGGTATTGGTGATGCACTGGGACGTGCCGGCGGGGATCGCGACGGCATCGCCGGGGCCGACGTCGAACGGCGTTGTGTCCCCCACTTGCATCGAGCCGGTGCCGGCCGCGACGACGTACCATTCGTCGACCGTCAGCCGGTGACGCTCCGTGGTCACGCCGGGCGGCACGCGGCAGCGCGCCAGCGACACCTGCGGCGCGGCCGGGTCGTTCAGCAGTTCGGTGATGAAGCAGCGCTCGCGCGTCAGTACCTCGTCGCGCGCCGCCGCGGGCAGCAATGGATCGGCCATGCGTTGTCCCTGGTTTCTTGCCGTGGTTTGCCATTGTAGGCACAGCGGTGACGGCCGTCCTGCCGCCCGGACCCCCGAAGGGGCTGCTATCATGGCGAAAACGGCCAACAGGGCCGCAGCGCGGCCGACCGGCAGCCAGCGGCAGCAAGGCAAGAGACTCCATGGCAACAAAACACATGAACGCCGCCGCCGGCGACTTCGCGCCCACGGTCCTGATGCCGGGGGACCCGCTGCGGGCCCGCTACATCGCGGACAACTGGCTGGAGGACGCGCGCCGCGTGACCGACGTTCGCAACATGTGGGGCTACACCGGGCGCTACCGGGACATGCCGGTATCCGTCATGGCGCATGGCATGGGGATCCCGTCCGCCTCTATTTACTGCACCGAGCTCATAACCGAGTACGGGGTACGGCGCGTCGTCCGCGTGGGCAGCTGCGGCACGTCGCACCCGGACGTCCGCCTGCGCGACGTTATCATCGCAATGGGCGCATCGACGGATTCGGGCGTCAACCGCATGCGCTTCGGCGGCTTCGATCTTGCGCCGCTGGCCACCTATTCGCTGGTCGAGAACGCCGTGCGCGCCGCGCGCGATATCGACGTGCGCTACCATGTCGGCAACATCTTCTCGGCGGATCTTTTCTATACGCCGCAGCCGGACATGTTCGAAACGCTTGCCAGGTACAACGTGCTGGGCGTGGAGATGGAAGCGGCCGGCATCTATCCCATTGCGGCGGAACACGGCGCCGAGGCGCTGGCGGTCTGCACCGTCAGCGACGATATCGTCAGCGGCGAGCACCTGAGTTCGGAGGAGCGCCAGAACACGTTCGATGAAATGATCACGGTGGCACTGGAAGCGGTTTACATGAGCGGGGAACCGGCATGAGCGTGGCGCGATTGCCGGGCACCGGCCGCCTGCCGGACCTGAGCCGGGTCGCGCGCGTGGACGAGGTGGGTGTCATCGAACGAACCGCCCGCTTCCAGACGCGCAGCATCAAGACGAATTCCAAGGTCGAGGCGCTCAGGATGGTGCTGGCCATGATCGACCTGACCACGCTGGAGGGCCAGGACACGCCCGGCAAGGTACGCCAGCTGTGCCAGAAAGCGATGCATCTCCACGACAAGCTGCCCGACCTGCCGCACGTAGCGGCCGTTTGCGTCTACCCGACGATGGTCGGGGTCGCGAAGCGCACCCTGGGCGACCGGGGCATCAATGTCGCGTCGGTGGCGACCGCGTTTCCGAGCGGCATGGCGCCGCGCAACATCAAGCTGGAGGAGACCCGCATTGCCGTCGAGGAGGGCGCCGACGAAATCGACATGGTCATTTCCCGCGGTGCGTTCCTGCAGGGCGAGTACGAATTCGTCTTTGACGAGATCGCGGCCATCAAGGAAGCCTGCGGCGACGCGCATCTCAAGGTCATCCTCGAACGGGCGAGCTGGGGACCCTGGACCGGGTGCGGCGTGCCAGCGTCCTGCGCCATGCACGCCGGCGCGGATTTCATCAAGACCTCGACGGGCAAGATCCAGCCGGCGGCAACGCTGCCGGCGACGCTGGTCATGCTGCAGGCGCATACGCGATCACTCATTACGAGACCGGCCGCATGGTCGGCATGAAGCCGGCCGGCGGCATATCGACGGCCAAAGCTCGCTCGTGCATTATCTCGTGATGCTGCGTGAAACGCTGGGCAATGCCTGGATGACGCCCGACTGGTTCCGGTTCGGCGCGAGCTCGCTGGCCAACGACGTGCTGATGCAACTCGTGAAGCAGGTGACCGGCATCTACCAGTCGGCCGATTACTTTTCCAAGGATTAGGGTTGAGGTCCGGGACTTGGTGTCATCGTGCCAAAATCGAACCACCGTCACCGTCAGGAGCGGCGTCTTGCCGCCGATTCGGGAGGCCGGTGCCGGAAAATCGCGGCACAGATGCCGCTCCTACGACGACGACGACGGCAGCGACGACGACGGCAGCGGCGGTAGCGGCAGCGACGGCGACGACGGCAGCGGCGGTAGCGGTACGGCTCCGGCGGTTTTCTTGAGACCCCATTCGGGTGAAGGTTATGGACACGCAGGTAAATAAACTCGCGTTCGACGGTGGCTGGCAGTACGCGCCGGCGCCCGAAAGCACGGATCACGTGACGATCGACGACCGGTACGGGCTGTTCATCGACGGCGACTTCGTCGAGCCCGCCGAGGGCGAGCGGGTTCGATTCCATCAATCCGGCGACGGAAGAGCGGCTCGCCCGGGTCGGGACCGCGAGCAGGGCGGACATCGACAGCGCCGTCGCCGCGGCGCGGAAGGCCTTCGACGGGCCATGGTCGCGGATGAAGCCGGCCGAGCGCGGCAAATACATTTTTCGCATCGCGCGCATCATGCAGGAGCGGTCGCGCGAATTCGCCGCGATCGAATCGCTGGACGGCGGCAAGCCGATTCGCGAGGCGCGCGACGTGGACATTCCGCTGGCGGCCGCACACTTCTTCTACTACGCGGGCTGGGCGGACAAGCTGCGCTACGCCTACCCCGGCCGCCGCGCTGCGCCGCTGGGCGTCGCCGGGCAGGTGATTCCGTGGAATTTCCCGCTCCTGATGCTGGCCTGGAAAATCGCGCCGGCGCTGGCCTGCGGCAACACGGTCGTGCTCAAGCCGGCGGAGACGACGCCACTGACCGCGCTCAAGCTCGCCGAGATCGTGCGCGGAGGCCGGCCTGCCGCCGGGGGTGGTCAATATCGTCACCGGCGCCGGCGACACGGGCGCGGCCATCGTCAATCACCCGGGCGTCGACAAGATCGCGTTCACCGGCTCGACCGCCGTCGGGCGCCTGATCATGCCAACGTCGCTTGCCGGCACCGACAAGAGACTGCACGCTGGAGCTCGGCGGCAAGGCGGCGAACATCATCTTCGACGACGCCGCGATCGACCAGGCCGTCGAGGGCATCGTCAACGGCATCTTCTTCAACCAGGGCCACGTCTGCTGCGCCGGCTCGCGCCTGCTGGTCCAGGAATCCGTGGCGGACGAGGTGATCGGCAAGTTGCGCGATCGCATGGAGACGCTGATCGTCGGCGACCCGCTCGACAAGAACACCGACATCGGGGCCATCAACTCGCGCGAGCAGCTGGGCCGGATCGAGTCGCTATCGTCGAGCTCGGGCGTGGAAGAGGGCGCGACGATGTACCAGAGTCCGTGCCCGGTGCCCGAGCAGCGGCTACTGGCTGCCGCCCGACGTTCTTCACCGGCGTGATCGCAATCCAACCGCATCGTGCAGCGAGGAGATCTTCGGCCCGGTGCTCGCCGTGCAGACGTTCCGGACGATGGGAGAGGGCCTCGCCAAGGCGAACAACACGCCGTACGGCCTGTCCGGCGGTGTCTGGACGGACAAGGGCGCGAAGATTTTCAAGATGACGCAGGGCGTCCGCGCCGGCGTCATCTGGGCGAACACGTTCAACAAGTTCGACCCGACGTCGCCGTTCGGCGGCTACAAGGAAAGCGGCGTGGGTCGCGAGGGCGGCCTGCACGGCCTCGGCGCCTACCTGAGACTGGAGGCCTGACATGGCGACGTCGGCAGCACGCGTACCGGTCGCGAAGACCTACAAGATCTACATCGGCGGCAAGTTTCCGCGCACGGAGTCCGGGCGCTACTACGCGCTCAAGGATTCCAGCGGCAAAGTCATCGCCAACCTGTGCCGGTCGAGCCGCAAGGACTTCCGCAATGCCGTCGTGGCCGCGCGCGGCGCAGAGGCCGCGTGGGCCGGCGCCAGCGCCTACCTGCGCGGGCAGGTGCTGTACCGGATCGCCGAAATGCTGGAGGGGCGCCGCGACCAGTTCATCGCCGAGATGGCGACCCAGGGTTTCGCGAAGCGCGCGGCGCAAAGGGAAGTCGATGCCGCCATCGACCGGCTGATTTACTTTGCGGGCTGGGCCGACAAGTACCAGCAGGTGTTTTCGGCGGTGAACCCGGTGGCGTCGTCGCATTTCAATTTCTCGGTGCTCGAGCCCACCGGCGTCGTCGCCATCCTGGCGCCGGAGTCCAGCGGACTGCTGGGCCTGGTCGCCAATATCGCGCCGGCCATCGTGGGCGGCAATTCCTGCGTCGTGCTGGCGTCGGAATCCGTGCCGCTCAACGCCGTCAGCTTCGCCGAGGTACTGCACGCCTCGGATGTGCCGGGCGGCGTCGTGAACATCCTGACCGGCTACCGGCAGGAGCTTGCGAACCAGTTCGCGTCCCACATGGACGTCAATGCGGTCGTCTGGTGCGACGGCGATACCGAATTCGCGCGCGCGATCCAGGAGCAGGCGGCGGAGAACATCAAGCACGTCGTGGCGCGCACGGACATCGACTGGACAGGCGAGGCCGCCGCCAATCCCTACCTCATCGCCGATACGCAGGAAACGAAGACCACCTGGCACCCGATCGGGGGCTGACCGACTGGCTGCGCGGCGCCCGGCACGCTGCGCGGGCTGCTTCAGCGATTTGCCGGAATGGCGCGGGTTTCGCCGGGTGTCGTGAACAGATCCGCACCGGCCAGGGACGGCGACCGCTTCCCGGGGTCCGCGGCTACGCCGGAGGGCACGTGGATTCCGATGGCGAGCAGCGGCTTGAGCCGCTCGTCGAGAACGTACCGGCCGTCATCCGACAGGAAATACCAGTAGGGCGGAAAGGCGACGTTGGCGCGGCGAGCGTCCCAGTAGCCGGCATCGCGGGCAAAGTGCTCGTCGCGAGTGTCGGCATCGCCCAGGTGCAGCACGGTCGGGCCGTCGTCAAACGTCACTCGCCACGCCAGGTTCTCCACGTCCTGCATGCGCTCCGGCCAGCCCGCATGCGGAATGCGCACGGCCTGGATATGCAATCCGGGCATTGCAAGAGTGACGGGCGGATCGCCGTGTGCGAGGTCGATGGCCTGCACCCGTTCGAATGGGCCGGACCGGTCGCCGGCGAGTGCGCGCATTGCGTCGACCGCCTGTCGCGGCGCAAACAGCCGCACCGCTGGCTGCGCGTCGAGGTACGCGAGCATGTCCGCCGGATCGAAGTGATCGTCGTGATAATGGCTGATGAAGACGGCATCGACGCCGTCGAATGGCTCTTCGCCTGCGAACAACGCGGCCCGCAGATCCTCCGGCAGCAGGCGGTACTGGCCGAAGTCCTCGTTGAACAGCGGATCGAAGACAATGCGGGTCTTGCCGTGGACCGCCATCAATCCTTCATTGGCCAGGTAGTGCACCGTACCGGCGGCATCGTGCGCGCTGGCGGCTTTGACCAGCATCAGGCAGGCGGCAATCAGCAGGGGCATCGAGCGCACGGCGATAGTCCTCGGTAACTTCCCTTGTCCATTGAACCGGGAGCGCGCCAAAGGTTCCGGCCCGGCGAGCGACGAACGTGTCAGACCGCGTCGTCCAGGGCATCCTTTTCGATGCGTGCACCGACCTGCTGAATGACCCGCGTTGCGCAGAGCGTGCCGGTTCGTGCGCTTTCGGCCAGGTCCTCGCCGTTGGCATAGGCGTACAGGAAGCCGGCCGTGTAGGCATCGCCCGCCCCGGTCGTATCCACGAGTTGCTCGACCGGCAGTGATTCCTGGATGACCTTTTCGTCGCCGTGCACGATGACCGAGCCTTTTTCCGAGCGCGTCATGACGAACAGCGGCCGCATGCCGGCAACGCGCCCGGGAACGCCGTCGAACGAGTCGACTTGCAGCAGCGCCACGATCTCGTCCTCGTCGGCGAACACGATGTCGGCGTGATCGCGGACAAAGTGCATGAACTCGTCGCGATGGCGTTCGACACAAAAGGAATCCGACAGCGACAGCGCGATCCTGCCGCCGGCAATGCGCACGAATTCGGCGGCGGTCAGCGCCAGCGCCGGGCCCTCGGCGATGTCCCACACGTAGCCTTCCAGCAGCGCGATCTCCGGTGTGCCGACCGACTCGGCGGTCACGTCGGCGACGCCGAGTTCCGTGCATGCGCCCAGGTAGGTCTGCATCGTGCGCTGGCCGTCGGGCGTGATCAGGATATGGCTGCGGGCCGTGGGCGCACCGTCGTCCGCGGGCGGCAGGCGTACATCCACGCCAAGCGATCGCATGTCGTGGTTGAAAATGTCGCCCAGCTGGTCATTGCGTACCTTGCCGATGTACGCAGCCCGGCCGCCCAGGTTCGCGAAGCCGGCGACAGCGTTCGCGACGGACCCGCCGGACATCTCCGTTGCGGGCCCCATCATCTCGTAGATCTCACGCGCACGCTGTTCGTCGACCAGCGTCATGGAGCCCGGTGGCGCCCCGATTTTTTCCAGGAAATCGGCATCGACATGCGCCAGCACGTCGACGATGGCATTCGAAATTCCCAGCAGTTGTATCGTCATCCGTCACGTTCCACAGCCAAAACGGCGCCTAGCGTAACACCGCGAGGCCGTCGCTGAGCGCGCGCCGGACGAGGACACCCGCGACAAGGCGCGCCGGCCGGCGCGCCCAACGGCGGAATCCCCCGGCCGGCCGCGGGTCCGACTACCCGCACGGGGTTAATTCTCCTAGTATGGGCGCCTCGACGCAGGGCCTTGATTGGCCGCGTGTTTATAAGTAAGGAAGGCAAACGCGACGATGGGCAAACTGACAACACACGTGCTGGACACGGCGAACGGCCGCCCCGGCCGGGATATCGCCGTCGAACTCTACCGGCTGGACGGCGACCGCGAACTCGTCACCCGCACGACGACCAATGCCGACGGCCGCACCGATGCGCCGTTGCTGGCCGGCGCCGACTGGCAACCGGGACGCTACGAGCTCGCGTTCGCCGTCGGACCGTATTTTCGGGGGACCGGGCCGCAGCCCGCGGAGCCGCCTTTTCTCGACGACGTCGTCATTCGCTTCGGGCTCGCGGACGACGCTCATTATCACGTGCCGCTGCTGGTCTCGCCCTGGAGCTATTCGACGTACCGGGGCAGCTGACGGCCGGCCATGAGCGACGCGATAACCAACACGGTGCGATTCGTTCTCGATGGCGAGGTCATCGAGCCTGGCGATATCGATCCGACACGCACCGTGCTGCAGTTCCTGCGGGAAGATCTCGGCCGCACCGGCACCAAGGAAGGCTGCGCCGAGGGCGATTGCGGCGCCTGCACCGTGGTCGTTGCCGGGGAGGGCGGTGACGGCCGCCTGCGCGCCCGGGCGATCAATGCGTGCATACAGTTTCTGCCCACGCTGGACGGCCGCGAGCTGGTCACGGTCGAGTCCCTGCGCGGCGCCGACGGCGCACTGCATCCCGTGCAGCGCGCGATGGTCGACAGCCACGGTTCGCAATGCGGGTTCTGCACGCCGGGATTCGTCATGTCGCTGTTCGCGCTGTACAAGAACGCTGCAGCGCCGGGCCGCATCGACATCGACCACGCCCTGGCCGGCAACCTGTGCCGTTGCACCGGCTATCGTCCCATCGTCGATGCCGCAAGGGCCATGTACGGGCTCGCGCCGCCCGGCGACGACGACTGGACGCTCGCGCCGTCAGGCAGAGCGGCGGGCGGTGACGAGCAGCGCCGGCTCGGGTTGCTCAGGAGCCTGCGTCACGGCCGGATGGTCGCGCTGGAATACGACAATCGCCGTTATTTCGCGCCGCGCTCCGCCGCGGAGCTGGCGCAGGTTTTCGGCGACTACCCGGACGCGACGCTGCTGGCCGGCGGCACCGACGTCGGCTTGTGGGTGACGAAAGATCATCGCGATCTCGAGACCGTGATCTACACGGGAAGCGTGGCCGAGCTGAACGAGATGTCGGTTGGCGATACGGAGATTCACATTGGCGCGGCCGTGAGCTGGACCGACGCGATGCCGCTGCTCGTGCGGTACCTGCCGGGACTGGAAGAAGTGCTGCTGCGATTTGCGTCGCCGCCGATCCGCAACGCCGGCACGCTGGGCGGCAACGTCGCGAACGGCTCGCCGATCGGCGATTCGATGCCGGCGCTGCTCGCGGCCGGCGCCCGCCTGCGACTGCGCCGTGCCGGCGGCAGCCGCGACCTGCCGCTCGCCGATTTCTATCTCGGCTACCGGCAGAATGCGCTGCAACCGGGCGAGTTCGTCGAGCAGGTCCTCGTACCGCTGCCGGCAGACGGCGAGCGGTTGCTGAGCTACAAGGTATCCAAGCGCTTCGACCAGGACATCTCCGCCGTTTGCGGCGCGTTCAACCTGCAGGCGTCGGATGGCGTCATCAGGATGGCACGGGTCGCGTACGGCGGGCTCGCGGCCATCCCGAAGCGGGCTTGCGCGTGCGAGGCGGCACTGGCGGGACAGCCGTTTTCCCGGGAGACGTTCGAGCGCGCGATGGCGGCGCTCGATGACGATTTCGAGCCCATCACCGACATGCGGGCGAGCGACGAGTACCGCTTTCGCATCGCAAAAAACCTCCTGTTGCGCTGCTATCACGAGTACGACGCGGTCAACGACGGGCAGGTGCCCGTCCGGATTTACGATTATGGACGCCGTCAGCAAGCCTGAAGAACAGCGCAGCCGCATTGCCGGCGCGTCCGGCAGCGCCACCCCGCACGACAGTGCGCACCTGCACGTCAGCGGCGAGGCAACCTACACGGACGACATGACCGAGCCGCGCGGCCTGTTGCATCTCGCCGTGGGGTTGAGTGCGCGTCCGCACGCACGCATCCGGTCGATCGATCTCGCTGATGTCCGGGCCGCGCCCGGCGTGATCGATGTCATGACCGCCGACGACATCCCGGGTGACAACAACTGCGGCCCGATCGTCGCCGACGACCCGATCCTGGCGCCCGGCCTCGTGCAGTATGTCGGCCAGGCCGTGTTCACGGTGGCTGCCCGTACCGTCGACCAGGCGCGCAGGGCCGCACGGCTCGCGCGAATCGAGTACGACGATCTCGAGCCGATCCTGGATCCGCTGACAGCCGTCGAGCGCGGGTCGTTCGTCCTGCCCAGCGAAACGCTGGAGCGCGGCGAGCCGGCCGGGGCCATTGCGAGCGCGGCCCATCGGCTGCAGGGCCGCGTGGAAGTCGGCGGCCAGGACCAGTTCTATCTCGAAGGGCAGATTGCCGTCGCCCTGCCGCTGGAAGAGGGCGACCTGCGCGTGCACAGCTCGACCCAGCACCCGGGCGAGGTGCAGCATCTCGTTGCCGCCGCGATCGGCAAGCTCGACAAGGACGTCGTCGTCGAGTGCCGCCGCATGGGCGGCGGCTTCGGCGGCAAGGAGACCCAGCCCGCGCTGATCGCGTGCCTCGCAGGCCTGATGGCGCAGCGCACCGGCAAGCCCTGCAAGTTGCGCCTCGATCGCGACGTCGACATGGTCATGACCGGCAAGCGGCACGATTTCGTCATCGACTACGACGTCGGCTTCGACGACGCGGGCCGCATCGCCGGCATAGAGTTCATGTTCGCATCGCGCTGCGGCATGTCGGCCGACCTGTCCGGCGCCATCAACGACCGCACGATGTTCCATTGCGACAACGCGTACTACCTGCCGGCCGTGAAGATCGTGTCGCACCGCTGCAAGACGAACACCGTGTCGAATACCGCGTTTCGCGGCTTCGGCGGCCCGCAGGGGATGTACGGTATCGAGTACGTCATCGACGAGATCGCCCGCTACCTCGGCAAGGATCCGCTGGCCGTGCGCCGTCTGAACTATTACGGCACGGACGACCGCAACGAGACGCCGTACCGCCAGCGGGTGGAGGACAACATCCTGGCGGAAATAACGGACAGTCTCGAGGGCTCGTCCGACTA
This sequence comes from Woeseiaceae bacterium, assembly GCA_034522415.1. GTDB lineage: Bacteria > Pseudomonadota > Gammaproteobacteria > Steroidobacterales > Woeseiaceae > Woeseia. The sequence continues at coordinate 151,129 of JAXHLH010000009.1, forward strand.
CCACGCCCGCCGCGACGAAATACGGCAATGGAATGCGACGAGCGCTATCCTGAAGCGCGGTATCGCGCTGACGCCGGTCAAGTTCGGCATCTCGTTCACGGCGACCCACCTGAACCAGGCGGGTGCGCTGCTGCACGTCTACAAGGACGGCACGGTCCATCTCAATCACGGCGGCACCGAGATGGGCCAGGGCCTGTTTACCAAGGTCGCCCAGGTCGTCGCCGACGAACTGCAGATCGACATCGATCGCATCAAGATCACGGCGTCCGACACCAGCAAGGTGCCCAATGCGTCCGCCACGGCCGCGTCCGCGGGCTCCGATCTCAACGGCAAGGCAGCGCAGGCCGCCGCGCGCACCGTGAAGAAACGGCTGACCCGTTTCGCCGCCGAGCACTTCCGGATCGCGGAGGACGACGTGCGTTTCCACGCCAACGAAGTGCGGGCCGGCACCGAGACGATCGGTTTCGCGGAACTGGTGCAACTCGCGTGGTTCGCGCGCGTGTCGCTGTCGTCCACCGGTTTTTACCGCACGCCGAAGATCAACTACGATCGCAGGACGTTCAGCGGCCGCCCGTTTTTCTACTACGCCTACGGCGTCGCGGTGGCCGAGGTCGTCATCGACACGCTGACCGGCGAGCATCGCATGCTGCGCGTCGACATCCTGCACGATTGCGGCCGCTCGCTGAATCCGGCGATCGACATGGGCCAGATCGAAGGTGGCTTCATCCAGGGCGTTGGCTGGCTCACCAGCGAGGAACTCTGGTGGAACGCCGACGGCGAGTTGCAGACGCACGCGCCGTCCACCTACAAGATTCCCGTCTGTTCCGACCTGCCGCCGGATTTCCGGGTGCAGATACTGGAGTCGGGACGCAACCGCGAGGACACGATTTTCCGCTCGAAAGCCGTCGGCGAGCCGCCGCTGATGCTGTCGCTGGCCGTGTTCCATGCGCTGCGCGATGCCGTGGCGGCGGCCGGCCCCGACCGCTGCCGGCCGCCGCTCAGGGCACCGGCCACGCCGGAGGCCGTGCTCGAAGCCGTGATGGCCGTGGCGGACGCGGAGGCGGGCGATGACTGACTGGCTCGATGCGGCGCTGGGCTGTCGCGAGAGCGGTCTGCCGGCGGTGCTCGTTACGGTTGCCGGCGTGCGCGGTTCGGCGCCGCGCGAAGCGGGCGCCGCCATGCTGGTTACTGCCGACGACACGCGCGGCACGATCGGCGGCGGCCAGCTGGAATACCAGTGCACGCGCATCGCCTCCGAACTGCTGGCGGCGCCGCACAGACGCGGCTTTCTGCGGCGCTTTCCGCTCGGCAGCAACTGCGGCCAGTGCTGCGGCGGCGTGGTGGATGTCCTGTTCGAGGCGTTGCAGGACTCGGCCTGGCTGGATGCGGCCGCCGCGCGCTGGCAGCGGCGCGACACGTTCGCGCTGCTGACGACGCTCGATGCGGCGGGCCAGCCTTGCCGCCGGCTGCTGGCGGCTGCCGCGGACCTCCCCGGCGACGGCGATGACGCGTTGCGCGCGGCGGCGGCGTCTGTCCTTGCGCGAGCGGCAGCCGGTCGCGGCACCGCCGAGCGGGTCGACACGCCGGGCCGCAACGAGCGGTTTGCCCTGCTGGAGCCGTGCCAGGATCCCGGCTTCGACGTCGTGGTGTTCGGCGCGGGCCATGTCGGCAGCGCGCTGGTAACCGTACTGTCAGGCCTCGATTGCCGCGTGCGCTGGGTGGATTCCCGGCGCCGCATCTTCCCGGCGCGCGTGCCCGACAACGTGCGCTGCATCGAGGCGCTCGAGCCGGCGCGCGAAGTTGCCGCATTGGCGCCCGGCGCCTATTGTCTCGTCATGACGCACAGCCACGCGCTGGATCTCGACATCGTCGCCGCGCTACTGAAACGCGGCGACAGCGCGTATCTGCGGCCTGATCGGCAGCGCGCCGAAGCGCCGGCGATTTCGCGCGCGGCTGCGGCAACAGGGCATGACGGACCGGCAGCTGGACCGGCTCACCTGCCCGATCGGCATTGCCGGCATCCACGGCAAGCGCCCCGGGGAGATCGCCGTTGCCGCCGCCGCGGACCTGCTGCGGCGGCGGGAACGGGCACTGGCCGCCGCCGGCGACGCGGCCGGCGCCAGGGTTCGGCCGCTGCACGGCTAGCAAGGACTGAGCCAACCTCGCGTATGGAAGCCTACCTCTCTGACTGGCTGAACCTGCTGGGCCGCTGGGTCCACTTCGTCACCGGCATTGCCTGGATCGGCTCGTCGTTCTATTTCATCTGGCTCGACAACCACCTGGTCGCGCCGCGCGAGCCGGCGGACGACGCGAAGGGCGTCGGCGGCGAACTGTGGTCCGTGCACGGCGGCGGTTTCTACCACGCTCAGAAATACCGGGTGGCGCCGCCCGCGCTGCCCGAGACGCTGCACTGGTTCAAGTGGGAGGCCTACAGCACCTGGCTGTCGGGCATGTTCCTGCTGGCGCTGATCTACTGGTACGGGGCCAGCGTCTACCTGATCGATCCGCAGATCGCGGCGCTGTCGCCGGCCGCGGCGATCGCGATCGGCGCCACCGTCATCGTGGCCGGCTGGCTCGTGTACGACGGTTTGTGCCGCTCGCCGCTCGGACGGCACGACGGCGCGCTGGGGGTCGTCCTGTTCGCGCTGATCGGGGTGCTGGCATGGGGACTCTGCCAGGTATTCAGCGGGCGGGGCGCCTACATCCACTACGGCGCGGTGCTCGGCACGATCATGGTGGCGAACGTGTTCTTCGTCATCATCCCGGGACAGCAGCGCATGGTGCGCGCCGCCGAAAACGGCGAATCGCCGGATCCGGCCGACGGCATTCGCGCCAAGCAGCGTTCCGTCCACAACACCTATTTCACGTTGCCGGTGCTGTTCGTCATGACCAGCAACCATTACGCGCTGACCTACGGGCACGAGTACAACTGGGCGATCCTGATCGCGATCTCGCTCGCGGGCGCGCTGGTCCGGGTGTGGTTCGTGGCGCGTCACCGGGGCCGGGCGTCGCCGCTGCCGCTGCTGGCCGCCGCCGCCCTGCTGCTGGGGGTCGCCGTCGCCATTGCGCCGCGGGCCTCGTCGGCCGTGACCCGCGAGGTGACGCTGGAGGACGTACGGCCGGTGATCGCGTCCCGCTGCGTGTCATGCCATGCTGCCGACCCGAGCCACCCGGCATTCCAGGCGCCGCCCGGCGGCGTCGTGCTGGAGTCGCGCGACGAGATCCTGGCCGAACGCGAGCGTATCCACCAGCAGACTGTCGTGACGCGCGCCATGCCGATCGGCAACCTGACAGCCATCAGTGAGGAAGAGCGCGCCTTGATCGACGCCTGGTACCGGACCCTGGAACAATGACAATGACCGACGACTATCCCCGCGACCTGTGCGGCTACGCCGATGCACCGCCCGCCGCCGACTGGCCCGGCGGCGCGCGGCTGGCGCTGCAGTTCGTCATCAACTACGAGGAAGGCGCGGAAAGCTGTGTCCTGCACGGCGACGCGGCGTCCGAGGCGTTCCTGTCGGAGATCGTCGGCGCAGAGCCGGTTGCCGGCATGCGGCACATGAACATGGAATCGCTGTACGAGTACGGCGCGCGCGCGGGATTCTGGCGCCTGCACCGGCTGTTCACGGAGCGCGAGCTGCCGGTGACCGTGTTCGGCGTCGCAATGGCCCTGCAACGCAACCCGCACGCGGTCGACGCGATGTGGGCGGCGCACTGGGAAATCGCGAGCCACGGCTACCGCTGGATCGATTACCAGCACGTCGACGAGGACACGGAGCGCGCGCACCTCGCGACAGCGATCGAGCTGCACCGGCAGGCGACCGGCGAGCGGCCGCTCGGCTGGTACCTCGGGCGGTGCAGTCCCAACAGTCACCGCCTCGTGGCCGAGGAGGGCGGCTTCCTGTACAACGCCGACACCTATGCCGACGACCTGCCGTACTGGGATTATCGCTGCGGCGAGCCGCAGCTGATGGTGCCCTACACGCTGGACGCCAACGACATGCGCTTCGCGACCGCGCAGGGTTTCAATGCGGGCAGCCAGTTTCTCGAATACCTGGAGGACACATTCGACGTGTTGTACGGCGAGGGCGCGAGCGCACCGAAGATGATGTCGGTGGGGCTGCATTGCCGGCTGGCGGGCCGTCCCGGGCGGACGGCGGCGCTGGCGCGCTTTCTCGATCATGTCGCCGGCCATGACGACGTCTGGATCTGTCGCCGGATCGACATTGCGCGGCACTGGCGCGAGCGCCACCCGGCGCGGGCGGCCGGCTGACATGGCACATACCGGCGAGGACAGGGCGGCATTCGTCGCGCGTTTTGGCGGCATCTATGAGCACTCGGCCTGGGTCGCCAAGGCGGCGTGGGACAGGGTCGACGACCCCGGCGATCTCGCGGCCGTGCAGGCGGCGATGGCCGCGTGCGTGGACGAGGCGGACGACGCGCGGAAACTCGCGCTCGTCCGTGCCCATCCCGACCTGGCAGGCCGGGCCGCCGTGCGGGGCGGACTGACACGCGACTCCGGCAGTGAACAGGCAAGCGCCGGCATCGACCAGTGCACGCCGGCCGAGTACGAACGCTTCCGGCAATACAACGCGGCGTACCGGGAACGTTTCGGATTTCCGTTCGTCATGGCCGTGCGCGGCAGCAACCGGCACGCTATTCTGGCGGCCTTCGAAGAGCGACTGAAAAACGACGCCGACACGGAACTGCAACGCGCCATGACGGAAATCCACAAGATCGCGCGATTGCGCCTCGAGGCACTGGCGGAGTCCATGCACGGTAACGACGCCGATGAGTGACGCGCGCGACAACCCCTACCATCACTGGGTATCCCTGGAGCAGCCGCGGCTCGGCACGCGCGTCGTCTACGCCAACGACGAGTTCTTTGCCGCCAAGGAGCGCCTGATCGACCCTGGCGAGCCGGTGTTCCTGCCGGACAAGTACGACGACCACGGCAAGTGGATGGACGGCTGGGAGTCGCGCCGCAAGCGCGGTCCCGGGCACGACCACTGCATCGTCCGCCTCGGCATTGCCGGCGTCATTCACGGTGTCAACATCGATACCCGCCACTTCACGGGCAACTACCCCCCGTCGGCGTCGCTGGACGGCTGCGTCAGCAGCGAAACGGTGCCGGGCGACGACACGCGCTGGGAGACGCTGCTGGATGAAGTCCCGCTGGCGGGCGACGCGCAGCACTGGCACGACATCGCGCACGGCCAGCCCGTGACACACGTGCGCCTGAATATCTACCCGGACGGCGGCATAGCGCGCCTCAGACTGTACGGCGAAGTCCGGCCGGACTGGTCGCGCGTGGCCGCCGACGAGGTGATCGACCTGCTCGCCGTCGAGAACGGCGGGCGGGCGCTCGCGGCCAGCGACGAGCACTTCGGCTCCATGCACAACCTGAATGCCGCCGGCCGCGGCATCAACATGGGCGACGGCTGGGAGACGGCGCGCCGTCGCGGACCCGGCAATGACTGGCGCGTGCTGGCGCTGGGCCACAAGGGCATCGTCGAGCGCGTGCTGATCGATACGGCGCACTTCAAGGGCAACTACCCGGATCGCGCCGCGCTGCAGGCGGCCGACGTCGACGGCGGTTCGCTCGCCGACACGGTGGCGGCGAGTGCCGGCTGGCCCGTGCTGCTGGCCGAGCAGAAACTCGCGGCGGATCGCGAACACGTGTTCGAGCAGGAGATCGAATCGCCCGGTCCCGTGACGCACCTGCGGCTGTCGATGTTTCCCGACGGCGGCATCAGCCGGCTGCGCGTGTTCGGCCGCCTGGCCAGGGACTGAATGATGCCCGACCGCATCCTGAAACCCGTGCCGATCACGGCCGAGCGGTTTGCGCCGTTCGGTGAGGTGATCCGTGCCGGCGCCGGCGCGCGCGGCTCGATGAACGAGGCCCGTTTCGACCGCTACGACGACCTGGCCCGCATCGACATCGATACCGCCGGTGACGGCCGCACGGGCGTAAGCATCGTGCGCAGCCGTGCGGCGACGACGCTGCCGTACCGTTTCGACCTGGTCGAACGTCACCCGCTGGGCAGCCAGGCGTTCGTGCCGCTGGCCGCGTTTCGCTTCGTCGTCGTCGTGGCGGAGCCCGGCGAATCGGTCGAGGCGGAGGACCTGCACGCGTTCGTCACCAGCGGCAGGGAGGGCATCAACTATCGCCGCGGCACGTGGCACATGCCGCTGATTGCGCTGGCAGCCGGCCAGGAGTTTCTCGTGATCGACCGCGCCGGCAGCGCCGCCAACTGCGAGGAGCGCGTGCTGGGCGAGGCGGTCGTGCTGCAGGCGCCGTGACACCGCCGGCCGCGACCGGCGCCGGCCGCGTGGCCGCGTTTCGCGGCTCGGTGCTGCATTGTCTCGACGACCCGGCAGCGGCCGGTGACGCCGCGATCGAGTACCTGGACGACGGGCTGCTGGTCTGCGAAGACGGTCACGTCACCGGCCTGGGACCGGCGCCCGAGCTGCTCGCGCGCCTGCCCGGCGGGGCGCAGGTGACCGATCACCGCGGCAAGCTGATCGTGCCCGGCCTGGTCGACTGCCACGTGCACTTTCCGCAGGTCGACATGATCGCCTCGTACGGCGAGCAGCTGCTCGAGTGGCTGGAGAAGTACGCGTTCCCGGCCGAACGTCGCTTCGACGACCCGGCACACGCGGCGGACACCGCCGCGTTTTTCGTCGACGAACTGCTGCGCAACGGCACGACGACCGCGCTCGTTTTCGCGACGGTGCACCCGGCATCCGTCGACGCGATTTTTAGCGCCGCCGAGCGGCGCGGCATGCGCCTGGTGGCGGGCAAGGTGCTGATGGATCATGCCTGTCCCGAGGATCTCAGGGACGGTGCCGATGCGGGCATCGGCGAGTCGCGCGAGCTGCTCCGGCGCTGGCACGGGCGCGGGCGGCTCGGCTACGCCGTCACGCCGCGCTTCGCGGTGACATCCAGTGAACGGCAGTTGCAGGCCGCCGGACAGCTCGCACAAGAGTTTCCCGATGTCCACGTGCATACGCACCTGGCCGAGAATCGCGCGGAGGTCGAACGGATCGGCGAACGCTTTCCCGAGTGCCGCAGCTATCTCGACGTCTACGAGCGCTTCGGGCTGCTGCGCCGCAAATCCGTGTTCGCGCACTGCCTGCATATCGACGACAAGGATCGCGCGGCGCTCGCGCGCCACGGCGGCGCGATTGCCTTTTGCCCGTCGTCCAACCTGTTTCTCGGCAGCGGCCTGTTCGATCTCGCCGCCGCGGAGGCCCACGGCGTGCGCGTCGGTGCGGGCAGCGACGTCGGCGGCGGCACCAGCCTGAACATGCTCGCGACGCTCGCGGACGGCTACAAGGTGCTGCAGCTCCACGGGCAGCCGCTGTCAGCGTGGCGCGCCCTCTATCTCGCTACGCTGGGCGCGGCGCGGGCGCTGTACCTGGACGATCGCATCGGCAACTTCGAGAGCGGCCGGGAGGCGGATTTCGTGGTGCTCGATCCGGCGGCGACGCCGCTCCTGGCGAGACGGACGGCGCGTGCGGCCGATATCGCGGAACGGCTGTTCGCACTGCTGATGCTGGCGGATGACCGGGCGGTGGCCGCCACCTACCTGATGGCGCGCCCGGCCAGTGTCAGGACGGCCGCGGCAGGAGCTCCCGCAGCCGGCCGATGACCGGTTCCAGCTCGGGCTTGTGCGCCTGCAGCTCGTCGATGGAGAGGCCCGAGAGCTCGTAGGGGAGCACGAGCCAGGCTTGCGTTTCGTGGACGTAATAATCCGGCGGGCGGACGGTGCGCTCGCCGGGCCGGTACCAGACCGTCGCGATGCGGATGTCATGCGGCTGGTTGCGGCGTGCCTTGCGTGCCAGCTGACTGATGACGGCCTGGACGCTGTGACCGCTGCTGTAGACATCATCGACGATCAGCATCGAGTGCTCGGCGCACAGGTTCTCCAGCAGGTATTGCAGGCCGTGCACGCGAATCCTGTCCGCCCTGTCCACCATGGCCGAATAGCTGCCCTGGCCGCTATAGGACGTGCGTATCGCGATGTGGTCCGTGGGAATGCCGAAATGGTCGAGGCCTTCCTGCACGGCGATGCCGACGGCACTGCCGCCGCGCCACAGGCCGACCAGGAAATCCGGCCGGAAGCCGGCTTCGTAAACGCGGCGTGCCAGCCGGAATGAATCCAGCAGCAGGTCGTTGGCGGCGATATAGGTTTTATCCATGGCTTTACTGTCGGCGGCGCGGCTGCTGTAGAATCGACGCCGCCATTATAACGACAAGTCGCGACGGCGCGCGTCGCAGCGGGGAATCGCCATGCAGAAAACCGTGCTCACGGCCGAGGAGTTGTTGCGCGATTCGTTTCGTCTCGGCGTGAAGATACTGGAGAGCGGTTTCGAGCCGACACTGATCATCGCCGTCTGGCGAGGTGGCACGCCGGTCGGCATGGCGGTGCAGGAGATACTGGCCTATTGCGGCGTCGAGTCCGATCACATTGCCATCCGCACCTCGTCCTACACGGGCGTGGACGAGCGCAGTGCCGTCGCCGTGCACGGTCTCAATTACATTATCAAGAAGGTCTGCTTCGACGATCGCGTCCTGATCGTCGACGACGTGTTCGATACCGGCAACACGTTTCACGCGGTCATCGACGAAATAAAGCGGTGTGCCCGCGGCAATACCCCGGAAGACATACGCATGGCCGTGCCGTGGTACAAGCCGGAACGCAACGAGACCGATCTCGTGCCCGACTACTACCTGCACGAGACCAGCGAATGGCTGGTATTCCCGCACGAACTGGACTCGCTGACGGCCGACGAGATGCGCGCCGTACGGCCCGAGCTGCACGACATCGCGTCCGGCGCGCGCGAGCCCGCGGCCTGACCCGATGGAATCCGTTTGCGTCTACTGCGGCTCCTCGCCGGGCACGCAGCCGGATTACGCCACGGCGGCGCGCGAGCTGGCCGGCGCATTGCTGGAACGCGGCCTGGCGCTCGTCTACGGCGGCGCCTCGAAGGGGCTGATGGGGATCATCGCCGATGCGATGCTGGCCGGCGGCGGCCGGGTCGTCGGCGTCATCCCGCAGGGGCTCGTCGACAAGGAAATCGCACACGAGGGGCTGACCGAACTGCACGTCGTCGCGTCGATGCACGAACGCAAGGCGCTCATGGCGGAACTGTCGGACGGCTTCATCGCCATGCCGGGCGGCTTCGGCACGCTGGAGGAAATTGTCGAAATGCTGACCTGGGGCCAGCTGGGGATCCATGCGAAGCCCTGCGGGCTGCTGAACGTCGCCGGCTACTACGACGGCCTGCTGGGTTACGTCGAGCACGCCGAGCGCCAGGGATTCGTGCGCGGCGAGCACCGCCGCATGCTGCTGGCGAGCAGCGATCCCGCGGCGTTACTGGCACGGCTGGATTCCTACCAGGCGCCCGCGGTTGCGAAGTGGTCGAACCCGGCGCCGGCCGGGTAGCAACGAGCGCCACCTTCACAGGGATTCGCCGGTACTTCCTGGTCCGGATGATTCATGAACGATTGACTTCGGTGGTGGGCGAAGGCGTGTCCCGGGGGAGGGCTTTTCAGGGACGCTGCAAGCACGTCCGTGTGCGCTCCGGGCTCGACATCCTGTCTCGCCCGGCCCTGAAAAGCCCTCCCCCCGGCACACACCTCCGCCGTCGCCATCGTGCCGTTCATGAATCATCCGGACCAGGAAGTACCCGCCCGCCGCGCGGTTACCAGCTCATGAGCCGCCAGCCGCCGCTGCGGGCCGAGCCCTTGCGGCGCCGGCGCATGCGCGCGTGCAGTGCGGCCCGCTTGTCGGCCAGCCATTCCTCGCGGTTGACGTAGGGATCGTCGCCGCGGGCGCGGCGCTTGTTTTCTTCCGCGACGCGGAAATTGCAGAAATCCTCGTACGCGCTGATTTCGTTCTTCAGTTCGCCGAGTATCAGTTCGACGTAGATCGCGTCGTCCAGGAAACCGAGCCCGGGGATCGTGTCGGGAATCAGGTCCTCGGCATGGCAGAAGTAGACGAGCGCGCCGGCGACCCGCTTGCGATCCTCCTCGCCCAGGTTCCACTCGTCGTCGCCAAGCATGTTGATGACGACTTCAAGCTTGGTGAGGCGATCGGAAATGAATTCCGGCAATTCCGCGGTACGTGCCTCGTCGATCTGCTTGCTCGCCGCCTCGGCAATCTGTTCGGCGGTGGCATCGTTGTCCATGGCTTCCTTGGCCTTGTCGACGATGGCCTGGAAATGTTCGAGGTCCTGGTCGCTCAGCGTGAACGTGATATCGAGAGGCATGTGTTTCCGTCCTTTATAGTAATTTATCGATGCGTGTCGGACCGGGCGTCGCCGTAGTCGAATTATTGGTGGTCTGCGCGATGTCCGCCGCCTCTCCCCAAGGTCGCATTGCGCCGGCGGACAGGGCCGGTCGAGCTGTCCGGATTGTATACGGAACCGCCCTCCCGGGCCATCGGGCCGGCTTGCCGTGCCGCGGGTCGGGCACCATACTGCCCGCGCATTGGCCGACCGCGGCGGCAACCACGGCGGCTCGGTCGGAATCGCCAGGGGGAGCAACGGAGCAGTGACCACCGCAGATCCAATGGACGTGATCGTCCGTCCACCGCCGTCGCTGGCGGCGGCCGAGGCGCTGGAGATCGCCGCAACGCACTTCGGATTGCCGGCGGTCGAGGCACGTCCGCTGGTCAGCGAACGCGACCAGAATTTTCGCCTGCGAACCGCCGGCGGCGAGGAGTACGTCCTCAAGATCGCGAATGCCGCCGAGGATCCGGCCGTTACCGGGTTCCAGGTGCAGGCGCTCCGGCACATTGCAGCGACACGCGAGCCGTGTCCGCCCGTGCCCAGGGTCATGCCCACGGTTTCAGGCGCAAGTAGTTTTATGCTGCGCCATGACGGCGATGAGCACGTCGTGCGGCTGGTCACCTACCTGCCCGGCCGTCCGCTTGCCGACGGGGGCGTGAATCCCGTGTTAAGCCGGGCGCTGGGCGTGGCGCTCGCGCAGCTGGGCCGGGCTCTCAAGGGTTTCGACCATCCGCAGCCGGCGCAGACCCTGCTGTGGGACATGAAGCAGGCGGGTCGTGCCCGCACCCTGTTGCCCGAGGTCCCCGACGACGCGTTACGCGGCCTGCTGGCCGATTGCCTGGACGATTTCGAGGCACGTGCATTGCCGCGATTCGGCACGCTGCGCAGCCAGGTCATCCACAGCGACCTGCACAGCGACAATGTGCTCGTGGACGTCCGCGAGCCGGACAGGGTCGCCGGCATCATCGATTTCGGCGACATGCAGCGTTCGCCACTGATCGTTGACGTGGCGGTGGCTTGCGCGTACCTGCGGCGAGACGACGGCGATCCGCTGGCACTGATTGCGGAATTCGTGGCCGGCTATCACTCCGTGACCGCGCTGACGCTCGAGGAAATCGACTTGCTGCGGGACCTTATCGCGACGCGGCTCGCGACCACGCTGCTCATCCTGGCGTGGCGGATGGCACGTCGTACGGGGGACGATCCCTACCTCGACGAATCGCTGGCCGGTGAGCAAGCGGCCGGACCGTTCCTGAAGCGCCTGCGGGAAATGCCGCGCGAACTCGTCGCCCGGCGGCTGAGGGAGGTCTGCGCGTCGGTCACCGAACAGGCCGGGCAGCGCGCGCCGTCTCGCTACGATCGCCCAAGCCCGACAGGCTGCTAGCGATTGTTGTACGGATCGAAGCCGCCGCCCTCGTCGCGCGCGGGTGCGTCGTCGCTCGCCGCACGATCCTCCGGCAGTTCGAGTATCTTGCGCAGTGCCTGCGTGCTGACCAGCGACAGGTCCTCATCGTCGGTGTTCTTCGCGGGCTCCGATGTGACGTCGGCCGGGCGGGCGACGGGTGCCGGCGCGTCTTCGCTGTCGAGCAGGGCCTGCAGGTCGGCGTCGTCGATGATCCGGAACATGCCGGTTGCGTGATCGCGGGCCAGGTAGCCGTTGCCCTGCGTTTCGGCCAGCCGCCTGACTTCCTCGCGCTGCTGCTCGTCGTCGTCGTCCAGCAGCTTCCTGAGGCGCGCGGTCGACACCAGTTCGAAGGTCGCGGTCCGGATCGTCTCGCTCCAGACCGAGTGACCGCGCTCGTCGGTGGTCACGCGCGGACGCCGGGCGTGCAGCCGCACTGTCTTGTCCTGCTCGGTCATCGCCATCTCCGCATCGGCGGGCTCGGAAATTCTACATAATTATAGAGTCGCACTGCTCGAAAAACCGCCAAATTGGTCACATAAAGAGTTGATTTTCAATGTACTGGCGTCAGCCGTTGCCCGGCAGCAGGCGCGGCGGCGCCCGCTGCCGGCGACCAGGATGTGCGCCAGGTCCCGGAATCGGATTCGACCGGCGCGTAGTATTTTCTGATTCCCCGCTGATGGCCCAGAGGAATGACTCTCGATGCCTTCCTGATCGCCCTGCTGATTGCCGGAGCCGCCGGTTACGCGCTGCTGGCCGGGCGGCTGGCGCGCGCCTCGCGGCTTGCCCACCGGCGGGTGGCATTCTGCTTTGCACTGGTGTGCATCTGGGTGGCTGGCGGCGCGTTGCAGTTGATCAGCGCCGCTCCACTGGCAGGCGCCGCGGCGCGGCTCGCCCATTTCGTCGGCGCCGCGCTGCTGCCGCTCGCCGTCCTCGTGTCCGTGCGCGGCTACATCGGGCGGCCGATGCGCCGCGCGACGGCCGCGCTGCTGGCACTGGTGCCGCTCGCCACCGTCGTGCTGGCCGCAACCGGTGGCTGGCACCACTGGCTGTGGTCAGCGGGAGCCGCGCCCTTCGGGCAGGGTCCGGCCCGCCCGGCGGAGTGGGGGCCGTGGTTCCTGTACGTGCACGCGCCCTGGTCCTATACCTTGCTGGCGGCCGCCGTGCTGGCGCTGGTCTTGCACAGTACCGCCGTAGCGCCGGCCAACCGGCGGGTCGTCCTGTTGCTGGCCGCCACGGTCGCGTTGCCGTCGGCCGCGCTGGTCGCGCACGATTTCGCACTGGCACCCGCCGTCGTGTCGTCCGTGCCGCTCATGTTCGTCGTGCTGCTGCCCGTGTTCGCATGGCTCGTGTTTCGTGAGCAGATCGTCGAGTTCGCGCCGCTCGCGTACGAGACGGTCTTCCAGAACATGCGCGACCCGGTCATCGTCGTCGACGACCGGCAGCGAATCATCGGTCTCAATTACGGCGCGGAGTCACTGCTGCGCGTGCGCGAATCGGATGCGCTGCGCGCGTCGCTCAATTCCCTGTTCGGCTCAGAGGTGCCGGAGGTATACGCCGCGCTGGATAGCGGCGAGCCGCAGAAAATGCTGACCACCAGCGGTCGCTTTCTGCACCTGCAGGCGTCCCCGCTTGCCGGCGATGGCCGCCGCCGCATTGGCGGCCAGGTGTTGATGTTCCGCGACGTCAGCGACGTCGAGCAGGCACAGCAGGAGGTGCGCAGCAGCGAAAAACTCTTGCGGACACTCATCGATCACTCCGTCAACGGCGTCGTGCGGCTGCGCTGGACAACCGAAGACGGCTGCCGCCGGCTGCGCTGCGTCTTCGCGAACGGCGCCGCCGGACGCTTCCTGTGCACGAATCCCGACCTGATGCTGAATCGCGCGGCGGACGAGATCATCCTGCTGGCCTGCAGCGGCATGAATCGCGACCACGCAAGGACCATCGTCGACAAGTTCATGAACGATACGACGCAGGGCGAGGTCATCGACATCGAAACGCGCGTGGAGGTTCGCGGCGATTCGAAGTGGCTGCGCGTGATCGGCGAGCCGGTCGGCGACAACGTGGCCGTAACGTTCGTCGACGTGACGGACCGCAAGGCGAAGGAACTGCAGATGGAATCCATCGCGTGGTCGGATCCGCTGACCGGGGTGCTGAACCGCCGCGGCTTCGAGCGAGATGCGGCCCGGCGGCTGTCGGAAAGCGACGACCTGGCGAGCGGTGCGCTGTTCTTCATCGACCTGAACGACTTCAAGCAGATCAACGATCGCTGCGGTCACGAAGTCGGCGATCGCCTGCTGACGATCGTTGCCGATCGCCTGCGCAAGACACTGCGGAGCTGCGACATCATCGGCCGTCCCGGCGGCGACGAGTTCGTGGCGCTGGTGCCGGACGTGCAGGCCGACCTGGCCGAGTCGCTCGCCGGCCGGCTGACCGAGACACTGGAACAGCCCTACCGCATCGGCGAAGCGCAGCTCAATTGCGCGGCCAGCATCGGCATGGCGCTGTACCCGCAGCATGCCAATACGCTGACCGGCCTGATGCGGGCAGCCGACCAGGCGATGTACCGTGCCAAGGCACGCTGTCGCGGCGTCACCGCCATCCGGCGCCGCGACCTGTTCGAAAAAGCGGGCTGACGCCGCGGCGCGAACGGGTCGTTCGATCTGCTAACATGACCGCAAGCCGGGCCGGCACCGCATCGCCCGGCGCCTCTGCGCCATGTCATACGCTGCCATTGAATCCATCCTGCACCCCGTGCGCCTGGCCCGACGTGCACTGTCGGCCGGCATGAAGACCCGGCTGTCGGCAATCCTGACCGGCCTCGCGTGGCTGCTGCTGACAACGGCGTGCGCAACGACGCCGCCAAGCAACGTCGAGAACATCTGCGCGATCTTTGGGGAAAAAGGCGCCTGGTACGACGATGCGAAAAAGTCGGCGGACAAGTGGGGCACGCCGGTACACGTGCAGATGGCGATCATCCGGCAGGAATCCTCGTTCCAGTTCGATGCGCGGCCGCCGCGCCGCAAGCTGCTCGGGTTCATCCCGTGGACGCGGCCCTCGAACGCCTACGGTTACGCCCAGGTTCTCGACAGCACGTGGCGCTGGTACCAGGAAGAGGCGGGCGGGCGTTTCGCGCGGCGCGACGACTTCGGCGACGCCGTCGACTTCGTCGGCTGGTACACGAACGTATCGCAGCGCATGCTGGGCATCTCCAAATGGGATCCTTACAACCAGTACCTGGCGTATCACGAAGGCCACACGGGCTGGAAGCGCAAGAGCTACCGCAGCAAACGCTGGCTCACGAACACGGCGCGCAAGGTGGAATATCGCGCGCGGGAATGGGGCGCGCAGCTGGCAAGCTGCGAGGACGACCTGGACGACGGCTGGTGGATCTTCTGACAACACGCGCCGATGATCATTTGTCCGCATCGTAGGAGCGGCTTCCAGCCGCGATCCAGTCGTCAATCGCGGCTGGAAGCCGCTCCTACGGGTGTGGCCGGCCGCATCGCGCCAAAAACGCCGGGTGTGGCAGGCCATAGCGCGCCAGCGCCCGGGTGTGGCAGGCTGTAGCGCGCCACAGCCTCCCGGAGAAACCACGTGACTGACAGGATGGACGGGCCGCTCGCTCGCGCGATCAGGGCGGCCACCAAGGTCGAGCCGCACGAAATTCGCGCGACGGTATTGTCGTTCGCCTTCATCTTCCTGCTGATGGCCGCCTATTTCATCCTGCGGCCGGTGCGCGACGCCATGTCGAGTGAATGGGGCGATGCCGAACTGAGCTGGCTCTGGACCTCGACCTTCGTCTTCAGCATCCTCGCCGTGATCATTTACGGCGCCATCATTCCGCGGGTGCGCGTCAGGAACCTCGTGCCGGGCGTGTACGCGTTTTTCGCCGCGAGTTTCGTCGCCTTCTACCTGGGTGCCCAGCTGGCCGACAGGCCCGTCTGGGTCGACAAGGCTTTCTACGTCTGGCTCAGCGTGTTCAGCCTGTTTCACGTGTCGGTCTTCTGGAGTTTCATCGTCGGGCCTGTTCAACAAGCAGCAGGCGCCGCGGCTGTTCGCCATTATCGCCGCCGGCGCGAGTACCGGCGCGCTCGCCGGCCCGGTCGTGCCGACCTTTTTTGCCGACGACTTCGGCACGACGAACCTGATGCTGATCGCCGCGGTTATCCTGCTGCTGCCGATTCCCCTGGTCGGGGTGTTGCAGAAACTGAAGGTCACCGAACTCGGCAACGCGCATCTGGAGGCCGACCTGAGCCAGCAGCAGCGGCTGGGACGCGATCCGTTCTCGGGATTCGACGCTGTTCGTCCGCAATCCGTTCCTGCTGGCAATCGGCCTGTTCATCCTCCTGTACGTCGTCATGAACACGTTCATCTACTTCGAGCTGCGCAAGTTGCTGGAGGACTTCGACCGCGACACGCGCACCCAGATCTGGGCAGGCATCGACCTTGCCGTCAATTCGCTCGCGATCGTCACGGCGATGTTCGGCACCGGCCGGCTGACGACGCGCTTCGGCATGGCGCCGACGCTCGCGCTCATACCGCTGTTCATGGTCGGCGGCTGGGCTGTCGTCGCGATAACGCCGATTCTCGCTGTGCTGATCGGCCTGCAGGTGACGCGCCGTGCCGGCAACTACGCGATCACCAAGCCGGGCCGCGAGATGCTGTTCACGCTGGTCGACCAGGAGACCCGTTACAAGGCGAAGCCCGTCATCGACATTGTCGTGTACCGCGGCGGCGACATGGCGACGGCCTGGTTCTACACGGCGGTTACGTCGGTCTTCGGCCTGGGGCTTGCGGGCGTTGCTATAATCGCCGCCGGCATTGCCGGCGCCTGGGCGCTGGCCGGCCGTTATCTCGGCCGCTACTACGACCGCACACCTGAAGACGCAATGGATACCACCAGCCAATGACCAACGCCTGGATTTGTGACGCCGTCCGTACACCGATCGGCCGCTATGGCGGCGCGCTGTCTGCCGTGCGCGCCGACGACCTCGGCGCGATTCCGATCCGGGCGCTGCTGCGGCGCAATCCGGGGCTGGCACCGGACGCGATCGATGACCTGCTCTATGGCTGCGCCAACCAGGCCGGCGAGGACAACCGCAATGTCGCGCGCATGTCCCTGCTGCTGGCCGGCCTGCCGTCGTCCGTGCCGGGCGCAACCGTCAACCGGCTGTGCGGCTCGGGCATGAACGCCGTCGGCAATGCGGCGCACGCTATTCGCGCGGGCGGTGCGGGCGTCGTGGTCGCGGGCGGCGTCGAGTCCATGTCGCGCGCGCCGTTCGTCATGCCGAAAGCGACGGCCGCGTTCAGCCGGCAGGCGGAGATCCACGACACGACCATCGGCTGGCGCTTCGTCAACCGCGAACTGATGAAGGCGCAGTACGGCATCGACTCCATGCCGGAGACCGCCGAGAACGTCGCCGAGGACTTCAGGTTTCGCGCGAGGACCAGGACGCCTTCGCGCTGCGCAGCCAGCAGCGCGGCCGCGGCGCAGGAGAACGGCGCGCTGCGCCAGGGAGATCGTCGCCGGTCGAGATTCCGCAGCGCAAGGGCGAACCGCGTCGTCGTCGACACCGACGAGCATCCGCGCGCAGGCTCGACGCTGGAAGCGCTGGCCAAGCTGCGGCACGACCGTTCCGTGACCGACGGCACGGTCACCGCGGGCAATGCGTCCGGCATCAATGACGGCTCCTCTGCACTGTTGCTGGCCTCCGACGACGCCGTCTCCCGGCACGGGCTGACGCCGATGGCGAGTGTCGTCGCGTGGGCGGCCGCCGGCGTCGAACCGCGCGTCATGGGCATCGGGCCGGTGCCGGCGACGCGGAAACTGCTGGCGCGCGCTCGGCCTGGCGATCGACCGATATGGACGTGATCGAGCTGAACGAGGCCTTCGCCGCGCAGGGGCTTGCCGTGCTGCGCGAACTCGGCGTCGATGACGACGCGGAGCACGTCAACCCGAACGGCGGTGCCATCGCGCTGGGGCATCCGCTCGGCATGTCGGGCGCGCGCCTCGTCGACCACGGCCGCGCACGAACTCGGACGGCGCAGGGGCCGCTATGCGCTGTGCACCATGTGCATCGGCGTCGGCCAGGGCATCGCGATGATCATCGAGCGCGCCGCGTGACGCCGCAACCCGCCGACGACACGCGGCGTTCGCTGCGACTGCTGGCGGAACGCATTCGCGCGCGCCGCACGGTGAACCTGTTCCTGAAGCAGCCGGTCAGCCGCCAGCTGGTCCGCGAGGCCATAGAAGTCGCGCGCTGGGCGCCCAATCACCACGTGACCGAGCCGTGGCACTTCTACGTGCTGGGCGAGGCAACGATCGCGCGCGCGGTCGAGCTGACGCGCGAGATCGTCACCGAGCGCAAGGGGGCCCGCAAGGGCCGGTTCAAGGCCGATGCCGCCGCGGAACGGCCCGGCTGGCTGGTGGTGACCTGCGCGCGGTCGGACGACGAACTCACCCAGCAGGAGCTACGCCGGCTGTTGCTGCGCGATCCAGAACCTGATGCTTTACCTGTCCGAGGCAAGCGTCGCGTCCAAGTGGTCCACGGGGCCGATCACGCGGGACGAACGATTTCTCGACCTGCTGGGGATAGATCCGGGGCGCGAATTCATCGTCGGACTCATCTTCTATGGTTATCCGAAGATCACGCCGCAGCAGAAGCGCGCCGGCACCGACGACATCACGACCGAATTGCCCTGACTCAGTGCCGGACGGTGACCGTCGCGCCGCCGGTAAACGCAGCCGTTATCCCGAGCACGTCCTCGCGGTCGATGTCGGCCAGCATCGCCTCCAGCCCGGCGGGCGTGACGAGTCGGCCGTACCACAGGAATTGCCTCGCCAGGGCATCGGCCAGCTCGTCGTTGCCCTGCGCGGCGCTCCGGGCGCGGCCCAGCAGGTGGCGTTTGGCCTCCGCGATTTCCTCGCGGGTCGGCGGCTCGTCGCGCAGCCGCCTGAGTTCCGAATGCAGCAGGCCGCCTAGGGTCTCCAGCCTGGCCGGGTCGACGCCGACGGCCAGCGTGATCCAGCCGTCGTTGCCGTTCGAGCGGTAGCGCGCGTCGATGTAATAGGCGAGGCCGCGTCTCGATATCGCCTCCTTGCCGAGACGGCCCTCGTATCATGGCTGAGAATGTAGAGCAGCAATTGCCAGGGCAAGGCGTCCTCGCCCGCCGGCGCCGGCACGATGTAGCCGAGCTGCGCCTGCGCGACGGGCACGCCGAGGCGCACCTCGACGTCGTCCGGCACCTCGGACGGGCCGGGCGGCGGCGTGCTGCCGGGCGGTACCACGTCGCCGAAGTGTGCGCCCAGTTGCTCGAGCGCGGGCGCGGCGTCGACGTCGCCGGCAAGCACCAGCAAGACGGGTCGCGGCGGCGCGGCCGCCCTGCGGCCGCCGGCGGGTGTGATGATGTCCTGGAACTCGGCCTCCAGCCGGGTTGCCGGATCCAGGCTCCCGTCGCCGGCCTCGTCCGTGGCCGCGGCGGCATCGAGCGCGGCGCGGGCCCGTTCCACCTCGGCCCGCAGCGCGGCCGGCCGAAACCGCGTTGTCAGCGCCGCATGACCGCTGACCGGTTCGCCCGCGGCGAGCCCGTCGTAGCCCGTCCCGCGCACGATGACGGACAGGCGCGCGGCCGGTGATGCGTCGGACGGCTGGACGATCACCGGCAGGCCGCCGGCCAGCCGTGCCAGCCGCGGCGGCGGCAGCGCCTCGTCGTCCGGCGGCGGCGCGTCGGCGGCGGCGTAGTCGCGCGCGGGCCCGGCCGCGGTTACGTCGCGGCGTTGCCCGGCGGGACGCGTGTCCGGGACGTGCCAGCCGATCGTGCGTGCGGCGGGGTAGAGCCACGCGCGCGCAACCCGCTGCACGTCGGTTGCCGTGACCGCGGCCACGCGCGCCGGCAGCGTCTGCAGCACGTCCAGCGCGCCCAGCCCGGCGAGATGCGCGCAGCTGGTGCGCGGCATCCTCGGTCGTCGCGACGTCGAACACGAGCTGGTCGTGCACGTACGGCGATGGCGTGCGCAGAGCGTCGTGGCGTCGACCGGCTCCGCCCGCAGCGTGGCGATGCGCGCGGCGATGTCATGCTCGATGGCGGCTTCGTCGGCCGTGGCCGGCGCCGTGCCGCCGACCGTGAACACGTAGGGTTGCGCCGACGGCGGATACCAGGTCGTAACGCTCGCCGCGGCGCCGTCCAGGACGGCGCCGGCATCGACCGGCGTGCCCCAGTCGTTCTGGCGGAAATTGACGCCGGAGCCCGCTCCCAAGGACTCCTGCAAAACCAGGAACGCCGCCGTAGTCGGGACGGCTGCGCCGACACGGGGCGCGCCAGGCCGTAAGGAAGCGCTTCGAGTCGGCCTGTTCGCTGTAAAGCCGGACGCGTCGTTCGCCCTGTTGCCGCGGTTCCTCCGTGCGCGGCAACGGCGTGGCCGTGCCGCCCGGAATGTCGCCGAACAATCCGGCAATGCGCGCGCGCACCGTTTCCCGGTCGAAATCGCCGACGACCGCGAGCACGGCATTGGCGGGGTTGTAATGACGCTCGTAGAACGCGACGACTTCCTCGTGCGTCAGTCCTTCGATGTCGCTCTCCCAGCCGATCGTGTTGTTGCGGTAGGGATGCGCCTGGAACGAGGCGAACATGACCGCATCGATCAGCATCGAGGCCGGGTAGTTCTCGTACATGTGCATTTCAGCCAGCACGGCGCCGCGCTCGGCTTCCATGTCGCTCGCGGCAATGTCGAGACGCGCCATGCGGTCCGCCTCGATGCGCAACAACAGGTCCGCGTGCTCTTTCGGCACGGTGGCAAAGTAGGTGGTCTCGTCGGTCCACGTGTAGCCGTGCCATTCGCCGCCCACGGCGTAGATCGAACTCACGAGTCCCGTGTCGGGAAAGTTGGCCGAGCTGCGAAATGCCATGTGTTCCAGGAAATGCGCGATGCCGGTCTGGCCGAACGATTCGTTGCGCGCGCCGACGCGATACAGCATCTGCGTGCTGACGACCGGGAAGTTGCGGTCTTCCAGCAGGATGACCGTCATGCCGTTGTCGAGCTGCTCGACCGTGGCGGCGCGCAGGTCGATTGCGGCGCCGGCGGCCGGCGGCAAGACGCCCAGCAGGCATGCTGCGATGAAGTCCCTGAATCGAAATCGGCGCATGTCGGCAGGTCCCGGATCAGCGGTCTCGTTGCCGGCATTGTAGGGGAAGCGCTACGGTGGCGAAGCCGGCGTTTCAGCATGCGGAGGTTCGAGCGGCCGGCCGGCCACGAGCAATTCGTGCAGGGGATTCAGGCCCAGCCAGTACGCCAGGTCGCGCGGATGGGCCGTGTCCCAGACGGCAAGATCCGCGCGCTTGCCGACCGCCAGCGTGCCGCGATCGGCCAGCAGGCCGAGGGCCCGCGCGCCGTTACGCGTGGTGCCGGCGAGGCATTCCTCGGGCGTCAGGCGGAACTGGCTGGTCGCCAGCGTCATCACGGACTGCAGCGAGCAGACCGGCGAGGTGCCCGGGTTGCAGTCGGTCGGCGAGCGCGAGCGGCACGCCGTGGCGGCGCAGCAGTTCGACGGGCGGCGCGCTGCGTTTCGCGCAGCGTGACGTACGCGCCCGGTAACAGCACGGCGACGCTGCCCGCTGCGGCCAGCGCGCGAATGCCGTCCTCGCCGGTGTATTCGACGTGATCGGCCGACAATGCCCCGTAACGCGCGGCGAGCGCGGCGCCGCCGCCGTCACAGAGCTGGTCGGCGTGCAGCTTCACCGGGCATGGCCGTAGCGGCTCGCCGCGTCGAACACGCGCGCGACCTGCGCCGCCGTGAAGGCAATGCATTCGGCAATACGCATCGACGGCATCGGCAAGCCCTTCCGCCTGCACGGCCGGCAGGACCTCGTCGCAGACGAAATCGACGTACGCGTCGGGATCGTCCCTGTGCTCCGCCGGCACCGCGTGCGCGCCGAGAAAGGTCGTTCGCACCGTGATGCCGAAGTTCCGGCCGAGCCGGCGCGCCAGCCGCAGCAAGCGCAGCTCGGTGTCGAGATCGAGTCCGTAGCCCGACTTGATCTCGACCGTGGCGACGCCCTCGCCGATCATCGCGGCGAGCCGCCGGCCGGCGCCTTGCAGCAGTTCGTCGTCGCTCGCGGCGCGGGTCGCGTTGACCGTGGCCATGATGCCGCCGCCGCGGGCGGCGATATCCGCGTAGCTGACGCCCTGCAGGCGTTGCTCGAACTCGCCGGCCCGGTCGCCGCCGAACAGCAGGTGCGTGTGGCAGTCGATCAGGCGCGGGCGTTACCCAGCGGCCCGCCAGCGAGCGGGTGGCGCGGCCGTCGCCGCCGGCGCGGCCTCGCGCGGGCCCAGCCACGCGATGCGGCCGTCGTTGATCGCAAGCGAGGCGTCCTCGATGACACCCCAGGGCGGTCCGTCCGCCGCCAGCGTCGCGAGCCGGGCGTCGGTCAGCAATAGGTCCCACTCGGCCATCGGTGTCGTCGCGTCCCGGTTGCAATGAAGGACGGCGGAACGGTAGCATGCGCCAACCTGTATATACAACCTCCCGGAGTGCCGGTGACCTCCCTCTACGCTCGCCACGCGCTGACGCCCGACGGCTGGCGGCGCGACGTCCGCATCGAGACCGACGCCGGCCGCATCGTCGCGGTCCGCGCCGCCGCCGCGCCGGCGCCCGACGTGCCGGTGGCCGGCGTCGTGATCCCCGGGCTGGTCAACGCCCACAGCCACGCCTTCCAGCGCGCCCTGGCCGGGCACACCGAGGCACGCGGTCCCGACGACCGCGACAACTTCTGGAGCTGGCGCGAGCGCATGTACGGGCTCGCCGCGGTCATCGACGCACCGCGGCTCACCGCGATCGCGCGCCAGGCCTATGCCGAGATGGTGGCCAGCGGCTACACGTCGGTGGCCGAGTTCCATTACCTGCACACGGAGACCCGGCGGCAGCACTTCAGACGCGATGTTCGACGCGCTGGTCGAGGCGGCCGCGGACGCCGGCATCCGGCTGACCTACGTGCCGGTCCTGTACGAACGCGGCGGATTCGACGACGCGCCCCTGTCGCCGGCGCAGGCACGCTTCCGGCACGGCCTCGACGAGTTCCTCGCGCACTACCGGCGTTGCCGGGACCGCGCGACCGGGACGGTGCGGGTCGGCATCGGCGCGCACAGCCTGCGGGCCGTCCGCGAGGACTCGCTGGCCACGATCGCCGCGGTCGCGGCGGACGACGACGTGCCCATGCACGTGCACATTGCGGAACAGCGCCGCGAGGTGGAGCAATGCCTCGCCTTAAGGCACCGGCGTCCCGTCCGCTGGCTGCTCGAGAACCACGCCGTGGACGCGCGCTGGTGCCTGGTGCACGCAACGCACGTCGATCACGACGAAGTCGCGGCGCTCGCGGCGAGCGGCGCGACCGTGTGCCTCTGTCCCAGCACGGAGGCCAACCTCGGTGACGGCCTGTTCCCGCTCGCCGATTACCTGGCGGCGGGCGGCTGCCTCGCCATCGGTTCGGACAGTCACATCTCGATCAACCCGTTCGAGGAATTGCGCTGGCTGGAATACGGCCAGCGCCTCGTCGCCGAACGGCGCAACGTCGCCGCGCTCGACAACGGCCGGGGCCGCCACACGGGACGCACGTTGTACGAACTCGCGCTCGCGGGCGGGGCGCGCGCCGCGGGCACGACAACGGCCGGCCGGCTGGAGCGCGGCGCCCGGCCGACCTGCTGGTGCTCGATGACGAGGACCCGATGCTCGCCGGGCACGATGCGGAATCGCTGCTCGACGCGCTGGTCTTCTCCGGCTACTCGCTGCCGCTGGCTCGCGTCATGATTGACGGGCGCTGGCGCGTCGTCGACGGCCGGCACATCGACCGTGATCGGTCACGCGCCGAGTTTGCCCGTGTCGTCCGCGACGTCGCCGGCGAACTCGCGGAGGCATTGTGACGGCAGCGACGGTCAGGCCCCGCTATCGCCTCCTCAAGGACGCGATCATTGCGCGCATCTCGGCGGGCGAACTGAAGCCGCGGGATCGCGTGCCGTCGGAGAACGAACTCGTCACGGATTTCGACGTGTCGCGCATGACGGCGAACCGGGCGCTGCGTTGGATTGCACAGCGAAGGCTACGTCGAGCGCGTGGCCGGCGTGGGCGCGTTCGTCGCCGATCTCAAGGCCGCCTCGCGCGTCCTGGAAGTGCGCAACATTGCCGACGAAATCGCGCGCCGGCGACAACCACACGGC